>DASPPG010000111.1:0-81998 GCA_035625625.1 Solirubrobacteraceae bacterium
CGCCGTCGTGGGGTGGAGTGGCCGGCGTGGGGTGCAGTGCGGGGCTGGAGTGGCTGGCGTGGGGTGGAGTGGTGGCCGGCGTGGGGTGCGGCGCGGGGCTGGAGTGGCCGGCGCGGGGTCGAGTACTGGCTGGAGTGGCCGGCGCCGGGTTGAGTGGGCAACCCGGGGTTCGATCCCTGTCCGGACGGGGTCGCATGGCCCCACGGACGCCGCCGAAGGCGGCCCAAAATTACTTCAGCTCGGCGGAGGTCTTGCCGAGCAGCTGGCGCGCCACGATCAGCAGCTGGATCTGCTGGGTGCCCTCGAACAGGTCGAGGATCTTGACGTCGCGGGCCCACTTCTCGAGCAGCTCGCCCTCGCCGTAGCCGATCGAACCGCACAGGGCAACGCACCGCAGCGCGATGTCGGTGCCGGTGCGACCCGCTTTGGCCTTGGCCATCGAGGCCTGGAGCGAGTTGGGCTTCTTGTTGTCGGCCATCCACGCCGCCTGGAGGGTGAGCAGGCGGGCGGCCTCCCAGTCGGACTCCATCGCGATGAACTCCGACGCCGGGGCGGACTGCGAGTGGGGCGGGGCGTCGTAGTCGATCTCGACACCGGCCTCTGACAGCAGCTCGCGCGTCCGCTCAAGGCACGCCCGGGACACGCCGATGGCCATGCCGGCTACCAGCGGCCGGGTGTTGTCGAAGGTCTGCATGACCCCGGAGAACCCGCGCCCCAGCTCGATGTCGGGGCTGCCCAGCAGGTTCTCCTTCGGCACCCGGCAATCGGTGAGCACGAAGTTCGCGGTGTCCGACGCGCGGATGCCGAGCTTGTGCTCGAGCCGGTCGAGCTTCAGGCCCGGGTTGTCGCGCTCGATCGCGAACGACTTGATCGCGGCGCGCCCCTGCTTGGGGTCGAGCGTCGCCCACACGACGACGAGCTCGGCCCGGTCGCCCGAGGTCACGAAGATCTTCTCGCCGTTCAGCACGTACTCGCCGGTCTCCTCGTCGAGGCGCGCCGTCGTGCGGATGGCCGCCGAGTCGGAACCCGCCTCGGGCTCGGTGATGGCCATCGCGGCCCACTTGCCGCCGAAGCGCTTCAGCTGGTCCTCGTTGGCCACGGCGGCGATCGCGGCCTGGCCGAGGCCCTGGCGGGGCATCGTCAGCAGGAGCCCGACGTCGCCCCAGCAGAGCTCGATCAGACCTAGCAGGCTGGCCATGTTCGAGCCGTTGCGGTTGCCGTCGCGGTCGGCCCTCGCGCCGTTGGAGCCGCTCGGCCCGCCACCGACCGCGCCGGCGCCGGCGCCGCTCAGCGCGCCGCCTTCGTTCATGCCGTCGATCACGGCGGCGAGCATGTCGAGCCCCTTGGGGTAGGAATGCTCGGCCTCGTCGTACTTGCGCGAGTTCGGGCGGAAGATCTCGGTGGCGACCTGGTGGGCCTGGCTTACGAGGAACTCGAACTTGCGGGGGGTCTCGAGGTTGATCACACCAGCACCCCTCCTTCCATGACGCCCCCGGCCCGCAGGTCGCGGTACCAGCGCTCGACCGGATGCTCCTTGACGTAGCCGTGGCCGCCGAGCATCTGCACGCCGTCGGACCCGATGGCCATCCCGCGCTCGGCGCACAGCCGCCGCGCGAGCGACACTTCGCGCGCGAACGGCATGCCCTGATCAACGCGGCTGGCCGCGCGGTAGGTGGCGAGGCGCATCCCGTCGAGCTCGATCGCGATGTTGGCCACCGTGAACGCCACCGCTTGGCGGTTCGAGATCGGCTCGCCGAACGCCCTGCGCTCGTTGACGTACGGGATCAGATAGTCGAGCACGGCCTGCCCGGTCCCCACCGCGAGCGCGCACCAGCCGAGGCGGCCCAGCTGGAGGCACTCGGTCATGGTGTCTGCACCTGGCTCTCCGAGGAGCGCCGTGGCCGGCAGCTTGACGCCCTCGAGGACCAGGCGGCCGGTGGCGGCGGCGCGCAGGCCCATGGCGGGCTCGGGCTCGACGCCCAGCCCTTTGCCGCCCGACTCGATCACGAACAGCGCCGGATGGGCGCCGGTCGAATCCTTGAGCGAAGCCGCGACGATGAACAGCTCGGAATCTGACGCGCGCGGGACGAGCGACTTGATGCCGTCGAGCACGAAGCCACCGTCGACACGTCGTGCGCGGGTCTTCAGCTCGAGCGGATTGAACAGCGGGCGCGGCTCGAGCACGGCGAGGGCGGCGGCGGGCACGTTGTCGCCGACGAACTCGGGCAGGTAGGTCGCCTGCTGGTCGGCATCGCCCCACAGGCTGAGCGCGGCGGAGACGGCGGCGGGCGCGAGGCACGCCACCGCGATCCCCATGTCCCCCTGGGCGAGCGCCTCGGCCATCAGCACGGTGGTGACCGCGGAACGCTCCGAGACCGCGCCACCGAGCTCCTCGGGCACCCCGACCATGGTCAGCCCGAGCTCGTTGGCCTGGCAGAGCAGATTCTCGGGGGCGGCGCACGCCTCATCGGCGGCGTCGGCGGCGGGACGCAGCTTGGCCAGGGCGAAGTCGCGGACCGACTCGCGGAGCATCTGCTGCTCGTCGTCGGGGGTCAGGTCGAACAGGTCGCTTCGACCGGCTCGCGGCTGGCGGGCCGGCTTTGACAGCTTCTGCGTAGCCGCGAACGTCCGACCGGCGCGGGTGGCGGTGCGTATCGTCGCCTTGGAGGCCTCATGGAGCACGCGCTCGGCCGAGTCGCGCAGGCCGAGGCGGTCGATCATGCCGTTGCTGGCCAGGCGGTTGAGCGCACGCAACCCCACGGCCATGCCGCGCTCGGCGAGATCAGGCATGTGGCGATCCTAACACGATCTGATGTAACGTCGATCAATGTAACAATAGGTACCCCTGCCGGGGCGGGCGAATCTTGCCGCTTATGGACTTCTTACGCTCCGCTCGTCATCCTGAGTTTTGTTATGCGCGTGTTGATTGCAGAGGACGAGCAGCGGTTGGCCGAGGCGATCGCGCGCGGCCTACGCCGCGAAGGGATGGCCGTCGACCTTGCGCCTGACGGCACCGACGCGCTCGTCAAGGCGCGCGTGGTCCGCTACGACGTGCTCGTGCTCGACCGCGACCTGCCCGGGCTTCACGGCGACGTCGTGTGCCGGACGGTCCGCGGTGAGCGTCCCGAGACCGGCATCCTGATGCTGACGGCGGCCGGCGCGCTCGAGGACCTGGTCGAGGGCCTGTCGCTGGGCGCCGACGACTACCTGCCCAAGCCGTTCCGCTTCGCCGAGCTGGTGGCGCGCATCCACGCGCTCGCCCGCCGGGCGACACCGAGCCGCCCGCCGGTGCTCGAGCACGGCGACATCGTGCTCGACCCCGCCCGCCGCCAGGTCACCCGGGCCGGGACCCCGGTTGAACTGACGCGCAAGGAATTCGGGGTGCTCGAGGTGCTGATGAGCGCCAATGGGGCTACCGTATCCGCCGAGGAACTGCTCGAACGCGTATGGGACGAGCACACCGATCCGTTCACCAACGTGGTGCGCATGACGATCATGACGCTCCGACGCAAGCTGGGCGAGCCGCCGGTCGTGGAGACGGTGATCGGCGTCGGCTATCGGATGACCTGATGCGGATGGGCAGGGCCGCGTTCCGCCTGCCGGCCCCGACGATCCGGCTGCGGATGACCGCGCTGTACGGCCTGGTCTTCCTGGTCACCGGCGCCGTGCTCCTGACGATCGGCTACGAGCTGGTCCGCCACAACCTCAACGGCCCGGACACGTATCGCAACGAACTGCGCAAACTCGGGCTCGCGCCTCCATCGCTCTTCGGCCGCCCGCCCGGGTTCGGACCCGGCTCGACCGCGGCGAGTTTCGCCAATGCGATCCGCGCCCAGCTGCGCGCCGACGCGCTGCACCGGCTTCTGATCGAATACGCGGTGGCGCTCGGCGCGATGACGATTGTCTCGGTCGTGGCCGGCTGGCTGCTGGCCGGGCGGGCGCTGCGCCCGCTGCGGGCGATCACCGCCACCGCCCGCCGCGTGTCGGGCGAGAACCTGGGCGAGCGGATCGGGCTGAAGGGCCCGGCCGACGAGCTCCAGGAGCTGGCGGACACGTTCGACGGCATGCTGGGCCGGCTGGACGCCGCGTTCGCCAGCCAGCGGCACTTCGTGGCCAACGCCTCGCACGAGCTCCGCACCCCGCTGGCCATCATGCGGACCGAGGTCGACGTGTCGCTGGCCGATCCCGACGCGACAGTAGAGGAGCTCCGCCGGATGGGCGATGCCGTCCGTGAGACCGTCGACCGGTGCGAGCGGTTGATCGAGGGGCTCCTGATGCTGGCTCGCAGCGAGGCCGCGGCCGGGCGCGAGGAGCCCGCCGACCTCGCCGGACTGGCCGCCGACTGCATCACCGACCTGCGGGCCCGGGCCGAGGAGGCCCACGTGCGCGTGCGCGACGAGCTAGAACCGGCCTGGACTCGCGGCGACCCGGCGCTGCTCGAGCGGATGATCGCCAACCTGATCGACAACGGAATCCGCCACAACGTCCGCGACGGTTTCCTGAGCGTCTCCACGCACACCGAAGGGTCGCACGTGCACCTGACCGTCGCCAACAGCGGGCCGCGGATCGATCCAGATGACGCCCGCACGCTGACCGAGCCCTTCCGGCGGCTCGACCGGGGAGTCGGCGGCTTTGGCCTGGGCCTGTCGATCGTGCGCTCGGTTGTCGAGGCGCACGGAGGCACGCTCGAGATCAATGCTTCGGCTT
The DNA here is from genome assembly GCA_035625625.1 of Solirubrobacteraceae bacterium. GTDB lineage: Bacteria > Actinomycetota > Thermoleophilia > Solirubrobacterales > Solirubrobacteraceae > Palsa-465. The sequence goes on from DASPPG010000111.1 coordinate 4,708, forward strand.
CCGGGGGGCTCGAGATCCACGTCGTGCTGCCCGCCCTCCCGCGGGTCACGATCATTCCTAAGAAAAGCGCAAGGGTGCTTACGCAAAGCTGACGTTCACGGCGCTACTACTCGCCTCGTCGTGACGTCTATGTCCGACGGCTCTGCGCGCCGGCGCTTTACATCCTTCCCGACAACCTACCGTCCTCCGCCATGAGATCTCGCCGGGATAAGCCCGCTCGACCCTGGTCCCTCTACGTGCTGGCCGCCGTGGCCATCGTGGTGATCGCGCTCGCGATCACCGAGATCGGACCGCCGACCAGCTCGGCCCGCACGACAAAGGAGACCGTCACCGCCGAGCAGGGCGTGGTCCAAACGACGGTCACCGGCAGCGGGAACGTCGCGGCCGGCACCAACGACACGATCAACTTCGCCACCAGCGGGACGCTGCAGGACGTCTATGTCTCGGTCGGCCAGCACGTCAACTCCGGACAGCTGATCGCCGACCTCGATCCCACGTCCGCGCAACTGACGCTCAATCAGGCGGAGTCGAACCTGACCGCGGCGGAGGACAACCTGAGCTGTCTGCAGGGTGTGACCAGCGACTGCGGGTCCGGTGGCTCCGGTTCTTCGGGGTCGGGCTCGAGCGGCTCGGCCTCCGGTACGAGCTATGCCGCGCCCGCCGGCACGGTGGAGTACGCGGCCTACCACCCCGGCACGGGGACGTCGCCGACGGGCACGGGTACGTCGCCGACGGGCACGGGTACGTCGCCGACGAAGCCGGAACCGGGTACGTCGACGACGAAAACCAAGACCGGCACCGAGGTGACCAAGACCACGCCGAGCGTGACGGTGACCGTGGTCGTCCCCAGCACTTCACCGGGTAAAGGCTCCTCCTCTTCGAGCGGCACCGGCTCGGCTTCGCACACCACGTCGACGCCGACGACGACGACCACGAGCACACCTTCCCCGGGCAGCATCGCCTCCGCGCAGGCCGAAGTGTATTCCGCCCAGGCCAGCGTGCACACCGCGGAGGTCGCGCTCAACGCGACCAAGCTCTACGCTCCGGTCAGCGGCACAATCGTCTCGTTGTCCAGTCTGACCCCGGGCGAAACGGTGTCGACGGGAGGATCGAGCGGCTCCTCTTCGAGTGGGTCCTCATCGAGTTCGTCGTCAGGCAGCGGCGCGACCGGGGCCATTTCCGCAGGCGGCCTGGGCGGCAGCTCGAGCTCCTCGAGCAGCTCGTCGTCGAGCTCGGGCTTCGCCGAGATCGTCAACACCAACACCCTGACCATGACCGTGGCGTTCAGCGAGTCCGACATCACCTCGGTCCACGTCGGTCAGCCTGCGACGGTCAGCCTCGACGCGCTGTCCGGCGTCGAGCTCGCGGCTCATGTGAGCTCGGTCTCGCTGGTTGGCACGACCAGCTCGAGCGTCGTTTCCTACGACGCCACCCTGACCCTCGACCAGACCGATTCGCAGATCAAGCCGGGCATGAGCGCATCGGCCACGGTGATCACCGGGCAGGCGCAGGGCGTGACGGTTCCCAACGAGGCCATCACCGGCAGCGGGTCGCTGGCCACGGTCGACCTGCTCAAGAACGGCAAGGTCGTCCCAACGCAGGTGGTAGTCGGCCTGCGCGGCAGCAGCCGCTCCCAGATCATCAGCGGCGTGAGCGCGGGCGATCAGCTCCAGATCACGATCACCCTACCGTCGCTCTCGACCTCGACCTCGACCACCGGCTCCGGGACGCTCGGCGGCGGGCTGGGCGGCCTCGGCGGCGGCGCTGGCGGGTTGCGGGGCCTCGGCGGCGGCGGTTTCGCCGGCGGCGGCGGCGCGTTCTTCCGCGGCGCGGGAGGTGGCTGATGCCGCGCGGTCATCGTCCGGCGCGCCGCCCGGCCGTGGAGCGAGGCCAGCGAGCGCTCGCGGCCAGGCTCAAGCGGCACCAGTCCCCTCCGGCTGAGGAGGCGGCCGCGCCGCCCCCCGGGCGCCGGCCGCGGCGTCCGAACGTCCCGGTGGTCGACCTTCAGGACGTCTACAAGACCTACGCGGTCGGCAACATCGCCGTCCATGCCCTGAACGGCATCTCGTTCCGCGTGGAGCGGGGCGAGTACGTGGCGATCATCGGCGCGTCCGGCAGCGGCAAGTCGACGCTGATGAACATCATCGGCTGTCTGGACGCCCCCACCAGCGGGGTCTACCGGTTGAACGGGCTGGACGTGCGGGGCCTGGATGAGGACACCCTGGCCGATATCCGCAACCACGAGATCGGCTTCGTGTTCCAGAACTTCAACCTGATTCCGCGCACGCGGGCGCTCGCCAACGTCGAATTGCCGTTGTTGTACGCCGGGCTGAATCGGTCGGACCGCCACCAGCGGGCCCTCCACGCCCTGCACGAGGTCGGGCTGCGCACGCGCGTCGACCATCTGCCGAGCGAGCTGTCGGGCGGTCAGCAGCAGCGGGTCGCGATCGCGCGCGCGCTCGTGACCAACCCCGCGATGATCCTGGCCGACGAGCCGACCGGCGCCCTCGACACGCATTCCTCCGCCGAGGTGCTGAACCTGTTCGGACGGGTCAACAGCGAGGGCAGGACGGTCATCCTGATCACACACGAGGCCGACGTGGCCGCCCACGCGCACCGGTTGATCCGCCTCAGCGACGGGAGGATCGTCGAGGACACCGCCAATCCCGACGCCGTCAAGCAGGAGAAGGTCGTATGAGCGAGACCATCCGGGTGGCGTGGGGCGGCCTCACCGCGAAGAGGCTCCGGTTCGGCCTGACGATCCTCGGGCTGATGATCGGCGTCGCCTCGGTGATCATCCTGATCTCGGTCGGCACCGGGTCCTCGGCCGCGGTCACCAACCAGATCGACCAGCTCGGCTCGAACGTGCTCCTGGTGAGCGGCGCGCCGACGCTCGGCGGACTGTTCCGCGGCCTGGGCGGGGGCGGGTCAAGCTCTGGCCCGACCGTCAGCACCGGCCTGACGGAGGCCGACGCCAGCGCGCTCGAGAACCCGTACCAGGATCCGGACGTGAAGAGCGCCTCGCCCGTCGTCAACGCGGAGGACGTGACGCTCACCTCCGGCGAGACGACCTACCAGCCATCGTCGTTCGTCGGCACGACACCGTCCTACCAGCAGGCCCGCAACTACACGATGGCCGAGGGCTCGTGGTTCACGAACACCGACGTGCAGCAGCACAATCGGGTGCTGGTGGTCGGTCCGACGGTGGTCAGCGAGCTGTTCGGTGGCGCGGATCCCGTCGGCCAGACGATCCAGGTCAACGGCACCAACTTCCAGATCATCGGCGTCACGGCGCCCAAGGGCTCGAACGGAACCACGAACGAGGACGACGTCGTGATCGCGCCGCTGACCGCGGTTCAGGACACGCTGACCGGGTACGGCAACATCAGCCAGATCGTCGTGCAGGCCAAGTCGCAGAAACAGCTCGACGCCGCCCAGGTCGAAGTCACCGACATCCTCAACCAGCTCGATCCGCCCAGCCCGGGCTCTGAGGACACGAGCAACTTCGAGGTGGAGAACCAGAGCTCGATCATCCAGACGTCTACCGCGAGCAGCAAGGTGTTCACCACCCTGCTCGGCGAGGTCGCGGCGATCTCCCTGCTGGTGGCCGGAATCGGCGTGATGAACATCATGCTGGTGTCGGTCACCGAGCGCACCCGCGAGATCGGGATTCGCAAGGCGGTCGGCGCGCGTCGCAGCGACATCCTGATCCAGTTCCTGGTCGAGGCGTTGCTGCTTTCCCTGTTGGGCGGGATCGCGGGGGTGATCGCCGGGGTCGTCGGCAGCCAGTTCAAGATCGCCGGCGTGGAGCCGGTGATCGCGCCCTACTCGGTCGTGCTCGCGTTCGGCGCCGGCGTCCTGACCGGCTTGTTCTTCGGCACTTATCCCGCCGGGCGCGCAGCCGCGCTCCGGCCGATCGAGGCGTTGCGTTTCGAATGACCAGCCGTCCGTCCCACGAGCCAGAGGAAGTTCCCATGAAAGCGATGCCCTACGACGCGCCCGATCCCGGCGGGCGCGCCCCCGACGCGCCCGCACCCGACGCTTCGGAGGAGGATTGGGGCGGGTACGACGAGGAAGAGGACCAGGACTACGAGCTTCCGCGCCGTCCGCGGCGGCGGTTCTTCAACCCCTGGACGGCGGCCGCGCTCGCGGTGGTTCTGGGTGCGATCGGCTTCTACGTAGGCGTGCGCGTCGAGAAGAGTCAGCTCGCGAACTCCACAACGACGAGCGCTCTCTCGGCCCTCGCCGGAACGGGGACAGGCACCCGCACCGGGGCCGCGCGTACGGGCACCGGGGCTACGGGTGCGTCGGCTTCCGGCGCGAGCGGTGCCAGCGGCGCTGGCGGCGGCGGGGCCTTCCGCAGTCTGTTCGGCGGCGGCGGAGCCGGGGGCAGCGCCACGATCGGGACCGTGAGCTCGATCAGCGGCGATACGCTGTACGTCACCGAGACTTCCGGCAACATGGTGAAGGTCACGCTGTCGAGCGCGACCAAGGTCTCAAAGAGCGTCACCGTGGGTAAGGACGCTGTACGCCCAGGCGATCTTGTTACGGTCGCGGGGGCCAAGAGTTCGGACGGCACGGTCAGCGCGACCACCGTCAACGACACCGGCGCGAGCCCCTTCGGCGGCTCGAGCGGTAGCTCGGGCAGCTCAAGCTCCGGAAGCAGTGCATCGTCCGCCGTCGGCTCGCTGTTCGGCGGCGGCGGCGGATGAGCAGGATCGATTCAGGAAAGGAACAGAAGGTTGAAACTCATAGGTAAAGCACCCCGGGGGGCGCTCTACATGTTTGTCGCGCTGGCGTTCGGTTGCGTCATCGCGGCCTGCGGCAGCGCCAGCAGCTCGAGCAGCACGAGCAGCGCGAGCGGCACCACCACCACAACGGCGGCGGCCAGTTCTGGCGCCGGCGGCGCGAACAGTGCCCGCCGGTCGGCGTTGGTCGCCTGCCTGAAGCAGCACGGCGTCAGGCTGCCGTCGCGTCCGGCCGGCGCTCCTCCGGGCGGTGGCACCGGAACCGGCACGACCGGGACGGGCTCGACGCCACGGCGTGGGTTCTTCGGCGGCGGCGGTGCCTTCGCGAACAACCCGAAGATGCAGGAGGCGTTCAAGGCCTGCGGCGCGAACTTCGGCTTCCGCGGCGGGAACTTCGCCGGACGGCTTTCGCACACGACGATCACCAAGTACGTGACGTGCGTGCGCCAGCACGGCTACGACCTGCCCGACCCGAACTTCTCGGGCAAGGGGCCGATCTTCCAGTCGAACATTCGCACCAACCCCAAGTTCATGTCCGCCAGCAAGGCCTGCCAGAGCATCCTGGTTCCGGCGCGCCCACCGAGCGGCGGGACGAATACGACTGCGGGGGCGTGAGCGGATGATGAAGATGAGGTTTCCGAGTAACTCCCCAGGGAACCTGGACCCGCCCACTGCGCCGTTGAGCCTCGGTGACAGCGGGTCTGAGCCGACGATTCCGGCGCCGGTCGCGGCGCCGGCGGGTCCGGAGCTGGAAGCCTCGGCGGCGGCGGCCTCGGAGCCCACGACGGGCTCCCCGGCCGCCGGGCCCGCCCCGACGGTGATCGGCCAGGTGCTGCCGATGTACTTCGTCGGCGACGAGTCCCACTCGATGGCCGGCGATCCGATCGCCGCCGTCAACCAGGGACTGATCGACCTGCGCGACGAGGTGGCCAAGCACCCGCTGATCGGCAAAAAGGTCCGCTTCGGCATCATCACGTTCGCCGACACGGCCGAGACCCGGTTGCAGCTGTCCGAGCTATCCGAAGATCTCGTGCTGCCGACGCTGGCGCCGCGGGGTCGCGGCACCAGCTACGCGTGCGCGCTGGAGGCGCTGCGCCAGACGATCCCCGCCGATGTCGCGCTGCTCAAGAGCAGCGGGTATCAGGTCCACCGCCCGTCGGTGTTCTTCCTGAGCGACGGCCAGCCGACCGAAAAGGCGGACAAATGGCGCACCCGCCTCGAGGAGCTCAAGGACCCCGGCTTTCGGGAGCGGCCCAACGTGCTCGCCTTCGGTGTGGGGGACGCGGATCCGGAGGTAATCCGGGAGCTCGCCACCGCGCCGCGCTACGGGTTCATGATGACGACGGGCGCGTCCACCGCGGGCGCGATCGCGGAGTTCGCCTCCTCGATGCTGAACTCGATGGTCGCCTCGGCCGAGCGGCTCGACCGTGGCGAGCAGACGATCGAGTTCGAGAAGCCGGAGGGGTTCGTGCAACTCGACGCGCCGCTTCTGTAGCGGCCGACCGTGGCCGCCGGGGAGTCCGCCACGGCCGGGTCCGGGGCGCCGCCTCGGGCCGTTCGCCGGCGGGTCCGGCTGGCGCGCGGCCCGCTCACGATCGGGGAGCCCGCGCCGGCGATCGAACCACGGCTGGCCGCAGGCGAGCCGTACCGGCCGGACACGATCGCCGACGGCGGCACCGCGTTCGGCCTAACGGTCCGAGCGGCATCGGTGCGTGGGCTGCACAAGCGGTTCGTGGGAGGGCCCCGGCAGGACGACCTGTGCCTGGGGTTGCACTCCGAGACGCAGACGCTGATTGCCGCGGTGGCGGACGGGGTGTCGGGAGCGGCTCGCTCCGATCTCGGGGCGGCGCTGGCCGTCAGGTATGCGACGGCGGCGGTGACGCGCCAGCTCGATGCTCATGGGGACGCCGCCGCGGTGGACTGGGCGAACGCGTTCGACCAGGCGGCCTGGGCCCTCATCTCGGAGGGGGAGCGAACCGGCGTGGATGCTGTGTCGCTCGCCACCACGCTGGTGGTCGCGGTGGTTTCGGTTGGTGATTCCGGCGCGGTTTCCGTGCACGCCGCCGCGGTGGGCGATTCGCCGTCGTTCCGGCTCCATGGGAGGCACTACGATCCGGTCGTGGACTCGCGGGCGAGCGAGGACGGTCTTATCGGTGGTGGCGTGCAGGCGCTGCCTCGAGATGCGCGGTCGGTCGACGTCGGCACGTGCGCGCTCGAGCCGGGCGACGCGCTGCTGCTGTGCACTGACGGCGTGGCGCTGCCGCTGGCGGGGGGCGAGAGCGAGCTCGGGCGGGCCTTCGCCCGCGAGCTGGCCATCCCCCCGGACGTGGTCGACTTCGCGCGGCTGCTCGACTTCAGCCGCAGCACCTACGACGACGACCGCACGCTGGTCGCGGTGTGGGCTCCGAGGCGGCCATGACGGCGCTTGCGTCGCTGTTCGAGGTGAGTACCCGTCCGCGGGCCGTGCGGGTCGAAGACCTCGGCGAGCTGACCGCGATCTCCCGGGTGGGAGGCCAGGGCCGGGTGTACCGGCCGCAGTTCGCGCCCGCGTCGCTCGGTCCCGGCGCGCTCGTCGTCAAGCTCTACCGCCGGTCGCCCCCGCCCGGTGCGGCGCACGTGCTGGCCGAGATGGTGGCGTGGGGCCGCTCGCTGGCCCGCGACCAGCAGGCCTGGCTGCACGGCCTCACGGCCTGGCCTTTGGCCGTGGTCCACTCCGGCCCGCAGGCGGTCGGCATCCTGATGCGCGATGTGAGTGCGCGATTCGCGGTCCCGTTCGTGATGCCGAGCGGGCGTCGCGAGCGCGTGCTGTTGACGCTCGAGCATCTGCTTGGCGCGGACGGCTACCTCGAGCTGCGGGGCCTCGGCATCCGGTTGGATACCAATCGGCGGGCGCAGGTGGCTGAACGCGTGAGCGGCGCCTTGGACTTCCTGCACCGGAACGGGATCGCCGCCAGCGACATCGCGCCCAACAACCTGCTGGTCGCGTTCGGGGGCGCCGGCGGTGCGGCCGTCTGCTTCATCGACTGCGACTCGATGGCGTTCCGCGGCCGGACCGCGCTCGACAGCGTTCAAACGGGCGATTGGGAGATACCGCCGGAGTTCGACGAGTCATCGGACACGCGCGTGGCCGACGCGTACAAGCTCGGCCTCGTGATTCTGCGGTTGTTCGCCCGCTCGCACGATGCGCGCGCACTCGCTCCCAACCTGCGCTACGTCCCGATCGAGCTGCGAGACCTGCTGTACCGGGCGCTGGGGGATGTCGGGGTCAACCGTCCCGCCGCCGGCGAGTGGCAGCACGCGCTCCGCGGGCTGCTCGCCGAAGGCCGGCTGAACGAGCGCTACCCAGGGCCGGCGCCGGCGCCCCGGCCCATGCCGGTTGTGCCCGCCGCGCCGGTCGCGCCTGCGCCGGTGGCGCCGCGTCGAGTTATCGCCGGTCCTCGCATCGCGGGTCCCGCGCTGGCGGGTGGTGGGCTGGCGCGTGGTGGGGTGGCGCGTGGTGGGGTGGCGCGGCCCGCCGTGGCGGGGGCGATCGCCACCGCGAACTCGAGGACCGCCGCGCTGTGGCTGCGGCGCACCGTCATCGTGCTGTGGATCGTGGCCGGCAGCGCCGTGCTCCTGCTGCTGCTCTCCCGGCTGTTCGCGGCCGCCGTGCCGACGCCGGACTCGGGCCTCGGATCACCGGCCGGCGGGGGCCAAACGCCGTCGTCCCAGTACTACCAGTACGGCTACTACCCCAGTGTCGCCGGCGGGGACGCCGGCCAGAGCGGCCCGACGATCGGCCCGCTCGGGCCGTGAGAGCCTCACTTCGCACCCGAACTGTCTGACGCCGGACGCTTCCGTCGTCGCTTACGGAGAACTGACGGCAGTCCTCGTAGTCTCGCCAATCGCGACGACAGTGCGCCTCGTCGCAATGCGGAAGGACTCCCCGAATCCCGCAGCTGGGGGCCGGCGGCGGTCCCGGATCGTGACTCCCGTCCGGGGCCGCCGGCCGGTCCGCGGCTTGTCTTTCACCAGCCGTCGACGTAGGGCCGGCGCTTGCCTTTACGTTTCCTCCAGCCCTCGGCCGGCGGATCGAACAGGGTCTGAATCCACCGCCGGCTGTCTGCCGGATCGATCACGTCGTCGATCTCGAAGTAGGCGGCCATGTTGATGGCCTTGCCCTTCTCGTAGGCGGCCGCCACGGCGGTGCTGTAGGCCCGCTCCCGTTCGTCCGGATCCTCGATCGCTTCCAGCTCGCGGCGCATGCCGAGCCGGACCGCGCCCTCGAGGCCCATGCCGCCGAACTCAGCCGTGGGCCATGCGATCGTGAACAGCGGTGCCTTGAACGAGCCGCCGGCCATCGCCTGCGCACCCAGTCCGTATCCCTTGCGCAGCACGATCGTGCCGGTGGGGACGCTCAAGTTGGCACCTGTGAGGAATAGCCGGCTGAAGTGGCGCACGGTGGCGGTCTTCTCGGTCTCCGGACCGACCATGAATCCCGGCGTGTCGCACAGGAACAGGATGGGCAGATCGAAGGCGTCGCACAGCTGCATGAAGCGCGCGGCCTTGTCGGCGCCGGCGGCGTCGATGGCACCACCGAGATGGCCTGGGTTGTTGGCGATCACGCCGAGAGGGTTGCCGTCGTGCGCCCGCGCGAGCGCGGTGACGATCCCTGGGCCGAAGCCGGCGCGCAGCTCGAGGACGTCGTCGAGCAGCGCGTCGATGACCGCGCGGATGTCATAGACCCGTTTGCGGTTGCTCGGGATCAGACTCCGGAGATCATGCGCGTCACGCGGCGCCGCCGACGTGCCGACCCGCGTGAAGTACGACAAGTAGCGCTTGGCGGCCGTGACTGCGGCGGCCTCGTGCTCGACCCGCAGGTCGACGACGCCGTTGGCGAATTGCACGTCGATCGGTCCGACGTCCTGGGGGTCGTGCACGCCGAGGCCGCCGCCCTCGATCATCGCCGGGCCGCCCATGCCGATGCTCGAGTCCTCGGTGGCGATCACCACGTCGCAGCAACCGAGCAGCGCGGCGTTGCCGGCGAAGCAGTACCCCGAGGCGATGCCGACGAGCGGGACCAGGCCGCTTAGCCGAGCGAACAGGTGGAAGGCGCGGACGTCGAGCCCGGCCACGTGCGGCCAGTCAACGTCGCCGGGCCGGCCGCCGCCGCCCTCGGCGAGCAGCACGACGGGGAGGCGCCGGCGCTCGGCGATCTCGAACAGTCGGTCCTTCTTGAGGTGGTTTCGCATTCCCTGCGTGCCGGCGAGGACCGTGTAGTCGTAGGACATGACGACCGCCGGCGCGCCTTCGATCGTCGCCGTGCCGCCGACCAGTCCGTCCGCCGGCGTGCGGGCGATCAGTTCCTCCCTGGGTCGCCGGCGCTCCTGGGCGGCATGAATCAGCGGGCCATATTCCACGAAGGAGCCTTCGTCGATCAGGTCGTTCAGGTTCTCGCGGGCTGTCCGCCTGCCGAGGTCGTGGCGCCTGGCCACCGCGTCGGGCCGGGCGTCGTCGAGCGTCTGGGCGTGGCGGGCCCGCACCGCGGCGAGGTCGTCACGCGAGTCAAGGTCTCTGCTTGAAGACTGGTACGTACCGTACCGGTACGTACCAGCACGGGAGGCGAGCAGCGCCAGCCGTTGTCCGGCCTGGACCGTGTCACCGATCGCCACGTCGACGCTGAGGACGTCGCCGTCGACCTCAGTCACGACCTCGTGTTCCATCTTCATGGCCTCGAGCACGACGATGGTCTGGCCCGCCGTCACCGGATCGTGGCGAGCATGCCGGACGGCGACGACGGTGCCGGGGAACGGCGCCAGGATCGGCACTTCGGACACGCCGGGAAAGCTACGCCGCGGCTTCGTGAATCGCCGCCAGGATCTCCTCGGGCGAGGCGTTGTCGCCCGCGTCCGCCGCCATGTGCGACCAGGTGATCTGGCCGTCCGGGAGGATCACGACCGCGCCGCCGAGCTGGTTGGCGTCGCCGATCGTGCGGCCCTGGATCGTCTTCTGGCGGGCGATCGTGACCGCGCCCTTGGCGATGACCTTGGGCGCGAACAGGTCGGTCACTCCGCCGACCTTGGCGCCGACGGCCCTGTAGCTCACCCGGTCCTTGTCGGCCAGCACCGGGACCTGGACGCCCTGGCGCCTACGGAACTGCGCCGCGTGGCGTGGCGTGGCCTGGCCGATCAGCACGAGGTTTACGCCAGCCGCCTTGAAGTCACCCCGGGCGCGGTCCAACTGGACCGCGTGCTCCTTGCAGAAGATTCAGCCGTAGTGGCGCAGCCAGACGAGCGCGACCGGGCGCTCGCTCCACAGATCGCCCAGGCGGACGTCGTGCCCGTCCTGGTCGGGCAGCACGATGTCCGCGAGCTCGTCGGCGCGCGACGGCGGGCTCGGTTTGCGACCGGCTGGCATGCGAGCGCAACGCTACTACGGGATACTCACTCCTGTGGCGGTCGCCGAGCCCAAGGTCCTGTGGACTCCCAGTCCGGAACGGATCGAGCGCGCGACGCTGACGCGCTATATGCGCTGGCTGGCCGAGAAGCACGAGCTCGAGTTCGAGGGCTACCACGACCTGTGGCGCTGGTCGGTGTACGACCTCGAGGCCTTCTGGGGCTCGCTGGTCGAGTTCTGCGGAGTCCGGTTTGCCGAGGGCGGCGAGCGGGTCCTGGCCAGCGACGCGATGCCGGGGGCGAAGTGGTTCCCCGGGTCGCGCGTGTCATATGCCGAGCACGTATTCGCCGGCAAGGACCCCTCGGCGCTGGCCATCCAACATGCGTCGGAGAGTCGGGAGCTGGAACGGCTCACCTGGGGCGAGCTACGTTCGCAGACAGCCGCGATCGCTGCGGGGCTTCGTGCGCTGGGTGTGTCCGAGGGCGACCGCGTCGCGGCCTACATGCCGAACATCCCCGAGACGGTGGCGGCTTTGCTTGCCTGCGCCTCGATCGGGGCTGTTTGGTCCTCGGCGGCGCCGGAGTTCGGCGCGCGCAGCGTGATCGACCGCTTCTCGCAGATCGAGCCGAAGGTGCTGCTGGCCATCGACGGCTACCGGTACGGCGGCAAGGACTTCGACCGCTCGGAGATCGTCGACCGGATCGCGGGTGAAATTCCGTCGCTCTCGAGGGTCGTCCGGCTCGGCTATCTCGACGGTTCCGGCTGGGAATCCGGCTTCCTAGGGTCCAACGATTCGGATCTGGAATTCGCATCCTTGCCGTTCGACCACCCGCTGTGGGTGCTGTACTCGTCCGGAACGACGGGGCTGCCGAAGCCGATCGTGCACGGCCAGGGCGGAATCCTGCTCGAGCATCTGAAGAAGGCCCGTCTGCATCTGGATGCGCAGCCCGGTGACCGGCTGTTCTGGTTCTCGACGACCGGTTGGATGATGTGGAACTTCATCGTCGGGATGCTGCTGAGCGAGGCCTCGATCGTCTTGTACGACGGCAACCCCGGGTATCCGTCGCTGGGACGGTTGTGGGATCTCGCGGCGGACACCGGGATGACCTGCTTCGGCACGAGCGCCGCGTTCATCGCCGCCTGCATGAAGGACGGGGTCAGGCCGGGGGAGGCGCGGGACCTGAGCGCGTTGAAGGCGATCGGCTCGACCGGATCGCCGTTGTCCCCGGAGGCGTTCGGCTGGGTCTACGACCAGTTCGCCGCCGACATGTGGCTGTTCTCGACCTCCGGCGGGACCGACCTGTGCACGGCCTTCGTCGGTGGCGTGCCGACGCTGCCGGTCTACCAGGGCGAGCTCCAGGCGCGCTCGCTGGGAGCCTCGGTGGAGTCGTGGGACCCCGAGGGACGGCCGCTGATCGACCAGGTGGGGGAGCTCGTCATCACCCGGCCGATGCCTTCGATGCCCGTGTTCTTCTGGGGCGATCCGGATGGGACCCGGTATCGCGACAGCTACTTCAGCGTGTACCCGGGCATCTGGCGCCACGGCGACTGGATCGAGATCACCTCGCGCGAGACCGCCCTGATCTACGGCCGGTCCGACTCGACGATCAACCGCGGCGGGGTCCGGATGGGCACGAGCGAGATCTACCGAGCCGTGCTGGCGGTTGACGACGTCGCCGACGCGCTGGTGGTCGACGTGCCACGCGAGGGCAGCGACTGGATGCCGCTGTTCGTGGTCCTGCGTGAGGGGGTCTCTCTCGATGACTCGCTGGTGTCCGAGATCCGCCGGCGGATCCGGGAGGACTGTTCACCTCGCCACGTTCCGGACGAGATCCGCCAGATCGCGGAGGTGCCGCGGACGTTGTCCGGGAAGGTGTTGGAGGTTCCCGTGAAGCGGATCCTGATGGGGACCCCTGCGGACCAGGCGGCCTCCCGGGAGTCGTTGGCTAACCCGAACGCCTTGGATTATTTCGTCAAGCTGGGGGAGAATCCGGAGGGGCCCGAGGCTCCTTAGGGCGTGGCGAAAAACCCTTCGTATTGGAGGGAAAGTCGCCACTCCCAATGGTGGACGCGGTAGAAAGGCTGATTTCCACGGTGGCCGCGAAGCAGTTCGGCCACATCACCCGAACGCAGCTGCTGACGATTGGGCTCGGCGCCCGCGCAATCGAGCATCGGGTCCGCGCCGGGCAGCTCATTCCGGTGCATGCCGGCGTCTACGCGGTCGGATACATCAACCGAACCCCGGTCGCTTGCGCGGCCGCAGCCGTGCTCGCGTGCGGCCAGGGCGCCGCACTCAGCCACGGGTCGGCGGCGACTCTATGGGGCTTCAACAAGTACTGGGACATGCCATATGAAGTCACCGTCGCCACGTCGCACCGCCGGCGCGAGGGGATCAAGGTCCACCGCAGCCGCACACTGGCGCGCTGCGACGTCACCCGCCAACTCGGTATCCGGGTCACCAGCCCGGCGCGGACGATGCTCGACCATGTCCCGCGCCTGACCGAGAAGCGCCTCAGCCGGGTGGTGAAGGATGGGCTGCGAGGCCCCTACCTCCATCGGGACGACCTGGTCGATGTCGTACGTCGCAACCCGACCCATCCGGGGCACAAGCGGCTACTGCGCTTCGTGGAGGACCCGAGCACCACTCCGACCGCGACAGCTTCGAGCGCGATCGGAATCGGGACGCGGACATGCTCGCAGCCGATTACCTGACCGTGCGCGTCACGCACGCGCGAATGAACCACGCTCCCGAACGCGAGGCGCGCCGGCTGAACACCATTCTGGAACGCCGCCGGCGAGCGGCCTGAACTCTTACGCTTCTCTCAAACTCCGCTGGAAGGATCCGCGCCACGGGCGCACCGACGTTCGGAGCGCCCGGCCAGCTGAGGAGTCTGGAGATGCATCGCAGTCTGAAGGGAAAGCTCGCGATCGGCTTGGCGGTACTGGGAGTGGCGGCGTTTGCCGGCGCCGCGTATGCCGCTACCCAGAACGCCGGCCCCAATACGCGCCAGGCCTTCCTGAACGACGTGGCAAAGCGGCTGCACGTCACGCCGCAGCAGCTCAACGCGGCGCTGAACGGCGCAGAGTTGGATCAACTCCAGGCTGCGGTCAAGGCCGGCCGGCTGAGCCAGGCCCAAGCCAACGCGCTCGCGCAGCGCCTCAAGCGGAACGGCGGCGCGGTGCCGGTGCCGTTCGGTCTCTTCGGCCCGGGCGGCCCAGGCGGCCCGGGCGGCATGCTGGCCCCGGGCGTTCCCGGCGGTCCAGGGGCGCCCGGCTCGGCGACCCCCCGGCTACGCGCGTTCCCGGTGCCGTTTGCCGTCGCCGGCGGCATCGGCTCGGCCGCGAGCTACCTCGGCCTGACCAACGCCAAGCTGTTCCAGCAGCTCTCGAGCGGCAAGTCGCTGGCTCAGATCGCCACCGCGCAGCACAAGTCCGTGAGCGGACTCGAGCAGGCGATGTTGGGCGCGGTCAAGTCCAGGTTGGACAAGCTGGTCATGGCCAAGGTGATCACTTCCGCCCAGGAACAGCAGACGCTCAGCCGGTGGCGGACGCGCTTGTCCCAGCAGGTCAACACCAAAGGCCTCCAGTTCCCGAAGCTCCGCGCGCCCGCGCTGCGCTTCCACGGGAGCATGCCGGCGCCACCGAACGGCCCGGCCTCGTCGCTCGGGCCGGCCGCGCAGCTGTTCGCCTCGCCGGCGCCGAGCGCCTGACGCGTCCGCGTTCTTACCAGCCTCTCATCGATTTCTGATGGCTTTCTGATGGCCACCTGCTGTACTGGGGAATACCGGAACTATCGATTTGGCTTGCTAGGAGACTTGAACGCATGAAATTCCTGACCCGCCTGCTTCCGATCATCGGCGGCGCCGTTGCCGGCGGGCTGATCGCGCTCGCCGTAGCCAACGGGAGCACGACTACGCACTCGGTTACGACGACGACCGTGGTGCAAACGAGCTCCTCACCCGCGCTTCCGACGAGCTTCAGCAACGCGAAGCCGTCCACGATCAACGACATCTATCGGGCGGACGGCCCGGGCGTGGTCGACATCACCACCTCTTCGACCCAGAACAGCACCGGCGGAGTCTTCGGTTTCGGCCAGTCTCAGCAGACCGAGGGTGAGGGTGCCGGCGTCGTCTACGACAAGAAGGGCGACATCATCACCGACGAGCACGTCGTCTCGGGCGCCTCGCAGATAACCGTGAACTTCCCCGACGGCACCAAGGCGCCGGCCACCTTGGTCGGATCGGACACCGGTGCCGACGTCGCCGTCATCCGGGTCCACAACGTCTCCGCCAGCGAGCTGCACCCGCTGAGCTTCGGCGATTCCTCCGCGGCCCAGGTGGGTGACAGCGTCATCGCCATCGGCAGCCCGTTCGGACTGCCTGGGACCGTGACCGCCGGCATCGTCAGCGCGCTCAATCGCACGATCCAGGCGCCGAACGAGTTCACGATCCCGAACGCGATCCAGACCGACGCGCCGATCAACCCGGGCAACTCCGGCGGGCCGCTGATCAACGCGGCCGGTCAGGTGATCGGGCTGAACGATCAGATCGAGACGAACAACACGAATAGCCAAGGCGAAGGCTCGAGCTCCGGGGTCGGGTTCGCCACCCCGTCGAACAGCGACGTGCGGATCGCCAAGGAGATCATCGCGACCGGCCAGGCTCACAACGCGTACGTCGGCGTCAGCCTCGACCCGAGCGTGTCCGGTGGCGCGGCGATCGCCAAGGCGTCGAGCTCGAGCAGTGAGAACCCGATCCAGCCCGGGTCACCGGCCGCCAAGGCGGGCCTCAAGCCCGGCGACATCATCACCGCTGTCAACGGCCAGACGGTGACCTCGGTCAACCAGTTCGTGGCCACGATCGCCAACTACGCCCCGGGCGACACGGTCACCCTGACCGTCAACCGCGGCGGGTCGACCAAGACGATCAAGCTGACGCTGGGCTCCCAGCCCGCCAGCGCGACGCCGAGCACGTCCTCCTCCCAGGGACAGGGCGGCAGCGGCCTCATTCCGTAGACGATCGGTAACCCTCGGCGCGCGCCGTGAGCCCCGGATGGGCCGCGGCGCGCGCCGCCGTTAAGAGGCGGAAGGCATCGACGCCTGCGTCACGGCGCGCTCCATGAGCTCGCGATGGACGGAGCGCGTGCGGCCGGTCCGCCGCGTCCACAGACCGTTCGCGTCGAGCGTCCAGGCGAACGCGTCGTCGGCCAGGCAGCGCTCGAGAGTGTCCTCGAGCTCGGCCTGGAGCTCAGGATCCTCGACCGGCGTGAGCAGCTCCACGCGCGTGTCCAGATTGCGTGGCATCAGGTCGGCCGAGCCGATGTAGTAGACGTGCTCGTCGCCGCGATGGAAGGAGTAGATCCGCGAGTGCTCGAGGAAGCGGCCGACCACCGACACGACGTTGATCGTCTCGCTGACCCCCGGCAGGCCCGGGATCAGGCAGCAGATGCCGCGCACGTTCAGGTCGATCGGGACGCCGGCCTGTGAGGCGCGGTACAGCGCCTCGATGCACCGCTGATCGACGAGTGCGTTCATCTTCATCGTGATCCGTGCCGGCTCGCCGGCCTGGTGCGCCTCGACTGTCCGCTCGATCTCCCGGATCAGCGGCTCGCGCAGCCAGTTGGGCGCGACCAGGATCTTGCGCTGGTGAGCCGGATGGCCGTAGCCGGTCAACGTGTTGAACAGGTCGGCGACCTCCTGCCCGAGCTCCCGGTCGGTCGTGAACAGGCCGAAGTCCTCGTACAGCCGGGCGTTCTTGGCGTGGAAGTTGCCGGTCCCGATCATCACGTAGTGGCGCACGCCGCCGCGCTCGCGGCGGACGACCAGGATCGCCTTGGCATGCGTCTTCAGACCGGGGATGCCGTGCACCACGTGGGCGCCGACTTCTTCAAGCGCGCGTGACCAGCCGATGTTCTGGCGCTCGTCGAAGCGGGCCTTGAGCTCCACCATGGCGACCGCCTGCTTACCCTTCTCGGCCGCCTCGATCAGCGAGGGGATGAGCGCCGAGTCGTCCGAGGTCCGGTACACGGTCATCTTGATCGCCAGCACGTTCGGGTCCTCGACGGCCTGCCTGACGAAGCGCTCCACGCTGGTCGCGAACGATTGGTACGGGTAGTGCACGAGGATGTCCCGCGTTCGCATCGGCGCGAACACGTCCGGCTGGTCGTCGCGGTCGCCCGGGCGGGGGACAAACGCCGGGTGGGTGAGGGGCGTCCACGGGGTCTGGCGGATGTCCGCGTGCCCGTCGAGGCCGGCGATCTCCCACAGGTCGCCGAGGTCGAGCATCCCCTCGACGTCGTAGACCTGCACCTCGTCCACGTCGAGCCAATCGATCAGCCGGGCGCGGAGCGCGGGATCCATGCCGGCGCCGACCTCAAGCCGGACCACCTCGCCGAACCGCCGGCGCCGAAGCTCGTCCTCGACCGCCTCGAGCAGGTCGTCGGCCTCGTCGGATATCTCGAAGTCAGCGTCGCGGGTCACCCGGAACATGTCGTAGTCGAGCACCTTCATGCCCGGGAACAGCGCATCGAGGTGGCGGGCGATGATCTCCTCGAGCGGGATGAACGTGTTCGGGGTGATCTCGACGAAGCGAGGCAGGACCTCTTTCGGGACCTTCACGCGCGCGAACACCTCGTGATCGAGGTCCGGGTCGTGCAGGCGGACGATCAGGCTGAGCGACAGGTTGGAGATGTAGGGGAACGGCCTTCCGGGGCCGATGGCCAGCGGGGTCAGCACCGGAAAGATCTGCTCGCGGAACTGACGCTCCATCAGCGCGGCCGGGGCGGTCGACTGCTCACAGTTGACGATCCGGATGCCGTGTTCGGCTAGCTGCGGACGCACCACGTCGGTGAACTGCCGAGCCTGGCGGCGGTCGAGCTCGGTCACCTTCTCGCCGATCCCCGCCAGCACCTGGGTCGGGGGTAGGCCGTCAGGACCACGGGCATCGATGCGCGCGTCGATCTGGTCGTGCACGCCGGCGACCCGAACCATGAAGAACTCGTCGAGGTTGGTGGTGAAGATGGCCAGGAACTTGACGCGCTCCATCAGCGGCAGCGACTCGTCTTCGGCGAGCTGGAGCACGCGGTCGTTGAAGTCGAGCCAGGACAGCTCCCGGTTCACGTAGAGCGTGGAGTCGGTCGCGCCCGTGACGACCGTGGCCGAGCCGGGCCGGCCGTCGGCGTCTGTCTCGGCGGAGGAGGTCTGTTCGGTCTCGAGCGCGGGATCAGTCATTCAGCTCACGGGTACGTTCGTCTTGGCGATGGCGGCTAGCTCGGTAGGGCGCAGCAGCGTAACCAGCTCCCCCTTCGCGATGGCCGCCAGACCGCCCTTCTTCATTCTGGCCTGGGCGCCGGTGAGGTCGTGCAGCAGCAGCGAGAACGAGGGGTCGTGGCCGACCAGCAGGACGTCGCCGAGGCCGGCAACGAGCTCGTGGACATCGAAGGGCTCCCCCGCCAGGGCCGGCTCGATCGTCACCGGGACCCTGAGCGGCTCACACGCCCGCTCCGCCGTCTGCACGGCGCGCAGCTTGGGACTAGAGAGGCAGACGTCGATGTTCACGCCGAGGGTCGCCAGGGCGCGTCCGGCGGCGTCAGCCTGCATCGCACCGCGTGGCGTCAGGGGTCGCTCGTCGTCGGGCAGGCCGTCCTCCGCCTCGGCGTGACGCAGAAGCCAGAGCATGCCCAGAACTGTAGTGACATCGCCCAGGCGGCTGTGGTTGCGTCAACGAATCGTGACGGTTACGCAGGTCCCGGGACGCCCTGGATACCGGCTAGCCGATCAGCAGGCGCCGGCCGAACACGCGCTGGAATGCCTCGCCGTCGCCGTACCGTTCGACGCTCCAGCGGGGCAGCGTGAGGTCGCCGGCGGCCTCGAGGTGCAGGTCGACGCCGTGGCCGTTGGCGCGCAGCCGGGCCTCGCGGACGGACTGGTCGCGACCGCGCTCGAGGTGCTCGGCCAGGCGGAGGATCACCGAGCAGCGCTCGAGCAGCTGCTCGTCACCCTTCTGGGCGAGCGCGGCGATGTCGCCCAGCTTGGGCGCGCCCTTGCGGTGATAGCGGCTGATCTGGGCGATCAGGGCGCGCTCGCGGGGGTCGAAGCCGGGCAGCTCGGCGCTCACGATCAGGTACTGGGAGTGCTTGTGGTGATCGTCGTAGGAGATCGTCATCCCGACGTCGTGGAGCATCGCGGCGGCCCACAGGAGCTCGCGCTCGCCCGGGCGGGGCTCGAACAGGCCTTGCCCTGCGAGCGAGTCGAACATCTGGAGCGACAGCGCGGCGACGTGCTCGACGTGGGGCATGTCCGACTCATACTGGATGGCCAGGTTGCGCACCGCGGCCTCGCGGACGTCGGGGAAGAGCGGCTCGGCTTGGTCGACAAGAAGCTCGCGGGCCAGGAACACCCCGTCGCGCAGGCTGGCCTCGGTGACCTCGATCCCGGCGTACGAGCCCATCTCGACCACAGTCTCGATCGCCACCGCGGCGGCCAGGATGATGTCGCCGCGCCCGACCTTGATGCCGGGCACCTCGCCGCGCTCGTCGATCGGGAGCGCGGCCAGCGCGCTGACGAGCTCGCCGAGCATCTCGCGCGTGATCACGAAGCCCTGGATGCCGATGTCGGGTTGGCCGGCCATGCGCTGGGCGGCGGCGGCCAGGTTCCGCGCGGCACCGCCGATGCCGACGATGCGGTCGCCGGCGCTGCTGAGCGCGGGGAACTCGGCCAGCGTGTTGCGGACGTGGGCGCGCAGTCGCTGGAGGTCCTTCTTTTTGGCCGGTCCCGATCCGGGCAGGAACTGCTCGGTGAGGCGGACGGCGCCGAGGGGGAACGAGCGCAGCGACTCGGGCCGCCGGCCGGCCACCTCGATCAGCTGGATCGAGCCGCCGCCGATCTCGAGCACAATGCCGTCGGTGAGGGTCGAGGTGTTGATCGCGGCGATGTAGCCGAAGCGAGCCTCGTCCTCGTCGGAGATGACCTCGATCCTCAGGTTGGTCGCCGCGCGGGCGGCGGCCAGGAAGTACTCGCCGTTGACCGCGTCGCGGATGGCGCTGGTGGCGACCACGTGCACGTCGTCGGGGCCCAGCCCGTGCGCGGTGCAGAAGCGCTCGAACACCGCAATCGTCTCGAGCCCGCGTGCCATCGCGGCATCGCTCAGATGGCCGGTCTCGGCCAGGCCGGCGCCGATCCGGACGGTCTCGAAGATCTCGTCCGTGAGCTTCCACCACACCCGGGGAGGCTCCGTCCCTCCGGGCATCCCGCCGAACATGTAGACGACCAGGCGCCAGGAGTTCGAGCCGAGGTCGATGACGGCGACGCGGCGGACGTCGCCGCCCGCCCCCCCGGTCGCTCGAGTCGATCGCCAGCTCACGCATCGTGAATGATCGGTCCGTGGCCGGACGAAACGTCGGGCCGCGTGTCAGGATGGCCGCAATGTCGTTGGAAAAAGAACGGATGCTGCGCGGCGAGCCGTATCTCGCGAACCACCCAGACCTGCTCGAGGAGCGCAAACAGTGCCGGCTGCTGTGCGAGCGGTTCAACGCGATCAGCTTCGGCGAGACGGCCGCGCGCCGCGTGGTCCTGCGCGAGCTACTGGGCCGGCTCGGCGAGGAAGCCGAGGTGATGGCGCCCTTTCAGTGCGACTACGGCCGTCACATCAGCGTCGGCGCCCGCACGTTCATCAATTACAACGCAGTCGTTCTCGACGGCGCCGCCGTGACGATCGGCGAGGACGTCCAGATCGGCCCCGGCGTGCAGCTGCTGACCGCGCTGCATCCGCTGGACCCGGTCGAGCGCCGTCGCGGCACGGAGACCGCCAAGCCGATCACGATCGGAGACGGCGCGTGGCTCGCCACCGGCGTGATCGTCTGCCCGGGCGTGACGATCGGCGCGGACACGGTCGTCGGCGCCGGCAGCGTCGTCACCGAAGACCTGCCGGCGGGACACCTGTGCTTCGGCAATCCGTGCCGGGTGATCCGCCGGATCGCATCGACTGACGGGAGCCCCACAAGCGCGTCGTAACAATCTGGTCAGAATCGCGCCGTAAGATCGCATCAGAGGAGCGATGGGATCGACAGAGCGGGTTCTGGTCCTCTGTGAGCACGGGCGTGCCGGCGCGGCTGCCATCGATCTGGCCCGCGAGCTGGCCGAGCTCGGCAACGCCGAGATCACGGTCGTGGGCGTCGCTCCCCGGGCGCCGTCCGGACCCCGCTGTGGCAACTCGGCGGTCGAGTACAACGAGGCGGTCGCCGAATCCGTGGCGCGGGACCTCGACCGGGCCCGCGAGCGTCTCGGCGGCGCCGCCGAGCGGGCCGCGTTCCTGCTGCTCATCGACGGCGCCGATCAGACGCTCGCGCAGCTCGCCGAGAGCGGCGGCTTCGATCTGGTGCTGCTGCCGGCGCACCGGCGCCCGCTGCGCGCCGCCAGCCACCCCGAGGCCTCGCGCCTACAGCGCGTCGCCGGCGCCGAGATCAGGATCGTCGAGCGCGCTTAGGCGGGGGAGCGGCCGCGGCGGCCGCGGCGGCACGGCGGCGGCGCTGGTGGATGCGGAGTGCGGCGCCGATCGCGGCGCCGATGAAGATCGCCCCGAAGTAGAACGGGCTGAACAGCAGCATCACGGCGATGCCGAGCATGGTCAGCCAGATCGCCGGTCTCCAGTCGCGCCAGTCCCCCCTCATCGCACGGGCAATGTAGCGGGCCTCATCGCACCCCCACCTTCAGCTCGGCCGCCACGTGCTTCTGGACCGATGCGACCGCGCGAAACGCTTCTCTCAGGTAGCTGCGGGTCAGCCCGCTGAGCGTCGCCGGGTTGACGTAATCGTCGGGCTCGTCGCCGGCGCGCAGCTGGGCCACCTGGTGCTCCACCCGCAGGCTGGTGATCAGCGCGAGGGCGTCTTCGAGCGTGCGAGCCTGCGCCTCGGACAGGGTGCCCGCGGCCGCGGCGGCGCGCAGCCGTTCGTTGGTCGAGGCGCTGGTCACGCCGGCGGCGATCGCGGCCCAGCGAGCCAGGCCGGCGATCGGGATCACGCCTCCCTGCTTGAGGTCGAGGCGGCCCCGATGCTCGCCGGTCGATTCGACCACGAGTCCCCGGAGGAAGCCGGTGGGCGGCCGGCAAGACAGCGCGAACCGACCGAGCAGCCGGAGCAGAGCCGGGTTGCTCGGCGCGAGGCGAAAACTGTCCGACACCGGTGTTCCGGTATGGATTCCCCACACCGGTCGGCTGTCGACCAGCACCGAGACCAGGACCAGTGCCTTGTCCTGCGTCGGGTCGGCGATCAGGCTCTGAACCGCGCGCTTCCACGAGTCGAGCGAGCGCACGAACCGGAGCTCGGAGGCGGTCGCGCCGTGCACGTCCACTCGTAGCCCGCAGGCCTCGAGCTGCTCGACCACGGTCGCGCCGATCGCCTGCATGCGCGCTCGCAGCGCGTCGTCATCAGGTCCGAACCACACGATCGCGCTGTCGACGTCGGCGCTTGGCAGGGCCTCACGCCGGGCTTGGCTCCCGAGCGCGAGCCACGCGAACTCGACCCCGAGATCTGAAGCCCCGGCCGTGGCGAAGTCGAGCAGCCGGCGCGTGAGGGCATCGACCACGACCGAGTAAACCGCGGCGATGTTGACCGGCGCGACCCGGGCGTCGTGCAGCGCGATCACAGTCGGGCGCAGCTCGCGGGCCGCGTCGGTCAGCTCGTCGACGGACTGGGCCCGCGCGATCCGCCAGCGCAGGAAGAACGGAGAGTGGGTCTGCGCGGCAACCAGGTCGATCTCCTCCACCACGCCAAGGATCTCGCCGGTCGCTGACACCACCGGGAAGTGCCGGAACCCGCGGTCGAGCATGTCGAGGAGCACGTCGCTGCCGAGCGTGTCGGGCGAGCACGTGTAGGCGGGGGCGGACATTGCGGCCGACACCGGCACTTCGCCGGTCAGGCCGGTGGCGACCACGCGCGTGCGTAGGTCGCGATCGGTCAGGATGCCGAGCGCGCCGTGGCCGAGGTCGACAACGACCGCCGTCGAGTGAGCGGCGGTCATCATCTCGGCCGCGTCGCGGATCGGGGTGTCGGGGTGGCAGACGACCGGTTCGCTCTGGATCAGCGCCCCGACCTGCTGCAGCGGCGGCTCGATCCTCGGCTCGGTGGCGACCGTGCCGGCGCCCTCGGCCCACGGCTCGAGCAGCGAGCGCGCGACGAACCGCAGGCCGGCCGGCCGCGACAGGGGCTCCTGCGCGACCTGCGCGGGTATCCGGTAGCAGACGGTGTCCTCGCCGGCTCGCGCCTCAAAGCCCGTCGGGAGCCCGGACAGCATCGATGCGTGGCCGAATAGCTCGCCCTCGCCGAGGAGGTCAAGCACGCGACCGTCGAACACGATCTCGACCGCGCCGGTCCGGACGACCCGTAGGTGCGAAACCGGCTCGGCGCCCTGAGAGAAGATCGTCGCGCCGGCTCGGTGAACCTCGACCTCGGCCGCCGCGGCAACGCGATCCACCTCGTCATCGTCGAGCGCGTCGAACGGCGGGTGCTCGTGGAGAAAGCGGGTTACTTCACGCGCCGCGGTGGCGCTCATGCTCGGGACCTTAGACGACTAACCGACGGCTGCGGGAGCGGCGTGCTCGGCGCCCCGCTGCGCGTCCTCCTTGAGCACGTCGGCGCACTTCTCACCGACCATCATCGTGGTGATGCACGGGTTGATCGCCGGGAGGAACGGCAAGATCGAGCCGTCCGCGATCCGCAGCGATCGCACGCCGCGCACCCGCAGGCGCGAGTCCACCACCGCGAGCGGGTCCGAGTCCGGGCCCATGTGGCAGCTGCATGCCGGGTGGTAGACCGTGTTGTGGGTCTTGTGCATGTAGTCGATGAGCTCATCGTCGGTTTGCGCGTCGGGACCCGGAGCGAGCTCGGCGCCCGCCCACTCGGCCATCGCCGGCTGGGAGACGATCTTCCGGGCCAGCCGCATCCCGTATGCCATCACGCGCTCGTCGTGGCCCTCGGGGTCCGTGAAGTAGCGCGGATCGACGCGCGGTCGGTCGCGGTAGTCCGAGGAACGCAGCCGCACGGTTCCGCGCGAGCGGCCGCGGCACACGTTCGGGGTCAGGCAGAAACCGTTCTCGGTGGTCGGATAGCCCCAGCGCGCGGTGTTCATGTCGAACGGGACCGAGCCGTAGTGCATCATCAGATCGGGACGATCGAGCCCGGGCTCGGAGGTCGAGAACACGCCGATCTCCCACCACTGGGTCGAGTGGCGGATCATCGGCCGCTTGGCGTCCCATTGCACGATCCCCTCGACGTGGTCGTCGAGGTTGGCCCCGACGCCGGGCGAGTGCACGTTCGTCTGGATCCCGACCTCATGCAGGTGCTCGCCCGGGCCAATGCCCGACAGCATCAGCAGCTTGGGGGTGTCGATCGACCCGGCGCTCAGGATCACCTCGCGCCGCGCGGTCACCGACGCCTGGGTCAGCAGATCGGGGGTCAGGTACTGGATGCCGGTCGCGCGGCCATCGTCGAGCACGACGCGGTTGACCCAGCAGGCAGTGCGGATCTCGAGGTTCGGCCGCGTGCCCAGGATCGGATGCAGGTACGCATGCGAGGACGACATCCGCGTGTTGTCCGCCGAGGAGTTGATCTGGAACCAGCCCGCCCCGTTGGTCACCGTGTGGCCCTCGTTGAAGCGGCTCGTGGGCAGCCCGGCCTGCGCCGCAGCCTCGAGGATCGCCACGCCGCAGGGGTCGTCGGGCGGGACCGTGCGGATGTTGACCGGGCCGTCGCGGCCGTGGTGGTCGCCCCGCCCGTCGTTGGTCTCCAGACGCTTGATCAGCGGCCAGCAATCGGCCGCACTCCATCCCTCGCAGCCCATCGCGGCCCACTCATCGAGGTCCTCCTTCGGCGTCCAGAACGCGATGCACGAGTTGTGCGACGAGCAGCCGCCCAGCACCTTCCCTCGGGCATGGCGCAGGAAGCTGTTTCCGCGGGCCTGCGGTTCGACCAGGTAGTCCCAGTCGTAGCCCGAGTCGAGCAGGTACATCCAGTCCTCGAGCCGCAGGATGTGCGGGTCGTCCACGTCCGAGGGCCCGGCCTCGATCAGGCACACCGTCACGTCTGGATCCTCGGTCAGCCGGGCGGCGACGACGCAGCCCGCGGTGCCGCCGCCGGCGATCACGTAGTCGAATTCGCCGGCGTCGATCATGGGAACGCGTCCCCTGCCGGCGCCGGGACCGGTTCGAAAGCGGTCACGTCCGGTCGATGCTCCTCCAGCACCTCCTCGGGTTTCTTGACCTGCACCAGGTAGTAGTAGAGGAAGCCGATGATGAAGATGGCGCCCACGAACAGCACCGCGGCCCACTTGAAGTACCAGTGGGCGGGCGGGAGTGCGTTATAGATGGCGGCGCGGGGCCACATGAGGTTGACCACGACGGCCACCTGGAAGATGACCGCGATGATGTTGACCGGGAGTCCCCAGCGACCCATCGAGAAGTAGGGTCCATGGTCCTTCCGAGGCCACTCGCCACGGAACCGATGGACCAGCATCGGCACCGTGACACCCATGTAGCAGAGGTAGAACATGATGATCGCGATCGAGGTGATCGCGGCGAACGCGCTCTGGTTCCCGACGTTGATCGCCGCCACCGCGATACCGAGGATGCCGGTGACCACCGCGGGGATGATCGGGACCTTGCGGTGGCCCGAGACGCGGGCCACCGCAGACCCTGCGGGCAGCTTGTTGTCACGGGCCATCGAGAAGATCATCCGGATCGTCGCCGTCTGAACCGCCAGGCAGCAGACGAAGATGGCGATCGCGCAGTCGATCAAGAAGATGTTGCCGACCGTGTTGCCGAACGCCGACTTCATCACGTAGGGGAGCCCCAGCAGGCCGATGTTCTTGTTGGAGAGGTCCTTGTTCGCCAGGATCCCGAACAGGATGACCAGGCCGCCGATCAGGAAGGCGGCCCCGACCGCGCGGATGATCGCCGGGGGGGCGTTGCGCTTGGGGTCGTTGGTCTCCTCGGCCAGGGTGCCCGCCGTGTCGAACCCGTACA
Source organism: Solirubrobacteraceae bacterium (assembly GCA_035625625.1). Lineage (GTDB taxonomy): Bacteria > Actinomycetota > Thermoleophilia > Solirubrobacterales > Solirubrobacteraceae > Palsa-465. Next base: position 30,842 of record DASPPG010000111.1, read on the forward strand.
TCACGTAGGCGCTCACGATGCTGCCGAGCAGCAACGCGCCGAAGTAGCCCCACGGATGGCCGGCCCCGAGGCCATAGGAGTGGACGATGACCGACGGCCCGTGGTGGAGGTGGAAGGCCAGCAGGATGACCAGGATCGACGAGCCGACCAACTCGCAGATCACGCCCACGTTGTTGATCCGCGACATGACCCTGACCCCGAGCATGTTGATGATCGTCGTGATCACCATCAGGATTCCGCCGAGCAGCAGCGCGTTCTGGGCGCCGCCCTTGGTGGCCGTGGTGCCGGCGTCGGCCGAGCTACCGAAGAACTGGAGGTGAGTGCTGACCTGAGGCAGCACGACCTGCCAGTCGATGGCCACGGCGGTGATGGTGACGATTGCTCCGACGATGTAGACCCACCCCGTCATCCACGAGGCGAGCGATCCGGAGATCTGCTTTCCCCACTGGTAGACCGACCCCGCGATCGGGTACTGGGCGGCCATCTCCATGAAGCACAGCGCGACCAGAGCCTGGCCGCCGACTATCACCGGCCACGTCCACCACACGCCGGGTCCCGCGAAGCTGTACGCGAGCCCGAACAGCGCGGTTACGCCGGTCAGGATCGAGATGTAGCTGAACCCCGCCGCGAACGCGGAGAAGCTCCCCAGCGAGCGGTCCAGCTCCTGCTTGTACCCGAAGCCTGCGAGCTCGTGGCTGTCCGACGTCGTGCCGCTCGCCTGCGGAGCTTCTCCTACAGCTGCCATCGATCAACCTCCCCGGTCCGCGCAGGGCCGCGCGGCCCATTGAACACCACGACCTTGCCCGCATCTGGGGCGGGGTTGCACCCTCGAATCCATTGACCCGCGCCTGATCGGGCTGTTATATATCAGTTGTCGAATGGTGTCAACGACGCGACTGGGCGAGGGTTTCGATGGCCACGCGGACCGGGCAGCACATGTTCGTCGGCGGAAGCTGGCAGCCGAGCACGAGTGGCGAGACGTTCGAGGCCACCAGCCCAGCGACCGGTGAGCTGATCGGGACGATCCCGCAGGGTGACCGGGGCGACGCCCAGCGGGCGATCGCCGCGGCCCGTGACGCGGCCGACGGCTGGGCGCATGCGACCGCGTTCGAGCGCGCCGCCAAAATGCATGCGGTCGGCGACCTCATCGAGTCGCGCCGCGACGAGCTCGCCCACACGCTCACGCTCGACCAGGGCAAGCCGTTGCGGGCCGAAGCGTTTGGCGAGGTCGACGAGCTCATCGAGTACTGGCGCATGGCGGCCGAGGATGCCAAGCGTCTCGGCGGCGAGCTGCCCAACTCCTTCTCGCCCGGCAAGCGGGTGATGCTGGTGCGGCGCCCGCGCGGGGTGGTCGGCGTGATCAGCCCCTGGAACTGGCCGTACACGATGCCGGCGGAGCTGATCGCCCCGGCGCTGGCCTGCGGCAACGCGGTCGTGTGGACGCCGGCGCCGTCGACCGCGGTGTGCGCGGTCGCGCTGGCCCAGTGCATCGCCGACGCCGACCTGCCGTCGGGGGTGTTCAACCTGGTCACGGGACCCGGCCCCGTGGTCGGCGACGAGATCGCTCGCAACCCGGGGACCGACGGCATCGCGTTCATCGGCTCGACGGCCACCGGCCGGCTCGTCGGCCAGGCCGCCGCGGGGAAGGCCGCGCTGCTCGAGATGGGAGGCAACGGGCCACTGGTGGTGATGGACGACGCGGATTTGCCGGCGGCCGTCGACGCCACCCTGACCGCGTGCTACCTGTGCGCCGGCCAGAGCTGCACGGCGGGCGAGCGGATCCTCGTTCACCGTGCCGTCCGCGACGAGTTCGTCGAGCTCCTGGCGCGGCGGGTGGCGGAGCGGATCCTGCTCGGCGACCCGTTCGACGAGGCCACGACGATGGGGCCGCTCAACAACGAGCCGGTGGCGTTGAAGATGGACGAGCACGTCGGCGATGCGGTGGAGCGCGGCGCGAGCGTGGTCAGCGGCGGGGCGCGTGCCACCGGCTTTGCCACCTCGCTCTACTGGCAGCCGACCGTCCTCACCGACGTGCCGCCGGACGCGCGGGTAGCGGTCGAGGAGACGTTCGGGCCGATCGCACCGGTAGTGGCGATCGACTCGCTCGACGACGCGATCTCGCTCACCAACGCCTCGCCGTACGGACTGCTGGCAGCGATCTACACGTCCGACCTGCGCCGGGGGCTCGAGTTCGCCGACCGGGTGCGGACCGGCTGGGTGAACATCAACGAGTCGAGCAACTACTGGGAGGCGCATCTTCCGTTCGGAGGCCGGGCCGGCAGCGACAGCGGGATCGGGCGGGTGGGCGGTGTGCACGTCATGCACTCGTTCACCGAGCTGCAGACCGTCGTCATCGGCTGACACCACCCCCGCCTACCAGGACCCAGCGGCCGGGTCGGTAAACGACCCTACGTAGTTCACCGAAATCCTTCCAGAAGGCTCAAAGCGGCTCGGCGCCGGGCCGATGGTGACGTGCATGGATGCCTCGACCAGCTTCCGAGATGTTCTGCGGCGCAGTCCCAGCCGCTCCGTCGCGAGATGAGCGCCCTGACCGGAGCTCCCGTCGCCGACGACGTGCGGGGCGCCGGGCTGGGCGACGCCGTCCAAGGTCATGTCGATCGTGCCCGCGGGCGCCGGGGCGGACCGGGCGGCTCGATCATCGGACGCTGGGTGGCGCTCAAGCACTGGCTGCCGAAGGGGCAGCTGCTGCCCGAGCACGTGCTGCGCCGGCGGCACGGCTCGATCGTCATCCTGCTCTGGCTGCACGTGCCGGCGCTGTTCGCGTTCGGCGTGCTGATGGGCAACTCGGTCGAGCACACAGCCGTGGACGTGAGCATGATCGTGTTGTGCGGGCTTGGGGCCAGCCTCGAGCGGTTCCGCCTCAAGGCCCGGATCATCGCCGCCTCGTTCGGCCTGGTCACGTGCTCGGCCGTCCTGGTGGACCTGTGGGGCGGCATCACCGAGGCGCACTTCCACTTCTTCGTGATGATCGGCGTGCTGACCCTGTACCAGGACTGGACGCCGTTCCTGGTCGCGATCGCGTTCGTGGTCATCCATCACGGCGTGGGGGGGATGCTGGATCCCCGCGCGGTGTTCGGCGACAACCCGCAGGCGATCAAGGAGCCGTGGCTGTGGGCCTGCATTCACGGTGGGTTCGTGCTGGCGGCCAGCGTCGCGCACATCGTGGCGTGGCGCACGAACGAGAATCAGCTGCTGCGCGATCCGCTGACCGGCTTGCCCAGCCGATTGCTGTACCTGAACCACCTCAAGCGCGCGCTCGACCGGCTCGGTCGAGGACCGAACCGCGGCGTCGCCATCCTGTTCGTCGACCTCGACCGGTTCAAGGTGATCAACGACAGCCTCGGCCACGGCGAGGGCGACGAGCTGCTCGTCGCGGTCGCCGAGCGGGTCAGCCACTCCCTGCGCCGGCACGAGACGCTCGCGCGGTTCGGCGGCGACGAATTCGTGATCCTGTGCGAGGACATCTTCGATGACGAGGACGCGGTCGCGGTGGCCGAGCGCGTCCTCAAGGCGTTCAGCCTCCCCTTCCAGCTCGCCCACGGTGAGACGATGGCCGCGGCCAGCATCGGCATCTCGGTCACCTCCGACCCCCACCAGGACCCCGATGATCTGATCCGCGACGCCGACGCCGCCATGTACCGGGCCAAGGGCGCCGGTGGCGCGCGTGTGGTGCTGTTCGACGAGGTGACGCGCGAGCGCGCGCTGGCCCGGCTGCACAACGAGAACGCGATCCGCAAGGCGATCGACCGGGAGGAGTTCCGGCTGTTCTTCCAGCCCGAGGTGGCGATCGACGGCCAGCGCATCACCGGGCTCGAGGCCCTCGTCCGCTGGCAGCATCCCGAACGCGGGCTGCTCGGGCCGGGCGACTTCATTTCGCTGTGCGAGGAGACCGGGTTGATCATCCCGCTCGGCACCTGGGTCCTGCGCGACGCCTGCCGTCGCGCGGTCGTATGGCAGCGGTCGCGTCCGAGCCATCAGCCGCTGACGCTGAGGGTCAACGTGTCGGCACGACAGCTGGCACAGGACTCGCTGCGCGAGACGGTCGCCGGGGTCATCGAGGAGACCGGGATCGAACCGTCCAGTCTGTGCCTCGAGGTGACCGAGAGCGTCCTGATCGAGGATCCCGAGTCCTCGATCCGAACGCTCACCCAGCTGAAGCAGCTCGGCGTCAAGATCGCGATCGACGACTTCGGGACGGGGTACTCCTCGCTCGAGTACCTCCGCCGTCTGCCTGTCGACTGCGTCAAGGTCGACCGGTCGTTCGTGCGTGGTGTGCCCGACAACGAGGAGGACGTCGCGATCGTCAACGCCGTGATCGAGCTCGGCCACGCGCTGAAGCTGTCGGTCACGGCCGAGGGGGTCGAGACCGCCGAGCAGCTCGGCAATCTCCAGACCGCCGGCTGCGACACCGCACAGGGCTTCCTGTTCTATCGCCCCGAGCCGCCGGAGGTGGTCGAGCAGCTGCTCGCGGTCGCGTCCGCCGCGACTGACCCGGCCGCTCCCTCCATATCTAAGGCCGTCGAGGACACCCCGGCGCCGGACTCGGCGCCCGAGCGCAGCAACGGCCGCGTGGCCGCACCGCGGCGCCGGCCGATTCCCCCACCGGGTCGCGGGCACCGGCGCCGGCTGGCCCGGACGACACTCCAGGCGGCAGTCAGGGCGGCGGCGCACGCTTGGGCCACTGGAGACGGCGAGGCATGACTCAAGCCCCGGCTCGGGAGGTCGATCAAGTGTCCATGGAAGCGGTGCGCGCGGATGACATCCGACGGAGAACGCGGATTCGGGCACTTCGGCTCGTGGTGTTCGCCGCCGTGTTCGAGGTCGTGCTGCTGCTCCCGTTCGTCGATCACCTCGCGGACGCGCATCCCACACTCCACTTCACCCAGCACGGGTTCATCTTCGCCGGCGGCGTGCTGATGGGACTCGCCCTGCGCGACGTTCAGCGCAACTCCCGGCGCTGACCGCTCTGTCGAGGGCCGGGCCGGGGTCGGTTCGATGAAGCAGTTCCTGGTCGAGCACGGTGCCCACCTGGTGTTCGTGCTCATCGGCGTGGTCGCGTTTTTCTGGATGGCCTATCGCCCCGAGCGAGACGCCAAGGATCGTCCGCTGCGTGACGCCGCCTCGAGACCGCGAGAGCCTCTCCCGCCGCCCGCAGCGACTCCGGCTCCGTCGCACGTCCGCCGCTCGGTGGCGCGGCGCGGGCTGCTCGCGCTCGGGCCGCTGCTCGGCGCGGTGGCCACGGGCGCGATCCTCTACGGGATGGGTATCGGTCGCGGCCCGGTTCCGGGCGCGGTCATCTGGGTGCACTCCGGGATCTCGGCCCTGGCCCTGCTGCTCGTCGCCTACAAGGTCGCGGATAGCGGCGTGACGAGACTTCGCCGGGCTTTCGCCCGCGAGCGCCTGCCCGAGCTCGTGTCGCTCGCCCTGGGCGCCGTGTCCGTGCCGCTCGCGGTCACGGGCCTGGCGCTCCTATTCGCGCCCAGCACCGCGTCGTTCTTCGCCTACACGCATCTGATCTCGAGCGTGTGGTGGACCGGGCTGCTGGCCTGGCACCTGCGCCGCTACCTCGGCCCTTCGCTGCGCGCGGCGATGCGCCCGGCCTCAGCCGACCGCGGCCGGCCGGTGCCCGCAGCGGGGCGCGGCGAGGGGCTCGAGCGGCGTGCGGCCTGAGATCAGGCTGGGCTCACAAGACCGACCTGATCTCGCGCTCGAAGGTGGCGATGTGGACGGCCAGGATGTCGCGGGCGCGATCCGCCTCGCCGGCGTCGATCGCCCGGAGCACGTCCTGGTGCTCGTGCACGCGCGCGAACAGGTGCGGCAGGCGGTCGATGACCAGGTACCAGATCCGCAGCGAGAGATTGAAGTAGCGCGTGAGCGTCTCTTCCAGGAACGGGTTGGCCGCGCAGCGGTAGATGAAGCGGTGCACGCGCGTGTCGAGCGCCATCAGCGACTCGAGGTCGTCGGCGCCGCGGCTCCGGCGCAGCTCGTCGAGCAGCGCCGCGAGCTCGGCTCGCTGTCCCTGCGTGATCCGCTCGGCGGCGCGGTAGGCGGCGTGTCCCTCGAGCTGGACCCGAACGTCGGAGACTTGGGCAAGGTCGGTGATGTTGATTTCCGAGGCGAAGGTGCCCCGGCGCGGGAACACGGTGACCAGGTTCTCGAGCGCGAGGCGCTTGATCGCTTCGCGCACCGGGGTGCGGCCCATCTCCAGCTCACGCCCGATCGCGTCCTCGTCGATCGGTGAGCCCGGAGGGATGCGCAGCGTGACCAGCCGGTCGCGCAGCTCGCGGTAGGCGCGGTCGGCGAGGAGACCCCGCCCGGCGGCGCCCCGCTCCTCGGAGACGACTGATATATCAGTCATCGATTAGGCAGTATACGCCGTCGCGCCGGGCGCAGGAGCAGCAGCCCGAGCGTTGCCGCGCAGAGCGCCGAGGCGAGCGCGAACGGAACGCCGTCGCCGACGGCCTTAGCGAGCGCGCCGCCCCCGGCGGCGCCGGCGATCTGTCCGGCCGCCCAGGCGAAGTTGACCAGCGCGAGCGCGTATCCCTGGCTCATGCCGTGCGTGTCGGCGGCATCTGACAGCATCGCCATGGCCGGCGCCCAGAACGTCCCCAGCGCCACCGTCTGAAGCACGATCACGCACGCGAGCAGCAGTCCGGTCTCGGGGAGCGTGAAGAGCAGCAGGGCCACCGCGGCGGCGCCGAGCCCGACGCGCAGCGGAAGCATCCGCCCGCGTCGGTCCGATAACCGCCCGACCGCCGGACTCATCGACGCCTCGACGGCCGCGGCGACCAGGAAGGTGGCGCCGATCGCCGCCGCACCCGCGCCCAACTCGCCGAGGCGAAGAGGGCCGAGCACGTTGATTGCGCCCGACGCCACCGCCGGGATCGCCACCAGCCACATGCCGAGCGCGATGTCCGGCCTGCGGAGCTGGCGGGTCAGAGGCGTGCGGGAGGGGTCGAACTCCGGCTCGGGCGGCCGGGGGAGCATGGCGACCGCGATGCCCAGGCCTACGGCGACCAGCACGACGGCCGAGAACACCGGCGCGCGGCCGAGCGCGTGGGCGAGGGTGCCGACCACCGGACCGAACAGAGCGCCGCCGATGCCGGCGGCGAGCGCGCCGCCAATCGCGCTTCCCCGGCGCTCGAGCGGAGCCTCGAGGATCAACCACAGCATGCTTCCGGCCCACGTGCACGCGCCGCCGACGCCCTGGACGAAGCGCGCCAGGTCGAGCAGCGCCACGTTGTCGAGCAGACCGAAGGCGAGGCTCGAGCTGCCCATGAGCGCCAGACCCGTGTACAGCGTGACGCGCGGGCCGGCCCGCTCGGCCAGTACGCCGGCGGGCAGAGACCCGACGAGCGTCCCCACCGCGTAGCCGGCGGTGAGCAGGCCGGCCGACGCCTTCGAGAGGTGCAGCTCCCGGGTGAGCGACGGGAGCAGCGGCACCACGGCCGCGTAGAACACCGTGTCGAAGAAGACGACTGCGCCGGCGACCACGAACAGCAGGCGCAGCTCGCGGGCGCTCAGCCGCTGCGAAGCACGGTGCCCATCGGGACTCGAGGTCAATCGCTAATCGCCCAGCTCGGCGCGCCGGCGCACCACGAACTCCTCGAGCTCGGTCCGGATCGCGTCATCGAGCGGAGGTTGCTCATAGTGCACCAGGGTGTCACGCCAGATCTCGGCGGCACGCGCGGCGGTGTCCTTGGCGCCCCGCTTGCTCCAGCGGTCGAAGTTCTCGGTGGAGGACAGGAGCGGGCGGTAGAAGCACTCGCGGAAGCGCTCGAGCGTGTGCATCGCGCCGAGGAAGTGACCACCGGGGCCGACCTCGGTGTGCGCGTCGAACGCGAGTGACGCGTCGTCGATCTCGAGCGGGGTGAACTCGTGGCGCAGTTCGCGCAGTAGCTCGACGTCGACGATGAACTTCTCGTAGCAGGACACCAGGCCGCCCTCGAGCCAGCCGGCCGAGTGCATCACGAAGTTGGCGCCGGCCAGGAACGTCGGCAGCAGCGTCATCAGCGACTCATACGCGGCCTGGGCGTCGACCGTCTGCGAGGCGTTGAGACCGCCGCCGCCGCGCCACGGCAGCCCGAACCGCCGTGCGATCTGGCCCGTGCACAGCACGCCCAGTCCCGACTCCGGAGTGCCGAACGAGGGTGACCCCGACTGCATATCGGTGTTCGAGAGAAAGCTCCCGAACACGACCGGGGACCCGGGGCGGAGCAGTTGCGCCAGGGCGATCCCGGCCAGCGCCTCGGCCACCTGCTGCACGAGCGTCGCCGGCAGCGACACCGGCGACATCGCCCCCATCAGCAGGAACGGGCTGATGACGACGGCCTGGTTCGCCTTCACGTACTCGAACATCGCCGCCAGCATCCGGTCGTCGTAGCGCAGCGGCGAGTTCACGTTGATGAGGGAGATCGAGACGGGTGCGCGCTCGATCTGTTCGCGGCCGCCGAACAGGATCTCGCCCATCCGGATCGCGTCGGCGGCGTTGGGCCCGGATGTGACCGATCCCATGTACGGCTTGTCGCTCAGGGTCTGGAGCGCGAACACCATGTCGAGGTGACGCGAATCGAGCGGCCGGTCCTCGGGCTCGCAGATGGTGCCGCCCGGCGAGTCGAGCTGATCGAACGACTGGGAGAGCTTCACCAGGTTCTCGAAGTCGGCCATCTTGGCGTCACGCCGGGTGTCGCCCTCACGGATGAAGGGCGGGCCGTAGACCGGTGCGAACACCATGTGATCGCCGCCGATGTGCGCGGTGTTGGCCGGGTTGCGCGCCTGAAGGTCGAATTCCCTTGGGGCCTTGGCGACCTGCTCGAGGATGAACTCGGGGTCGAACCTGATGCGGTTTTCGTCCTCGAGCGTCTGGCCTGCCTTGACGAGCAGGTCAACGGCCTCGGGGAGCAGGAACTCGACGCCGATTTCGGACACGAGCCGGCGCCAGCCGCGGTCGATTACGTCCATCGCGTCTTCGCTGAGGATCTCGTAGCGGGGCATCGAGTTGACGAACACGGCTGGCTCCTAGGGAATCTCTGGGGATTTGTCGGCGGCGCCTGTCGGCGGCGCCTTGACGTAGCGAGCTGCGTCCGTAATCTATACCGCGTGGAACAACAGTTCCAAGCGCACGCCGCCGGCACCGCGGCAATCGACCGCGGTGCCGACCTGCTCGTCCGCGTGCTCGAGTCAGAGCAGCCGGTGGCCCTCACCGACCTGGCTTCCGCCGCGGGACTGCCGAAGAGCACGGCCTCGCGCCTCGTCAGCGCGCTCGAGCGCCGCGGGCTGATCGAGCAGGACGGCGAGCGTGGACGCCTGCGGCCCGGACCCGCGATCCTCCGGGTGGCCGAGCGCGGCATGCTCGAGCGCAACATCGTCGAGTTGTCGCGGCCGGCACTCGATGCCCTCGCCGAGGCCAGCGGCGAGACGATCAATCTCGCGGTCCCCGGGCCCGACGGAGTCGAGCACGTAGCCCAGGTGGACAGCCGGCACTTCCTCGGCGCCGGGCAATGGCTCGGGCGCTCGGTCGGCTACGAGCATTCCGCCAACGGCAAGGTGTTCACGGCGTTCGACCGCGCGCCGGCCGGGGCGGCCGCGGCGGCCAGTGGGGAGCTCGCGGCCGTCCGGCGCGACGACTTTGCCACCTCGATCGACGAGCTCGAAGTCGGTCTGTCCGCGATCGCAGCGCCGGTCCGAGGCGCGCGCGGCGAGGTGATCGCGGCCCTCAGCATCTCCGGGCCGACGCTGCGCATGACGCCCGCCCGCATCGCGGAGCTGAAGCCGATTTTGACCACCGAGGCGGGGACGCTGAGCCGGCGTCTCGGCCACCCCGACCAAGGAGAACAAGCCGCGTGACCGATGAAGAGATCCTCCAGCTGCTGTACGACGAGACGCTGGTTGGAAACGCGCCGGCGGTTAGGCAGGCAGTCGAGGACGGACTCGAGCAGGGACTCGCGCCCGAGCGAATGCTCTACGACGCGCTGATCCCGTCGCTGGAGGAGGTTGGGGCCCGCTTCGAACGCGGCGACTTCTTCGTGCCCGAGATGCTGATCGCGGCGCGGGCCATGCAGGGCGCGCTCGACATCCTGCGGCCGCTGTTGGCCGAGACCGGGGTGGCCCAGGTCGGGACATTTCTGATGGGAACGGTCAAGGGAGACGTCCACGACATCGGCAAGAACCTCTGCAACATCATGCTCGAGGGCGCCGGCTTCCAGGTGATCGACCTGGGGGTCAACGTGCCCCCCGAGAAGTTCATCGAGCAAATCGAGGAGCACAGCCCGGACATCGTCGGCTTCTCGGCGTTCCTGACCACGACCATGCCGATGTTCAAGGCGAACATCAACGCGCTGGAGAAGGCGGGGCTCCGCGATCAGGTCATCGTGATGGTGGGCGGCGCGCCGGTCACCCAGGAGTACGCCGACGCGGTCGGCGCCGACGGCTACTCGGCCGACGCCTCCTCCGCGGTGAAGAAGGCGAAGGAGCTGATCGAGCTGCGGCGCGCGAAGGTGCTCGCGTGAGCTCGGGCGGATTCGCGGAGACGGTCCTGCGGTCGCGGACCAAGACGGTCACGATCGGCCACAGGCGGCCGTTCTGCATCATCGGCGAGCGGATCAACCCGACCGGGCGCAAGAAGTTCGCGGAGGAGCTCCGCGCCGGCGAGCTCTCGATGGTGACCGCCGACGCCGTGGCCCAGGTCGAGGCAGGCGCCGACATGCTCGATGTCAACGCCGGGATTCCGCTTGTCGACGAGGCCGAGCTCCTGAAGACCATGCTTCAGACGGTTCAAACAGCGGTCGACGTACCGATCTGCATCGACTCCTCGGTGATCGAGGCGCTCGAGGCGGGCCTGTCCGTGTACGAGGGGCGGGCCCTCGTGAACTCGGTCACGGCCGAGGACGATCGCCTCTCCGAGATCCTCCCCCTGGTCGCTCGGCATGGGGCTGCCGTGATCGGACTGGCCAACGACGAGACCGGCATCCCGGAGACGCCCGAGAAGCGCCTCGAGTGCGCGCGCAAGATCGTGGCCGCGGCTGCCGACCACGGGATCGCGCGCGATGACGTGGTGATCGATCCGCTGGCGATGACCGTGGGCGCCGATCCGGAGGCGGTCAAGACCACGCTCAAGGCGATCCGCCTGATCCGCGACGAGCTCGGCGTGAACATGTCCCTGGGCGCGTCGAACGTGTCGTTCGGCCTGCCGGATCGGCATGCGCTTAACGCGGGGTTTCTGCCGATGGCGATGGCGGCCGGGCTGACCAGCGCGATCATGTCGACCGCCCGGCCCGTCGTGGACGCCGTCCGCGCGAGCGACCTGCTGCTCGGACACGACGAATGGGGCGCGAACTGGATCGCCGCGCACCGCGCGCGCCAGGCGACGGTCGCCCAGGAGGCTCCCGTGCCGTGAGCCCGCCGGCGCCGCAGCGACGGCAGCTCTCGGTGGCCGGCGACCCTGGCGCGGCCGGCTCGACGCCCGCTCCTGATGACGGAACCGGCCGGGTTCGGCTCCGCTTCCTTCCCGACGGGGCCGAGGTACGCGTGCCGAGCGGGACGCCCGTGTTCGACGCCGCGAGCTGGAACGGGATCGCTATCGACTCCACCTGCGGCGGACACGGGACCTGCAAGAAGTGTCGCGTCCGGATCGTCTCGGGCGACGTTCCGGTTGGGCCCTTGGATCCCCGGGCGTTCTCCACCGAGGAGCTGCGGGAGGGCTGGCGCCTCGCTTGCCGGGCGTCGGCCCGCGGGGATCTCGTGGTCGAGGTACCTCCACTCCAGACCCGACCCAAGGCTGCGTTGGCCGGGGTGGGGCGGCACGTCATCCTGCGCCCCGCGGTCCAGAAGCGTCATCTGGTGCTGGAGGAGCCGTCGATGGAGGACCAGCGCTCCGATCTTCAGCGCGTGCTCGACGCACTCGAGGATCTGGAGCCGCATACGCCCGTTGAGGTGCTCCGGTCTTTGGGATCGGTGCTGCGATCGTCCGGGTTCGACGTCACCGCGGTGGTGGCCGATCAGGAGTTGCTCGGGTTGGAGCCCGGGGATACGACGGCGCGCCGGTTCGCGATCGCGTTCGATCTGGGCACGACCACCGTGGTCGCCACCCTGCTGGATCTGGAGAGCGGCCAACCGGTGGCGGTGCGGTCGATGCTGAACCGCCAGCAGCCGTTTGGCGCCGACGTGATCACGCGCATCTCGGCGACGATGATGGACTCCGAGGCGCTCGCGGCGCTGCGCTCCCGGGTGCACGAGACGCTGGCTTCGCTCGTCGCCGAGGTCTGCGCCGAGGGCGCCGTCGATCCGGGCGAGGTGTACGAGATCACCGTGTGCGGCAACGTCACGATGATGCACCTCGCGCTCGGGATCGACCCCGAGCCGCTGTCGATGGCCCCGTTCGTGGTCTCCACGCATTCGTTCCCGGAGGTGCGGGCGGCCGACTTCGGGGTCTCCGTGCATCCTCGAGCGCCGGCGTTCGTGTTCCCATCGCTTGGCGCCTACGTCGGCGGAGACATCGTGGCGGGAATGCTCGCGACCGGCATAACGCGGGATCGCCGGGTGCGGCTGTTCATCGACGTAGGCACCAACAGCGAGATCGCCCTCGGGTCCGTCGACCGCGTGGTGGCGACGGCGGCGCCGGCCGGGCCCGCGTTCGAAGCCGCGCAGATCAGGTGCGGGATGCGGGCCGCGCCCGGCGCGATCGAGGGGGTGAAGGTGTCGGGGGACGGCGTGGTCCTGGATGTGATCGGGGACGAGGCGGCTGTCGGGATCTGCGGTTCGGGGCTCGTCGACGCGGTCGCCGAGCTCGTCCACTGTGGGCTGCTCGACCATTCGGGGCGGTTCATCCCGGATGCGGAGGCGGCCGCGTCGCATCCGGGGCTAGCCCCGCGGCTGACCAAGATCGGTCAGGAGCGGGTGTTCGTGCTCGACTGGCGCGGTGGCCCGGATCCCGAGCGATCGGTGTTCCTTTCCCAGCGCGACGTGCGCGAGCTCCAGTTCGCCAAGGCCTCGATCGCCACCGGGTGGAGCATCTTGATGCGCTCGCTGGGGGTCGTGCCCGAGGACGTGAGCCAGGTCCTACTGGCGGGCAGTTTCGGCGCGTACCTGACGCCTTTATCGGCGGTCCGGATTGGCCTGGTCCCGAAGATCGCCCTACCCCGAATCGTGTCGGCCGGCAACGTCGCCGGCGAGGGGGCGAAGATCGCGGCGCTGTCGGTGCGCGAGCGGGCCGAGGCGTATTCGATCCTGCGCGAGGTCGAGTACGTGGAGCTGTCCGGCCGCGCGGACTTCAACGACATGTTCGTCGACCAGCTGACGTTCCCGGGATGACCGGCCGTCGTCAGGCGGTGCTCGCGTGCGGTGCGCTGGCGCTGGATGTGCGCCGGATCGCAAAGCGGCGGGGCTGGGAGCTGGAGGTGATACCGGTCCCGGCGCTGCTGCACAACCATCCGGACCGCATCGGCCCGGCGGTGGAGGCGCTATCTGCGGGCCGCGACGTCGTCGCCGTGGCCTACGGGGACTGCGGGACGCTCGGCGCGCTCGACGCGTTCCCGCGCCTCGAGGGCGAGCACTGCTACGACGTGTTCGGCCGCGCCGAGGTTCGGGCGGCGCTGGAGGAGGAGCCCGGGACGTACTTTCTCACCGACTTCCTGGCGCGAACGTTCGAGCACACCGTCTGGCGCGAGCTCGGGCTCGATCGCTACCCGGAGCTCCGCGAGGACTATTTCGGGAACTACACGCGCGTGATGTGGCTGGCGCAGCGGCCGGTGGCGGCGACTCGCGCCGCTGCTTTGCGCGCCGCGCAGCGACTCGGGCTGCCGCTCGTCGTGCGCGAGGTCGGCTCCGGCGGGCTCGAGCGCCAGCTCGAACGGCTGCGCGCAGCGGATACGGCGGCCGAGTGAGGACAGCCGATCAGCCGCGCAGCGCGCTCAGCACCGCGACCCCGGCCAGCATCGTGCACACGCCGAGCGTGCGCTGGCGGGTGAGCCGCTCGCCGAAGCCGAGATAGGCTCCGAGCGCCGCCAAGCCCCCGACCTGCGAGCCGAGCACGGCGGCCACCGCGATCCCGTGCCGCGCGCCCGTGGTAAAGGAGTAGAAGCCGAGCACCTCGCACAGCCCGGATGTGACCACGAGCGGGACGGCGGGGCGCGTCAGCTCGAGGCGGCCGGCGGCCGCCAACGGCAGCGCGAGGGCCACCGCGCCGATGGCGCGAGCTGACAGCACGACCCAGGCGACCGGCAGCTCGGCGCCCGCTCGGGCGGTGGCGTAGAGGCTGACGCCGAAGGCGAGCGCAGCGGCCATTGCGAGCGCGACCCCAGCACTGGGACGCGCGGCGCCGGCCGGTACCGTGGCGGCGTCTGACCGGGACGCGTCCGGCGTTGAAGCGAGGCAGACGCCGGCGACGATCGCCAGCAGCGTCAGCGCGACGCCGGGTGCCAGCGGCTCGCCGGCGATCAGCGCGATCACGGCGGCGACCGCCCCCTCGGTCGACACCAGCGGGGCGACCAGCGCGACCTGTCCGATGCGCAGCGCGCGGTAGGTGAGCACCAGGCCCCCGACGTTGCCGACCCCGGAGACGGCCAGCCAGGCGCCCGAGCCGGGACCGAGCCGGGCCGGCACTCCGTCCAGCGCAGCGAGGGGGGCGGTGATCGCGAGGCCGATGAGCATCATCCAGGCCACCACCGAGGCGGGGTCGATTAGCCGGCTCGAGCGCGAGGAGCACAGGGTCGAAACCGCCCACGCGACGGCGGCGCCGAGGCCACCCAGGATCGCAATCACACGACGAGTGTGCCGCTACGGCCCCGCCGGCACGTCCAGCGTCCCGACGTTCCAGCTGGACACGCTGACCCCGGGGAAAGCACCGCCCAGAGCGGCGCGTGGGTAGGTCGCGTGCTGCGTCTCGGATTCGCCCGGCCACAGCGTGGTGTCGTTGTCGCTCCGGGCGATCGGTAGCACCTCGTTGTCACCGGGCGCTGGAACCGCTACGTCGGCGTCACTTTCGTCAACCCCGCGGGACTGTCGGGATCAAGGCCGATTCGCAGCGCGAGCTCGTACGCGAGCTGCTGTCCGCGGACGACCGCGACGATCGGCGCCAGCGGCTCCGACACGTCGCTCGGGAGCGAGATGTCGGCGTCCTCGCCGGTCGCGACGACGAGCACGCTCGCCTCCCGCGTGCGCAGCTGATCGACTAAGGACGCGACATCGGCGGCCGCCGGCCCGGAGGCACACAGCGCGACCACCGGCAGCCCCCGGGTGACGGCCGCGATCGGACCGTGGCGGAGATCCGCGGCCGAGTACCCGTCGGCCAGCAGTGCAGGAGCTGGTCGTGCTCGGCGTCTGCGACGAAGACGCCGTCGCCGGCGACATCGTGCAGCGGCTTGCGGCCGAAGTGGTCGCGTTCGTACGCGCGGCGATCCTTCGACTCGACCTGGCCGACGCCGATCCGGACGTCGTCCTGGGCGGGCGCCTTCTGCGAGCCGCGGCGCCGAAGGTGGTCGAGGTCATCGCGCGAGGGGTTGAAGAGGTGGCTCCGCGGGCCCGCATTGTGGTGTCGCCGAGCGAGCCGATCGTGGGCGCCGCGCTGCTGGGACTCGATGCGCTCGGGGCTGATGGGGGCGCGCACGAGCGCGCACGAGCCGAGCTCGATGCCGCCGTCGCGGAGGCCCGGTCAGTCGCCGCCGTCGATAGCCTCGGATAGCAGCGTCGCCACGTCAGCGACGCGCAGCTCGGCGCCGGCGCTCTGCACGCCGTCGTCGAGCATCACCGTGCAGAACGGACAGGCGACCGCGAGCGTGCCGGCCCCGGTGGCGGCGGCCTCGCGCACGCGCTCCTCGTTGATCGGCTTGGCGCGCTCCTCCATCCACATGTGCGCCCCGCCGGCGCCGCAGCAGAACGTCTGCTTGCGCGAGCGGCGCATCTCGACCGGCGTGCCGACGGCCGAGACCAGCTCGCGTGGCCCTTCGAGGACGTTGTTGTGGCGGGCCAGGTAGCACGAGTCGTGGTAGGTGATCTGCGTCGTGTCGGCGCGCTTCGGGTTGATGCGCCCTTCGCGCACGAGCTGCGAGAGCAGCTCGGAGTGGTGGATCACGTCGTAGCGGCCGCCGAAGTCCGGGTACTCGTTGGCCAGGGTGTTGAAGCAGTGCGGGCAGCCGGTGACGACCTTGGTGATGCCCGCGTCGCCCAGCGTCTCGACGTTCTGCTCGGCGAAGGCCTGGAACACGTACTCGTTGCCGATCCGGCGGGCGGGGTCGCCGGTGCAGCTTTCCCGCGGCCCGAGGATCGCGAAGTCGACGCCCGCTGATTGCAGGAGCGTGGCGGTGGCCTCGGTGGTCCGCCGTGCCCGCTCGTCGAAAGACCCGGCGCAACCGACCCAGTAGAGGTACTCGGGTGCCGGGTCGCCCGGTTCGAGCACGCGGACGCCCAGGCCGGCGGCCCAGTCGGCGCGCTCGGACTGCGCCTTGCCCCACGGGTTGGACGCTCGTTCGACGTCGCGGAGCATCGGCTCGGCCTCGGGCGGGAAGCTCGCGTCGACCATCACCAGGTGCCGACGCAGGTCGACGATGTGGTCGACGTGCTCGATCGACACCGGGCAGGCCTGGACGCAGGCGCCGCAGGTCACGCAGTCCCAGACCATGTCGGCGGGAACGGCGTCCGGAACGAGCGGCTTGTCCTGATCTTGCGCCAGAACGAGGTCTCGAAGCCCCATGATGACGAGCTTGGGGGAGAGGATCTTCCCGGTGGCGAACGCCGGGCAGACGTCCTGGCAGCGGCCGCACTCGGTGCAGGAGAACGTGTCGAGCACCTGCTTCCAGGTCAGGTCCTTGGCCGCGCCCGCACCGAAGCGCAGATCCTCCTCGGGCACGTCGGGATCGTCGAACTTGAGCGGCTCGAGGCGGCCGCGGGCGCGGGTTCGCCCGAACCACACGTTGAACGCCGCCACGAAGATGTGCAGGTGCTTGGAGCGCGGGAGGTAGGCCAGGAAGGTCAGGATCGTGAGGACGTGGATCCAGACGAACACGCGCTCGAGCACGCGCGTCGTCTGGTTGTCGGCGAACAGGTGGGAGAGGGCGTTGGAAACGGGGGACCACGACGCCGGCCATTCGTTCAGGTGCACCGCGATCCGGGTCGCGTGCCACAGCAGTAGCGAGATCACGATCGTCGCGATCAGGCCGAGGATCAGATCGGCCTCGCCGAGGTGGCTGCCCTCGAACCGGCGCGGGCGTTGCACCTTGCGGATCCAGAAGGCGGCCACCACCCCGGCAAGGACGAGCGCGCAGAAGATGTCGACGAGCAGCGCGTACCAACCCTGATGGCCGAGCCACGGCAGCGTCGCGTGCTTGTCGACGATGCCGATCATCGCGATCAAGATCGTCGGCACGAGCACGAGGAAGCCCCAGAAGATGAACGCGTGCATCAGCCCCGGGCCGAGGCGCTGGAGCAACTTGCGTTGGCCGAACACGATCTCGACCTCGCCCAGGACCCGGCGCGGCACGTCGCCCGAGCGCGGGGTAGGCGCCCCCGCCCTAACCAAGCCGATCAGGAGACTGGCACGGGTGATGAACAATGTGCCGCTGACGGCCAGGGCGGCGGCCAACGCCACGGCGGCGACGGGGGAGACTATCCGCCCTTCACCTTTCTGATCTCCGCCGAGATCGCGGGCACCACCTGGTGGAGGTCGCCGATCACCGCGTAGTCGGCACTGGCGAAGATCGACGCCTCGCGGTCGGGATTGATCGCGAGCAGCTTCTTGGCGCCCTTGCAGCCGGCCATGTGCTGGGTGGCGCCGCTGATGCCGCAGGCGATGTACAAGGACGGAGAGACCTTCGTTCCGGTCTGCCCGACCTGGTCAGTGTGCGGACGCCACCCCGCGCTGGTCACCGCCCGCGAGCACCCGACCGCGCCACCGAGGAGCGCCGCGAGCTCCTCGATCACGGCAAAGCCCTCGGCTGACCCGACGCCGCGCCCGCCCGAGACGACGACGTCGGCATCGGCGAGCGATACGCCGGCGG
Organism: Solirubrobacteraceae bacterium; assembly: GCA_035625625.1. GTDB lineage: Bacteria > Actinomycetota > Thermoleophilia > Solirubrobacterales > Solirubrobacteraceae > Palsa-465. Next base: position 48,850 of record DASPPG010000111.1, read on the forward strand.
TCTCGGCGGGGAGGCGTTCGGACACCCTCACCACCGCCTCGACGGCGGGCTCGAGGGTCTCGACCCCGAGGCCGGTGCCGGCGGGATCCGCCGCGACGGCGTGGGCCGCGACGGTCAGGAGCGCGGGCGAGCCGTGGAGCCGCGCCTCCTCGAGCAGGCTTCCACCCCAGCGGACGCGGACGACGGTGAGCGGGTCGCCAGGGGCGACCGATGTGCAGTTCGCGACCATCGGGAGGTCGAGCTCCGCCGCCACGTGCGCGAGCACCTCGTTCCCGCGGTCGGTGCCGGGGGCGAGAAGCATGGACGGGCTTCGCTCGCGCGTGGCGGCCGCGAGCGCCTGCCCCCACGCCGCCGGCGCGTAGCCGTCGCGGTCGTCTATCGCCAGGCCGTGGACGTCCTCGCCCAGACCCCGGGCGAACGTGAGCGCCTGCTGCGAGAGCTCGTCGCTCGGGTCCTCGACGAACACGAGGACGCTCATCACACCAGCCCCAGCTCCGAGAGCACGCCTACGACCGCGGGCGCCGCGTCCGGGCCGTCGCCGAGGACCTCGGCCTGCTTGCCCGAGCCGGGCGGGAGCACCAGCCTGACCATCTCGAGCTTCGGCTCGGAGCGGACGGGGCTCAAGGCCTCGAGTGGCTTGCGCTTGGCCCTCAGCCGGCCCGGAACCGACGGGTAGCGGGGCAGGTTGATGCCCTCCTTGACGGTCACCACGGCCGGCATCGGTACCTCGTAGACGTCGCGTCCACCGGGGACCTCCTCCTCAAGGCGCAGGCTTCCGTTGTGGACCGAGATGCCTTTCACACCTGTGACCACACGGAGTCCGAGCTTGTGCGCCACCCGGATCGCCACCTGGTAGTTGCCGGCGTCCGCGGACTCGTTGCCGAACAGGATCAGGTCGTAGGGCGCGGCCTGGGCGCCGATCGCCTCGACGATCGCGCCGGCGGTCGCCTGGGGGTCCCACTCCTCGCCGTCGGTGACGAGGTGGACGGCCTGGTCGATCCCGATCGCCATCATGTCGCGGAGCTGCTCCTCGGCCTCGGGCGGACCGAGCGTGAGCACCGTCGAGGAGCCGCCGTGCTGCTCGATCAGACGGACCGCCTCCTCGCAGCCGCACTCCTCGTGCGGGCTGATCGTGAAGCCGAGATGCTTGGTGGAGATCGCGCGCTGATCGTCTGTGAGGACGATCTTCCCCCCGGTCAACGGTACGCGCTTGACACACACCAGGATGTTCATTGGCTCAGGATCGGACGCGGGTGTTGTCCGGGTCGAAGACCGGGGTCGAGTCGTTGGTGGCCACGGTGACCGGATAACGCTCACCCATGTACTCGACGGCGAGCTGCTCACCGACCACGGCGTGTTCGGGCGGGAGATAGCTCATCAGGATGTGCTTGCCGATCGAGGGCCCGGCGCCGGCGGACGTGACGTAGGAGCGGCGGCCCTTTCCGTCCGTGAGGGGCCGGCCGTCCCGTGTGAGGATCGGCTCCTTGCCCAGCATGTACCGCTTGACCCCGGCGGCGGACGTGTGGTCGTCGACGGTCAGCGTGCACAGGATCGCCGCGGGCTCCGCCTCGCGGTGGCGCACGTGCGCCTCCTTGCCGATGAAGTCCTCGTCCTTGACCTTGCCCCAGGCCATGCCGGCCTCGACGACGGTGAAGTCGCCCTCGAGCTCTGCGCCGTACGCCCGGTAGCACTTCTCGAGTCGTCCGGTGGTGCCGTACACGCCGATCCCGGCGGGGACGATGCCGTGAGGGGCGCCGGCCTCGGCCACGATGTCCCACAGCCGCGCCCCCTGCTCGAACGGGACGTACAGCTCCCAGCCGAGGTCGCCGACGTAGGAGATCCGCGAGGCGAGAGTTCGCACGGGCCCGATCTCGATCTCCTTGCAGCGAGCGAACGGCATCCCCTGGTGTGAGACGTCGTCGGCGGTGATGCTCTGCAGGACGTCGCGGGCACGCGGGCCCCACAGGCCGAGCGTCGTCCAGGCGCTCGTCTGGTCGTGGATCTGCGCCGAGCCATCCTCCTGGAGGTGGTCGGCGAACCACTTTAGGTCGGACATCCCGAACGCGCCACCGGTGACCACGCGGAAGGTGTCCTCGCCCAGACGCATGATCGTGAGATCCTGCTTGAAGCCCCCACTGGGCGTGAGCAGCGGCGTGTATACGACCCGGCCGTTCTCGACGTTCATCTGCCGCATGGCCACCGTCTGGACGACGTCGAGCGCGCCGGGGCCGGTGACATCGAAGATCGCGAACGCGCTCAGATCGATCATCGCCACCCGGTCGCGCATCGCCAGATGTTCCGCGTTGATGATCGGCGACCACCAGCGGGAATCCCATTCCGCCTCGCGCCTCGTGATCCGGTGGCCGTACTCCTCGAGCAGGCCGGCGTTGGACTCGTACCACTGGGGGCGCTCCCAGGCGGCGCCCTCGTAGAACACGGCTCCGAGTTCACTTTCACGCGCGTAGAAGGGGGAGAGCCGGACGTTCCGGTCCGACGCCCATTGCTCGCCCGGGTGGACGATCCCGTACATCTTGTTGAACCCCTCGCTGGCCCGGGCGACGATGTGGGTGCGCGTCCGCTGGCACGAGTAGGCGCGGGCGACGTTGGACTCGAACACGTCGATCTCGGATTCGCCGTGGACGATCAGCTCGGCGACGGTCTTGCCGGCGCCGGGTCCCTCCTTGATCCAGATCGCCGCGGCGGACCACAGCCCCTTGACCTCGGGGGTCTCGCCGAGCAGGGGCATGCCGTCGTAGGTGACCGACAGGACGCCGTTGATCGCGTACTTCACGCCGACCGACTCGTCGCCCACGATCTCGGGCATCAGCTCGAGCGCCTGCTCCATCTGGGGGTCGAAGTCCTGCTGAGTGAAGGGGAGCTCGGTGGGACTGAGTGCCGACTCCTCGATGCTCGGGATGTCGTCCGGGGCGAGCGTGATCGGGCGGTGCGCGTACGAGCCGATCTCGAGTCCCGTCCCCTCTTGGCGCTCGTACATGTTGGTGTCCATGTCGCGGACGATTGGGTACTCGATCAGCTTGGTGGTGTTCGCGAACCGCGGCGCCGGGCCGATGTCGATCATCTGGTGGACCATCGGGGTGAGCGGGATCGAGGCGCCGGCCATCCGCGCGATCCGGGGGCTCCAGCAGCCGCAGGCGATCACGACGAGGTCGGCTTCGAGATCGCCTCGCGTTGTCCGCACGCGCTTCACGCGGCCGTGCTTGACGTCGATCCCGAGCACCTCGGTGTTCGCCTGCACCGTCATCCCCGCCTCGACGGCGCGTTCGCGCATGATCGTCCCCGCGCGCAGCGAGTCGACCACGCCGGCGCCCGGCGTGAAGAAAGCGCCCAGGATCAGCTCCTCGTTCATGTACGGGACCAGCTCCTTGACCTGGCCGGGGGTCAGCAGCTCAACCGGCTCGATCCCCCACGACTTGGCCGATGCCATCCGCCGGGTCAGCTCCTGCATCCGCTCCGGCGTGCGGGCGATCTCGATCCCGCCGCTCTCGATGAACACGTCGAGGTCCTTGTACTGGCGCATGCTCTCGAGCGTGAGCGACGTCATCTCCTTGGAGTGATCGACCGGGAAGATGAAGTTCGAGGCGTGTCCGGTCGAGCCACCGGGGTTGGGGAGGGGTCCCTTGTCGAGCAGGGTGATGTCGGTGACGCCGAGCCGGCTCAGGTGGTAGGCGAGGCTGTTGCCGACGATGCCGGCGCCGATGACCACGACCCGTTGACTGCGCGCTCCGTTACCGACGCCCACTCCCCTGATATATCAGATGGATGCCACGGGACGCAACACGGGAAATGGGCGCGGTTTCCCGGGCCGGCTCGCGAAACGAGCCAGATCGTGCCGGTTACCGTGCAGGCTGGGGTCAGTGCCGGGCGGCAGCCCGCCGTTCGGCCCGGCGGCGCTCGGCGCGTGGAATGGCCTTCGGCGTTCGCTCGAACGGCTCGGCCCGCAGCACGCGAGTCGCGGTGAGGACCACCAGCAGGGTCATCAGCGTGGCGCTGGACAGGCACCAGTAGCAGTAGGCGTGGATCGTGAACGCCTCGCGATACGTCAGGTACATGCTGAAGAGGAAGCCGACGAGCGCGATGCCGAAGCCGGCGACGCGACCAAGTTCGTTGCGGAGGGCGAGGCTGAAAAGGATCCCGATGTAGCCGGCTAGGCCGAGCACTGCCACCGGAACGCCGTCGAGCTTGGAGTAGACAGAGCTCTGCACGGTCTCGCACCCGCCGTTCGCCCCGCAGATGACCTTGATCTTGGCGTAGTGGGTGTAGGTCAGGTAGCCGGCGACGCCGATCCCGATCAGGCACAGCACGCCGATGGCGATCCGGAGCCTGCGGTCGACCGTGCCGGCGCGGGCCGGCGCCCCGTTTGCGGCCACGGCAACGGCGCCCGCTCGCTGCGCGGAGGACGCGGTTATGGCCCCTCGCTGGCCGCCCGTAGCGCTCATGTGACCTGCTTGATCACCTGCTCGAGCTGGGCATAGGTAGGCACGGCCTCGCTCGCCGCCGCCTCCCCCTTGGGGCCTGAGAAGATCAGCGTCGGGGTGCCGCTGACGCCGAGCTGGCGCGCCGACGCCTGATCGTTCGAGACCTGGGCAGTCAGGTTCGGATCGTTGCGCGCCGTTTGCCACGCGGCGTAATCGAGATTCGGGATCTGTCTAGCCAGCCCGTTCAGGTAGGCCGGCGTCACGTAGCCCGAGTCCTCCTGGCCCTGCTCGTGGTAGAAGAGCTCCGTGTACTGCCAGAACAGGTTCTGCTTGCCGGCGGCCAGCCCCGCGACCTGCTGGGTGTTGAACACCCCCGGATCGGGGCTCCCGCACGTTGCGGTGCAGAACGATCTGTACTCGACCTTCACCTTCCCGGCGCGGACGTCGTTGGAGACCAGCTGGGACAAGCCGCCCTCCAGTGTGAACGCCTGGCAGACCGGGCACTCGTAGTCGCCGTAATAGGTCATCGTGACGGGGGCCTTGGGGTTGCCGAGAACGTTGCCGGACTGGGGGATTCCGCCCAGCAGCTGGTTGATGCTGGTCATGGTGCTGTTCGCGGTGGTGCCGGTCTGAAGGCCGGTCTCCTTTTTGGCCCCGCCGCTCGAGATCAGGACGAGCACGACAACGACGACGATCGCGCCGACCACGGTGCCGCCGACCATCTGCAACCGCCGCTGGCGTCGGGCTCGTTCGGCTCGTGCTCGCTCCTCGGCCAGCCGGCGCGCGCGAGCTTCTTCCTTCTGCTTGGTACGGGATGCCATGAGGAGATCGTCCTGAGCGCGCCGCGGAGCGCGCAGTAAGACTGAGCGTGAGGATAGCGGCAGCACCCCCAGGGTCGCGACATTCCCGGGCACTCTTCGCGACCTCTTCGTTTGCCGCACGCGAGGTTGGGGACTCGGTAGGGTCCGGTCGGTGACGGCCATCGGATGGCCGCTTGACCGCTAATTGCGTGTAAACATCTTGTGAGCGGGGTGCCCGCCGGTGTGTCGCGGGCGGCCCGGTTGATTACAGTGCCACCCATGTCGCCTGAGCTCAGCGATACCCAGCCGGGGGGTCAAACCGCCGCACAACGTGGCCAGGCCCGGCTTCGGGTTGCGGTAATCGATCGCGATCCGGGGTTCACGCAGGTGCTGGCGAACCGTCTCGGGGCCCTCGGGTGTGAGCACCGACCGCTCACCACCCCCGCCACGATCGAGACCCTGGTGGCGATGCGGCTGAACGCGCTGGTGCTCGATCTCGCCGTGATCGGCCCCGATAGCTGGGACTACATCGAGCGAGTCTGCGCGCGCCTGCCCGGCCTCGCGGTGATCGTTTGCACCGGCCCGTCCTCGGTGGCGCAGCGGGTGCGGGGCCTTCGGCTCGGCGCCGACGCTTGGATGACCAAGCCGTGCCATCCCGAGGAGCTGATCTGCGTGATCGAGGCCGCTGTGCGCCGCCACCGCCGCCACGAGCTGCCCCAGATCGACTTGGGCGCGACGGTCGGCGAGATCGTGATTCGCCCCGACCTGTACCAGGCGTACGTTGGCGAGCAAAGCCTCGAGCTGACCGCGCGCGAGTTCGAGATCCTCCAACTGCTGGCTCAGTCCGACCGCGTGCTGCGCCGCGAGGAGATCTACGAGCGAGTGTGGGGCTACGCGATGGCGCACGGCGACCGTTCGGTCGACGTGTTCGTCCGCAAGCTCCGGCAGAAGCTACGCGCGATGTCCCCGTCCTGGAGCTACATCCACACGCACTTCGGCGTCGGCTACCGGTTCGCTCCCGAGCTCGAGGTGGGCGAGGTGGAGGGCGCGCTCGCAGCAGAAGGTGGTGGCGCCGGCAACCGCCCCGTTACCCGCGCGCGCGAGGAACCCGCCGCACTGAGTCGCTGATCGAGCGCCGGCGGGCGGGAGAAAGCTCCCGCGGCGCCGGTAGCCAATCGGCGCGTTCCACCGCAGGGCGGCGCTCAGGGCCTGCAGCTGATCACAGGTTGTTCACATTGTCGTTACGACTCGATAACGCTTTCCCGTGGTTTGCGCGCGAGCATCGATCGGCATGTCGGCAGCCGCCAGGCCGAGCAGCGAGGTCATCGAAGTTGGCCCGCTTCAGATCATGCCCGAGGAGCACCTGGCCCGGGCGAACGGCCGCGCGCTCGTGCTGTCGATCCGTGAACTGCGGCTGCTGACCGAGCTCGGCCGGCGCGCCGACCGGATCATGCCGCGCGAGGAGCTCTTTCGCCTTGTCTGGGGCCGCGAGATGCGTCCCGGCGATCGATCGGTCGACGTGTACGTACGGAAGCTGCGGGTGAAGCTCGAAGAGGCGCTTCCCGAGTGGCGATTCATCCACACCCACTTTGGCTTCGGCTACCGATTGGCAGCGGAGCATGCACAGAACGCCAACGATCGGTTCACAAGTGGATAACACCTCCGCGGATCGCTGGACGCAGACTCTTACGGACATCAAGCGAAGGAGATGATTTTGAGACTACGTCGTATTGCAGCGGTTGCCGCTGTGGTCGTCCCGTCGATGGCGATCGTGGCGTGCGGCTCGAGCAGCAAGACCACCACCACGGCCGCCACGTCGGCCACGACCAGCTCGAGTGCCTCGAGCGTCGCCCCGGGCACGATCAACGGGGCCGGCTCGACGCTGGCGGCGCCGATCTACCAGCAGTGGGCGTCGACCCTCAAGAGCAAGGGACTGACGGTGAACTACAACCCGATCGGCTCCGGGGCCGGCCAGACCGAGCTCGCAGCGGCGACGGTCAACTTCGGGGGTAGCGACCCGGCGCTGAAGCCCTCGGATTTCGCCAAGATGAAGGGCGCGGTCCTCCAGTTCCCGGTCGCCGCGGGCGCGATCACGGTGTCCTACAACCTGTCCGGCATCAAGAGCGGGCTGAAGCTCGACGGACCGACGGTCGCCGGCATCTTCATGGGCAAGATCAAGACCTGGAACGACCCGGCGATCAAGGCGCTCAATCCGGGCGTGAGCCTGCCGAGCACGAGCATCACCGTGGTCCACCGCTCGGATTCGTCCGGAACCACCGAGGGCTTCACGACGTGGCTGTCGGACGTCGATCCCGCCTGGAAGTCGTCCATCGGCGAGGGCAAGGACGTCAACTGGCCGACCGGGACCGGCGGCAAGGGGAACTCCGGCGTCGCCGCCGTGGTCAAGCAGACCGCCGGCGCGGTCGGGTACGTCGAGCAGGCGTACGCGCTCGAGAACGGGTTCACGTACGCGGCGATCAAGAACTCCCACGGCTCGTACGTTCTGCCGACGATCGCCAACACATCGGCCGCGTTCCTCGGAATTGCGGTTCCGGCGGACCTGGGGATCTCGACGATCAACTCGCCGAACCCGGGCGCGTACCCGATCGTCTCCCAGACGTTCCTCGACGCCTACAAGGATCCGTGCAAGGACGGCGGAGCCAACGCGTCGACGGCGGCCGCGATCAAGAGCTGGCTGACGTACGCCTTCGGCGCCGGGCAGCAGACGCTTGGCGCGGGCTCCAACCAGCTGCCGTACGCGCCGCTGCCCTCCGCGCTGGCCGACAAGGACAACACTCAGCTGGCCACGATGGTCTGCAACGGTGCAGCCATCTCGTAGGGGTCTGTAGGTGGAAGCAAGCGCCACCACCGTCACCGGCGGCCGCTCGGTTCTCGAGCGGTCGCCGATCGGGCGCCTACCCGATCGGGTTCTGAAGTGGGGACTGAGCGCGCTCGCCGCGCTCATCCTCATCCTGATCGTCTACTTCTTCATCCGCCTCATCGGCCAGTCCGGCCACGTCTTCAGCACCTACGGGCTGAACTTCGTGTTCGGCAACAACTGGGATGTCCAGGCCAACATCTACCACGGTGGCGCGCTGCTCTTCGGCACGATCGTCACGTCGGTCATCGCGCTCATCCTCGGCGTGCCTGTCGCCGTCGCCGGCGCCATCTACATCAACGAGCTTTGCCCGCGCCGACTGCGCAACCCGTTGACGATCCTGGTCGACCTGCTCGCCGCGGTTCCATCGGTCGTGTACGGATTGTGGGGCGTGTTCGTGCTGGCGCCGAGGCTGCTGCCGGCCGAGAAATGGTTCGCGAGCACGTTCTCGTTCATCCCCTGGATCGGCGGGGGCATCCCACAGCTCTACAACTACTTCATCGCGGGCCTGATCCTGGCGATCATGATCCTCCCGATCGTGTCGGCGATCTCGCGCGAGGTGATCGCCACGGTCCCGTCCGAGCACAAGGAAGCGGCGCTGGCCCTCGGCGCGACGCGGTGGGAGATGATCCGCATGGCCGTACTGCCGTATTCGCGTCCGGGGATCACCGGCGGCGCGATGCTTGGCATGGGGCGGGCCGTCGGTGAGACGATCGCGGTCGTGCTCGTGATCGGGAGCGCCCCGAAGATTGGGACCCACCTGTTCGCCCAGGGCTACACCCTGGCCGCCGTCATCGCCAACGAGTTCGGCGAGGCCACAGGGATTCACACCTCGGCGCTGTTCGCCGCCGGGCTCGTGCTGTTCGTCCTCACCCTGATCGTGAACATGATCGCGCGCTGGTTCATCACCCGCGGCTCCCACGGCACGCGGGGTACGGGCGCCACCGGCATGACGATCGCCTCCGGCCCTGCGAACGAGAAATGAGCGCCACCGCCCTCCCCCAGATCTCGACCCGCCGCCGCCTCACCGACAAGGTGATGCGGGGGTCGCTGCTGGCCGGGACGCTCATCGCGCTGATCCCGCTGATCCTGATCATCTATTACCTCATTCACAAGGGACTCAGCGCCTGGGCGATGAGCGGCTTCTTCACCACAGATCCCACCGGCAGCTTCTTCGGCAGCCCGGGGGGGATCCGCAGCGCGATCCTCGGCTCGCTCGAGATCGTCGCGCTCGCGACGCTGATCTCGATCCCGATCGGAATCGGCGTCGCCCTGTACCTAACCGAGTTCGGGAAGGACTCTTGGTTCGCCAACACCGTGCGCTACTTCGTCGACGTGATGACGGGTGTCCCGTCGATCATGTTCGGTCTGTTCATCTACATCGTGCTGGTGATCGGTCGCTTCGGGGGTAGCGGGTTCGCCGCCTGGAAGGGCGCGGTGGCGATATCGCTGCTGATGCTTCCGATCGTCATCCGCTCGGCCGAGGTCGTGCTGCTGCTGGTGCCAAGCAGCCTGCGCGAGGCCGCGCTGGCGCTCGGGGCGCCACGGTGGCGCGTGGTATTCAAGGTCGTGCTGCCAACCTCGGCGTCGGGCCTCGTCACCGGCTCGCTGCTCGCCATCGCCCGCGGCATGGGTGAAACCGCTCCGCTGCTGTTCACCGTATCGACCGCGTTCGCGCTGACGTTCAGCCTCAACCAGCAGATGAATACGATGCCGTTCCTGATCTACACCGACATCACGTCGCCGCGAGCGGCGATCCAAACGATTGCGTGGGGCACGGCGCTGACGCTCGTGGCTATCGTCCTGATCCTGAACCTGCTCGCCCGATTCGTCGCCTCAAGGAGCCGAATGGCATGAATCCGCCGGACACGACAAAGGAACAAACCGATATGTCCACCGCCGGGGGACCGTCGCCAGACCGACCAGAGGTAGCGCCGCAGGCACCGAAGGCTGCCGACGCGAAGAAGACGGGTCACGCGGTCAACGTGAAAGACCTCAATGCGTACTACGGAAATCAGCACGCGATCAAGAACGTCACGATCGAGTTTCCGGCCAACGAGGTGACGGCGCTCATCGGGCCCTCGGGGTCGGGGAAATCGACGGTGGTCCGGTGCATCAATCGCATGCATGAGGAGATCCCCGGAGCGCGCGCGGAAGGCTGCGTCACGCTTGACGAGCTCGACATCTACGCCCCGAACGTCGATGTAACCGCGGTTCGTCGGCTGATCGGGATGGTGTTCCAGAAGCCCAACCCGTTCCCGACGATGTCGATCTTCGACAACGTCGCCGCCGGGCTGCGACTCACCGGAACCAAGAGCAGTGACCTGAAGGCGCTCGTCCACAGCTCCCTCCAGTCGGTCGGCCTGTGGGATGAGGTCAAGGATCGCCTGAACGAGCCGGGCATCGGATTGTCCGGCGGCCAGCAGCAGCGGCTGTGCATCGCCCGCACGGTGGCGATCGAGCCGGAGGTGATCCTGATGGACGAGCCTGCCTCCGCACTCGACCCGATCTCGACGCTCAAGATCGAGGAGCTCGTCGACGAGCTCAAGGAGCGCTACACGATCGTGATCGTCACGCACAACATGCAGCAGGCGGCGCGCGTGGCGAACTCGACCGTATTCATGCTCGACGGCGAGGTGATCGAGCACGATGAGACGAACAAGATGTTCACCAATCCAAGCGACGAACGGACCGAGCGGTACGTGACTGGAAAGTTCGGGTAGGAGACACCACCTATGCAGGAGACTCGCCACCAGTTCCACGAGAGCCTGCGCGCGCTGGAAGAGCAGGCGCTGGACGGGCTCGAGCTCGTCATTCAGCAGCTCGACCGGGCGCTCGAGGCAATCGCTTACCAGGACGTGGAGCTGGCCGGGATGGTCGTCGCCGACGACGACCGCATCGACGGCCGCTACCTGGAGGTGCACCAGGGCATCCTGTCGCTGCTCGCGCGACAGGCGCCGGTCGCGGGCGACCTCCGGATCGTCGCCGCGCTGCTGCACGTGATCCGCTGCGTCGAGCGCATGGGCGATCAGTGCGTGAACATCGCCAAGCTCGTGCCGCTGTCCGGCTACGAGGCGCCCAAGGACAAGGACATCCTCGACGCGATCGAGCGGATGGGCCGCCTGGCGCGCTCGCAGGTCTCTCAGGCCAAGCAGGCCTTCGCCGGGCGCAACACCGAGCTGGCTCAAGACCTGGTGCGTCAGGACACCGAGATCAACCGGCTCAACCGGGAGATCTTCCGCCGCGCGGTCGAGGTCGGAGACAACCTCGACATGCGCGAATGGGCGATGTTCATGATCCTGGTGGCTCGCTGCCTGGAGCGGATCGGCGACAACACCGTGGATATCGCCGAGCAGACCGTGTTCGTCGTCACCGGGCTGTTCCGCGAGTTCGCCGACGCCTCGACCCCACCTGAGGCGGCGCCAGCGCCCTAGAAGGTAATGCGGCGCCTGACGGCGCCGCCTAGGCGTATCCTCGCGCCCGAGTGGCCACCCAGAAGTCCAAGCCGCGGTCGCGCAAGCGCCGTCACTCTCGATCCGGAGCCGTCTCCACGGCCTCGGTGCGCCCGCAGCCGGAGGCGGGCGGCCAGGGCGGCAAGCGGGGCGCAGATCAGCCGAGGGCTCCCCGCCGGCGCTCGAACCCGCTCGGCGCTTACGGCGAGCGCCCGCGGGGCCCGTTCGGCGGGCTCCCCGTGTCGGAGCTCGCGATCCTGGGTGGCGCGATCGCCCTCGTCGTCGGGGTGATCCGGCAGGGCGGACCGGCGCTGATCGGTGGCCTGATCCTGTGCGTGCTCGGAGTGGGCGAGGTGACCGCGCGCGAGCACTTCTCCGGCTATCGCTCACACACCGTCCTGCTCGCGGCCATACCCGCCGTGGTGGCCGAGTTCGTAATCGCGCTGACGGTGGGGCCGCCGCGGATCAAGGCCCTGCTGCTCGTGCCGGTCGCCGGCGTGTTCGCGCTGTGCGCCTGGTTCTTTCGCCGGCGATTCCTGGTGGCGCGTCAGGCGCGGCTGGCCCGGCCGGTGAAGCGCTGAGCCGGTAGCCGGGACCCCGCAGCGGGGCTCGACGGATCCCCGCCTGCCAGCGCCATCGGGAAGAGGGAATCGGTCAGGAAGCGGGCCTCGAGGTGGGACCCGTTGGCGTCCGCGCGCCCGGTGTACGAAGGGGCGCCGGCCACCCCACCCCATGTCCAGTAGACGTGGGTGCGGTCGGCCACGACCTGGAACGGGCCCTGGACGCTGTGGATGGCCAGCCACCGACCGTTCGCGTCCTGCCCGCCCACGGTCGCGCGGCCAATCGTTCCGGACGGGAGCTGTGTCCAATACAGATGTCCCCCCGCCACGGCGATTCCCTGCGGGCAGCTGTCCGGTCCGAGCGAGATGTAGCCGAGGTCGATCCGGCTTCCGTTCAGGTTCGCGCGCGAGATCTCGTCATCCGTGCACCGGGTGAAATACAGGTGGCGACCATCCGAGGCCAGGCCGTCGGCCACGCCGCCGCCCGGTTCGGGCGGCGGCGCGATGAATCGCCGGCGCAGATGGGAGCCGTCAAGCGCTACGCGGCCAATCGCATCCTGATCCACCCAGTACAGGAAGCCGTGAACAACGATCAAGCCCGCCGGGCCGGGCAGTCCGCTCACGAGTGGTCGGACATCTCCGCCATCGAGCGTGGCCCGCATGATCGCGCCTCGGTCCTTCGGTCCAGCCTGCGTGCTCCAGTAGATATACGGCCCACCGAGCGCGATGCCGAATAGGTTGACGTCCCCAAGCCCGACCACCTGGGTACTCGCGCCCGGTGGCGACAGGCTCAGCCGGTCGATCGCGAGCGTCCCGGCCCGAGTCTCGGTCTCGTAGTACAAGGCACGCGACGTTTGCGCGATCGCCGCGGGCACGCCGAGCCACCCCAGCGTGGCGAGCGCGACGACCAGCGCGGCCGCGACCACGACCACGACCGAATTCCGGCCCGGGAGGATGTCTGCCCTCGATCGACTCACTGCCATCGCCAGTGAACTTTATGTTCCCGAGAACTCTTTAAACGCTAACTAAGCACTAACCATGGCGGGAGCAACTTCCGCCGGTCTTCGGCTGTTTCCACGCATGGCAAGGCAGCCGACAGGCCGGGCGCACGAAGCGCACGCGGAGTCCCCTTCCCAACAACCTCATCTAGATGCAGCCAATCACCGCAGGCCGGTTGCGACAGCGCACGCCCGGGCGCGGCACCCCGGCCGGACTCCCGGAAAGCCGTCCAGCCAGGACGTTGCTCGACATCCTGCACGAAACCTCCGCCCGGTGCGCCGACCACCTGGCGATCGACGCGGATGTTGCCTTGACCTACGCGGAGCTCGCCGAGCACGCGGCTGCACTCGCGCGGCGCCTGGCGGAGGTGGGCGTCGGACCCGGCGACCGCGTGGGCGTGCGCGTGAGCAGCGGCACGGCCGAGCTCTACATCGCGATCCTCGGCGTGCTCGAGGCCGGGGCCGCATACGTGCCGGTCGACGCCGACGACCCACCGGCCCGCGCCGGGGAGCTGTTCGAGCGCGCCGGCGCTTGCGCGGTGGTCGAGGAGGGTCTCGCGATCAGCCCTCTGGCGGCCCCCGGCGGCCCGGCTGGGCTCCCGCCCGGCCCCGGCGACGACGCCTGGATCATCTTCACCTCTGGCTCGACGGGAGCGCCGAAGGCGGTGGCGGTCGCCCACCGCTCCGCGGCCGCGTTCGTCGACGCCGAGGCCGAGCTCTTCGCGATCGAGCCGGAGGACCGCGTGCTCGCGGGGCTGTCGGTCGCGTTCGACGCGAGCTGCGAGGAGATGTGGCTGGCCTGGCGTCACGGCGCGACGCTCGTCCCGGCGACCCGCGCGCTCGTTCGCGCCGGCGCCGAGCTCGGCCCGTGGCTCGTCGAGCACGAGATCACCGTGGTCTCGACGGTGCCGACCCTCGCCGCGATGTGGGAGGAGGCCGATCTCGAGGGCGTCAGGCTCCTGATCTTGGGCGGCGAGGCGTGTCCCGAAGGGCTCGGCTGGCGCCTGGCCGAGCAGCGCGAGGTGTGGAACACCTATGGACCGACCGAGGCGACCGTGGTCAGCACCGCGGCGCGGATCCATCCGGGTGAGCCGATCACGATCGGCTGGCCGCTGGCCGGGTGGGAGGTCGCGGTGCTCGACGACGCCGGCGACGTCGTCCCCGTCGGCGAGGCAGGCGAGCTGGTCGTCGGTGGCGCCGGACTCGGCCGTTACCTCGACCCCAAGCTCGACCGGGAGCGTTTTCGCCCGGTGCCGTCGCTCGGCTGGACGCGCGCCTACCGGACAGGCGATGTCGTGCGCTCGACCGTCGACGGGATCGAGTTCGTGGGCCGCCGCGACGACCAGGTCAAGCTGGGCGGCCGGCGGATCGAGCTCGGCGAGATCGACGCCCAGCTGACCGCCGTCCCTGGAGTGCGGGCCGCGGCGGCCGCGCTGCGCGAGAGCGCGGCCGGTAACAAGCTCCTCGTCGGCTACGTGGTCGGCGACGTCGATCCGGGTGAGGTGCGCACCGCGCTGGCGCAGTCGCTCCCGCAGGGGATGGTGCCCCTGATCGTCCCGCTCGGAGAACTCCCCCGCGGGATCTCCGGCAAGGTCGACCGCAAGGCGCTCCCGTGGCCGCCGCCGGCGCCGGCCGGGGGGTCGGCCGGGCTGGATCCCGGTAGCACCGCCGCGTGGCTCGCGGAGCGGTGGGCCGAGCAGCTCGGCCCGCTGCCGGTCGGCGTCGACAGTGACTTCTTCGAGCTGGGGGGGACCTCGCTCGCGGCGGCCAGGCTCGTGTCAGCGCTGCGGACCCGCTTCCCGTCGGTCGCCGTCGCCGACGTCTACAACCATCGCCGCTTGGGCGAGCTGAGCGCGCGCCTGGAGTCGCTCGGCGATGTGCCGACGGTCTCATCGCTCGAGCAGCGTCCGCTGCGGCGGCGGTGGTCTGCCCTGCAGCTCGGCGGTATCCTCGTGCTCGAGGTCCTGCTCTCGCCACAGTGGCTATTGGCGCTCCTCGCCATCGACCGCCTGGAGGGCGCCGGCTTCGGCCCGCAGGTGGGTTGGGGCTGGTTGATCGCCGGGTGGCTCGTATTCGTCAGCGTCCCCGGACGGGCGATCTTACTGTCCGGCGCCCGCAGGCTGCTGCTGCCCGACCTGGCTCCCGGCCGCTACCGCCGCCACGGCTGGCTGATGTTCCGGATCTGGCTGCTCGAGCGGCTCGCGGGCGCGTGGCGCCTGCAGGGGCTGGAACGGACTCCCTGGGCGCCCAAGTACGCGCGTCTCCTTGGGCACCGAGTCGGGCCTGGCGCGCGACTGTTCACGCTCCCGAGCGCGACCAGCCTGGTCACGATCGGCGAGGACGCCACGATCGAGGCGGACGTCGACATGGAGGGCTGGTGGGTCGAGGGCGATGAGCTGGTGGTGAGCCCCGTAACCGTCGGGCCGCGGGCGCGCGTTGGCACACGCAGCGTGCTGATGCCCGGGGCCGTGATCGGGGCGGACGCCGAGATCGAGCCCGGAGCCGTGGTCGCGCAGGATGTTCCCGCTGGTCAGCGATGGGAAGGTTCGCCGGCCCGGCATGTCGGCGCCGCAGGCGAGCACTGGCCTTCGGTTGTGGCCTCCACGCCGGCACGGCCGGGTTTGTGGAAGGCCATGTACGCGGTAGGGACAGCGGTCGGCAACCTCCTGCCGATCGCCGCCGCCGCTCCTGGCGTGGTTGTCCTCGTGGTGCTGACGGGCCCCACCACGGCTCACGGCCTGGCCGACGACTCGATCCTGCTCGGGCCGCTCCTCGTCGTGAGCTTCCTGGCCCTTTACGGGTTGCTCGTCGCGGCCGTGGTCCGAATGGTTGCGCCCCTGATCCATCCCGGGTGGCATCCAGAGCACGGCCCGGCGAGATGGGCGCTGTGGCTCACGGACTCCCTCCTGACCGCGACCAACGGCGTCCTCTTCCCAATTTACGCTAGCGTCTACACGCGCTCCTGGTTGCGTCTGCTCGGCTTTCGGGTCGGCAAGCGAGCCGAGGTGTGCGTGGCGTCGGGACTCACCCGCCTGACCACCCTCGGCGACCTGAGCTTCGTGGCAGATGCGGCGATGTTCGGGTCCGCGCGCTCACGGGGCGGCTGGCTCCACATCGGTGGGATCGAGGTCGGCCGTGGAAGCTTCATCGGCAACTGCGCGATCCTCAAGGACGCGACGACCGTGGGCGAGGCGAACACCGTCGGCGTACTCACGACCCCGCCGCGCCAAGGTGCCGACGGGACGAGTTGGCTCGGAACGCCGGCGCTCGAGCTCCCGCGGATCCCGGATGCAGCCGACCCCGCTCGTACCACCGACCCGCCGCGCCGGTTGGTGCTGGCCCGGGGCGCGACCGAGCTCGTCAGGATCCTACTGCCCAGCTACCTCTCGCTCATCCTGGCCTCAGTGATGTTCCTCACGCTGACATGGATCGGGTCGCATGCAGGCCTCGGACTAATGGCCGCGGCGGCTCCGCTCGTCCTACTGGCAGCCGGGGTGTGCGCGCTCATGGCGACGATCGCGCTCAAGTGGCTGCTGATCGGCCACTACCGCGCGGGCGAGCATCCGTTCTGGTCGTTCTTCGTCTGGCGCGACGAGATCATGAATTCGTGCCAAGAGCAGCTGGCGGATAGCTGGCTCCTGAGCACCGCGCAAGCCACGCCGCTGATGTCGCTCTATCTGCGGCTGATGGGCGCCAAGGTTGGTCGCGACGTATGGTGCGACACGACCAACATCACCGAGTTCGACATGGTCGAGCTTGGCGACGGCTGCGTGGTCAACCGCTACGCGATCGTCCAGACGCACCTGTTCCACGATCGGCTGTTCCGGATCGGCCCCGCAAGCCTCGGCCAGGGCGCGACCCTCGGCCCCCTCAGCGCGATGCTGCCGGAGACGGCAATCGACGAAGGCTGCTCGGTTGGGGCACGCTCGGTGGTCATGCGGGGCGAGCAGCTGCCGGCTGGCACACGCTGGCACGGTGCGCCGGTGGTGGCGGCATGAACCTGATGGTTGCCACCGCGGGGCTGATCCGCCTCGAGCTCGGCGTCGACGGTCCGGAGACGTGGCTCCTGGACGCGCGCGCGGCTGACCTCGACGAGATCGCATTGCGCCGCTGGGCGCGCTCCCAACGGCGGCCGGACGCGGAAACGCGCGTGACGCGCTCGTACGCGTATCCGTACGCCCTGGTCGCCTGGCATACCGGCCCGGTCGGAATCGACATCGAGCGGGTGCAGGAGTGCGATGCGGCCTTCCTCGAGTCGATCAGCACGCCGTCCGAGCGGCGTATCGGCCTCGCCGATGGCCTCGATCCCGACGCGCACACCATCTCGTTGTGGTCCGCCAAGGAGGCGCTCTCCAAGGCGCTCGGGGACGCGGTTGCGTACGACCCGCGTCGGCTCGAGTCGCCGCTGCGCTGGCCCCATGGCCGATGCGGACCGTGGCGGGCCGCCGCGCTGCCGGCGCCGGCCGGGCACGTCGCCTGGCTCTGTTGGCACTGACGCGTCGTCAGCGCGTGAGCGGGTCGCCGGCCACCGGCTGGGGAGTCTCGTCCCGGTCCGGCGACTCGCCGGTCAGCGTCGGCAGGTGCAGCGTGAACACCGCGCCACCGTCCGGGGCGTTGGCGGCGTCGACCGAGCCGCCGTGCTGGGTCGCGACCTGGCGCACGATCGCCAGGCCGAGGCCGCTGCCCTGGCGGTGGCGCGAGTTGGCGCCGCGATAGAAGCGGTCGAACACGTACGGCAGGTCCGCCTCGTCGATTCCGGTGCCGTGGTCGCGCACGCGCACGCCGTCTTGATCGACGACGACCTCGACGAGGCCGTCGCGCGGCGAGTGGTGGGCCGCGTTGTCGAGCAGGTTGTTGATCGCCCGGTGCAGGCGCTCCGGAACCCCTTCGACGATCATGGGCTCGAGCCGGTCCTCGAAGCGCACATGTGGGAAGTCGCGGCGCGCGCGCGCCAGGGATTCCTCCACCACGCGGTCAAGCTGGACGTCCTCGGCCGAGCTGATCGGCAGGTCGCCGCGGGCCAGCTCGATGACGTCGCCGATCAGCCCGCTCAGCTCCTGGCTCTGCTCGAGCACGTCGGCCAACAGGCGCCGGCGATCCTCCTCGGTGAGCTGATCGCCCTGCTCGAGCAGCACTTCGATGTTCGTGCGCAGGCTGGTGATCGGAGTGCGCAGCTCGTGCGAGGCGTCGGCGACGAGCTGGCGCTGGGCGCGGACCGACTCATCCAGTGCTTCGCGCGAGCTCTGTAGCCGCCCGATCATGGCGTTGAACCGCCGGGCGAGCTGACCGACCTCGTCGTCGGCGTGGACGCGGATGCGGCTGCTCAGGTCCTCGGTCTCCTCGATGTGCCGCGCGGTCGCCGCGACCTCGGCGAGCGGCGCGATCACGCGCCCCGCGGCCAGCCGCCCCAGCGCGGCTGCGAGCGCGATCCCGCCGCCGCAGACCAGGAGCAGCACGAGTCGCAGGTCCCGGAGGATGTTGTTGACGCCGCCGAGGGGACGGGCGAGCTGGAGCGCGGCCGCTTCCTGGGGCCCGAATGACTGGCCGACCGCGACCGGCACGATCAGCTCGCGGAGGTCGGCTCCACCGACCTTTGTGTTCTGGAAGTACATGCCGCCGTTGCCGTTCGCCGCGTCGAGCACGCCGGAATCGACCGGCAGGGAGACGTTGCCCTGACCGCAGACCCAATTGCCGCTGCTGTTCACGACCTGCCAGATTGGAGCGCCGCCTCCTGCACTGGCCGGAGGGCTCGGGAGGCCGCCGCCGTTGCAGGCACCTCGGTCCTGCACGACGAGCCCGGCCTGCTGCTGGAGCTCGCTGTCGACCTGACCGAGCAACTGGTTGCGCACGACCACGTAGCAGACGATCGCGGCGGTGACGACCGCGAACGCCACCGCGGACGCGGACACCCAGGCGAGTCGCTTGCGAAGAGGCACTACCGGCCTCCGGCGTCAGTCGCGCAGCACGTAGCCGACTCCCCTGACCGTGTGCAACAGGCGCGCTTCACCGCCGGCTTCCGTCTTGCGGCGCAGATAGCCCATGTACACACCGAGCGCATTCGAGGTCGGCCCGAAGTCATAACCCCACACGTTCTCGAAGATCGTAGAGCGGGTCAGCACCTGCCTGGGGTGGCGCATGAAAAGTTCGAGCAGCAGGAACTCGGTCTTGGACAGATCGATCAACCGGTCGCCGCGCCGAACCTCGTGCGCCACCGGGTCGAGCACCATGTCGGCGTAGCGGAGGACCTCGCCGTCGGTGCCGTCGCCGGACCGGCGCAGCAGCGCGCGCAGCCGGGCCTGAAGCTCACGCAGCGCGAACGGCTTGACCAGGTAGTCGTCCGCGCCCACGTCCAGTCCCTCGACGCGGTCGTCGATCGCGTCGCGCGCCGTGAGCATCAGGATCGGGGTGCGGTCGCCGGCCTGCCGCATCCGCCGGCACACCTCGAGACCGTCGAGTCGGGGCATCCCGATGTCGAGAATCACCGCATCGGGGGGCGATTTCGCCAGCGCGTCGAGCGCCTCCTCGCCGTCGCCGGCCAGGTCCACGTCGTAGCGGTCCAGCCTCAGGGCACGCTCAAGCGCCCGCCGGACCGCAGGTTCGTCATCTACTACCAGTACGCGCGCCATGCAGGACATTGTGCCGAGCCCGGCTAAGCGTTTGTGAAGACTGGCCCCGCTGACCCGGTGCATGGGGCACAACTTGCATACCCAACTCAGGGCGCGTCGGAATCCGGCGCGCCAGCACGACGAGCGCCACCGCGAGCACGGCGGCGCCCCAGAAGCCGGTCCCGAAGTAGCCGAAGTGCACGCGCAGGATGAACTTGACGGCGACGCAGGCGGCGGCCGTCACCGCAAGTGCCAGCCGCGTGCTGGCGCGTCCGCCTGTGCAGGGCCACGAGCGGGCATCTTCGGCCATCATCCGGCGTGGTGCCAACTACGAAACAGTCACAAAAGCTCGGCTCATACCGCGCCAAGCGCGACTTCGCCGCGACAAGCGAGCCCGCCGGCGAGCCGGCCGCCGGCACCGATGGCCACCGGTTCGTCGTCCAGGAACACCACGCCACCCGGCTGCACTGGGACCTGCGTCTCGAGCACGGCGGGGTACTCGCCTCGTGGGCGATCCCCAACGGGATCCCGGCCGACCCGGCCGACAACCGCCTGGCGGTCCGGACCGAGGATCACCCGCTCGAGTACCTCGACTTCCACGGAGAGATCCCCAAGGGGCAGTACGGCGCCGGCACGATGACGATCTGGGACCAGGGCGCGTACGACCTGCACAAGTGGGACGACAAGAAGGTCGAGGTCACGTTCCACGGTGAGCACCTCAGCGGGCGCTACGGCCTGTTCTCCATCGGCAAGAGCGGCGACTCGGCGAACGACTGGATGATCCACCGCATGGATCCGCCGGCGGATCCGGACCGGGAGCCGATGCCTGAGCGGATCGTGCCGATGATGGCCCGCCCCTCCGACACGGTGCCGCGCGACGAGAAGAACTGGTCGTTCGAGGTCAAGTGGGACGGCGTGCGAGCGACCGCCTACGTAAAGCCGGGTCGGCTGCGCCTGGAGAGCCGTAACCTGAACGAGATCACGGACGCCTATCCGGAGGTGCGCGGGGTGGTCGGGGCGCTCGGAATGCATGAGGCGGTGCTCGACGGCGAGATCGTGGCCTTCGACGCGAACGGCCGTCCGAGCTTCGAGCGCCTCCAGCGCCGGATGCACGTCACCTCGCCGTCGGCGATTCGCCGCCTGCAGAGCAGCATGCCGGTCGTGTACGCGATCTTCGACCTGCTCTACCTCGACGGCCACTCGCTGATGGAGCTGCCTTACAGGGAGCGCCGGGTACGGCTCGAGTCGCTCGAGCTCTCCGGCCCCGCGTGGCGCGTTCCCGCTGCCCATCCCGGCGAGGGCAAGCTCCTGCTCGAGGCGACCGCGAAGCAGGGCCTCGAGGGGGTCGTGGCCAAGCGACTCGAGTCTCGCTATGAGCCCGGCCGTCGCGGCGGCAACTGGCTGAAGATCAAGAACACGCGCCGGCAGGAGCTCGTGATCGGCGGCTGGATCCCGGGCGAGGGGCGGCGAACCAAGCGGATCGGGGCGCTCCTCATGGGCTACTACGAGGACGGGAAGCTCCGCTACGCCGGCCGGGTGGGCACCGGCTTCACCGAGAAGACGCTGGCCGACCTGCAACAACGCCTCGAGCCGTTGACGCGCGAGACGAGCCCCTTCGAGCAAGCGCCGAAACTGCCCCGGGAGGCAGTTTTCGTCGAGCCGCGGCTGGTGGCGGAAATCGAGTTCCGGGAATGGACGACCGAGCGAGTCATGCGCGCGCCCTCGTTCAAGGGGCTTCGCGACGACAAGCCGGCGACCGAGGTGGTCGCCGAAAGGGGCGGGTCCGAGGATCCGTCCGCCGATCCGAGCTCGCCAGAGGCGTTGTTCGACGAGGTCGAGTGGCTGCCGGAGGGCGCCCTGCTGGTCAGGACCGACGGCCGCGAGCTGAGACTCACCAACTGGGACAAGGTGCTCTATCGAGAGACCGGGTTCACCAAGGGCGATCTGATCGCCTACTACGCGCGCATCGCCCCGGTCGTGCTCCCGCACCTGCAAGACCGCCCGCTCACGCTCAAGCGCTACCCGAACGGCGTCGATCAGCCGTACTTCTACGAGAAGCAGTCGCCCTCACACCGCCCCGACTGGGTCCAGACGGTGAAGATCGGCGACATCAACTACACGCTGGCCCAGGACCGGCCGACGCTGATCTGGCTGGCCAACCTGGCCGACGTGGAGCTGCACACCTCGCTGTCGCTGGAGGGCCGGCCTGATCGCCCCACGATGATGGTGTTCGACCTCGACCCGGGCGCGCCCGCGGGCATCGTCGAATGCTGCGAGGTCGCGCTCGTCCTGCATGGCCTGTTCGGGCAGCTGCGCCTGGAGAGCGTGGTCAAGACATCGGGCTCGAAGGGCCTGCAGGTGTACGTGCCGCTGAACACGCCGGCCGGGTACCGCGCCACCAAGCCGTTCGCCAAGCGCGTGGCCGAGCTGCTCGAGCAGCGCATGCCCGAGGTCGTAGTCTCGCGCATGACCAAGCGGCTGCGGCCGGGCAAGGTGCTGGTCGACTGGAGCCAGAACGACGAGCACAAGACGACGGTCAACGTGTACTCGCTGCGTGCGCGGGAGCGGCCCACCGTCTCAACGCCGGTGAGCTGGGAGGAGGTGACCGCGTGTCACGATCAGGCTGACGAGTCGCTCCTCACGTTCGCCTACGACGAGGTGCTCGCGCGCGTGGATGAGCAGGGGGATCTGTTCGCTGCAGCACTCAGCGTCAAGCAGGAGCTTCCGAACATCGGCTAAGCCGCCGCCGCCAGGCGCCGCCAACTCTTCCATAAGACGCCACTCCCGATCCGTTACCCTGGCGGCGACGAGATGCCGATCGATCAGATCACGCTGCGCAACCGACTGCTCGTCGCCACGTCGATGTGGCGTGAGACGATCGCCGAGCCCTTGCCCCGGATGCCCCCGGGCGATCCCGCGGATCAGATCCAGAGCTTCGAGATCCAGCTCGTCGACCGCCTGTGGCAGAGCGCAACGGCGGATACGGCGCGGGAGATCGCCGACCGCACGTGGGACCTCGTGCACGACCGGCCCGACAGCGATCCGGTCAAGCGCCGCGTGATCGAGTGCCACGAGGCGCTGGCGCGCATGACGCGCCTCGGGGATTAATCGGCGGTGCCGTTCGAAGGCGCGTTGTCGCGCCCGGGGCCGAGCGCCAAGTGGGGCTCGGGCTCGGCGAGCGGGTTGCGGGGTAGCCCGGCCGCCGCGTAGGCGTCGGCCTCGTCGAGCGTTTCGTGCTCGAGCAGCGCGGTCACGAGCGCGTCGAGATTCGCGCGGTGCTCGCGCAGCAGCGTCGAGACCTCGGAGTGCGCTGATTCGACGATCCTGCGCACCTCCTCATCGACCAGCCGCTGGGTCGCCTCGGAAGTCTCCGACACGCCGGGCAGGAACGGGCTGATCCCGTCTTGGGGGAGCACCGCGATCGGTCCGATCGCGCGGCTCATCCCCCAGCGTCCGACCATCCCCCGCGCGATCCGCGTCAGGTGCTGGATGTCGGACTCCGCGCCGGTGGTGATGTCTGAGAACACGATCTCCTCGGCTGAGCGCCCCCCCAGCGCCACCTTGATCTGCGCGAGCAGGTGCTGCTGCTCGAAGTTGAACCGGTCGGCGTCGGGCGCAGAGAAGGTGACCCCGAGCGACTGGCCACGCGGGATGATCGAGACCTTGCGGACGGGGTCGGCGCCCGGCGTGAGCATCCCGACGATCGCATGACCGGCCTCGTGGTAGGCGGTGCGCCGGCGGTCCTCCTCGGAGATCATCACCTTGCGCTCCGCCCCGAGCACGATCCGCTCGAGCGCGTCGGTGAGGTCCTCTCGGTTCACCTTTTCGTGGTTGCGGCGGGCGGCGAGCAGCGCGGCCTCGTTCACCAGGTTCTCGAGATCGGCGCCGACCATGCCTGGGGTCGCGGAGGCGATGTCGCCGAGTTTCACGTCATTAGCCAGGGGGACGCCGCGAGTGTGCACGCGGAGGATTGCCTCGCGGCCGGCGCGGTCGGGAGGCGAGACGACGACACGCCGGTCGAAGCGCCCCGGGCGTAAGAGCGCCGGGTCGAGGATCTCCGGCCGGTTCGTGGCCCCGAGGACGATCACTCCGCTGCGCGGGTCGAAGCCGTCCATCTCGGTGAGTATCTGGTTGAGCGTCTGCTCTCGCTCGTCGTGGCCACCGGAGATGTTGGCCCCGCCGGACGCGCGCGAGCGACCGATCGCGTCGAGCTCGTCGATGAAGATGATCGCCGGCGCCGCGGTCTTGGCCTGCTGGAACAGGTCGCGGACGCGGGAGGCGCCGACCCCGACGATCATCTCGACGAACTCGGACGCCGACATCTGGAAGAACGGCACGCCGGCCTCGCCCGCCACCGCGCGGGCAAGCAGCGTCTTGCCCGTGCCCGGCTGCCCGCTCAAGAGCACGCCGCGGGGAATCCGGCCGCCGAGCCTCAGGTACTTGTCGGGGTTCTTGAGGAAGTCGACGATCTCCGTGAGGTCCGCCTTGGCCTCGTCGATCCCAGCGACATCGTTGAACGTGACGTGCTGTTCGGTCCCCTCGACCCGGCGCGCCCGGGAGCGGCCGAAAGACATCAGGCCGCCGGCGCCCCCACCGGCCGCCGCTCGTCGTATGAACCAGAAGATCAGCAGTAGGAACAAGAGCGTCGGACCGAACCCGACGATCACGCTGACCAACGTTGACGGGCCCGTGTTGGTCGAGTGGGCATTGATCGTCACGCCCTTGCTTTGGAGCAGCGAGAACAGTTGCGACTCCGGCGCGAACGACGGGATCTGGGTGGAGAAGTAGATCGTGGTGGGCGCGGTCGTACTGTTCTCCGGGTACTTGATCGCCTTCTTGAGCGTGCCCTGGATCGACGCGCCGGTCGAGGAGATCGAGCTCACGTTGCCCGACTCGACCTGGTTCAGGAACGTCGGGCTGTAGGGGATCGCCACCCGCGGGTTCGGTCCGAGGACCTCCGAGGAGACCCAGAGGTTGAGCGCCAGCAGCGCGAGGATCAGGACCACCACCAGCGGCCACCGGGGGCTCGGGCCCGAGGCACGGTTGCCGGGGGGTCTGCCCCGGCCGTCCGGCGCCGGCGTCACTCGCCAGCCGGGTTGCTGTTGCTGCGGGGGCGTGCCGCCGGGGCGGGTTGGACTGCCCCGCCACGGTCGGGAGTTTGAGTCACGCCGGCTCGGCTGCTCGGCCATCCGTTGATTGTGGCAAGGGTGGCCGCGCTTCTGATGAGACCAGGCTAAGAGTTTCTGCCTCACCAACGGCGTGCACGATCCAGACGTTCGGCTCCCAGTAGGCGCCGAGATCGCGCGCCTGGTCAATCTCGACCGGAGCGAGACCGGCCGGGAACGTGTACGCGCCGTCGCCCGGAAAGCGTATCTCCGTCCACGCCTCCCACTCGGCCACCGTCCCGGTGATCCGCAACGAGCGCGGCGACGGCTTGACGATCACGCCGCCGCGCCGGACATGCACGCGGATCCAGGGATCGAACGGGCGTCCGTCCTCGCGCGTCCAGGTCACGTGACGCTCGATCGGGGTGATCGGGTAGCGGTCCTTGAAGCTAGGCCGAACTGGTGCGATCAGGTGTCCAAGACCATGCTGGCGCGCGAGCTCGACCATCGCGTCGAGCAATCGATCGGCCAGGCCGCGGCCCTGGAGCGGGGTCTGATCTCGGCGGCGAGGGCTCTTCGCTGATCTCGCCTGTCCGCGACCACAGCTCGGGCCGCTCTGAGTAGCGAATGAGCTCGACGCTCACTCGATCCTGCTCCGGAACGAGTCCGCGCCCTCGACGCTGGCGCCGGCCGCCCACGCGCGGTCGGCCAGCCAGCGGTCAGACGTCACGACCCGGACGGCGGCCGGATCCGGGTCGGCGCGCAGGCGCCGGACGATCTCGTCGTCGGCCGCGTCCGGCTTCGGCTTGGGGGCGTGCGCCACCTCGATCACGGTCGACCGAATCGGCGGCCGCGGCGGGCGCTCGAACACCACCGTGACGTCCTCGCCGCTGTCGGCGGCCCATCGTTCGAGCCGGTCGACGAGGCGCAGCATCGCCGCGTCGCGGTCCCTCCACCACTGGTCGGGGCGCGTCCCGATTACGTTCATGCCGTCGACGAGCCAGCGCACACGAGGAAGGCTATTGGGCTCCCGGGGATGCCGAAGGGGGCGGCGTTCGTGCCGCCCCCAAGTCGGGCATGCCCCCTGGCCCCCGGCCGGCGGACTTACCCAGCGCGAGCGCTGGGCTGCAAGCCAGCATCAACGTCACCGCCGTCGCCACCCAAGTCAGGGTTGTAAGCGAGGAAGCGGAGCGAACCAGCGGCTCAGCCTCGAGGGTCTCCAGCACCTCGAGCTTGCCGAGCCTTCGGGCGCCGCGCACCGCGGCACCGACCAGCTCGCAGGTCCTCGCCCACGCCCGCAATGAGCGTGACACGAGTCTGTTCTCCTCTTAGTTGCTAGAACGATGCACCCAGGCTGAGGGGTTGGTCGCCGTGGTGTGGGTGGCGGTCTTGACCACGCTGGTCACTGGTGCCGACGGCTTGGCCGCGGTGGCGGTTGTCGGGGCGCTTTGGGTGGCCGCCTTGACCGCGCTCGTCACCGGCGCGGCGGGCGAACCGGTCGCCGGCACGGGGGCCGCCGACTTTGAAAGCGCAGTGAGCGTCCCTGCGGCTGACGGCGCGGAGATCGCCGGGATAACCTGGCCGGCCGAGATCCCCGAGGCGAGCTGCGGGGCCGGCTTTGTCGAAGCGACGGCCCCGCTCGGCACCGCGAAGAACGCCAACAGCAAAGCCGCCGTTGCGATCCAGCGAGCCTCGAACCTACAGATCTCTCCCACGGCCGTAGTAATGAGTCCCCGGAGCGCGAAATGATTAGAGCGATGAGCCCGTCGTATCCGAGAGCGAGACTTCTCAGCTCCGTGGCGCTCGCAGCCGCTGTCGCCAGTGCCCTGCTCGCAGGATGCGGGTCAGCCTCCCACGGCAAGTTCGGGGCCAACGCATGTGGCGCCGCGAAGCGCGGAGCTAGCGTCAGGCTCGTTCTGAGCGACGCCTCCCCGATGCCGCAGGCCAGGGCGAACGAAGGCGCGTACGTAGAAGTGGTGAGCACCTACCACGGCAACGAGATGGCGTTCCCGGCCGCACACCCGTCGGCCGCTGTCTGCGAAATCTCCGAGCAGCGCAGCCGTGACGGCACGGCGACGGTTGTCTACAAAGCCCGGCGCCCGGGAACCGTCACGTTCTCCTCGACCTACGCCCGCGTCACCGAGGCGATGATGCCGGCCATGCTTGGTCGTCTCGTCGTCGTTCCGTGAAGCTTGAAGTCATCGCGCACTTCACTGGAAGTGGGCGCGAGAGCGGGGTCAGGCGTCGTCCGGAGTCGGCGGCTGACGGTCGCGCTTGCGGCTCCCCTGCCGACGTTTGGCGTCCAGACGACGCGCCACCGATGCCTGGGTCGGGCGGGTGGCGTGGCGGGGACGCTCGGGCTTGAGCGCTTCGCGCAGGCGCTGCTCCAGACGCTCGAGCGCGAGCTCGCGGTTGTGCGCTTGGCTGCGGGCGTCCTGCGCCACCGCGGTCACGCGCGGACCGAGGCGTGAGATCACCCGGCGCTTCTGTGCGTCGGTCAGCGCCTCGGAGGCCTCGACCTCGAAGATCGCCTCGACCCGCGAGGCAGTGACGTTTGCGTGCTGTCCCCCGGGCCCGGAGGATCGCGAGGTCCGAACCGCCACCTCCCGCAGAGGCAGTTCGACGCCGCGCCCGAGTGGCATTGGATCTTCCATGTGCTGTACCTTGTTCGATCTGTAAGGCCGTCCGGTTGACGGGCGGTGCAAGCAGTGCAGGCTCCGGGCGGCACATCCTCCGCGGTAGCAGCACTTTTCTAGCCACGGAGGATCACTCCAGAATGCCAACTGGCACAGTCAAATGGTTCAGCGACGAGAAGGGCTTCGGCTTCATCACGCCCGATGACGGCGGTCGCGACCTGTTCGTCCATCACTCGAGCATCACCGCCGACGGCTACCGCTCGCTCTCAGAGGGCCTAAAGGTCTCCTACGAGGAGGAGGCCGCGCCCAAGGGCCCCAAGGCGGTAAACGTCACCAAGCTGTAGTACGGGCCTCGCTTCGCTCGGCGTCCGTGGGGCCTTGCCGCCGGGCATCCGTGCCTGGCGGGGGCGGTCGCCGTCCGCACGGGAAGCCCATGGATGCTGCCGGAGGGGACCCACCACCCGATCGGGGGGCCTACGGGGGCAGCCAAGAAACTTCGTCATCCCTTGTGCGTAATATTGCTAAGGGAGTGCAAGTGGGCGCACGTAGATGACCAAGACGGTTGAGGAGCGCGAGCGGGTCGTAGTTCGATTCGCGGGCGACTCCGGGGATGGGATGCAGCTGGCGGGTAGCCGGTTCACGGATGCAACCGCGATGCTGGGTAATGACCTGGCGACGCTGCCGAATTTCCCGGCGGAGATTCGCGCGCCCGCGGGGACGCTGGCCGGCGTGTCGGCGTTCCAGATTCATTTCGCCTCGCGCGACATCCTGACGCCGGGGGATAAGCCGAATGTCCTGGTGGCGATGAACCCGGCGGCTCTGAAGGCGAATCTGGAGGAGCTCGACCGAGGCTCGATGCTGATCGTCAACGAGGACGCGTTCTCGAAGCGCAATCTCGAGAAGGCTGGGTACTCGTCGAATCCTCTCGAGGATGGGTCGCTGAGCGGCTATCGCGTGCACCGGATCCCGATGACGTCGTTGACGGCGCGGGCGGTGGAGGGGATCGAGGATGCGTCGACGCGCGACGCGGGCCGCGCCAAGAATCTGTTCGCGCTGGGGGTGCTGTCGTGGCTGTTCGGGCGCCCGACGGAAGTAACGAAGCGCTGGATCGAGGAGAAGTTCGCCAAGCGTCCGGCGGTGCTTCAGGCGAATCTCGCAGCGTTCAACGCCGGTTGGTCGTTCGGGGAGACGACCGAGCTGCTTGACGTGCAGTACCACGTCAAGCCGGCGACCGACGTCCCGCCGGGCACGTATCGCAACGTGAATGGGACCGCGGCGCTGTCGCTCGGGTTGATCGCGGCTTCGGTGCGGAGTGGGTTGCCGTTGGTGTTGGCGAGTTATCCGATCACGCCGGCGTCGGAGCTTTTGCATGAGCTTTCGCGCCACGCGAACCTGGGTGTGACCACGATCCAGGCCGAGGATGAGATCGCTGCCGCGGGGATGGCCCTGGGGGCCGCGTTCGGTGGGCGGCTCGGAGTGACCGCGACGAGTGGGCCGGGGATGGATTTGAAGGCGGAGACGATCGGGCTGGCGGTGGCGCTCGAGTTGCCGATGATCGTGATCGACGTGCAGCGGGCGGGGCCGTCGACGGGGATGCCGACCAAGACCGAGCAGTCGGATCTTTTGATGGCGATCTTCGGGCGCCATGGCGAGTCGCCGCTGCCGGTGATCGCGCCGAGCACATCGGGCGGGTGCTTCGAGGCGGCGTTCGAGGCGGCGCGGATCGCGGTGCGCTACCGGACTCCCGTGATTCTTCTGTCGGACACGTTCCTGGCCTCGTCATCGGAGCCGTGGAAGGTTCCGGTGGTCAACGAGTTGCCGACGATCGATCCGGCCTTTGCGGTGGCGCGGGATGGTGAGGAGTTCTTGCCATACGCCCGCGACGAGCATCTGGCTCGGCCGTGGGCGGTGCCGGGGACGCCGGGTCTGGCGCACCGGATCGGCGGCTTGGAGAAGGCCGATCTGACCGGGAACATCTCCTACGACGGCTCCAATCACGAGCGGATGACCGAGCTGCGGGCGGCCAAGGTCGAGGGGATCGCGGAGGAGATTCCGCCGCTGACGGTTGATTCCGAGGCTGGCGCGACCCTGTTGGTGCTGGGGTGGGGGTCGAGCGAGGGCCCGATCCGCGCCGGCGTGCGCCGCGCGCGCGCGGCGGGGCACAAGGCGGCGTGCGCGCACCTCCACCACCTCAACCCGTTCCCGGTGAACACCGGCGACGTGCTGCGCTCGTTTGACCGGGTGCTGGTGCCCGAGATGAACACCGGCCAGCTCGCGACGGTGTTGCGCGCCAAGTACCTGGTCGACGTCGAGTCGTTCACAAAGGTGCAGGGACAGCCGCTGTTCGCGTCCGAGGTCGAGGAACAGATCGCGGAGCGGCAATGAGCGCGACGGTGACGAACGGGAATGGCGGCGCCCCGCATGAGCTGACCAAGGCGGACTTCCAGTCCGATCAGGAGACGCGCTGGTGCCCGGGGTGCGGCGACTACGCGGTGCTGGCCGCGGTACAGCAGTTCATGCCCGAGCTCGGGATCCCGCCCGAGAGGATCGTGTTCATCACCGGGATCGGGTGCGCCGGGCGGTTCGCTTACTACATGAACACGTACGGGATGCACGGGATCCACGGGCGCGCACCGGCGCTCGCCACGGGGCTGGCGTCCGCGCGCGATGACCTTTCGATCTGGATCGTCACCGGCGACGGGGACTCGCTGTCGATCGGCGGTAACCATCTGATCCACGCGCTGCGGCGCAACGTCCCGATCAAGATCCTCCTGTTCAACAACCAGATCTACGGCCTGACCAAGGGTCAGGCGTCGCCGACCTCGGAGGTCGGCAAGGTGACCAAGTCGACGCCGTTCGGCGTCGCCGACCATCCGTTCAACCCGGTGTCGCTCGCGCTCGGGGCTGAGGCGAGCTTTGTGGCGCGCACGATCGACCGCGACAAGCGCCACCTGACGGACGTGCTCCGCGCGGCGGCGACGCACGACGGGGCGGCGCTGGTCGAGATCTATCAGAACTGTCCGGTGTTCAACGACGGTGCGTTCTCGGCGCTGACCGAGAAGGAGACCAAGGACGCCAACCAGATCCGACTCGAGAAGGGGCAGCCGGTCCGTTTCGGCGTCGAGAACGAGCGCGGCGTCGCCCGTGGTCCCGACGGCGGCCTCGCGATCGTCGACGTCGCCGACGTCGGCGAGGACGCATTGATCGTGCACGATCCGACCCGCCTGGACCCCGGCCTTGCCTTCTCGCTGGCCCGTCTGGCCGACAACCCGACGGTGCCGACGCCAATCGGCATCTTCCGCGACGTGCAGCGCCACGTGTACGGGCGCGGTGGCGCCGTGCGCGCTGAGCCGGCGACCGAGGTCGAACTCGCCGACCTGCTCCTCGGCGCCGACAGCTGGACCGTCGCCTAGGTTGGTTTCGCGCCGGAGGAGCGACATTCGCCGCCCACCGCGCAGCGGAACCAGGCTCCTAGAACCACCTGCATAACCGGCCATTCGATGCCGCCGACGGCGGCCGTGGCATCTCGTGCATGTGGGGCCTGCACGATCGGCCACGGCCTCGGAAAGACCAGCCAAATGGCCGCTTGTGCAGGTGAGTCTGGGCCGTCGCTACGCTCGGTACGTGAATGTAGAACTGTTGTGGTGGGAGGGATGCCCCTCCACCGAGCGGGCGCTTGAGGTGGTGCGTGAAGCCCTGGACGAGCTTGGGCTCGGCGGAGTCGAGGTGCGGATGCGTGAGATCGAGACCGACGATGAGGCTCAGCGGGCTGGCTTCGTCGGCTCGCCGACCATCCTGATCGACGGCGCCGATCTCGTTCCCGCCGCCAACGACGAGCCGATCGGCCTGAGCTGCCGCGTCTACCGCCGGCGCGACGGCCGGATCAGCCCGCTTCCTGACCCGGACGATTTGCGCGACGCGCTGCGGCAGGCAGCCGAGTGCGCGGAGGTGAACAGATGAGTCTTTCGATTGGTGAGATGGCGCCAGATTTCTCCTTGCTCGACACGGAAGGCAGGAGGTGGTCGGTGACCGACTACGACGGCGCGCCGGCAACCGTTGTGGTGTTCACATGCAACCACTGCCCCTACGCGCTCGCTTGGCACGACCGAATCGCCCAGGTGGCGAACGACTATGCGGCCCGCGGCGTGCGCGTCGTGGCGGTGAACCCCAACGACGCCGACCGCTACCCGGGCGACTCCCTCGACGCGATGCGCGATCGGGTCTCGCGCGAACAGTGGACGATCCCCTACCTGCGCGACGAGACCCAGGAGGTGGCCCGGGAGTACGGCGCCAAGGTCACGCCGGACGTGTTCGTGCTCGATGCCGAGGGCCGGCTGCGCTATCGCGGGGCGCCCGACGCCGACTACGACAACCCGCGGGAGCAGGCCGAATGGCTGCGTGAGGCCCTCGACGCGGTGCTGGACGGTTCGATCCTGGAGCGGCCGGAGACCAAGCCGGTTGGCTGCTCGATCAAGTGGAAGCCGTAGGGAACGGCGCTCAATTAGATTGATCGGCGGCGCCCTAGCGCCTCACGCCACGTGGCCGTCAGGGGGGTCGAGCGGCAGTCCCCCCGCGGCCCAGTCCAGCAAACCGCCGAGCATGTTGTGCGCATCGAACCCGGCGTCGCGGAACGCCTCGGCGGCCATCGCCGATCGGCTGCCGCTGCGGCAGTAGAAGACGACCGGCCGGTCGCGGTCGATGCTGTCGACCTGGGCGGCGAGCTGCGAGAGCTCGATGAAGTGGTCGCCGGCGATCCGGCCGGCCACGTGCTCCTCGGGCTGGCGCACGTCGATCAGCTGAATGTCACCTTGCGCGAGCAACTCGGCCACCTGCTGCGGGGTGTAATCGTCCATCCCCTGGAGGCTAGTGGCTCAGGGAGACCGAACGAGCTTGTACGCTGCCGCGCCGGATGGGCTTCTTTGCACGTGGCGGAGGGCCGGACGACGAGCAGCAGTCGGGGGAGCTGGCGCGGATCGAGGGCGGAGGGATCCCAAGCCGCGCCAAGGAGCGGCTGAAGACGCTCGGCAAAGACGGCTCGCTGTTCACGAGCGGCCTGTCGGTGAAGGAGTTCGCGCTGCTGGAGCGGATGGGCCCGCAACCGCTCGCCCAGGTGATGGGCGCGAGCGTGGTGCGGACCGGGTAGCAGTACCTGCCGGCGCTCGACCCTACGTTGACGACCGTCACGCAGGCGATGCGCTACGGCGGCCCGGGGCCGAAGGCGGCCACCCCGTGAGCCCCGGCGGGCGGGAAGATCTGCGCGACGATGTCCGGGCCCCTCGTGGCGGCGCGGGTTCGGGCGAATGGGTTGTCGGTGACCCTATGCAGCGCCAGCCCGAGCGTCAGCGTCGTGGTGGTCGTGACGATCATCACCAGTAGCAGGGAGGACTGGATCCGCCGGCGCTTGATGTCGCCGATCGCCAGGCGCCAGATCAGGAGCAAGCGCCCCACGATGCGCCTCAGCTCTCCAGGCCGGCCATCTCGGTGAGGCTGCGGGAGGTGCCGCCGGTTAGCCGGGTCTCGTCGACGAACTTTCCGTCGCGCATCGAGATCAGCCGGTCGGCGGTGGCGGCGACGCGCGAATCGTGGGTCACCGTGATCAGCGTCTGGCCGCCGGTGCGCAGGTGATCGAACAGGCGCAGTACCTCGGTGGTGGCGACGCTGTCGAGGTTGCTGGTCGGC
>DASPPG010000112.1:0-54436 GCA_035625625.1 Solirubrobacteraceae bacterium
GCCCGTGCAGAATGGACTCGCACGCGAGGCCTTCGGTGGCGACGAGCGCCGTTTCTCTGACCTTGAGCGCGCCCTCTGCGGCCGTCCACGCGTTGATCCCCACCCCGGCAAATTCCAACAGGCGCGCGGGCGGCTTCACACCCACTGGACCCTGCGCGAGCTCTCGGGCCACCGCGTCTGGAACGTCGCGAAGCGCTCCCAGGGACGCCCCCAGATGCTCAGCGAGCTGGGCAACGCGCATCAGAGCGGCGAGGTGGCTCGCCGTGAACGCCGAAGAGACCTCCTCCGACACCGTCTCCAGGTCAGCATCCGGGTTTCCGCGCTTGGATACCACCACGGTGGGAACGCCGGCTGCTCGGGCGCGCTCGAGCACCTCTGAGGTATACAGCTTGGTTCCCCGATGACTGAGCAAAAGCAGGGCATCGTCACTCCCGGGAAAGGGATGGCCGGCGGCGGCGTCGGCCGCCGGAACTGCCCACGCGTCGAGACCGCCCATCCGCAACCACCAAGCGCCCTGATTAGCGGCGTGCCAGCTCGTGCCCGTCCCGACGACCAGCACTCGCCGGCCGACCAATCGCTGGGCCGCAGACTCGAGCCCCCGTTGATCGTCAAGCATCCCCCGTAGCGCCTCAGGCTGCGTCGCCATCGTCTCACGCATCGAGCTCATGGCACCCACCATATTCCGTTCATCGGATCCTGCGGTAATGCACCGCGATCATGCCACGGCAGTCGGCAAATGCGACGAGGCGTGATCACGCTCCCGTCCGCGTTTGATGGCGCCCGCCGGGCTCTTCGGGGTCGGGACCGATCGCGTTGGACGCCACCCACTTGCTCCCGCGGCTGTTGCCGGTCGTGTCCCCGTCTCGCCGCGACCGCGGACGAAGGCGAGACCTGCCCGATCGCCGGCGACCGTTAGCCGTATATGCGGTCGAGCAGGGCGCCGCGCGCCGCGGCGTCGTCGATCTCGACGCCGGCGATGTTCCAGGCGTCGGCATGCTCGGCGACCACGCGCAGCACCCGGGCAGTCCGCCCGGCGATGAGGATCGGCGGGCGGGGTCGCTGGACGGGCTTGGGATTACCGAACGCGCCGACGAGCCGGACGTGACGGCCGTCGAAGTCGAACGGCTCGGTGTCGGTCCACAGCCGCTTGATCACCGTGCACGCCTCCGCCAGTGCGTCGACCGAGTCACCGAAGCCGAGGTAGGGTTGGCCGTGGGCGTCGTACTCGCGGCGGGCCCTCGGCACGCTCGTCCGGGACCCGGCGCCCATGCCGAAGTCGAGGCGTCCGCCGGACACGACGTCGACGGTCGTGGCCATCTTGGCCAGCACGACCGGCGGCGGAACCGGTTGCTGGTGACCAGCAGGCCGAGGCGCAGACGACTCCTCGCCTGTGACTAAGATCACCCCTGCGCGCCCGCCTTGCTCGCTTGACTGATCGCCCGCGTACCTGGAGCGCCTTGGCGACCGTAGGCGTGTCGCCGACATCGATTGTCACCGCGACGTTCGGACGCGACATTGGGCGCAGGCGCGGGCCGCATGCCGTCGTTCCTGACGAAGCTGGCGGGCGACGCTAGCTGGTAGCGCCCGGGGCGCTGAACGGCCAGCGCCGATTGCAGGACGCGCACGCCCTCGGCGATCTCGCGGGTGTCCCACAGGTCACGGTCCTGCCGGTCGAGCGTGACGATGCGACCCTCCGGGTCCAGTCGCGCTGGGAGGCGGGCGTGGTTGAGGAGCATTGGCGCGAGCAGCCCGCGCGCCTCCGGTTCCTCGGTGGCGAGGGTGAGTTGGCGGGCGAGCCGGATCGCCTCGCGCGCCAGGTCGGGTGGGCGTGGTGGGCGGGCCCCTATCCGCGGGCCAATGTGCCCGGCCGTGTAGACGAGGTAGAACACGCGCAGCACCACGGCGAGGTCACCGGGCCGGTCCAGACGGCGGGCGGGCGGGCCGGCTAATGCGCGTTTGGCCCGGCTGATCCGCTGCGCCATCGTTGCCTCCGGCACATAGAAGGCGTCGCCGATCTCCCGGGTGGTGAGGCCGCCTACAGCGCGCAGGGTCAGCGCGACCTGGGAGACGGGCGCTAGCTCGGGGTGGCACAGGAAGAGACTGTCATCGCCCTCCTCGGTGATGAGAGGCCCGCCCGCCCGCGGCTCGGCGATCGATCATCCACCAGCCGGCGACCAGGTCGCTGGTTTCGGGGTGCGGGCCGTCGGTGGTGACGGGGGCGGCGTCCGGGCCGCCGTAGCGCACCCAGGTGCGCGCCGGGGTGAGTGCCTGCGCGTCGACGTACTCGCCGTTCTCCTCGAGCAGCTCGCTGACGTGATGCTGGAAAGCCATATGCGCCTCCACGTCCTCGGGGGCCCACTGGTCGATCGGGGGCACGGGACGGTACGGCTCGGGGCCGCCGCGGTAACGCTTGAGCAATAGGTACTTCGGCATCGGGTTCTCCTGGTGTCGTGGGCCGCGCCTGTCGAGGCCCTTCACCTCGTGAGCGGAGCCGGTCAGCGCCTCTCGACATGGAATCACCAGGACACAATCCCAGGCCGAAACCAGCAAACATGCGCTCGACCCTCACACTTCTGATCGCGGCCGGCGATCCGGAAGTCGACCGCAACCAGAGGAAGAACTCCATTGAGCCAGCCCGCGACTCCTACGAGCAGAGTCGCGGGCGGGGCGACCATAACCGCATCGATCGAGCTGGTCGCGTCACGGTCCTCAGCCGGTGACCGCCCAGGTCCCGAAAGCGTAGGCCTGGATCGTGGCGTTAGTGGCGCCGATCGCGACTAGAACCCATACTGGTCGATCGGTACACATGTCCCCTGGATCGCCGAGCACGGCTCGACGCTCGAGACGTTGCTCACACCCTCCTCGTACACGCAAAACTGGCCGGACGCCGCTTTCGGATTGCTCGCCGTCCCCGGACAGTCCGTCGGATCCGGGTTCGACGAGACCGGGATCACATGCGACGTCACATTCGCCGGAATCGCGACCGGAAAGGACTGGGCGTCTCCCATCGCGCCACCGCCCGAGTTGGCGGGGGCCGTCATCAGCCAGTCCCCGCGGATGGTCTGCCCAGCCGGCAGCGCGGTGACGAACGGAGCACCGTCGGCGTAGCTCGCCGTAGTGGCCGTTCCGGCAGTCGTCGCATAGTTAGCAGTCGTGGCGGTTCCGGCATTCGTGGCGTAGTCGGCTGTCGTGGCGGTTGCCGCGGTCGTTGCCACTCCGGCGGTCGACGCACGCGACGCGGTGGTGGCTGCGGGCACCGTCCCCAGTCGGCTGAGGTTGATCTCCGTCCCGGTCAGGCTGTGGAATCGGATCCGGTTGCCCGATAACGAGTCCACCTTGATCAATTGATCGCCGCTTAGGAGGTGGCTCGCTGCGATGGCGGTTCCGGAGCCGGCGAGCACGAGCGCCAGGACCGAAATGGCGATCGAGGGCGAAGGACGGCGGCGAACGAATCTGCTCGTCAGGCGTGACTCCTTCTTGGATTTGCGACGCCGACCTGACGACGAGCGCTTCGACCCACCCCGTGCCCTCATGGCGTCCCCGGTGCGCTCACGGTATCTGGCCCTCCGGCGGATGCCGCCCGAGAAGGCCGCGGCCAACGACGCGATTGCCGGATGTAGACGCAATCGCGGAGATCCCCAACTCGGTAAGTCGGGGTACCGAGGTCAGGCTCGATCGCGTCGAAGTAACGTCTTCAACGGCGGCTTCGGCGATCGCCCAATCTCAGTGGTGCTGCCGGTCGAAGCGGGACTGCTCCTTTGCTCTCTCCCGCGAGCCCTATGCCCGCTTCCGGATGGCGACATTCCCGTCGTCCCCCATACCGCTTTAGTGGCCCGCCTGTCCGAGCACCCCAGACGGCGCGGTCTGATTAACGGGCGCCTCGGGGCCAGCGCCGGCGTCCAAGTGGTCCTCGAGGTCGGTGGCTGCCCTGCCTGCACGCAGTCGTACACCGACGAGCGGAAAGACGGTCGTGGAGACGATTCCGGCTCCGACGAGCGCTGCTGAGGTCGACGGGCGCATCTTGCCCGCCGCGATCGCAACTGTCGTGATCGCAACGACCAGCGGAAGCTCGGTCGAGGAGAAGAACGCGAGGGCTAGTCGGTCGCGGGCGTCGAGGACGCCGCGATAGAGAGCGAGCGCCGGCACGCCGCGGACGACGAGGAAGAGCGCTACGAACAGCGGGAGCTTCAACACCCCGTCAGCGCTGCCGATCAGAGCATGGAGGTCGAACTGCATCCCGCTGACGATGAAGAAGAACGGGATGAAGAATCCGTAGCCGATCGCCGTCAGCTTTGACTCGACCACCGACACCTCACGCCCGCGGAGGGTGAGGCGCGCGATGATCCCAGCCGCAAACCCGCCGAGTAGTACGTCGAGTCCGAGCTTCGCCGCGAGGGCCACCAGCGCGAAGATGAGTAGAACGGCGAGGCGCACCGCGAGCTGGCTGCTCGACTCAAGCGTGCGCTCGAGCGCGTGCCAGCCGAACGGCACCGAGCCGGCCGCCACGAGCGCGGCAGCGACCGCCAGGACGATGAACGCGACGAGGATGGCGGCGCTTTTCAGACTCCCCCCAGTCGAGAGGACGAGCGTAATCAACAGTAATGGCCCGAACTCGCCAATCGCACCCGCGCCGAGGAGATAGGTCCCGAAGCGGGTGCGCATCTCGCCGACGTCGCTCAGGATCGGGATTAGCGTGCCGATGGCTGTTGTCACCATCGCCGAGCCGGTGTACACGAGGGAAATGACGACACCGGCCCAGGCCAGAAGGCCGCCGATGCTGTAGGCGAGCATCAGCGAGAGCAGCCATCCCCAGGCGCCAAGCTGGAGCGGGCGGCCTCGAATGCGGTCGAAGTCGATCTCGTACCCAGCGAAGAAGAAGAGCATCCCAAGTCCAAGGTTCGCGAAGAAGTCGATGAACCTGTCGGGCTGCGCGAGCGCCAGCACATGCGGACCGATGATGATCCCAAGCAGGAGTTCCAACACAACGACCGGCAGCACCACCCGCGAACCACTGCCGTCGCCACGATGGCCGCCAGCGCAGCGCCTATCACGATCAGCATGAATGAGGACGCATCCACGCTGATCGGGCCAGCGGCGCCCAGGATGAGAGGCATCCACATCTGCTGCGACGCTACCGCTCAGACAGCCTCGTCTGGCACTTGAGATCCGAGAACTAGAGTCGGAAGGCGGAAAGGTGCTGCCATAAATGGACGGTGCGTCGCGGAAACCGACCCAGGAGTCACCGCGTTCGGGCTGAGGCGCTCCTGGGGCGAAGCGTCGATGATGCTCGTATTCGGCGGGGTTTCTGCCACCACTTGCCACACGCGCGACATAGACGACCCGTGCGCCAAGCTGCTCGACGCCGCGGGGCCGATCAGCAGCGCGACTGTCTGAGTCTTCACGTGAGTGGCGATCGAGGCGTCCCCGAACCGGTAGTGCGAGCTGGGCGGCGCTTGGGTACCGTCCCCATACAATCGTCACTGGAGGAAAGGGGGCGATGATGAACGAAGCCGTGACCGGCAGCCGGCGGATCCGCGTTCTGATTGTGGCCGGCAACGATCTGTTTCGTAGCGGCCTGGTGTCGCTGCTCGCTACGGAGCCGGACATCGAGGTGGTCGCGGAGGCTCCTAGCGGCCGCTCGGGTGCGCAACTGGCATCCCGGCTACGGCCGGACGTGGCGCTGGTGAGTCTTCGGCTGTCCGATCTCAAAGGGGCTGAGGCGACGCGCGCAATCCTTCAGCGCAGCCCCACTACGCGGGTACTCGCCTTCATCGCGCCCACGAACGGGCATGAGTCCCCGGACTCGGATGAAATCGAGCGAGTCATCCAGGCCGGAGCCTCCGGCTTCCTCGCCTCGGACACGCCGATCGACGAGATCGTGACGGCTGTGCGCGCCGCCGCTGCTGACTCACATTGGCTGGTGCCTCGAACGGTCGAGGAGGTGCTCGCCGCCATGCGTCGACCGGATGCCGCTAAGCAGCAACACCCTGGAGCGGACCGGCTACCTCCACGCGAGCTCGAGCTGTTGCGCTGGATCAGTCGTGGGCTGGATAACGAGGAGATCGCAAATAGGATCGGTGCCAGTCCGCCACGGGTTAAGCAGCTTGTCTCGAGCATCCTGAGGAAGCTCGGGCCCCCAGATCGGTGACCGGCCAAGGCACGCGCGCGGCTAGCGGCGGCGCTAGACGACCGGTGGCGTGGCCAAGCGCTCGCCAACCGCCGGGCCGGCGGACGCCTCCGCCGTCGCCGAAGCACTCATGCGGGCGCGCGTGGGCCGGCGGACGAGAGCGCTCATTCTGGTCGCTGCGACCCGGCACATGAGTTGGGCGACACCGAGCCTCGGCCAAAGCTGTTGGCCGCGCATCCTTCCGTTGATCTCACTCGTAGGGTCCAGCATGGACAGGCCGACCATGCCACGAGGACCGGGTATTGATTGGCGGGCCAAGGACCACGTAGGGTCCGCCAATGGCCGTGTATGACAGGGCAGGGGTGGAGGGCTGGCGCTGGGGGCGCTCGCAATGATTGTCATCCCGCTTGCGCTCGCTGGCGGGAGCTGGATCTTCGTCGCGGTCGCGGTGGCGGTGTTCTTCATCGTCGTCTACAGCTACTACACGAGGACGGGCAGCGGTATCAGCCAGACGCCGTACCGCGATCCGCACGGACCTCCAGAGTCACCGAGCGAGCTCGCTCACGATACGACCCAGGATGTGCGCAACTGGGAACGGGGCACAGCGGGGCACCACCGCCGCCATCAGACCGCGGCTCACGTGCCCACCGATCCGGCCGTAGCGCAGGCCCTAGCCGACTGGCGGGGAGGATCGGGCACGGGGCCCCACCTCGACCCGCCGATCGGCGGGACCGACCGGACCCGCGGACCCGAAGGAGCACCGACGGTCGTCATTTACATCGACATCTCCAATGAGCCTTGTCGAAGCGCGTACCGCCTGCTGTCACGGTTCGCCGATTCACGCCGAATCCGACTCGCGGTCCGCCAGCTGCCGCTCGCCGACGTCCATCCGCTGTCCCTTCCAGCAGCGGAAGCTCTCGAAGCTGCAGCGGCTCAAGGGAGGTTCTTTGAGCTGCTGGACGATTTTGCGATGTCAGCCCCGAGGGACGAGAACGAACTGCTGGGGAGGGCGGAGTACCGCGTGCCCGATCCCGGTCGTCTCCGGGAGGAGGTTCGCGCGGGGCGCTATCGAGCGGCCGTCGTCAAGCAGATCCGTCAGGCGGTGGCGAGCGGCGCGCCGGCGGTGCCCGATGTCTACATCGACGGCACACACTACGTAGGACCCATCACGACGGACGAATTCGATCGAGCCCTGCGCAGCGCATGACAGGTGTCCCGGAAGTCGTTCTGGGTCGCAGGCGCCGTTCTCGGCCCGGCGATCCCAG
Organism: Solirubrobacteraceae bacterium; assembly: GCA_035625625.1. GTDB lineage: Bacteria > Actinomycetota > Thermoleophilia > Solirubrobacterales > Solirubrobacteraceae > Palsa-465. Next base: position 7,393 of record DASPPG010000112.1, read on the forward strand.
GCTTCTCCTCCGTGCTCGCCGGGCTGAATAGCAGCAGCCCCGTCCGTATGACCGCCAGGGACCCAGGCTGCGCTCATTTACGCATCCGCCGCCGGCTTCAGGTCAAGGTGAGGTTCGTGACGCTGGACGAGCCCGAACTCGTCCGCGAATCGAGGATCGCTTTGTAGACACACTCGATCCCAGATCCGGCCCAGGCGAGGCTCCCGTGGCGGCGGTGGCGGCTATCGCGTGGTCGCGTTCGGCGGATTCGCTGGCCACGAAGGCGGCGCGCACCCGCTCAGGCGTGAGCCCCTCGCGCATCGCCCACGCGTTCCTCACCTGCTGCCGCCTCACGCACGGCGACCCCGACGCAGCCCGCCCTCAGCCGGCGGCAGCCTGATCAGCCTCTACCAAACCCAGCTCAGTCTGCAGACCGCGCTGGCGTGCTGGCACGACCACTGCCCGGTCTGCCAGCGCAGACTGCCGCCATAACGACCTACCGAAGTCCTACTAGCGGCAAACTTCTGAAACGCCTCCACGGCTGGCAGATCGAGGATGATACGCCGGCGATCAGCGTGCGTCCGCCGACGAGCGGGCGATCGCTTACGCCGTGGGAGTGGCGTGAGGGCCCGCGATCGCATCGGTAGCGTGGGGATCGTTACGGTTGGGCCTAGCGGGCCGCCCGGCGCACGATTGCGTTCCTCTGACCATCACCCGTCGCGACGTCACCAGTGGAGCGTTGCTCCTGTCGCGAATTCGCTCGAGGCGCTCGCCGCTGACGTTCTTGCCGACGCGCCCGCCCGTCTGTAGGCAAGCTCGAGCGTCCGCGCGTCACGCAGCGCTCGTCAGTCTCGTCCAGTGGCACGCTTTTGCTCCGGCACGATCCCGCGCCCGCCCCAGCCGGCGGAGCAGCTGTCCGGTCTGGCGCGGAACTCCGCGGCGCCCTGCGGATCCACGCGAAAACGGCATATTCTCAATATCAGTCGATGAGCCCTAGGCCACGGGCCCGGGCGACCGCATCGGCACGACTGTGAACCCCGAGCTTTTGGTAGAGGCGCCCGGCGCGGTCCTTCGCTGCCGAGCGGGAGATACCCAGCTTGTCTGCGATCAGCGCGAAGGTCAACGGCGTCGGCAAATAGCGGAGGATCCGCGCCTCAGCCAAGCTGATGGACGCTGCGTTGAGCGCGGCGGCGGCTTCGGCGACGGCTTCGGCCCCGGCCTCATCGGCCGCCGCTACTGCTGCTTCGTCTTCGGCGAGAGCCTCGGCCGTGGCCCCGTCGGCCGCGGTGACCGCCGCCGCGTCCTCAGCGACGGCCTCGGCGGTGGCTTCGTCGGCCGCCGCGACTGCCGCCTCGTCTCCAGCGAGAGCCTCGGCGGCGGCTTCGTCGGCCGCGGTGACCGCCGCTTCGTCCTCAGCGAGAGCCTCAGCCGTGGCCTCGTCGGCCGCCGCAATGATGAGACCGGCGGCACCCAAAGCGTCGATTGCCTCGTGGGTGGCTTCCTCCTCGACGATGCCCGCCCTAACCAACGCTCGGACGGCGTCGGCTGCCGCAGCGGCACGAATCGCTTCCGAGGCGGCGATCGCGTCGGCTGCTCGCGTCTCGGCCTCGATAGCTCGGAGCATCGCGTCGGCTTCGGCGGCGTGCGCCGCCGCAATCACCTCCACCGCTTCGTCCATCGCCGCGACCTCGGCTCCAACAATCAACCCAGCTTCGGCGGTGAGGAAACCCTCCCCCAGCAACTCCCCTCCAGTCTCCGCGATCGCATCGAACAGCGGCTGCGCCCAACCGTGCTCGATGAGTAGGAACGCCAGCGCCGTCCCAGGCAGCAGGGCATGTGCCAGTGCCAATGCGTCAGTCGGATCAAACCCCGCCGAACCGGCCGCCGCACGTTCCACCAGACCAGCGCCGCCCAAAGGCACGATCCTGGACAGCAGTGCGCCAAAGTCGTCATCGCCGATGACGGTGCGCTCGATCGTGCCGTCGTCTCTCTTCGAGACGAAGAGCAGATCGAGCAGCCGCAGAACTCCTCGGCCCTGTAAACGATCGACCTCGGCCAACACCCGACCATGAAAGTCGGAGCCAGGACCAAGGCTTACGGCAATCACCTGCAAGGGACCCGGCATATGTCGACCTCCAAGAGGAACACGAGAACGCCCGCGAGGGCTAGAACGGCCACAGACTACAACTGACATGCACCTGCATCCTGACGCGCGGCGGCCGGCTCGGCGCCGCTCCGCTGGCCAGCCCAACCGCGATCCGACGGCACGTCTCCGGGCCCGCCGTGCCGCGATTGCTTCGCTCCCCGCGCTGCCTCGAGTAGCGCGATCGCGTTGGCGGCCACTCGGTGGGTCCCGCTAGCGCAGAGCAGGTGCGAGTAGGCGGCGGTGCGGAGGACCGCCAGCCCACGCCTCGCGCACCGTCGCCCCCGGTTCCACAGCATCGTGCCAACCGGCACGACCGGCCGACACCAATGGGACGCTGCCTCAATCGCGATGATCCCCGCGTCGCCAAGGGAGTCGTCCGCTTACAGGCCTTGTCGACGGCGAAAGGAGTGGTCTCAAGGTACGGGGTCTTCGCCGAGACCAGGTCGGACGCGACGGCACGCAGAATCGGACGATTGCGTAGGCACGGCTCGAGTCCCGAGTTTGGCGAATACGAGGTCCGCTGCCGTCGGACGGTTGAGACCCGCTCCGGTGTCAGCACGGTCCGTACTCTACGCGGCGGTACAACAATTCTTCGGCTCGGTCGCCACGTAGGCGTTGGAGCAGTAGCGCCGCTGAGCGTCGAGATGACTAGCGCCGCGAATGCCCGCGACCGCGCCTCATGTTCTGGCTACTTCAGCTCAAAGAGGAGAGCGTGAACGTCTGTCGAGCCGATGCCCTCGGCCGTGTGCTCTTCGGCCTCACGCCACATAACGTCGCCTGCCTTGAGCTCCACTTCCTCGCCCTCGCCGCTCGGGCCACCGAACTTGACCCTCCCGTCTTCAAGGTTGTAGATGAGGTAGTCCGGATGCGAGTGCAGTGCGGAGCTGTCTCCGGGCTTGAGCCGCGCCTCCAGCAGCCTTACTCGGTCGTTCTCGAAGAGCACTTTGTACACATTCGGCGCAACCGTTGCCGCGTCGCCGGCCATATCAACCTCCTCGTCGCTGAATGCGTCGCATAGGCGACTCTACGCCTCGCACCGAAGGTCGTGGGAAAACTGACTCGCTCGGCATGGGTGGCGAGACAGGCGCACCCAACGTTCGGCGTCGCTCTCCTGCGTCATCGGGACACACGCATCTGGCCAAACGCCGACGAGCGTCCCGCTTCGCGCGGATAGCCCGCAATGGCCAGCTTCAGCCGGGATTCATTGAACGACCTGGCTGGCCTCGGTGCGGTCTGCCACGGTCTCAGGCTGCTTGAGCCCGGGCCCGGGGACGCTCTCGATCTCCTCCGCGCCTAGCACGTCCGTTCCCTTCGTCACGAACGCGGCGATGACCGGGCGTTTGTCGGATTTGCGTCGGGTGATGCGGGGCGGCTTCTCGCTCAGGTACGTGTCTCCCCATTGCCGCAGCCCGGCGAGCGCGATCCCGAGGTCGCGGCCCTTCGGGGTGAGTCAGGTCAGTTTTGTGACGCAACTAACCAGGAGGCTCCGATGTCGGCGCTGAAGGCTCGAACCGAACGTCAACCTCAACCGACGCTCTACGCCGTCCCGGACCCGACCGAGCGGCGGCGCGTCTTGCCGAACCGCATCGCGTACGCGCTGGTTGCGGGCGTGATCGGACTCGGGCTGTTCGCCTCGATCACCCCGTCGCCGCTCTATCACGCCTACAGCCTGCTGTGGCGCTTCTCGCCGCTGACGCTGACCCTGATCTACGCAACCTACGCCTTCGGGGTGCTGGCCAGCCTGCTGCTCGTCGGGGGCGTCTCCGACGACGTCGGCCGCCGACCGGTCCTGCTCGTCGCGCTCGGCGGGGTGATGGCCGCCAGCGTCTTGTTCATGGTTGCCGACTCGGCGGCCTGGCTGTTCGTGGCGCGCGGGATCCAGGGTCTTGCCACCGGCGCGGCGCTCAGCGCCGCCAGCGCGGCGCTGCTCGACCTGCATCCCCGCCGCGATCCCACCGCCGTGGGGCTGACCAACGGTGCGGCGGCGACCGCCGGGGTCGGCCTGGGCATCCTCGTCTCATCCTCGCTGGTCCGGATCGGCTGGGAGCCACGCGTCCTGCCCTACGCCGTGCTGCTGGGCCTCGCCACGATCGCGCTCGCCGGCGCGTACCTGATGCCGGAGCCAGTGCGCGAGCGCTCGGGCTTTCGCCTGACCGTCCGGCGCCCGAAGGTCCCCTCGGTGGTCCGCCGGCCGTTCGTGCTCGCCGGCCTGGCCGTGCTCTCCTCGTGGTCGATCGGCGCGCTGTTCTTCTCGCTCGGCCCCCAGCTCGCGCTGCAGCTGTTCCACTCAACCAACGTGATCGTCTCCGGGAGCGGAATCCTGGCACTCGCCGCATCGGCCACGATCGCGCAGCTCCTGACCGCACGCACCGCCCCCTGGATCGCCACGAGCGCCGGCTCGATCGCGCTGGCGGCGGGAATGGCCCTGATCGTCCTCGCCTCCGCGACCGACTCCAGCGCCACCTATCTAGCCGGGTCGATCCTGGGTGGTGCCGGCTTCGGCGCCGCATTCCTCGGCGGCCTCCGCGCGCTCGTGGCGGCCATCCCGCCCGAGCACCGGGCCGCGGTCATGGCCGCGTTCTACGTCGCCGCCTACGCATCGCTATCAGTCCCCGCCGTGGTCGCCGGGATCCTCGTTACGCACATCTCGCTGGGATCGACCTTCGAGGTCTTCGGCAGCGTCGTCACCGCGATCGCGCTCGTCGTCGCGCTCCAAGCGTGGCGCACTCGACCGACCCGCGAGACAGCCCCGCGGACGACACTCGCACCGGCGCAGCCGTGACCGCCGCGACGCACGACCACGTCAACGACCACGAGATCAAATCTTGACGGCTCGGGAAACCAACCAGAGGAAGGAACCAGCCATGTCCACCCCAGGCACCCAAATCGAAGGCGCAGCCGCACTCGTCACGGGCGGTAACCGCGGCTTTGGCCGCGCGCTCGTCAACGAGCTGCTAACTCGCGGCGCGGCCAAGGTCTACGCCACCTCCCGTCTTCCGCATCCGACGCGCGACGAGCGGATCGTCCCGCTCGTCCTCGACGTGACCGACGACGAATCGGTCGCCGCCGCCGCACACGCCGCACCCGATGTGTCGATCGTCGTCAACCACGCGGGGCTGTCCCTGCGGACAAGCATCCTGGACTCGCCGTTCGAGGACGTCCGCAGCGAGCTCGAGACGAACCTCTTCGGGACGATCCGCGTCGCGCGGGCATTTGCGCCCGTGTTGGCGCGCCACGACTCGAGCGCGCTCATCAACGTCCTGTCGGTGCTGTCCTGGTACGCGACAGGTTCGGGCTACGACGTCTCCAAGGCAGCCGCCTGGTCGGCCACCAACTCGATGCGGACGCGACTGCATGAGCAGGGGACGACCGTCACCGCGGTACACGTCGGCTACATGGACACTGACATGGTCGCCGACCTCGACGTCCCCAAAACCGATCCGCGAGATGTCGCGGTCCAGGTCGCCGACGCGATCCTCGCCGGCGACTTCGAGGTCCTCGCCGACGACCTGACCCGCTCGGTGAAGTCGAGGCTCGCCCAGGACATCACCTCCATGTACCCCGGGCTTGCCCAAACGGTTGCGGCGTCGGCCGCTTGACCGTCACCAGCACAAAATCCAACCGAGGACCTCCTCACCGCCAACCAGGAGGTAACGATCAGCACACTGAAGCACACGACACGAGCAGCGGCACGGGCGTTGGGAAGGTCGACATGAAGCTCGGGGTCCAGATCATCCCTGTGTCCGACGTCGACCGAGCCAAGGAGTTCTACCAGCGCGTCGGTTTCAGGCTCGACGACGCCGCCTCGCTGGACGGCCGTCGGATTCTCGAGTTCACCCCGCCGGGCTCCGGGACCTCGGTCAACTTCAGCCTCGGACTCACGACCCCCGCGCCCGGCTCGGCTCAGGGCGGGCTGATCGTCTCCGACATCGAGGCCCACGACGAGGTCGTCGGCCGTGGCATCGAGGTGAGTGACATCTGGCACGGCCCACCGTTCCCGGGCGAGGATTAGGTTAGGGCGCGCGCCGCAGACGGCACCGATCTGGTCTTGCGGGAGAAAGAGACCTGCTCTTGCCGCCCGCCGAGCCTCAGGCCCCCGTCGGTCGGCGGACCCGAATTGCGCGGACGGGGGGTGGCGGTGCTAGCGGAAGCGCCGGAGTGTGGCCTCGATCTCGGAGGTCAGTAGGTAGAGGTCGAGCAGCTCAGGCTCGTCAGGATCGAACGGATGGAACCCCAACCGCTCCCACCAGGTGCGGGCGCTCGCATTGAGCGCGGTGACAACGACCGCTCGACACGCGGCCTTCTCGTTCAGCTCGACGACGGTGGCGAGCACGTGCGCGGCGAGGGCCGTTCCGATCCCGAGGTTCCCGTAACGGTGGTCGACTGCCAGTCTGCCGAGCAGGAGTGCGGGGATGGGATCGGGTGCGCCTTTGGCGAGCGCCTCCGGCGCTGCGGAGCGATCGATGCCGGTCATCGCGACGCTCGCGTACGCTACGACGGCGTCCCGGGCGTCCGTGATTACCCAGATGGCCGCGGTATCACGGCGCCGGTTCTGGCCGGCGTGTCGGCGCAGCCATTCGTCGAGCGTAGGTTGGCCGCTGTCGAACTGTTCGCGATTGTGTCGGCGTGGGTCGAGCAGCGCCGGCCGGCGCAGCTCAGTCAAGCCAGCTGAACTTGCGCTTGCGTCGCAGCGCTCGCGCGAGCCGGTCGTTGACCTCCGCGGGCCGCTCGAGCGCTTCGCTGAACGCCGCTGCAGCCTGCGCCGAGAGCCGGATGCTTGAGCGCTCGGCGAGGATCTCCTCGGCCTTCGACGCAGCGGCCTGAACCACGAACGCTGAGACGTTCAGGTGCGAGGCGGCGGCTGCCCGTTCGAGAAGAAGCTTGTCCGCCGGATCGACCCTGATCTGAAGCCGGTCTTCCTTGGTCGTTGACATGTACTCACGATGGCAGTACAGCCGGGCATTGTCAAGTCATCCCACCAGGGCGAAACGGAGGTCGCGCGAGCCTGTCTTGCCCGTCGCGCCGAGCACAAGCGTGAGTGATGACGAGTTCATGCGTAAGATCATCAGCCCGAAAAGTGAGTGCGTCAATGTGTCAAACGCTTCTTTTCCACTTCTGACAATCGCCCCTAGCGCCAGGACCGAGCGAGCGGCCGGGCGACGGACGTCACCGTGACCCGGCGGCGTGTGGAGCCGTGGGATCTTGCTCAGCTGGGTCCTGGTGCTCACGCGCGATGAAGTCCTCGATATCGGCTTGATCCGCACGCGCACGCTCGGCGACCCGGAGCAAGGTGCTCATCGTCGCCACCTCCTCGATCTGCTCGCGGATGAACCACTGGATGAACTGCTCGGAGGTGTAGTCGCCCGCCTCCCGGGCGGTGGCCGCAAGAGCGTTGATCTGCTCGGACACGCGACGCTCCTGCTCAAGCGCGAGCGCGATCGGCCCAACCACATCCTCGAACCGCGCACGTGGCGCCTCGACGCCCGGGATCGTGACGTCGCTGTCGGTATCGAGCAAGAACTGGACCATCATCATCGCGTGGTCGCGCTCTTCCAGGGCCTGCCGGTAGAAAAAGCGCGCCAGCTGCGGCAGCGCCTCCGAGTCGTAGTAGACGGCGCAAGCGATGTACTGCTGATGCGCGGCGAACTCGTTGGCGATCTGCTCGTTGAGCTTGGCCGCGAAGGCGGGGGCGGGAGGCATGACCAAGATCCTACGAGGATCAGCGCATCGCGCGCAGTCGAGGTCTCGGGCTCGCGGGCAGCCGGAGCCTGGTCTGCATCGGCAGCGGTGGGGGTTCCGCACGCCGAGGTGCTGGCCCCGGCAATCGGCGAAGAAGACTTGCCGAGGCCAGCAGCGTCGGTGGACCGCCGCGTGCTGTTAGATCGTGGAAGGTGCCGTCGCCAGACCGCGGCTTTCCGCGGCATTAGGGTCACCCCCGATTCGCAAAAGGTCGAGCTGCTACGGGTCGCCAGGTGGACTTGCTCAAGAAGGACGCCGCAGAGCCTTCTTCGACCCGGAACCGGCGCAGCGAGTGACCGGCCTGTACGGTGTCGCGCCCACCATCGACTTTGTCGAGATAGCCCAGATCGTCGACAACGCGAGCTCGTGGCACACGGGTCCTCCAGCATCTACTGCCACTCTGGACCGTCGGGGTGGAGCCGGTACGCGCCGACCCGTGCACGCATCTCCCGGACCCTGCGGCTCCCCCAGACGCGCCGTGATTTCGGCGAGTGCTTGCGGCACTGATCGCGCTCTTCGCCGGCTGTTGCTTGACCCGCTTGAAATGTGACCGAAAGGTCACGTATCATCCAAGCGGTGGACGACGATGACGGCGTCTTCAAGGCCCTCGCGGACCCGACGCGGCGGCATCTGCTCGACCGGCTGTTTGAGCGTGACGGCCGCACGCTCACCGAGCTCGAGTCCGGGCTGGATATGACGCGCTTCGGGGTGATGAAGCACTTGCGGGTGCTCGAGGAGGCCGGGCTGGTCGTCACCCGGCGGTCAGGACGGGAGAAGCACCACTACCTCAATCCGGTGCCGATCCGGCTCATCCACGACCGCTGGATAGACAAGTACACCGAGCTCCGCGTGTCCGCGCTCGCGGAGCTCAAGCTCCGATTGGAGGGGATCGAATGACGACGACGACAGCGCAGGCAACCCAGGTCTACCAGCTGTTTATCAAGGCGACCCCAGAGCGAATTTGGGAGGCAATTACAAGGCCCGAGTTCACAACCAAGTACTTCCACGGCTCCTATGTCGACTCGACGTTCGAGCCGGGCGCCGCGTACAACGGCTACTCGACCGACCGCTCCCAGCAATGGGTCGACGGCGAGGTACTCGAGGCCGATCCGCCACGGCGCCTGCAACACACCTGGCGATCGCTTTATGACCCCGAAGCAGCCGCCGAGCCCCACAGCCGCGTCACGTGGGAGATCGAACCGCAGCAAGACGGCACCTGCCTGGTTACGGTCGTGCACGACAAGCTTGAGGAATCGCCAAAGACCGCCGAAAGCGTCTCGGGGACCGGCTGGATAGCGGTTCTCAGCGGTCTCAAGACGCTGCTTGAGACCGGACAGCCGCTCGCCGAATAAGAGCAGCGTGACTGGCTGCGGGCGGACGGAGCCGCCCCGCAGCCGGTCACCCACCGGGTCGATCTACGCCAGTGACCGGAGGGTCGCAGGGTGTTCGGCGATCGCTTCGCCTCGGCGCAGGTTTGCTCGCTGCGAGCGCTTCGACGACGATGCAGAAGTCAGCGGGCTCGGGCTTCCTTGGCCGGAGCCTCGGCGTGCGCCGCCGCCACATCGAGCGTTGAAATGATCCCGATCGGATAGCCCGCGGCTTCGTGCATTACAACGAGATGCGAGACGCCGTGGTCGGCCATGAGTATCGCAGCTTGGTTGACCGACTCGCCGGCCGAGATCGTGTAGGCATCCGGGCCCGCGACTTCGATGGCGGTTCTCGGCTCCCCGTTAGCGAGCGCCTTCATGAGCGCGGCGTCGGTGATCATGTGCCAGGTGCCCCACGGACGGCTGTGCTCGATGTCCGCGACCGCGACGGCATGCACTCGGTGATCGCTCATGATCCGGGCGACCTCGGTCAACGACGCGTCGGTCGGACAGCTGACCACACCGGCATGCATCCAATCACCAACACGCTTGGCGTGACCCGGCCCGCTGCTGCTCATAGGCGAAACCTAGCGGAAACACGACACAACCGAGATCTCATTTGCTGGATCAGACGAAGAGGGCGCGCACGGTCCGCAAATCGGCTCAGTGCTGCTCGCCCCGAGAGCTAAGTGCCGCGGTACGCCTCGCGGTGCCAAAGCAAGGCCCCGTGGAGCTTGCAAATCGCGCTGGAAGAAGGCCGACGCGCCTGCTCCCCCGCCGGTCAGCGAGCTGGCACCTCCGTCCTCCCCAGTTGTGATCGCCGACTCCGCGCTCCCCTTAGAGCAAAAGCAGTAGCGCCGATCCCGACCCGGAGGTGCTAAAGGAGGCGACCGGAGCGCCCAGAGTTCCTTCAGGACTGTCGGTAACGCCGGTTTGGCTCGGCGCCTTAGCAAGCCACTCCAGGATGGGTTTCGCCTGGGGCCATACAAGCTAGGCGCACGGACGGCGGACCGCTGGCACGGGCGGTGAACGCGTAGTACTTGCCTATCCACAGAGGTCGGGTAATGACTAATGTCACCCGCGTCCCGACATGGAGGCGGGAACGGTGGAACTCGCGGGTGAGACTGATTGTCCGGTCGGTTCCACACGTGCGCCCTTTCGCCCCGCATCCTCTGCTGGCGCCGATCACGATGAGATGCGTGGAGAAGGGGCAGCCTGCGCCGTGGCAGCCGACCAGCAGGCTGGAGCCGACCGGCACCCCGGTCACGACGAGGCGGCGAACCATCGTGTACACGGGCGTGTACTGGAACGTCCACTCAGCACTCACCAACGTCAGCAGGCTCCCGGTGACGGTCTGATTCAGCCCGGGGCTCTCGGTCTGGTCCAGCTCCGAACTGACGCTGAGGTTGGCGCTCGTGTCCGTCGCTGTGATCACCGCCTCGCCAGGCGTGGTTGAGCTCCTGATCGCCGCACGGTAGGTCCCGTTCCCGCCGTTCGTCGTCCCCACGACGTTCTCGGCTGGATCCGTGGAGGAGAACGCAACCGCGTCCGTAGGGACCGGATTACCATGATCGTCCGTAACCGTGGCGGTCGCGATGGCGTACGAATGCCCGTCTGCGACGATCGACCCCGGCTCGATGCTCAGGGTTATGTTCTTCGCCGGCCCTGGGGTCTGCGTCAGAGACGCCGCCCCCGAGATCTGCTGACCCATCCACGAACTCGTGGCAATGATCGTCGGGGTCCCGACGGTGGTGGAACTGGTTAACGTGGCGGTGTAGGTGCCGTTGAAATCGTCGATGGTCGGGCCGAAGCGGATGCCGCTGTCGGTGGATGAAAAGACGACGGTCTGCCCCGGTAGGGGGAGAGGCAGCGTCGCCGTCACAAGGCTGGACGAGACGCCATTGGCGACGATGCTGTTGGGCGACAGCTTCACCGTGATCGTGTCCGCCGGTCCCGCCGCCTGCGCCTGGGGCTGGCGCAAGTAAGCCCCGACGGCGAGGGACAGAACCGCGGCAAACACAAACCAGAGGTGGAGTCCCGGCCGAGACGGGCGGGAAAACGCCCCACGCACAAAATGTCTGATCCTCCGGTACACAACCCCCATGCCTGATCCCTCCACGGGCCAGGATTCCGGTTCGAGTCTACCCGATCCTTCGCCGCCGGCCAAGTGCCTCGGTCAAGCGTGAAAGCCCGCTCGGCCAGGAATCCGGCGCCCGCGCATGGCCCGCGCCGGGCCGCTCAGCGATTCGGCCCGCCGCACCGCGCCAGCCGCGAGACGATCGTCTCGGCGAGCCGCGAGCCGGCGACGCCGATGGCGGCGGATCCCATCATGGGTCTGGTCGCCAGATGTCGCGAAGCATCCGACGGCATCGGTCGTCCGTTCCGCAAGCCCGCTCTCCTCGTTCGCTGGCGCCCGGATCCGTTGTGATCTTGTCGATGGTTCGGCGCTCCGGAACGACTGGGCCACCGCGAGCGTTAGGATCGTGCCAGAACGCGGCGCCTTTAGCCGACATCCTGTTCGCCGGTGTTCACGACGGGATCGTCGTGCCGGCGGCCTTGTTGAGGGTCGGCAGCAGGTTGACGAAGTCGTCCAGCACGGCGGCGTCTTCGATCGTGGGCGGGATGGTCCACGGCTCGCCGTCGGCGATCTTGCGGATCGTGGCGCGCAGGGTCTTTCCGGATCGCGTCTTGGGAAGGGCGTCGACGATTGCCACTGTCTTGAACGAGGCGACCGGCCCGACCTGTTCGCGGACGAGAGCCACCAACTCGGCGGCGATGGCCTTGTGAGGTCGTTCGACGCCCGCCTTCAGGACGGCAAAGCCGAGGGGAATCTGACCTTTGAACTCGTCCGCAACGCCCACGACCGCGCATTCGGCGACGTCCGGGTGGCTGGAGAGGACCTCCTCCATCTGCCCCGTCGAGAGCCTGTGCCCGGCCACGTTAATCACGTCGTCGATTCGGCTCATCACGTACAGATAGCCGTCTTCGTCGAGATACCCGGCGTCTCCGGTGAGATAGAACCCGTCGTAGCGGGAAAGGTAGGCGTCGACGAATCGCTCGTCTGCCCTCCACAGCGTGGGCGCAAACCCCGGTGGAAGCGGCAGCCGCACGCACACGGCGCCGCTCTGGCCCGTGGGCAGTTCGGCTCCTTGCTCGTCGAGAATGCGGACGTCGTACCCCGGAACCGGCTTGGTCGGAGAGCCCGGCTTGACCGGCAGCAATTCGAGCCCCACGCAGTTGGCCGCCATCGGCCACCCGCTCTCGGTCTGCCACCAGTGGTCGATCACCGGTCGCTTGAGATGCTCGCCGGCCCACACAAGTGTGTCCGGATCCAGGCGCTCGCCGGCCAGGAACAGGGTGCGGAGCGCGCTCAGATCATAAGCGTGCATGCGCTCGGCCGACGGGTCCTCGCGCTTGATGGCGCGGATCGCGGTGGGGGCGGTGAACATCACCGAAACGCGGTGGTCGGCGCACACGCGCCAGAACGCTCCCGCGTCCGGCGTGCCAACGGGTTTGCCCTCGTAAAGGACGGTGGTGCACCCGTGCAGCAGCGGGGCGTACACGATGTAGGAATGGCCCACCACCCATCCGATATCGGAGGCAGCCCAGTACACCTCGCCGGGGCGCACGTCGTAGATCGCCTCCATCGACCACCTCAACACCACGGCGTGGCCCCCGTTGTCTCGCACGATTCCCTTCGGCAAGCCGGTGGTCCCCGACGTGTAGAGGATGTAGAGCGGGTCGGCAGCGGCGACGGACACGCAACTCGCTGGTGCAGCATCCCGGGTGAACTCATCCCACTCGACGTCCCGCCCGGGCTGGAGCGGGGCGGGTCCTTCCGGCCGCTGCAAGACGATGCAGCGAATCGGCTGCCCATCGAGCAGTTCGAACGCCCGGTCCACGAGCGGTTTGTACGGCGTGACTCCGGCAGGGCCGATCCCGCACGAAGCGCAGATCACCATCGTCGCGCCAGAGTCGGCGATTCGGGCGGCCAGCTCATTAGCCCCGAACCCGCCGAATACTACGGAGTGGACGGCCCCGAGGCGGGCACACGCGAGCATCGCGATCACCGCCTCGGGGACCATCGGCATGTAGATGACTACGCGGTCGCTTTGCCCGACGCCCTCGCGCGCCAGAGCACCTGCGAAGCGGGCCACCTCGTCGAGCAGCTCCTGATACGAGTAGCGCCGCACGACGCCCGTCACGGGGCTGTCGTAGATCAACGCCGCCTGCTCGCCACGTCCGTCGCGCACATGGCGATCGAGCGCGTTGAAGCAGGTGTTGAGCTCCCCGCCCGAAAACCACGTCGGGCTCGGTTTCACCGACCGGTCGATGATCGTATCGGGCGGCCGATCCCAATCAATCACCGTGCTCGCGGCTCGCCAGAACCCTTCGGGATCCTCTCGCCACTGCCGGTATGTGTCCTCGTAACCGCCCACCAAAGCCTCCTTCGACCGGCCAATCTCGATGTCGTCAGTTTCGCTGGGTCACCTCCTGGCGAGTGGCCATAGCGGGAACACGCTGTGCCCGTAGGAGAACTCGCACAGCTCCGCCAGGGCCAGATAGAACGCGCACGCCGCCGCGGCGAGGCCGAGGTAGCCGCCCCAATGGATCAGCGTGGTGTGAGCGCCGTAGTTCCCCGCGCCGAGCAGGAAGAACACGGCGATGAGCAGGCCAAGCGCCAGCACGACGACGGCGTTCGTGCGCAGCGAGACGGCGAACATGACGACGACGTAGATGCCGAACGCGTACAGGAACAAGCCAACCGCATGTCCGATCAGTGGCACTGGCACGTCTTTGAGGAACCATTGACCGAGCGCGAAGAACGACATCCAGAACGCGCCGAAGCCAGAGAACAAGACGCCGGCGAAGGTGTTTCCGGTCCGGAGCTGAATGATGCCGGCGATCAGCTGCACGAGGCCGCCGAAGAACAGCGCAACGCCGAACACCACAGGAGTCACGCCCACCGCGACCGCCTTGGCGTTGATCATGCTCAGCATGAATGTGGTGACGGCAAAGGCGAGTAATGCAAGGGGCGCCGAGTTGCCCCAGTCAAGCGTTGTCGTCGACTCCAACGGCCGCTCGGCACCGATTTCCCGCCGAACTTCTTCTGCCGTGGTGGTTGCCATTGTACTTCCTCCCTCCGGTGTAAGGAGAACGGTGCCACCGAATCGGACACGCACCGTGGAAAGGAACCACGATGGGCAGGTGTGCCGTCCGAACTCTCGGCACCCTCTTAATTTGACGATCGCCTTCGCTGAGTTTGCTAAGCCTCCTCCCCCAAGCACCAACAAGTCATCCGTAATAACACGCTGTCTCGGACCGGGAACCCCGTAACCCTCCACCCGGCATAACCCGACTGCCGCCGACGCGGCACGGATGTCCTAGCGTCGATCCTTGGAAACACGCCACGCGCGAACGGGCGGCCGTCGGGAGAATCCGGCACGGCTCGCAGGCTGGCTAGGCGAACCCGCGACAATCGAGTCCAGACGATCGGCGCCGCACCGCGATCGTCGCCCTCCGCGGATAGCGGCGGCGTCCTTTCAAACGCGACGTCGTGTCAGGGCACGCGTGGGAGGGACGGGCACGATCACGAATGCGTCCCGGTACTCGCCTGAGCGACTGCGCCGGACTTTCCGAGGCAGGTTATCCGCTGTAAGTCAGTCGAAGGTAGTTGCCGAGCTCCTCAGCGACGATCTTTTCTTGCGCCGGCCACGGCGGCTGCTCATGAATCTGCGACTCCCAACCGAGACCGTCGATCACGCGTGCGGACACGTACACGCGCCGGGAGCCCGCCAGCAGGACGCCGCGGATCACGGGTCTGAACGGCGGGGGGCGGTCTGCGACGCCGGCGAGGTGGGCGATACCGGCTGCCGCCGTATCCGCCTGCTCGGCGGCGATGCCGCCGTGCTTGACCGGAAAGTCTGTGACATCTCCGGCGGCGAACACTCTGCCGTCGGTTGATGGAACCACGCACCGCTCGTTGATCGGCACGAACCACCGGCTCCCGGCGGAGATTCCCTTGATGGCTGGGCCTGTGAGCCTCGGCAGGGTCACTATCCAGTCGGCATGCACCTCAACGCCGGCGAACGCAACGATGCCGGTAGCCGGTACGCACGCAGCCACGCCTGTGTGCAATCTGACCCCTGCCTCGCGCAACAGGTCGACGACCGCGTCGCCAGCGGCGCGGCCAAATGCCTTGAGCGGCCGGCCCTCCCAAGTGACGAAGGTGAGCTCGGGGCTGCGGTTCATGGACCGCGCACGATGTGCCGTCATCAGGGCCAGCTCGTAGAGCGGCAGCGGCCACACCCATTCGTGGGGCACAACGAACGCGACCGCCTCGACTGATCCCGCCTCAACGCCGCGGACAATCTGGTCGAACGCTTCGCTCGACGCGTGGTCGGTGAACACCTGCGCGTCTGGGCAGGACGATGCTTCGCTTGCCCCGATCGCAAGCAACAGCGCGTCGTACCCGAGCTCGGCCCCGCTTTCCGTCCGGAGCCTCCGGTCGGCGGGTTCCACCGACGCGAGCCTGTCCCTGACCCAGTGCGCGCCCACGTCTGACGCGATGCGCTCGAGCGGATAGCGACGCACGCCGGACAGACCGAACGGCTCCTGAACCGCGAGCGGACGATACTTCAGGCTCGCGTCGGAGCACACCAGCGTGAGTTGCACTCGCTCGCCGGCGAGCCGCCGGAGGCGCAGGGCACCCTCGATGCCGGCGACCCCGCCGCCGCAGATTACGACCTCGAAACGTGACATCGAGCGTCACTATCAAGGCGACGGCAGCTGGGCACATCGGCGCAAACCACTGATGCCATCCGACCCGCGGCTGCGGCGCGGATAGGAACGCAGGAGCCCGCCGCCTCCGAAGCCGATCGAACTGCTGCCTTCCTACCGGCGAGCCTGACCAGCCATCGCTGCGGTCCGCTCGCGTGGCGTAATCGACCCGTTCGGCACAACGAACGCTTTTGGCACTTCGCCGGCGTCCTGGTCGGGCAGCGGGATCACTGCCGCGTCGGCGATCGCGGGATGGGTGAGCAGCAACGCCTCCAGTTCCGCGGGTGCGATCTGGTAACCCTTGTACTTGATCAGCTCCTTAATGCGGTCGACGATCCGCAGCGAGCCGTTTTCCTCAATGCGGGCGACGTCGCCGGCGTGCAGCCAGCCGTCGGGGTCGATCGCTAGCGCGATCGCGTGAGGGTTGTTGAGGTAACCCTTCATCACCTGCGGACCGCGAATCAGCAACTCGCCCGGTTCGCCTGTAGGGCTGTCTTCGCCGGTGGCCACGTCAACGATTCGGCACTCGGTATTCGGAACCGCGTGACCGATCGACCCGGGCACTTGGCCCGCGAGATCCTCCGGGACGGTGTGGGTCACGGGGCTGGTCTCGGTCAGCCCGTAGCCCTGCTGGACGAGGCAGCCGAGCCGCTTAGCGCACGCGACCTCGAGTTCGGCCGACAGCGGCGCGACGCCGGAGCCGACGAACTTCAAGCTCGAGAGATCGAACTCGTCCACGAGCGCATGCTTGGCCAGCGCGAGCACGATCGGCGGAACGACGGCAGCGCGGGTTATCCGGTAGTCCTGGATCACCCGCAGAAATTCGCGCAGCTCGAACCGCGGCATCGTCACGATCGTGGCGCCGCGCCCCAGAACCAAGTTCATGATCACGACGAGTCCGTAGATATGGAAGAACGGCAGCACCGCGATGCTGCGATCAGCCTCACTCGTATGGAACAGGCCGGTGGTCTGACAAATGTTGGCGACCAGGTTTCGATGTGTGAGCATCACGCCCTTCGGCAGCCCAGTCGTGCCGCTGGAATACGGGAGCGCGACGAGATCCTGGTCGGGATCGATCGCGGCTGCGGGCGACACGCGACCCCCCTCGAGCAGCGACGCGAACGGCGTCGCACCCTCGACCTCGCCGTACACGAAGATCTCCTCGACACTAGCTAGCTGTGCCGCGACGCTCGCCTTCTCCAGCAGTTCGGGCACCGTCACCAAGAACCGCGCGCTGCAGTCTTTGAGCTGCGCCGCGAGTTCTTCGGCCCTCAGAAGCGGATTGGCGGTCGTATTCACGCCCCCGACCGTCGCGACCGCGTGAAAGGCAACCGCATACTCGGGCAAGTTCGGGGCGTGATGGGCAAACACCTCACCCTTGCCGAAACCCCGCTCCGCCAGGCAAGCCGCAACAGCACGCACCGACTCCGCCAGCTGCGCATAGCTGATCGTCCGGCCGGTCGCCGCATCGATCAACGCTGGCTTGTCACCGAACTCCCCCGCACGCGCGAGGACAAAGTCCGTCAAGGGGACCTCCGGAATCTCAAGGTCCGGAAATGGGCTAGGGATCACCATCAAAAGACTTCCTGGCTGATGGTCCGAGGCGACTCGGCGCCCTCAGTAGAGAATGACTCAAGCCAAGCTTTGTTCGGAAGCCCGTCGCCGCTCCTGGCGCCCGATCTCAGCCCAAGCGGACAGCCACAGCGGGCCGAGTGTCGTTCTCGCATCAGCCTCCGGGCAATACGTAGAAAGTCGCAACGGTCGCAAATCAGCGCGGTTCCCACGTTGGACCGCTGGTCCGAGAAGTCACGGTCGTCCTCCCTCATTCCAGCCAACGCTGGCCGGTGGCGACCGCCTCACACCCGCAATTGGCTCGACCGCGAGCGGCCTGACGGCACTCGCGCCGGACGCGCCATCCCGGCTCGCGCGTCAGCGCGCCGCGGCCAAGCGCCACTGTTGGCGCTTGGTTTCGTATTCGGGGGGCAGCGTGCCCTGAAGCGCCTCGGCGCCGTCGAGTACATCCACTGCGCCGTTGAAGTCGCCCCACCGCGCGTCGTAATCGGCAAGTATGAACGCGAACTCGCTCGCGTCGTCCTCATCGGCAACGGAGAATGGCGGCGGAGCAGCGATTCTGTCTGTGAGCAGTGCGGAGGTCAGCGGTTGCGGACGGGCGCTCGCGAGGAACGGTGCGAGGTAGCGGCCGGCGATCTTCGCGTCCGGCCACCAGAGCGCTCGACCGGCCGCGAACGAAGCGTTCTTCGCGTTGCTGTGGCGCGGTGTCGCGTCGATTGCGACGGACGTCTCGCGCGTCAAGTGCTGCGGTTCTGCGCGCAGGTACAGCGGCGCACCGTCAGTCATTACCAGGCCGCGCAGCACGGGTGTGAACGGCTTCGGCGTCACGGGAATCCCGAGATCCGCCAGGATCGTCTCGGCTACCGCATCAGCCTGCTGGGCTGCCAGGCCGCCTTGCTTGAGCGGGAAGGTCGTGACGTCGCCGGCCGCGTAGATGTCCTGGAGACCGCTGACGCGCCCGTGGCTATCGATGGGGATGAACCCGTGCTGATCGTGGGGAAGGCCGCGCAGCCGCGGGCCGACCAGCTCCGGAAGCGTCACCACTCTGTCCACGTAGATCTCACCGCCACCCGCCAATACGAGCGCGCGGCCGCGCACGACCGACGGGCACGAGGAGGTTTGAAGGCGCACATGGCGCGCCTTCAGCATCTCCCTTATCGCGCGTGACCCGGCAGGCCCGAACAACTCGAGCGGCTCCTCCTCGGGCGTTACCAGCCACACCTGGGCATCGCAGCCGTGCTGTTGGAGCGTCCCCGCGGTCATCAGCGCCAGTTCGTAGATTGGCAGTGGCCAGGTCCGCTCCGCGGGCAACGTCAGGGCGATTGAGCGAGCGGTTCCTGCGAGCAGGTCGTCCAGGACGCCGCGCAGCGCCACGACGTCACCGCGGCCGCGGAAGGTCAGCGCACCCGGCAGCGGCTCGGTAGGGATCGCGCCTGTCGCGACGATCAGGGCGTCGAACGGGACCCGGGTGCCGGAGGCCGTGACGGCGACACGCTCGCCCGCCGTAACGCTCTCGAGACGATCCCAGATCATCTCGCCACCGCCCTCGTAGTTGACGATGTCTTCAAGCGCATAGCTGTGGGCTTGGTCGCGATCGAAGGCCTCGGCGACCGTAACCGGGCGGTAGAGGAACTCACGCTCGGGCGACAGAAGGGTAATCTCGACGCGCGAGCCGCCGAGCTCGCGCAGGGCGAGCAAGGTTTCCACGGCGGCTACACCGCCGCCGGCGATCACGATGTGCAGGCGGTCTCGACGCATGTGACAGCTCCTTGACTTTGCCTGCGATCCAACCAGCTTGCAGCGCTGTCGGCATCCGGGGCGAGCCTCGATCGCGTGCGGCTAACTACCGTCCCCGCTCGCCGAGCCCGCCTACTGGAACGCCTTCGCTCGCTCGATCAGGTCCTCGAGGCCCGGCTCGTGAGGGTTGCGCGGCCTTCCGGGGTGGATAACGGCCACTTGGCACGACTCCGCCGCCTCGACGAGCTCCCGGAAACTGCCGGCGTCGGGATCCTTGATGTACGCCTGCTTGTTGTCGTTGTAGGCGAACATGCGGTCGTTGATCCCGGTGCACTCGTTGCAGGTCGAGCAGCGCGGCGTCTCGATCCAAGGATCGTCGGCGGCGGCCTGCACCACGACCTCCGCTTCCGGCTCCTCCGCGACCGACTCTCCCACCGCCTCATCGACGGGCGCCGGCTCGACGCGCAGATGCGCCAAGCCGAGCTCCTGGAGCCCGTGCCACAGCTCGCGGCAGCGACGAGCGGCGTGCATCAGCCTCGCATCGACGATCAGCCGCTCTAGGCGGTCAGTCTCGTCGACAACCAGGACGTGAGGGACACGTGTCTCGGCCTCGGCGGGGTGGAGCGCCAGCCACTCGTCGACGGGGACCGTCTCGTCGCTCCAGTGCTCGCGCGAGATCCGCGCGAAGTGGCGCGCATACCGCCGGTCACAAGCCGCGAAGTCGACGAGTGTGAACGGGACCTCCTCGACGACGCGCTGGAGCGACGCGTCAGCGTACTCGAGCGGCGCGAGCGGCCAGTCGAGCTCGGGCTGCGGGTTCTCGTCGACCGAGAACCGCGATGCCAGGTCCGGCCCGGCGGTGGGGTCGTAGGTAAAGGCCGGAAACGCCCGCCCCTCGAGCGCCGCCGCCGACAGCAGGTACGGCGGCAGGTCGCTGGACGGCGCGGCCGTGCCCGAAAAGACGCTGAGCAGGGTCGGGCCCGTGTAGCGAAGACCGGCAAGCAGCCGCTCGCGCAGCTGGTACAGGCTCGAGCTCGTCGCCTGGAACGCGAACACGTCCATGAGCCCGATGACCGTGCTCGCCAGCTGCGTGCTCCGCAGGTGGACCCCGAAGTGCTCGGGGGCGAGCAGCTCCTCGGTTTCGACGAGCACCTTGACCGGCAGCCCCGAGGACAGCAGGTCGATCACCGCGCCGCTCTCGTCACCGTGCACGGAAACGAGGTAGTCGGGGAACCGCGCCAGGTCATCGCGGGAGAGCGAGTTCTCGTCGAAGCTCTGGAAGAACGCGTCGTGCTGTGAGCTGACGTAGCGACCCTCCGCCTCCAGCTCCGCGATCGACATCGCCTTGACGAACTCGACGACATTCGGGAGCCGCTCCCGGAACGCCTCGATGGCATCCGCGCAGCTGCTGAAGCGGTACTCGAACGGCGGCGCGGCCGATTGCGCGAGCTCGGCGCCGTGAGGAGGATCGAAGAACCGCTGCCGCCTCAGCACCTCGAGTACCCATTGGATCCGCTCCCGGCGGTCGGGCGGCAGCTCGTCCCGCGGCGCGCTCCGGCCGAGCAGGCGCGACATCATCTCGAAATCGAACTGGTCTCGGTGCAGCGAGCCGAACGCTGCCTCGAGGCTTTCAGGCCGGCGCCCGGGCTCGGAGTGGATGAACGCGGCGCGGAGGACGTCCGACAGCGCCTGCACGAGCCGGTCCACATCGGCATGGAAGCGCCACGCCTTCTGGCGCTGGACGCTTCGCCACGCGTGGTCGATCACCCGTCGCGGAAGCTCGTGATCGCAGTCGGCGAGGACGCCGTCGACCTTCAGGTGATCGACCTCCTCGGCGAGGTGCGGGGCGGCCCGTGCCCAGAGATCCGACAGTGTCCCGCGTGCGCCCGCGGCGAGAAGCCTGCGGATCTCGCGCTCGGCACGGAGGACGGCCCGACGGACCCGTTCCCCCTCGGTCCCGCGCGGCGCGCTGTCCCTGAGCAAGTCATCGACGAGCGCCGTGAGCGAGCATACGCATGCGTCGTCGGTCGAATCCTCAACCAGGACCACGGGATAGTCGTAACGGAGAGCCGCCAGATCGCGATAGGGGGCCAACAGCGCCGGCCTCACCGGGGCGTCGACGGGCTCGAGGTGCCCGCCCGGCGCGCCCGTCAGGTGGAACGCGATCTGCCCCTGGAATTCGCCGGTCTGTTCCATGGTCATGCCGCGGCGCGTTCGACGCCTGCGGGCCAGACGGTGAACTTGTCCAGCTCCGCCTCGAGGCTTGCCCGGATGCGGTCGGCCGGTCGCGCCTGGCCCGCTCCCCGCAGCTCCTCGTAGCACGGGACCTCGGGGTTGCAGTACAGGATTCCGACCGGGATCTCGTCGTCGCTGCAGGCGAGCCGACGGGCGGCGTCGATGTCGAGCGGATCGTGCTCGCGGTGGTTCGTGTAGATCCGCGACAGCTCGGGGGCGAGCTGGAGACCGTTCTCGTGAGTCAGGAGCAGTGTCTTCGACGGATCCTGCAACCATGGATCGAGCATCCCCGGCATGAACTCGGGGCACCGCTGGATGACCCGGACGAACGAGAAGCCGCGGTGGCGATGCGCGGCCGCAATGATGTCGTAGAGCACCTGCGGGATCCAGTCAACCGCCTGAGCGACGAACGAGGCGCTCTGCACGCCGAGCGTGACGCTGAGCGGATTGAGGGGGTCGAGGTAGGACCCGCGCGGCGTGGTGTTGCTCCTGAGTCCCTTCGGCGACGTCGGCGAAGCCTGCTTCTTGGTCAGCCCGTACACGAAGTTGTCGTGCAGGAGCACGGTGAGGTTCATGTTGTAACGAACGGCGTGAATCCAATGCGCCGCGCCGATGCTGCAGCAGTCGCCGTCGCCGGTGTTGACGAACACGTTGAGGTCGGGGCGCGCCATCTTGATCCCCTCCGCGATCGGGAAGGCGCGCCCGTGGATTCCGTGGAAACCGTACGTCCCCATGTAGTGCGGGAACCGACTCGAGCAGCCGATGCCGGAGACAAAGACCGTGTGCTCCAGGCTCAGGTCCTCGCCGCGGCAGAGTCGCTGAACCGCGGCTAGGATCGCGTTGTCGCCGCACCCGTTGCACCAGCGCGGGACTCCGCCCTCGTAGTCCTCGAGGGAGTGGTGGTCCTCCCCCATGTGGAGCAGGCATTGGCTGAGTAGGGGGGTCATACTCGCTCCATTCGCTCGAGTCGCTCGCGAACGGCGATGCAAACGGTCGCGGGCTTGATGGGTTGGCCGCGGGCCTCGCTCCAGCAGTCGACGTCGACGAGGTAGCGCGACCGCAGCACGGTGGCGAGCGGCGAGTAGCGTCGGTTCTCGTCGTCGACTAGCTCGTCCTCGGGGCGATCGGACCACGCGGCCTCGACCGTCATCACGCTGTCGAAGCGCTGCATGATCGCCTTGACGCCGGGCGGCAGCGGCTGGACAAACCGCAGATGCAGCGACGACACGCGCCGCCCCTCGTCACGCAGCCGGTCGACCGCCTCCTCGATCACGCCCTTCGTGCTGCCCCAACCGACGATCAACAGCTCGCCCTGCTGGTCGCCATACACCTCGGGTGGCTTCAGGGTCTTCTGGAGCGCGGCAAGCTTCAGGCTCCGGTGGCGCAGCCCATCCTCGTTGCTGCCGGGGTCGTAGGCGACGTGGCTGTCGCGGTCGTGGGCTAGTCCGGTGACCGTGTGCATGCCACCCGGCCGGCCCGGACCGAGGCGCGTGGCGATGCCGGTCACCGGGTCCCAGTCGTACGGGCGCGCCCCGGGCGCCGCGGGTGTCTGATCGACGGGCGGCGCGAGCCAGTCCTCGCTGAACTCCGGCCGCGGGAACGGCTGCTGCGCCGTTGCCAGGCTCGCGTCGGACAGGAGAACCACCGGTATGTGGAACGTCTCCGCGATCTTGCGCGCGGTGATGACCGAGTAGAAGCAGTCCTCGATGCTGCTCGCCGCCATCACGACCTTCGGCGCATCGCCGTGGCTCCCGAACATCGCCGCGAGCAGGTCACCCTGCTCGACCTTGGTCGGCAGGCCCGTGCTCGGGCCTCCGCGCTGCACGTTGATGATCACGAGCGGGATCTCCGCCATCGCGGCAAGCCCGATCGCCTCCTGCTTGAGCGAATAGCCCGGGCCGGACGTGATCGTGACCGCGCACCGGCCGGCGTAGGACGCGCCGATCGCGAACGAGCACGCGGCGATCTCGTCCTCAGCCTGATGGACGATGCCTCCAGCCTGCTCGAACATCGCGCTCAGGTAGTGCGACGCGGACGTGGCGGGAGTGATCGGGTACATCGCGCAGATGTCCATCCCGGAGGCGAGCACGCCGAGCGCGAGTGCAGTGTTGCCGTTGGTGACCAGCTGCGGCTCGGTCGATCGCTCGGCCGGGATCGCGTAGCGGAAGTCAAGGTTCTCCTCCGCCCACGCCCAGCCGGCCTCGAGCAGTTCGATGTTCTTCGCGATCACGCGCTCGTCCTTCTTGGCGAAGACCGTGCGAACCTGCTCACGCGCGAGTCCCATGTCCAGGCTGTAGAGGTTGCAGAGCATGCCCAGCGCGAACATGTTCTTGCCGCGGCGCGGGTCCGCGATGAGCTTGCGGCACTCGACCTGCATCGGGATCTCGATCACGCGAAAGCCCTGGTCGAGTAGCTGCTCGACCGTCTCGGCATAGGACGCGGCGATGGCCGGATCGCGATCCTCGCGCCACATGCTCTCGAGCATGATCGTCGCGCCCGGCTTGAACTCGTTCGCGCGGACGCGACCGAGCAGGACCTGCTCGTTGAAGGCCACCGCGAGATCCGCTTCGTCACCGCCGTTCGTGACGCGGTGCTCTCCGATGCGGATGCGCACGCCACTCGCGCCCGCCACGCTCCGCGCCGGCGGCTGAATCTCCGCCGGGATGATCTCCACGGTCCAGATCCCGTTCCCCATCTTGGCGGCGATCGCGCCGAGCGACTGGCCGCACCGCTGCGCGCCCTCACCCGAGTCGCTTATCACCTCGACGATGTGCTCGCCGATGATCACCGGCGCTCTTCCAATGGTGGTGCTCATGCCGTCACCCGCGCGTAGTTGTGTTCCCGAACGTCGATGCCGAATCGCTTGCCGGCATGGTCGGCGGGCTCGGTCAGATAGACGACGTCCGTGTCGCGTAGCCCGAGGGACGCCTTGATCTCTCGCGCCGCCCTGCGTCCGGCGCCCATGGCCTCGATCACCGTCGCGGCCCCCGTCACGATGTCGCCGCCGGCCCACACTCCGGCGATCGACGTGGCGAGGCTATCGTCGGCGACGATGTAGCCGCGCTTGTCGAGCTCGAGCGACGAGGTCTGGCCGAGGATCGGGTTTGCACTCGTCCCGATCGCGAACACGACCATGTCGACGTCGATCTCGAACTCGCTGTCTGGGACGGGCACCGGACGGCGGCGGCCCGACTCGTCCGGCTCACCCAGCTCCATGCGTTGGCAGCGGATCCCGCGCACGGTGTTCTCCGCGTCGCCGAGAATCTCGACGGGACTCGTCAGCCAGTGGAAGTCGATGCCCTCGTCTTCCGCATGGTGAAGCTCTTCGGCGCGAGCCGGCGCCTCGTTGCGCGTCCGGCGGTAGACGCAGGAGACGGATGCGGCACCCAGACGCAGGGAGACCCGCATCGCGTCCATCGCGGTGTTTCCGGCGCCGATGACCGCGACTCGCTTCCCGGCCTGAAGCGGCGTGTCGTAGTTCGGGAAGTCCCGTGCGTGCATCAGGTTGCAGCGGGTGAGGAGCTCGTTGGCCGACATCACTCCGGCGAGGGACTCGCCCGGGATGTTCATGAAGCTCGGTGCCCCCGCGCCGGTGCCGATGAACACGGCCTGGTAGTCCAGCTCGGTCAACAGCTCTTCGACCTTGAACAGCCGTCCGACGAGCGTGTTGCACTCGAACTTGACGCCAAGCGCTCGCAGCTTGTCGATCTCCGCGTCGATCACGTCGTTCGGCAAGCGAAAGTCCGGAATCCCGTACTTGAGGACGCCGCCCGGCTCGTGGAAGGCCTCGTACACGGTGACGTCGCAGCCAGCCTTGGCCAGGTCGGCCGCGCAGGCCACGCCGGCGGGGCCGGACCCGACGATGGCCACCCGGAATCCGTTTGGCTCGACGTACGGGACGCTCGCCCAACCCTCGCCGATCGCCAGGTCGCCGACGAACCGCTCGAGCCGCCCGATCGCCACGGGCTCGAGCGTGTCGCCGACCGTGCAGGCGCCCTCGCACTGCGACTCCTGCGGGCAGACACGGCCGCAGATCGCCGGCAGCAGGTTCGTGTCGGTGATCGTCTCGTAGGCGCCGCGTAAGCTCTTCTCGGTGATCTTCGAGATGAAGGCGGGAATGTCGATCTCGACCGGGCAGCCGCGAATGCAGGGCTCGTCCGGGCACAGGAGGCACCGGTCCGCCTCCCGCAGCGCTTCCTCGAGCGTGTAGCCGCACGCGACCTCCCCGAAGTTGGTGGCGCGGACCTTCGGGTCCTGCTCCTGCATCGGCGTCCGCTCCTGCGGAATCGTCCGGATCGTCTTCTTCTTTTTCGCGGCGGGCATCGTCAGGCACCTGCCGGCATGCGGCAGTTCTCCGACCAGCGCTCCAGCGCCGCCGTCTCGCTTGTCTTGAAGCGCCGCAGCCGCGCCATCAGGTCGTCGAAGTCGACCTCGTGCGCGTCGAAGTCCGGCCCGTCAACGCAAGCGAACCTCACCCGGTCGCTTATCTTCACGCGGCATCCGCCGCACATGCCCGTGCCGTCGACCATCACCGGGTTCAGGCTCACGACCGTCCTGATGCTGTGGGGCCGGGTCGTCTCCGCGCAGAACTTCATCATGATCGGTGGGCCAATCGCGACGACCTCGTCGATGTCCGCATGCTCCGTCAGCGCCTGCTCGATCCCCGCGGTGACGAGCCCCTTAATGCCCTCTGACCCGTCATCGGTGCACACGATGAACTCGTCGCACACGGCGCGGAACTTGTCCTCCCAGAACATCAGCTCCTTGCTGCGGAAGCCGATCACCCCGATCACGTAGGCGCCGCTCTCCTTGTACGCGCGAGCCTGGGGGTAGACGGGCGCGACGCCGAGTCCTCCGCCAACGCAAATGACCTTCCGCGCATCCCCGATCCGGCTTGGATTGCCCATCGGGCCGACGAGGGCGTGCAGCCTCGTGCCCAGCGAGCAGCTGGCCTGCATCTCCTTCGTTGTCTTGCCGACGGCCTGGACGACCAGCGTCACCGTGCCGCGCTCGGTATCGAAGTCCGCGAGCGTGAGCGGGATCCGCTCACCACGGTCGTGCGCCATGACGATTACAAACTGACCCGGCCTCGCGGCCCTTGCCATCTGCGGATGGAAGACCTCGAGGAGGTACGTGACGTCCGAGAAGTCTTCGCGCCGGACGATCTCGAATGGGGCCGCCATGGGGGCAGAAAACCAGGTGCGTGATGAAGCCCACATCGGGAATAGCACGTCTCGACCCGCGTCGAACTACGGATTCCGGGTCGTGCGTTACTGAGAAGAATCACGTTCGAGAAAGCGTCCTCTCCGAGTGACACGCAACCAGCTTCACCATCCACCCCTTAGGGTGTGAGTCTGATGCCAAGAGCGTCGCGACCGTCGGCCGTCGCCTTCGGCACGCACGCCTGCCGATCCTTTGAGCCTAGAGGCGCCAATCAGCGCCTCTCGGCTCAACCGCTAGCTAACGGCGCGGAGGGATCTTGGGACGCGCCACGTTGCTTTCTGCTGACGCCGGCCTGCTCGGCGGCTGCGGCGGTCGCAGCGGCGACGGCGGGCACGACCGCGGGGTTGAAGACACTGGGAATGATGTAGTCCGGGTCGAGCTCCGTCTCCTGCACGACGGAAGCAATCGCCTGAGCGGCGGCGAACTGCATCCCGCCCGTGATCGAAGAGGCGCGGACGTCCAGAGCGCCCCGGAATACACCCGGGAAGGCCAGAACGTTGTTGATCTGGTTCGGGTAGTCCGATCGTCCGGTGGCGATCACCGTGGCTTTCCCCCGCAACTCTTCCGGAGACACCTCGGGCGTCGGATTCGCCATCGCGAACACAATCGCGTCAGGCCGCATGGTCTCGATGCCGGCGACTGACACGGCGCCGGGTCCTGACAGTCCGATGAAGACATCGGCGCCCGCGAGCGCGTCATCCGCGGTCCCGCGGACCCGACGCGGATTGGTCCGCTCGGCGTACGCTGCCTTGACGCCCGCGAGGTCTGGACGCCCCAGATACACGGCGCCCCGTCGGTCGCAGCCAACGACATCGCGGACTCCGACGGCGAGCAGGATGTCGGTCGTTGCTACCCCCGCTGCACCGACGCCGGTGATCACGACCCGGACCTCGTCGAGTGTCTTGTTCACGACCCGAAGGGCATTCAGCAGCGCTGCCAGCACCACGATCGCCGTGCCGTGCTGGTCGTCGTGGAACACCGGCACGTCGAGGGTGTCGTCCAATCTGCGCTCGATCTCGAAACACCGCGGAGCCGAGATGTCCTCCAGGTTGATGCCGCCGAACACAGGAGCGATCGCCGTGACGGTCGCAACGATCTCGTCTGGATCCTTGGTGGCCAAGCAGAGCGGCCACGCATTCACGCCCGCGAACTCCTTGAACAGCATTGCCTTGCCTTCCATCACCGGAAGCGCGGCTGCCGGACCGATGTCTCCCAGCCCGAGGACGGCCGTGCCATCGCTGACGATCGCGACGGCATTTCGCTTGACCGTCAGATTCCAGACCGTGTCTGGATCCTCCGCGATCGCCTCGCAGACGCGAGCGACCCCTGGCGTATAGGCCATCGACAGGTCGTCACGGGCCCTCAGCGGCACCTTCGATCGAACCTCGAGCTTTCCGCCCAGGTGCAGCAGGAACGTGCGATCCGAGAGGTACTCAACCTCGACGCCCGGCACGGAGCGGACAGCAGCCGCGATCCGCTCGAGGTGTACGGCGTCTTCCGCGAGCACTGTGATGTCTCGAACCTTCGTGTCCGGCTCGGCACGGACGAGGTCGATCGCGTCAATCACGCCACCGGCGTCAGCGATCGCTTGCGCAACCGAAGCAATCACCCCGGGTGCGTTCTCGAGCCGTACGCGCAGCGTCGCACTGAACGAAGCAGAAGGATGGGACATCGGGCCGGCACCCTATCGCCCTGTTTCGCAGACGACATCGGACCTGAACCGCCGTCAACGTCAGTATTTAACTGCCATCGGTCGCCCGCGCGCCGTGTCAGATCAGGCTCCGGCACCCGACGTTTGCTGCTCGCCGGCCGGTGGATCGGCAGGTCGCGGACAGTCGCGATCGGGTCCGCCCCGTCGACGCGTCGACTGTCTGTGTCCGACGCGTTCCCGTCCGGTAGGCTGGCAAGTCGGCCGTGGCGCGACGGACTTCGCGTGCCGCGGCGGTGCCGGGTCGATCGAAGGGCTTGGAGCGATGGCGTTGAGGGTGGAGGAGGCCGAGGCGGCGCTCATTCAGTCCGTCTGCAGCCGTTTGCGCGAGCACACTGCGCCCGAACTGGCAGACCAGTGCGAGGCGTTCGTCCGGCAGTTCTACCACTGGGTGGCATGGGAGGATCTGGCCGAGCGCAGCATCGGTGACCTCTACGGGGCGGCGATGGCCGTGTGGGACTTCGCTCGTGCCCGCGCTCCCGGCTCCGTCAAGGTGCGGGCGTACAACCCCGAGCTCGCAGAACACGGCTGGCGGTCACCGAACACGATCGTCGAGGTCGTCACCGATGACATGCCGTTCTTGGTGGACTCGATCGGCATGGAGCTCTCCCGGCGCGGATACGGGATCCAGCTCTCGATCCATCCGGTCACCGACGTGCTCCGGGATGCGGACGGTCGCCTCAGGGGGGTCTTCCCGGCGGGCGCGGGGGTGACCGGTGCGATCGCCGAGTCGCTGATGCAGTTCGAGGTCGATCGCGAGACCGAGCCCGAGCGCCTCGAGGAGCTCGTCGGTGGCATCGGCCGGGTTCTTCGTGACGTCAGGGCGGCGGTGGAGGACTGGCCGATGATGCGCGGGCGGATGCACGAGATCGCGAGTGGGTTCGTATCACGTGCGCCACCGCTTGATCGAAGCGAGGTCGACGAGGTCGAGGCGTTTCTCAAGTGGGTCGAGGGCGGGAACTTCATCTTCCTCGGGTACCGGGAGTACGACCTGTTCAGAGAGGGCGGCGAGGACCATCTCCGTGCCGTTGAGGGCTCTGGTCTCGGCGTCCTCAGACACGGGAGCACGATGGTCTCGAGGAGCTTCGCGAGGCTGCCCCCCGACGTCCGGGCAATGGCTCGGACGTCTCAGCCGCTGATTCTGACCAAGGCGAATTCGCGCTCGACGGTGCATCGGCCGCTATACCTCGATTACATCGGCGTGAAGCGCTTCGTGCGGGGCGAGGTCGGTGGCGAACGTCGTTTCCTCGGCTTGTACACGACCGCCGCCGGGGAGCCGAGCCCCCGCAAGATCCCGATCCTGCGTAACAAAGTCGAGCGGGTCCTACGCCGGGCGGCGTTTCCCCCAGGGAGCCACGACCAGAAGGCTCTGGCAAAGATCCTCGAGGGCTACCCACGGGACGAGCTGTTCCAGATCACGGGCGAGGAGTTGTTCGCGATCTCGATGGGAATTGTCGCGCTCGGAGAGCGCCCGCGTGTCCGTCTGTTTGTGCGGCACGATCCCTACAAGCGGTTTGTGTCGTGCCTGGTCTTCGTGCCCCGCGATCGCTACAACACCGACAACCGCGAGCGGATCGCCTCGGTCCTAAGCGACGCGTTCGGCGCGACCGAAATCGATTGGTCGCTGACCCTATCCGACTCGATGCTCGCCCGGATCCACTACATCGTGCGCTGCCGCGCCGATGGGGCGCACCGCGACGTGCACGAGGTCGAACGGCGGATCGCCGAGGTGACGCGGCCGTGGACCGGTGAGCTCGCGGATGCCTTGAGAAAGGTACATGGCGAGGAGCGCGGCAACGTGCTGTTTCGCCGCTACCGGGGGGCGTTCCCGGTCGCCTATCGTGCCGACTGGCGGGCGGATGCGGCGGTCGAGGACATCGACCGTGTCGAGGCGGTCGCTGCCGGCGACGGGCTGATGATCAGCGTTTACGAGACCGTCGAGGACGACCGGACCTCATTGCGCTGCAAGCTGTTGAGTCCGGGCGAGCGCATCTTGCTCTCGGATGTCCTGCCGATCCTCGAGAACATGGGCTTGCGGGTCGGCGATGAGCGTCCATACGAGATCAAGCCAGAGGATCGGCGTTCGACTTGGATCTACGACATCGGCATCGTTTGCGGCGCCGACGTCGACATCGGGACCGGGGCGACGCGCGCCGCCTTCCAAGACGCCTTCACGAGGATCTGGAACGGCGAGTTCGAGAACGACCGGCTGGGTGCGCTGGTGCTACGAGCCGGTTTGACTGGTCGCGAAGTCGCGTTGCTGCGTGCTGTCTTGAAATACCTGCGCCAGGCCGGCACGACCTTCAGCGACCGCTACTTGGAGCAGGCACTGACCGGGAATCCGGCGGTTACGGGGCTGCTCGTCGAGCTGTTCAGTGCGCGGCTTGACCCCGACCACCATGACCTCGCGGCGGCCGACCGCCTCGAGGCCGAGATCGAGCGCGCGATCGACGATATCGCCAGCCTCGATCAGGACCGCATCCTGCGCAACTGTCTCGCAGTCGTCCGCGCCACCGTCCGAACCAACTACTTCCAGCGTTCTCCAGAGGGCCAGCCCAAGGCCCAGCTGTCGTTCAAGCTCGATCCCTCGCTGATGCCGTTCCTCCCGCTTCCGCGGCCACGGTTCGAGGTCTTCGTCTACTCGCCGCGTGTAGAGGGCGTGCACCTCCGCGGCGGGAGGGTCGCCCGCGGCGGGATCCGCTGGTCGGACCGGCGCGAGGACTTCCGCACGGAGGTCCTCGGGTTGCTGAAGGCACAGATGGTCAAGAACGCCGTCATCGTTCCGGTCGGCGCGAAGGGTGGATTCGTAACCAAGCGCCCGCCGTCCGGCGGCGGACGCGAGGCGTTGCTACAGGAGGCCGCTAACTGCTACCGGCTGTTCGTGTCCGGCCTGCTCGACCTGACCGACAACATCGTCGGCGGGAAGGTCGTTCCTCCACCTGCCGTCGTCCGCCACGACGACGACGACGTCTACCTTGTGGTTGCCGCCGACAAGGGGACCGCCTCGCTGTCGGACCTCGCCAACGAAGTCGCGGCCGAGCACGGCTTTTGGCTCGGAGACGCGTTCGCCTCAGGCGGATCGCACGGCTACGACCACAAGAAAATGGGAATCACCGCTCGCGGCGCGTGGGAATCAGTGAGGCGCCATTTCCGCCATCTCGGGCTGGACGTCCAGTCGGACGACTTCACCGTCGTCGGCATCGGCGACATGTCGGGGGATGTGTTCGGCAACGGAATGTTGCTCTCGCCACACATCAAGCTCGTGGGCGCGTTCGACCACAATCATCTCTTCCTCGATCCCAGCCCCGATCCGGAGGTGAGCCTTGCCGAGCGGCGCCGCCTGTTCGATCTGCCAGCCTCGTCCTGGCGTGACTACGACCCCGGCGCCATCTCCGAGGGCGGCGGTGTTTTCGCCCGGTCGGCCAAACGGATTCCGCTGTCGGCAGAGGTGCGCGAGGCGCTCGACGTCAAGGCGAAGGCGCTCACTCCCGATGAGCTGATTCGGGCGCTCCTCTGCGCGCCCGTCGATCTCCTCTGGAACGGGGGTGTCGGTACGTTCGTCAAGGCGCGGTCGGAGCGCAACGCCGAGGTGGGCGACAAGGCCAATGACGCGATACGGGTCGACGGAGCCCAGCTCCGCTGCCGAGTGGTCGGCGAGGGCGGCAACCTCGGCTTCACCCAGAAGGGCCGCATCGAGTACGCACTCGGCGGCGGGCGGATCAACACCGATGCCATCGACAACGCAGCGGGGGTCAACTGCTCAGACCACGAGGTGAATCTGAAGATCTTGCTGGACGCGGCGGTCGCCGGCGGCGAGCTGACGAGGACCCAGCGCGACGAGCTCCTGGCCGAGCTGACAGACGCCGTCGCCACGCACGTCCTCAGAGAAAGCCACGCGCAGGCCCTGGCGCTGAGCCTCGAGCGCAGGCAGGCTTCCGACTTGCTCGACCTCCACGCCCGCCTCATCGACGACCTCGACCGGCGAAGCCAGCTCGATCGCGAGATCGAGGAGCTCCCGGACGAAGAAGTCATCCGAGAGCGCAAGGCGGCGAACGAGGGCCTGACCGGCCCCGAGCTCTCGGTCCTCCTCGCCTACGCCAAGATCGCCCTACACGCCGACCTCCTCGAGTCCGACCTCCCCGAGGATCAGTATCTCGGCAGTGATCTCGTCGACTCCCTACCGGCACCGCTGCGCGAGCGGTTCCGGCCCCGTATGCGCCACCATCGGCTGCGCCGAGAGATCATCACCACCGACCTCGTTAACGCCATCGTCGACTTCGCGGGTACGACATTCGTATCTCGGTTGGCCGAGGAGACGGGCGCGGGCCCCGCGCACATCGCGCGCGCCTACGCCGTCGCGGTCGCGGTCTTCGAGATGCGCGGATTCTGGCGGGACGTCGGGGCGCTCGACGACAGCGTCGATGAGGACGCGCAATTCAAGATGCTGCTCCAAGGACGGAGGCTTCTGACCCGAGCGGCGCGATGGCTAGTCCGCAACCGACGCCCTCCGCTCGACATCGCCGCCACGGTCTCGGACTACGCCGCCGGCGCGGTCACGCTGGCGGAGGCACTGCCGGAGCTGCTGAGCGGCCTTGACGCCGATGAATGGCGTGTGCGCGTGGCGGAATTCGCCGACGCCGGCGCGCCCAGCGCGCTCGCATCGCGCGCGGCCGCCCTAGACGCGCTGTTTTTCGCCCTCGACCTCGTCGAGATCGTCCGTGACAGCGAACACCCGATCCGCTGGGCAGCCGACATCCACCTCGGGCTCGACCGTCGCCTGCAGTTGGCTTGGCTTCGCGATCGCGTCCTCGAGTTACCTCGCGCCGACCTCTGGCAGACGCTCGCCCGGGCCGCCCTGCGCGACGACCTGTACATGACCCACCGGGCCCTCACCGCGGCGGTACTTGAATCGTCGTCGAGCTCTATCGAGGGCGGCGCGGCGATCGAGGCATGGGTCGAACGCAGCCCCGCAACCGCCGAGCGGTATCTCGGGATGCTCACACACATCCGGACAGCACATGGAAGCGACTTGACGACCCTCTCCGTCGCGGTCCGCGAGCTCGCCAACCTAATTCCGTCCAGCAGTCCCCACTCCGTAGGGGCGGCGCACGCACGGCACCTCGGTCAAGCGTGAGACGAGCAGTGCGCACTCTGACCAGCAGCGCCCTCTACCCGCCTGCATCTCGTCGCACGCCTGGTGTCTTGACCCGGTGACCACCAACGAGCGCGGTCACCGCGCCTTGGGGCGAGGTCACGCCACGTATTGGGCGAACCAGTCGAGCATGGGCTGTGGGCGGCGCTGGAACTCGAGGTAGCCGTCCCATCGGGCCGTCGTGCCCTCGATCCATTGCAGCCGTTTCTCGGCGATGGGGATGTTCTCGTACATCGTCTGGACGTCCTCCGGTTCGGTGAGGGTGTCGCCGCGAACCTGGTAGAGGAAGGTCGGCACGCGAACGTTTCTAGCCCACTCCTGGGGGATCCGCTGCTCAAGCCCGACGCTGGTGCGCAGCCGCAGGAGGGTGTTGAAGTCGTCGAGTCGGTCGCCGAGCCCGATCACGGCGAGGCGGCGTTCGGCGATGTACCGGGGGGTGATCGGCTGGGGTGACACGAGGCAGCGCACACCGTCGAACGTCGCGGGGAAGCGCGTCATCTCGGCGAACGTCGAGACTCCGCCCATGCATCGGCCGAACAGCCCGATCAGCATGTCGCGGGTGTCGGGCCGTGTACGCGCGTACGCGAGCGAGCCGACGACGTCGCGGCTCTCGGTGAATCCGTGGGTGACGACCCCGCCGTTGGCTGCGCTGCTCAGGCCGTGGTTGCGCAGGTCGTAGGCGAGGACGTTGTAGCCGGCGTCGTGCAGGATCTTGTGAGCGCCACCGCGCAGCTCCTCGACGAGGTCGGCTTCGCTTCGATGACGATCGAGGAAGTCGCCGCGCGGGCCGGTGCCGGCAAGGCAACGATTTATCGGCGGTGGCCGACAAAGGGCGCGCTGGCAATGGAGGCACTGATGGCCGAAATCGACCCGGCCGCGCCCTTCCCCGACACCGGGTCAGCCATCGAAGACTTCCGCCTCCAACTCCGGGCAGTCGCGCGCGTGTTCAACCGACCCCGCATCCGCCACACGGTGACCGGCGTCGTTTCCGAAGGCCAAAGCGACCCCGAGCTGCCCAGCGCCTTCGCCGAGCGCTACATGAACCCGCGGCGGGACCGTGACGGCGTCCGTTCCCGTGTGGCTGCACAATGATGAACGGATCGTCCGCCTCGGGTAACGAGCCCGAGCCGATCTTCGTATTGGCGTCGAGCGCCGCGAGACGAGCTGAGGGCGGGCGGATGGACGAGAATGTGGAGATGGGTGACGAACGCCTACGTTCTGAGATCCGCGACGAACAGGAGCGGATCATCTTGGCGGTTAGGTCCGCCGAGGACTACTGGGAGCTCGCGAAGGCGCAAGGCTCTTTTGCCGATCTGCTCGAACGGATGGCTGACGAGCTGGAGATGCCTTCCGCGCGTGATCGTGGACGATTTCTAGCGGCAGCACAGGCACTCCGGCAGGCGGCGGCGGTCAACGAGCACCGGTATGTCACCGGGCTTGGCCGCTCAGCCCACGACGCCTAACTGGCTGGGGCCCGGAGCGTGGAACTGGTTGGATGAGAGAGCAGCGGCGAGGCGTCAATAGCTCCACCTCTCGCAGCCAGCAACAACGGACTCGCGCGACACCAACAATCGACGGCCTGCTGAGGCGAGCCGAAGCCAATGCGATCGTCGCGGCGCCGACCGCAGCCTCCCAAGCCGGTTATGCGGGGTGGGCCGTGAGAGCGGCGGTGGCGGTGATCTTTCGCCGTGTGGTTCGGACGTAGATCGGGATCGCGAGGAGCGCCGCCAACGCGGCTATCCACGCGAGGATTTTGAGCACGTCGGTCCCGACGCCGGCGCCGCGGAAGTAAAGGACGCTCAGGTTGGCATTGAGGCCGGCGGCCCCGATCCAGAAGTGGTTGAGGAACCGCCAGAAGCCGGGCATCAGCTGGGGCACGACGCTGCCGCCGGAGCTCGGGAGGTTCAAGAAGATCAATACGAGTGATGCGACGAGAGCGCCAAGCGGTCCAAGGCCGAGCTGCAACAGCCGAGTGATCGCGGCCACTGCGAAGGCGTACAGAGCGCCCGTGCCGAGCATTGCCATGATCGTGCCGAAGTCGCCGCTGAAAGTGTGGTAGCCGACCCCGCCGATGAGGTAGGCGATCAGTGGGGCGAGCACCGAGGCCGCGGCTACGATCGCGATCCGGTGGGGCTCCCGGAGCGTGGGCGCGAGAAATCCAAGCGCGAGGACCGTGAGAAATGTTCCCAGGGTGCAGATGATGAGAAAGAAGAAGTTCGGCGTGCCCGAGGAGTTGTCCGCTGGTAGCGGCCGGACGTCGTCGACGGCGAGGGGTCGGTCTTGCGCTGCGGCCACCTGACGGAAGGTCGCCTCCACAAAGGCGGCCAGCGAAGCCGAGGCGGCGGTGGCGACGATCGCGGTGGGGTGCTGACCTGGTATGTAGCCGCCGGCAAGCTTGCGATCGCCCACCAGCCGCCGTGCCTGCGCGACGGTCGTCAGCTGCGAAACGTCCCGCGCCGCGGGCCTTGACCGATAGGACGTGTGCGAGCGGCGCGGTCGCGGCGGGCGCGCCGACGATCGCCACCTTGACGTGGTGCGGTTTCGGTGCGTGCGCCGATGTAGCTGGCGGCGAAGCCAACCGAGATGTAGAGGGGCAACACCAAGGTCATCAACGCCACCCGCAGCTCCGGTGGGCGCTGCTTGGCGACCGGCTTCGAGCCTTGAAACCCCGGGCCCCGATCCGATGATTCAGTGTTCATGGCGGGCTCCTTTCAGATCGTGTGCGCCGCAACATCGCGCCAGCCGATGCAGTACTCCAATCGCCCAGCGCTTGACGCGCGGCGAGCGGCCCTGGCCTCTGCGTTGGTTAGTGCGCGGTGCAGACTGATGCCTCGCCGCGCTGACAATCGCGAAATCCCGCGCTCGTCGGGTCGCGGTCGCCCCTATGTTCCGCTTCGCGAGGCCACGAGCGAGCGGGCGGCTTCGACGATGTGAGGGGCGTCGATGCCAGCCGCATCCATCAGCTCCGCGGGGCTCCCGGAGCCGGGCAGCTCGCGCACCGCCAACGACACGACGGACAGCTCGAGGCGTCCGGCTTCGGCGAGCGCCTCCAGCACCGCGGAGCCGAGTCCTCCCTCTGGGTGGTGGTCCTCAACCAGCACCAACCCGCTCGTCTCGTTCGCCGCGGCGAGGAGCGTGGGCGTATCGATCGGCTTGACCGAGTAGAGATCGATCACCCGAGCGTTCAGACCCTCCGTCGCAAGGGCGTCAGCGGCCGCGAGACATTGGTGCAAGGTCACACCCGCCCCGACTAGCGTCACGTGGTCCTGACTGGAGACGCGCAGCACCTTCGATCCGCCGATCGGAAACTCCTCCGACGCCTCGTAGAGCACCGGGTACGCGCCACGGGTTGTGCGCATGTACACGATCCCCTCTCGGTCCGCCATCGCTTGGACCAATGCAGCGGCACTCGTCCCGTCGGAGGGATAGAGGACCGTGGAGCCGTGGACGGCGCGAAGCATCGCCAGGTCCTCCAACGCCATCTGCGACGGGCCGTCCGCGCCGATCTCCACCCCAGCGTGGGAGCCGGCGAGACGGATGTTGGCCTGCGAGATCGCCGCCATCCGCAGAAAGTCATGGGCGCGGGTGAAGAAAGCGGCGAACGTCGAGGCAAACGGAACGTAACGCCGGACGCTGAAGCCAACCGCGGCAGCAACGAGCTGCTGCTCCGAAATGAACATCTCGAAGTATCGCTCCGGGTAAGCCTTCGCGAACTCCTCTGCAAACGTGGAGTTGCTCACCTCGCCGTCCATGGCGACAACGTCGCGGCGGGCACCGAGCGCCTGCAACGCGTCGCCGTATGCCTTCCGCGTCGCTACCTTGGCGGCCAGCTCATACCGAGGTAGCGCTACCTCGCCGTCGCCTTGATCCGGGGCCGCCGGCCGACCTGAAGGCTCGGGCATCGTGCCCCTGGCCGTCAGGTGGCGCTCGCCCCCGAGTTCGACGATCGCTCGTTCGGCCATCTCGCGAGGCAGCGGCTTGCCGTGCCAGTTCTCCCGATCCTCTACCTCAGAGAAGCCGTGGCCCTTCCGCGTTCGCGCGAGCACCACCGTCGGCCGATCTCCAGATGCGGCGCCGGCGTCTGCCAGTGCCTCGTCGATCGCGGCGACGTCATGCCCATCGACCTGCAGCACGCGGGCCCCGAAGGCCTCTGCGCGGCGCTGGTAGGTGTCGAGGTCCCATGACAGCTCGGTCGGCCCGCGCTGTCCGAGCCTGTTGACGTCGACCATCGCCACCAGGTTCGAGAGGTGATAGTAGGAAGCCTTGTCGAGCGCCTCCCACATCGAGCCCTCGGCCATCTCACTGTCCCCGCACAGCACCCACACGCGGAACGGCAGCTCGTCGAGGTACTTCCCGGCCAGCGCCACGCCCACGCCGTCCGGCAGTCCCTGCCCGAGAGAGCCGGTCGCTACGTCCACCCACGGAAGCACCGGCGTCGGATGACCTTCCAAGCGCGACCCAAACTGCCGATAACCGGTCATCAGCTCTTGATCGGAGATCACCCCCACCGCCTTGTAGACCGAATACAGCAGCGGAGAGGCGTGACCCTTGGAGAAGATCAAATGGTCGTTGGCCGGCTCGTCGGGATCGTCCCAGTCATACCGCAGCTGCCTAGCGACGAGCACAGCAAGCAGGTCGGCTGCCGACATACTCGACGTCGGATGTCCCGAACCGGCCTCGGTGCTGCACCGGATCGAATCGACGCGTAACTGCTGTCCGAGCTCGCGAACCTCATCCAGGCCGACCAATCGACCGGCGGCGGTATCAGGATCGACGACCATAAACCCTCCTCGGTGGCGGACATTCGGCATCCTACGCGTGGCGCGGCCTGCCGAGCAATTGACGGGCGAAGCTTGGGAGAAACGCCCGGATTTGGCCGAAATCAAGCCCGGGGGCGGCTCGTCCGGGGCTCAGAGCGCTGGGTCGGCCGAGCCGTGCCTGATCCGCATCGCCCACCCGCGGCGCCTGGCGCCTCTTCCTCGGCGAGTCGCGAGTTGCGGGCGGTCGCGGGATTCAGTTCGGGACAAAGCCCCAACGCTCCAGAGCCGGCCGTTACGTAGGCACGTCGACCAAGGAGAAGCGTGCCGCGCGCAAGGCCGAGCGTGCCGCGCGCAAGGCCGAGCGGGCGAAGCAGTCGGAGATTCGGTCAGCGCGTCCAGGGGCGACTACGAGCTCGAGGGCGTCTCGCGCGAACACCGCGATTGCCGGGACGGGACTTGCTGCTCGTCGTCCGACGTTCCTCGGAGCGGTGGTGGCGGGACTGTTCACGAGGACGGTGGCATGATGGCCGACATAGAGGTGACAAAATGAGATTCGGCTGGTGGGTGACGGGGCTGGCCCTGGTGGCGCTGGTCAGCACCTCCGCCGCCCCAGCAAGAGCGTCAAGCTCAGGCCGAAGCTGCTCCTCATATCCCACCCCTGGGAGCATCGCACCCGCTGGGACGCGCACACCGGCCGATCTGATGGCCGAGTACGGCGTCTTGGGAGAGCCGCAGACTGCCGTCGACAAGCTGACGCCGGCGGAGCTCGGCAAGGCGCTGTGGGCGAGCGGCGTCGTGATGTCCGGGACCCGCTTTCTCGCCGTGACGCCGTCGGGGGTCCCGGTCTACCTGGTTCCAGCTGAGCACCTCCTCGCGTTCCGCTTGGCGCCTGACCGCTGTTTCTCGCCGGCGCAGCGGTCGCTCGAGCAGACGCTACGTCTCTATCTGCGGCGGGAATACACCCACCATGCCCTGTGCCTGCTCACCCTCGACGCCGGGAACAGCATCTCGACGTGTAGCGCCGCCCCGGGCATCGCGGATCCGTTCCTCTATGGCCCGGGCAACCCGGGGTTCGGCCTGGCCCCGAACGGAGTGTCGAGTGTGCTCGTGCACTACACGTCACAGCCCTCGCTCTCCATCGCGGTCCAGCGGAACTTCTGGGTCGTGGACACGATCTGGACGTCCGGAGCCGCACCGTGCGGCGTCGACTGGCTCGACGGTGCAATCGTGGTGCGGACCGTCAAGCGCTGTTAGGTAGATCATCGCGCCCGAGGCGAAGCCGAGCCGACGTCAGCCGCCGGCGTCCTCCTGTGCTGCGAAGTCCCGGCGCCAGCGAGGGCTGGATGGCGCGAGGAAGCTCGCGCGGTTGCGTCGTGAGAACCAGGAAGCGTCACGCAAGGCTGCCGGCTCGATGGCACGCCTGGATCCTCGGCAACGCCATCACCGCGGCGGACCGGAGAGTCCGCTTACATCCTGACCTTACCCGCGTTCACTCGAACAGCCGCCGCGCGTACCAGTCGCTGGCGTCCTGAACGCCGGGCACGTCGAAGAAGTAGCCGCCGCCGATCGGGGCGATGTAGTCGACCATCGGCTCGCCGATCAGGCGGGTCTGGTTTGCGACGAACTGGCGAACGAGGTCCTGCTGGAAGCAGTTGAAGAGCAATCCCATGTTGAGGTTGCCGGCCAGGTCGATGCCGTCGTCGTAGTTGTAGCCGCGGCGGAAGATGCGGCTGTCCTCGGTCGCCTTGGTGCGTGGGTTTGAAAGCCGGATGTGCGCGGTGAGCGGCATGATCTTGCCCTGCGGGTCCTTGGCGAAGTCCAGCACGTCCGTGATGGACTTGGTGCCGAGCATCGCGCCTGAGGCGCGGTAGCGGCCGATCATCGTCTGTTGCTCGTTCAGGGACACGCGGTCCCAGAACTCGATGTACATCCGGATGATGCGGAACACGTGATAGGTCCCGCCGCGTGCCCATGCGGGTTCATCCGTCTTGTCGGTGACCCACAGCAGTCGGTCGGCGACGTAGGGGTCCGCCAGATTCGGGTTGGCGATCCCGTCCATGTGCCCGAAGTGGTTGCGCGGCACCCCGTTCGGCCGCTGCGGCGCCTGGAAGCCGTCCATCCGGTATGCGATCTGCATGCCGGCGCGGGTGTGCTTGGCGATGTCCCGCAATGCGTGGATCGCGGTGTCCGGCTGGCCGGCGCAGATTTGGAGCAGGACGTCGCCACCGGTCATATCGGGCTGCAGGTTGTCGTTGGGAAACGACGCCATCTCCGTCAGCCGCCTCGGCTTCTGGCCCGCCAACCCGAACGCGGGGTTCTCGAACAGGCTGGCGCCGAGTCCGACCGTGACCGTCAGCCCATCTGGCGGGATGTCGGGGCCTAGCGTGCCACTGTCGGACGGCGGCGAGACCGGGCCGCGGTCAACTGGCACGCCGCCGTGGGTGAGGAACCGGGCTCGCTCGGTCAGCGTCTGGAGGGTGCCGATCAGCTCAGGGCGCGTGCCGGCGGTGAGGTTGAACACCGCGAAGCAAGCCGCAGGCGGCGGCGCGTTCGTGATCCCAGCCTGGTGCGGACCGTGGAACGGGACCGCCGGCAGGCGCGCGGACGGGTCGCTGACGACGGCTTGCTGTAGGGCGCCGTCGGCGAGCAGCGGATCAGTGGCGCCACCAGCGTGGCGGTTCTCCTTCTTGGCGGCCGCGTCCGCGATGCTGGGCGCGCCGAGCGCTCCTGCGGCGCCAACCGCGGCTGCGCCAGTGCGGCTCAAGAACTCGCGGCGGTCCAGGCTCATACCCGCAGGAATGATCCCACCTCGTGCTTGAGGAGCGAGCTCGCCTCGCTTCATGCGTCGGGTTGGCGGCGGGAGGGCGCCCCTCTGTGGTGCGGTGGGACCCTCCAGCCAACCGAGGCGGTGTGCCAGTGCTTTTGCTTGGTCGCCTTCTTTGGCGCCTCGTAGTTGTCGAAGACGTCGTGACCGAACGTGACCTGCTCGCCGTCGTTCTCGAGCTCGATCGATTGGATGTACGGGAGCGCGCCTGCAGGAAGCGCGACACGTACCGTGTGGCTTCACGTTCGTCTTCGCGTGCGCGCCGCCCTTTTGTGCCCTTTTTCGAAGACGCGTCGGGCCCACTTGTACCGATTGCGATCGCCGCGATGCCTACTGGCGCCCCAATCCTAGCCGGCAGCGCCGAGACGTCGGCCGCGTGTTCTCTTCGCAAGTGCCTTCTTGGTAATTGGCGAACGAGGGAACGAAAGGTTCGCCTTGTAAGCGGCGTGCGATCGCTTGGTGAACCGCCGCGCTAGGTGACCAGCGCACCGTTACCGGTACTTGTGAGGAGATCCGGGATCGGCGCGAGGGTCTCCAGGGCTGCGCCGACGGCTGCGTCGACCCGCTCGCGGGCGAGGGCTGGGAGATCGCTGACAGCGACCCAAGTGCCATTGATCTCGGTCTGATCGACGGCGGCAAGGACCGCGCTCAGCTGTCCGTTCGCGCGCACAACCAGGGACGGCGCGAGCGGATCAAGAACGGGGGCGAGCAGGCCCAGCAGCTCCCTGACTGCCGCGACGTCGGCCGTGATCGAAGCGAGGCCGGTCCCGCTCCCGTAGTCGTCATCGCCCGTCAGCGTGTCACGCAAAGCATCCTCGAGGATCTCGTGCGGGCGTAGGACCCAGTTCGCGACGCCGGCCTGAGTCACGGGAAGCTCGGTCCCGAGCGGTATCGCCACCAGCGTCTCCAACAGTTGCTGCAAGGTCGCCGTGTCCGCGGCGGCTGCAGCCAGGCTCCCGTCTGTCCAGAGATCCAACTCGATCTTGTGGAAGCCAGTGAACTGCGGGCTGGCAGTGCCGCCGACGAGACCCGCCGCCGTACCGTCGATCTCGGCGCCGAGCTCACCGAAACAGCCGTAGGCACCGTCATCCTGACCGATGTCGAGCCACGCCAGGTGGGCGGTCAACCAGTCCGATTCAGCCTCAGCGAGATTGCCGGCGCTGATCGCCCCGACCAGCGTCCCCACGTCCGCCCGAACCGTCGAGAGCTGCTGAGTCACATATTTTTGATAGCTGCGCATCGGTGTAACCTCGGCCTGGAAATAGTCGCAGCCAGCTACAGACCCCACGACACTCCCTGACGCGTCCAGCCACTCCACCCCGCACGGTGTCGTCGCCAGTGATGGACTGACGATCTCGTAGAAGTTGTGGCGAACCCTGACCGTCCGGGCCGGGGCAGTCAGGAACTGGGCGGTGACCGAGGTGACCCCGTTTGGGGCCAGCCCCAGTAGCGGTGTCGCCGCGGTTCCGAGCATCGCATCCGGGGTTCCGGACAGCCCTGCGCAGGTCTCGACGGGGGTCGCTTCACCGCCGACCTCAGCGATACACACCGCCGGCTGTGCGTAGTCGCGACGCAGTGTTGGCAGCAGATCACGCTCGATCTGACGCTCACTTGTGGACAAGCAGCGCAGGGGCGCTATCCGGTAGGGAAGGAAGTGCTGAGCGGGGATCGCGTACAGCAGTCCCCGATCGCCAGCTTCGCCGAGCAAACGAATCCCTGAAGGCACGATCCCCGAAGCCGGCAGCGGCGACCCTAATATCCGTAGCACCAGCGGGTTCTCGTCGGATCGTTGGGCCCGTCGGAACAATCCGTACCTGCGTCGGATCGCCCTCGGGATTGAGCTCCCTTGTGGCGCCACCGCGCCGGGGACAGGGTAGGTCGAACACGGTCGAAACGTGGCGCCCAACGCCCTTGATACCAGCGGTCCAGATCCAACTGCAAATGCCAGCAAGCCGACCAGAGCCGCCGCGGCGACCGACAACACAGGCCTAATCCGAGCCGACACGGCACGGAGTCTCCCACAAGCCTGTGACCACGTTCTACCCGCGCCCGGCGTAAAGCGACCGTTTCGCCACGAAGCACCATGCCGCTCGCCGTGCGCATCGGGAGCTGCCCGTTGGAGCGCCCGTCGGGTGCGGTCCGGAGGGCCC
Source organism: Solirubrobacteraceae bacterium (assembly GCA_035625625.1). Taxonomy (GTDB): domain Bacteria; phylum Actinomycetota; class Thermoleophilia; order Solirubrobacterales; family Solirubrobacteraceae; genus Palsa-465. The sequence continues at coordinate 50,765 of DASPPG010000112.1, forward strand.
GAGCGCGACAGCATCGCGAGGGCTAGCGCCGGCTCGCAATAGCGACCGTCGCCTCCGGTTCCCTGCTGGCGGGAGGGCGCCAGAGCTCAGGGCGCTTGTCGTGGAACGCGGCTGAGGTTGCGTTTGCCTTGGCACCCCGCTGTGTATTGGGGACAGTGAGATCCACCAGCCGTCGATGGTCTTGACCCCCGAAAGCCCACACCTCGCGCTGGGTCTGAGCTGGCAAGACAAACCTGCTCTCCCGGGGCCAACCGCCCATGCCCCAGACCTGCGAGCCACGGGATCGCTGCTCAGTCACCCAACTGCTCCCACCCATCCAAGCAGCCGTGCAGCCAGGACCCTCGGTCGCAGCCCACGAGCGCAAGACGCAGGCGGGCACGGGGCCGCAACCTTCAACGGCCGCCAGCGTTAACGGGGCATGAACAGGACCAGGCATACCACTATCGCAGTGCTGCTGCCGGCGCTCGTCACGACGGCAGTGCTCGCCGCCGGGCCGGCCAGCGCGAAGCCGTCCAAAACGGGGAAGCCGGCCAAGCCCGCGCCGACCGGGCTCGCGTGCCTGAAGGGGAGGTGGGTCTCAGAGGGCATCGACACACCCGCCTTCCACGGCGGCGCCGGCACGGTGCTGACGATCACGCTGTCGAGCTACCACAGCAAGACGGAGCACGGCATCGCCGATGCCGACTACGACCCGTCGGATCCGCTGTATCTGACGGGCGTCTCGGGCGGCTACTTCAAGCTGACCGGCTCCGCGTTCGGCCGGTTCGAGTACCTCGGACACGGCCGCTTCCACTTCGACCCGACGCTGAGCGACGAAGAGGTCACCGTGTTCGCCGACGGCAAGGCAATCGTCGGCCCGGAGCCAGTCAAGGGCGGCAACGGCTTCGCCGACATCAAGTGCTCGGCGAGGAGCTTCACGACCACCGTCAACGTCCCCACCGAAAGCGGCACCAAGACCGCAGTCGAGGTGTGGAAGCGGACCTCACACTGACCTTCACAGCGGGGCGGCGAATCACCGCGCAAAGTCCGCAGCTCCCTGGCGTCGTCGACCGACCTCACATAACGGTTCAACTACCCATGGCGGAGGCCGTTCAGGGACAGGTCTACCCTGGATCGGCGCCTCACATAACGCCCAATTCAAGCGCCCCTTTCCGTGCAAGTCAGCAGGATCAAGTTCAGCATGTGGGCGCCCGAGTGTCCGGACGCCTAGAGTGATGCGCGCGCCTCCTCGCGTAATTTGGCGCCGAGGCGGTCGCTCAGCCAGCGAGCGATATCGGGACCGTCGAGTTCGAACTCCGACGCAAGGCGTGCGACCACCTCCCGCATGAAGATCCTGGCGACGAGCACATCCACTTCGATGCCGAGAAAGTCGTTGAGGATCGCCTGCGCAAGCAGCGCCGGTCCGGCTCCGTCATATCCCCACTCGAAACTCTCTTGGCGCAGATAGCGCTCGTCGGCCAGCGTCAGGGTGCGTTTCTCGCCATTACGCACGACGCCAACGACTCGTGGTCCGCCATGTCCGTAGTCGGGCTGCGGTCCGCGGATACCGACGTTGGCGACTCGTGAGGCCACAGGTCAAATCTATCCGTCCTCACGCGATCACCGCCCCCCGATCATTCTGCGGGTCCGGGCGCGAGGTGGACAGTTCTTCTCTGCGCCCTTTGTGATCTAAGTACCATCGGCGGGCATGGCGCTCGAGCTCGATCACGTGTTTTGCATGGTCGGAGATCTCGATGAGGTCGCGAGCCAGGTCGAGGCCGCGGGTTGGATGCTTGACAGTGGGTCGGTGCATTTTGGGCAAGGAACACGCAACCGACGACTCGTGTGGGGCGATTGTTATCACCGCGTTGAGCACCGCGATCAGGTACAGGAACGCGCCGGAGACGCCCGTCCCGATCAGCCCGGTGGCGCTGTGAAGCGTCGATCCGCCGTTCCGGATCTGGCCGTCGAGCGACCGGAGGCCAATGGCGAAGCGGAGCGCGAGCGCGAGCACGATCGTCGAGTGCCCGAGTGATAAGAACAAGCCGACGCCGAGCGGTCGCTTTCCGTCGGCCATCAGCTTGCGTGTGTGTTGTCGATCGCCGAGATGTGGTCGGCGTCGAACGTGTGGCGCATGCCGCGATCGTGCGGCGCACTCCGGTGTTCACCCTGGGCAGCCTGACCGAGCGCTGCGGTGGTCAGGTCATGGTCAAGGCCGAAAGCCTCCACGCGCACCGGCTCGTTCAAGCTCCGCGGAGCGCTCGCCAAGCTGGCCACGCTCGACGAGCACGCGCGCGGGGTGGTCGCCGGCAGCGCCGGCAAGCACGCCCAAGCGCTCGCCTATGCCGCGCGCGCCCGAGGCATCCCGTGCACCGTCCACATGCCCGCCGCCGCTGCGATCTCTAAGCCCGCCGCCGTCCACGCCTTCGGCGCCCACATCGAACAAGGCGGCGAGTCGGTCGATGAGTGCGTCGCACGCGCTCGCACCGACGGGGACGAGCGCGGGTGGGAGTTCGTGCACCCGTTCGACGATCTCGACATCGTTCGCGGCCAGGCCGGCGTCGGCCTCGAGCTGCTCGACGACGTTCCCGACCTCGCGCACGTGATCGTCCCGGTCGGCGGGGGCGGACTGGCCAGCGACGTGGCGCTGGCAATCAAGCTCGCGCGCCCAGAAGTTCGGATCACCGGCGTGCCGGCGGCCGCCTGCGCAGCCTATCCCGCCTCGCTGCGCGAGCATCGGCCGATCCCGGTATCCGCGACGCCGACGATCGCCGACGGGATCGCGATCAAACGCCCAGGCGATCTGGCCCTCGGCCTTCTCAAGCGTTACCTCGACGACCTCGTGACCGTCGAAGACGACGACATCGCCCAAGCGATGGTCCTGCCGCTCGAGCGCCGCAAGCTCCTAGCCGAGGGCGCCGGCGCGACCAGCACCGCCGCGCTAATCACCGGCGCAGTCGCGCCCGCGTCCCGAGGGGTGACCGTCGCCCACCGCCGGTGCGAACGTGATCGAACTCGCCGACGACCGCGACGACAAGAACCTACCAATGGCCCAGACGGGCATCGAGCCGTTGCTCGAGCTCCGCGGCGACCAGCACGGCGACGCCCTGGCGGAGCGGCTCAATGAGGCCGGCTACTCATCACGCACGCTGCAATGAGCCCGAACATGGGCGCGCGAGGCACGCCGCCTAACAGAGGTAGCTGCTTGACCACAGGGTGAACGTCGCGTGTGTGGTCGTCCGGAGCCCCGTTTTGGGCGTGGTGGTGTTCGTCGAGGGGTTGTCGACGTCGGCGTGGAGGCGTAGGTTGTGTTGTGGGCGCGGGCCGATGACGTGTCAAAGAGCAGGCGTTGGAGCTCGACCGGCCTGCCGCGCGACTTGCCCTTCGAGGGCCTTGGCTATGCGCGCTCCGCTGTCACGCTCGCGCCCGCTGAGTTCTGGTTGGGCGAGGTTGCCCGCCAGCCAGCGATCGAGCGCTTGTAGGAGGCCTCGGCTTGCGCGGCGAGCTGCTTCTCGGCGTGTCGCATCCGCTCGCGTGTGGCCGACACGCCGAAGGGCTTGCCCGGTTGGGTCGGGGCGCCGGCGTCCTCGAGCCGTCGCAGCTTCAGCTCGGTCAGCGAGGACTGCTGGTGGGCGTAGTCCTGTTCGCGGCAGAGCATGCACCAGAACAGCACGGCGAGCTTGCGCGCGACGG
>DASPPG010000113.1:0-2492 GCA_035625625.1 Solirubrobacteraceae bacterium
CCTGCCGTCGTCCGCCGTCACCGTCCGGCGCGCGCACGCACGCGGTGATCTGCGACTTGTGGATATCGAGCATCGCGCACCGCTCGATCAAGCGATTCATGAAAACCCTCCCGAAGGGTTGAATGACAGGACGACCGCCCGGGAGGGCCTCATGCGGTGGAGTCTGAATCTCGCGCTCAAGGAAGCAGTTCGGGGCGCCCGAGACCCTCGCGTCCCACTCATAATCGAGCTCTATGGCGCCAGTTAGAGCCGACGTCGACCAAGGCGGCCGGCGCGCATTCCAGCCCCTTCCAGACGCGCTGGCCAGAGGTGCACAAACATTTTCATCCGCTCCGGGCGGGCCCGGAGGGCGCATGAATCACTCATATGGAGGAAGCGTTGTCAAGCCCGGGCCGGTGGGTTTTCGCCGGTTGGGTGGGATTGCTCGGCTGAGGGGGCGGCGGGCCTGACGGGTTGCGCGACGCGTGGTCAGACTCATATTCGCGGGTTGGCACCGCAGGACCGTGTTTCGTCGTGAGAGCCCGCTGTCTAAGATCGAGCGTGGCCGTGTGGGCGGCTGCTCACGCTTAGTCCGTGGATGCTCTCGCGCGTGGTGGTCAGGTTGGTCCTGCCGCCTCCTCAGCCGAGGGTCGTGGGGGTGGGGTTTGATCAAACTTGTAAGGGGGGCTTTGTGTGTTGGCGCGTTGGGGCTTTGGCTGTTAGCGGGCAGCTGTGTCAGGTTTGGGATGGGATCGGCGGGTCCGCGCGGGTCGGTCGCCGGCGTGTCGGGCGTCGCTCGACGCGACTGCCTTGCCAGTCGTCGGGCCGCCCGGCCCGACCTCGCTGCCACAAAGCGGATGTCCGGCGCTGCTGTCACCCGTAGGGCGGCCGCAGGTCGAGCGCGAAGCGCTTGACGGCAAGCCGGCATCCGCTAGCCGCCGTCGCCCGCGAGAACGCAAGGGTTCTGACTGTACCGGCGGTTGGTCTGGGAGCTCCTGGTCGTGGGCGTTGACGATTGCCCAGCAGAACCCGGCGAGGTGGCGCGCGACTGCGACCGCGACGATCGTGCGGCGCATGTGGCGCTGGCTGTCAAGCCGCCGCCAGAGGTGATGCAGGCGCTGTTGGGCTTTCCAGGCGATCGCGACCACGATCGGGCTCTGGTCTTGTTGGCGGCGCTGGAGCGTGGTTCCCAGGCGGGGCGGACGGCGGTAATGCCATGCCGCCTCGATCAGCAGCCGGCGGGCGTGCTGTGAGCCGGACTTGGTGATGTGTCCCTGGCGGCGGGTCTGGCCCGTGCTGTACTCGGAGGGCACGAGCCCGACATAGGCCATCAGCTGCCCGGGGCGCTCAAAGCGGTCGAAGTCGCCGATCTCGACCGCCAGCCCGACGGCCGACAGCGTGTCGATCCCGCGCAGGCAGCGCAGGCGAGCGACGGCCTGCGCGCACGGCGTGTCTGGGACGAGCTGCGTGATCGCGGCTTCCAGCGTGCCGCGGCGCAGTTCGAGCGCCTCGACGGCACCGACGTAGTCAGTCAGCGTCGCCTGCGCGCCTGGCTGGCCGAGGTCGACCTGCGCCAGCCACCGGCGGTGGCGCTCGCCCCAGCGGCTGGTCGTGTCCTCATAGCGCACGTCGCGGCGCAACAACAGCTTCGACAGCCGCTGGCGGGCGGGCATCAGATCGACGCGCACGTCTTCACGCGCACGCACCAGATCGCGCAGCGCTTCCTGCTCGGCCGTCGGCACTCGGACGGGATGCAGCGCGTCGATCATCAACAACCGCACCAGCCGCTCGGCGTCACGCGCGTCGGTCTTGATCTTGTCCTGCGCGGGGCGCTCGATCTTCCCCGGCGCCGCGACCACACACCCGATCCCGGCCGCCGCCAGCGCCCGCGCGAGCCCGTAACCCGTCGGGCCGGCCTCGTAGGCGGCTCTCGTCGGACCGGGCAGGCCGGCGCAGAACGCGACCACCTCCGCGGTCTCTCCACACAGTCGATGCACACTCATCTCGCCGGACTCGGCGTCGACCACGCACGCGATCACCTTCGCTGCGTGCACGTCCAATCCGACCCAGCTGCGAACCTTCGCCATGGTCGGCACTCCTTCCGTATGGTGTTGTCGGCGACCGCCGAGGTCGTCACCCTCGGCGCGTCTCACCCAACCGCACGCCAGGCGCGTGGTGGGTGCCGACCCATCTTCGACAGACGGCCGCCGATTCCTCCATATGGTCTAAGACGCTTGGCGCCCGAGCTCTCGCGCGAGACCTATCTGGAGGCGATCGAGGCGGCAGCGCGCGCCGGTCGGCTCAGCCACCCGGACCTCCGCCAAGTGGCACGACGAGCGGCGTCCGAGGCGCCTCCCGCGGGAGAGACACCCCGAGGGGTGGACCTACTGCTCGACGGATACGCCACGATGTTCACCAAGGGGGACGCCGCCGCGGCTCCGATCCTCGCGGCGGCGCTAGCCGCCTTTTGCGACGAACCCCCCGCGCGCAACGACACCAATGTCCAGCTAGCC
>DASPPG010000114.1:0-6090 GCA_035625625.1 Solirubrobacteraceae bacterium
CGCGACGCGGACCGGTCGCCGCAGACCGGCGCACAACCCGGCCGCCGCCAACGTGCCGCCCTTCATCGCGAACGACCTCAACTCGCCCGTGTCCGCGTCCAAGACCGCCGCGACGATCTTCGTCGCGTGCACATCCAGACCAACGAGAGTTCTAGCCTTCGCCATGGCTGGTTCCTCCTATGCGGTTGTGGACCGCCGCGCGGGGTGCCACCCGCACGGCATGACTTCACCCCCACACCAGCGCGGGGGAACCGGCCTCTTCTACAACCCAGGCCGGACGTCAGCCTCCATATGGTCTATGCAGCCACCCTTGCCATTGCGCGCGGCAGACTGCCCGTTGAGCAGCAGACCAGTCGTCTCCGCGGACGAGCCGTCGTGCTCCCCTTTTGTCCGTTTCCGGCAGCGTGTCGCGGTGCTAGCGATGACGCCACCGTGACTGCTTCTCACGCCAAGCGCTCGTCCCGAAAGGTCAAGAGATTGGTCGGCTCTGCCTACGCACCACGCTCAAGTTGCCATGATCTCGCTTGCGGCCGGGTCAGCGGCGTAGCGGGCACCGCGTGAGGACGTGAGCGAGGCCAGCGGACGACTGCTCTCAGCGGGATCCACTGGTATCGGCGTGTCAGCTGCGGCGGCGACGAAAAGGGGTGTCATTCCTGGGGAAGCCCTCCGCTTCTGGTTGCCGCGCGAAGCGGGCCGAGCCCAGCGGTATCGCGGTTGCGCTCGGAAGGCGGGGCTGGCCGCGCTAGATCTCGATGCTCTCTCCGAGGTGGAGCGTCGTTACTCGGTTGCTTGTCGACTTCAGTCGGTTGAGTGCGTCCGGGGCCGGCTCGTAGATTCCGGGTAGCGCATAGCCGTCGTAGTGGATAGGCACGAGCTGTTCGGCTCCGAGCAGCTTGGCGGCGAGCGCGGCTTGCTCGGGGTCCATAACCGCCGCCAGCGAGCTAGCGGGTTGGCGGTGCGGGAAGGCGACGCGGGCCCCGTTGATTGGCGCGAGCACTACGTTGGGTGCTCCGAAGCGCCCGGTGATGCGCCACCACCAGCCGTGGAACATCGTGTCGCCGAGGTGCAGCGCCCGCTGGCCGCCGGCCTCGATCAGCCATGACACTTGCGGGTCTCCGGTCCCGTCCACGGCTGGCAGGGCGGTGACCGTGAATGGACCGATGGTCCTGCTGGTCCACGGCGCGGTCGGCGTGCGGCTGAGCTCGGCAGCTGTCAGCTCCTGATCGGCTTGGGCGATCGCGAGCTGCTCGGTGCGACTACCGCCGTACCCCTGTGGTTCGTACACCGACGCGTCGCCGGACAGCGAGGCCGCGAGCGCTGCTGCGTCGGCGTGGTCCCGGTGCAGGTGCGTGAGCAGCCCCGCCAGCGCGCCGGCTCGTGGCGCGATCACCTCCGGCCGCGGCATAGCCGCTGCCCTATCGCCAAGCCACGCGAACACCGCGGCGGCGTCCTTGAGCGGGTCGACGACGATGTGCTCGCCCCCTTCCTCGATCTCGACGCCGGCCCAACCGAGCCACCGGACCCTCATCCGCAATCCCTCCTCAGCCTTTACCGGACGACTGTCCGCAATATATACGAAACGATCGTACAGTAAGTTTCGCGTCCAGGTGCCGCGTCGCTCCGCCATCCAAGTCGCCGGATCCCGTGCCCAGACGCTCGATGCCGCCGTCGAGCTAGCGTCGGTCGTCGGGCTCGAAGGCCTCACGATCGGCCACCTGGCCGAGCGGCTCGAGATGAGCAAGAGCGGACTTGTCGGCCGCTTCGGCTCCAAGCAACAGCTCCAGCTCGCCGTCCTCGAGCTTGCCGTCGACATCTTCCGCGAGGCCGTCTACGAGCCCGCCGCCGCTCACCCACCAGGCCTCCGTCGCCTAAACGCGATCTGCGATGCCTGGATCGACTATCTCGGCCAGCCACCCTTCCCCGGCGGCTGCTTCCTCACCACCGCGTCGGTCGAGTTCGACGCCCGCCCCGGCCCCGTCAACCAGGCAGTCAAGGACGTTATGAACCGGTGGCTGCGCGTGCTCGAGCGCGAGGCGAAAGCCGCGATCAACAACGGAGAGCTTGCCCAAGCCACCGACCCCAAAGACATCGCGTTCACCATCAACGCGTTGGCCGTCGGCGCAAATTGCCACCACCAGCTCCACGGCGATCTCCAAGCACTGAAGCGCGCACGCCGCGCAATGGCCCTGGTGCTCAACCCCCGCTGATCCCCACAGCACCTGGCAACCGAGCACGACCGCGCGCGGGACCGCCCTCCCGAGCGAAGAGACCCTCAAGGGCATGAGCTGCAGAGACCCGCCGGAGCCGGAAAGGACGACCCAAGCCACCAAGAGCGACGCCTCGCATCTCGCCCCAGGACCAAGAGCGCGGGAGTAGCCCGCTGCGGCAGCCGCTCGCTCCCGCCTCCACGAAACAGCAGATATCTCGGGCCAGTCGCAGCTGGACACTACGACTTCCGCATCCGGCGCGACCCAGCAGTCACGATGGCGGTCGTGCTAGCAATGTCGCGGCTAGCACGGAGGTCGAAGCATAAGTGAGCTCGGAGCTCGAGCTGGCCGGCAGATCGGACCCAGAAGCGTCGAGCGGTCGTCGCACAGCAGCCCGTGCATACGCACCGCGGGCGCCGGCGTCGTCCGAGGATTCCTTGACACTGACTCTCGCTTTGCCACGGCTGCAGCAACGGTGGCGGACGACCGCTCCTATGGGATGCAGTAGCGGGGAACTTCCGCCACTGCTCTGCTCCGAAGGAGTCGCGCGCGCTCACGACTGCCGCCGTGGCAAAGCGCTCGTCCGGTCGCCGCGCTCCTGACGATTCCTCTTGGCGAACGGCCGGGGCGGCGTCCAAGAAGTCCGCTGATGCTTCGCGCACCGCCGGTGCCGAGCCCGTCAGCCCGCGAGCGCTTGCCGACGGCGCCGGCCCGGGTCCGTGCAAGCACCTGGCCGCCTCGGGCAACGCTCCTGCTCTGCCTCGGCGAGCGACACGGGAGGGTCGTGCCGACGTGCGGTCTTCCGCTGCGCCGGGCGGATGCAGCGGCCTCGGCGGCCACGCAACAGCGCTGCTGCTGTCCATTCGACAAGCCAGCGACGCGTGCGGGGCGACACTCCTTTCCCGCGACAGCGGAAGCGCGCACGTTTGCTGGCCGTCGCTGATCGAGCTAACGACCGGTCGTCGTGCGTGTCAGCAGGCGGTCGCGCCAGCGCGCGCCGAGCAACTCTGGGCGAGGATCGTCAGCTTGCCACTCTTCCCGATGTCGAACTTGACGGTGGGGCCGCCGATGGTCAAGAGGCCGTCGATCCGCGCCTCAAGCTCGGCGAGGTACTCGCCCGCGCCCAAGCGGTGGCCGTGGACGAGCAGGCCCCACGTGATTCGGGACAGACCCGCGGGGTGGTGACCTAGCGCCACACGACCCAGCAGCTTGAGGTCCTTGGGCTCGCGCGTGGAGTACACCAGCAGTACGAGCGTCCGCGGCTTGCGCAGCTGCGTGAGGACATTGCCTTTCGCGGTGAGCGAGACGCTGTGCGGGGGAGCGGTCGCGGCGGCGATCGACGGGCTGGTACCGCCAGCCATCTCGAGCGCGTCTTCCTTGCACGGATTCGCGCAGCCGGCGGCACCGAAGCCGACGGTGCCGGCAGCGCCGGTCCAGGTCCACAGGGTCCCTGTGTTGCCCTGGAACGCCACCGCGGCGTCCCCGTTGGCGAGAGCGGTGATCGACGGGCTCGTCCCGCCCGCCATCGCGAGCCCCGTGCCGGCGCCGGAGCCGACGGTGCCGGCATTACCGGTCCAGGTCCACAGCGTGGGGGTGTTGGCCTCGCGCGTGAGCCCGCCGGTCGACGACACCGAGAACGCGATCGCCTCACCACTCGCGAGGGCGGTGATCGACGGGCTGGTGCCGCCGGCCATCGCGAGCCCCGTGCCGGCGCCGTTACCGGCGCTGACTGCGGTTTCTACGTCGTTAATGTCGCCGTCCCAGGTCCACAGGGTGCCGTCGCTGGCCTGGAACGCCACCGCCACAGCCGGTACTTCGCCTGCGGAGATGGCGATGGAGGGACTGGTCCCGCTGGCCATCGCGCCCCCGGTGTCGAGGCCGGTGCCCACGTGATCGGGGCCGCCGATCCAGGTCCACAGGTCGCCGTCGCTGGCTTGGAACGCAACGACCGCCTTGAAGGGGAGGAGGCCCTCGGGGGAGCGGCGGCTGGCGAGGGCTGCTATGGACGGGCTGGTGCCGACCGCCATGCCGGGGTCGGAGCCAGAGGAGAAGGCGGGCGATGCCCCGAAGCCAGGTTGGCCGGGGGACCCGAACCAGGTCCACAGCTCGCCATCGCTGTCCTGGAACGCGACGACCGTGTCGCCGTCGGAGAAGACCGCAATGGACGGGCTGGTGCCCGGCATCATCTGCACCTGCTGGTCGACGGCGGCGCCCACATTTCCGGGGAGCCCCAGCCAGGTCCACAAATCGCCGTTGCTGCCCTGGAACGCGACGGCCGTCTCCCCGTTCGCGAGGACGACCTCTGACGGGCTGGTGCCGTCTGCCATGCTGACACAGCTCGCGGCGGGGAAGGCCGGCGATCCGGTGGGGGCGCTCAGGCCGGGGAGGCCGTTCCAGGTCGAGAGCGGGAAGCAGTTAAGCGCCACCCCGCCGGAGCGCCCGTGGAAGGCGACATCCACCTCTTGACCGGGGATGACGGGGACGGGGGCGGTTTTGTTTTGACCCGGGCCGATGAGTTTGTTTTGACTCGTCGCCGACGCGGCAAACGCGCCCCCTGCCGCTCCGCTCAGGCTCAACACCGTCAGCGCGGTCAAGATCTTGCGAGTCATGTCGTGTCCCCTCCTGACCCCCTAAAAGGGGCCGGGCGCCGGTGAACTTGTGGGGGTCCCGGGGATCGCGGCGCCGTTGCCGCGGGCTCCCGGTCCCCTCGCGCGATTAGTTGATGCTCTGAGTACGGCAGCCGAGGGGCCAGCGCGGTTCGCGCAACTCGAAGAGCGCGCCAACCCCCGAAAGTGCGATGGAGATACCCAATCGCACCTGGATGGTCCCGGTGCTGGGGCGAGAGAAACGGGGCTGTGCTTTCGTTCGGATCGATGATCGAACATTGGGCGCAGAATGCGTCGGCGGGCATCTGACCGCGAGCCAGTCCTGGACGTTTGAAGGTCCAAGGTTGGACCCGGACGGCACTCCCAGCCCCCGGGGACTAGGGACTGGGGGCAGAGCAGGCGCCGGCGGACGCGACTAGGCGGTCCGCGACTACCGCACCCTCGGGCACTCGTTCGCCACCACGGTGATGCGCGGCGGAACCGACCTGGTCATCGCCGCCGAGCTGCTCGGTGACGCCCGGCCTGAGACCGCGCGCCTATCCGGGGCGGCGCCGGTGAGCTGCCTGGGGAACTCCGCGCGGACCTCGTGATCGCTGACCATTCTGTTGCGGATGGCGATCGTGCGTTCCCCTCGCGGAACGTCATCATCCGGATCGTGTCTCGCCGCGCCCGCACGCGCAGCTCCGACCCGCCCAGCCTCGGGGTCGATACCTTCGGGCGAGATCACGCACCGCGGTGAAGCAGCGCGCCGTATTCACCGCCAGGGCGCTGCAGGTACCCGCCGACGATCCGCCGAAACCGCTGGTCGTGCTCAGCCAGCATCGCTCGCCCGATCGCTGCCCGGTCTGCATCGCCACTGCCTCGCATACGCCGGTCCCGATTGACTGCCTCCAATACGCCGGTCCGGACGGACCTCTCACGCACCGGATGGTCAGGCTGTCACCAGCTCGCGCTCGGCCCGCAGCCAGTTCGCGACCTCGTCTCCTCCGTCGTCTTCGAGCGAGATGAAGTAAGCACGCTCAGAGATCTCCTCGTAACCGGGCGAGCGCCCGTTCGCCCGCCGCCCGCTCGGGCTTGCTGGCCGCCGCGCCGGCTTGGCCCGCGCGGCAGCCGTGGCGGCCGTCGCGCGCTTTGCTCGCGTGGCCGGCTTGGTCGGCGCGGCAGCCGTAGCGGCCGTCGCGCGCTTTGCTCGCGTGGCCGGCTTGGTCGGCGCGGCAGCCGTAGCGGCCGTCGCGCGCTTTGCTCGCGTGGCCGGCTTGGTCGGCGCGGCAGCCGTA
>DASPPG010000115.1:0-66908 GCA_035625625.1 Solirubrobacteraceae bacterium
CGCCACCGCGACCTCCACGTCGTCGAACAGCGCAGCGGCGTACGGCCGCGCGACCGGCTGCTCCCCCACCCAAGCCCACACCTCCGAGACGTTCTCTTGCCGGTCCTCGACCCCGCTCAGAAATGTGTCGAGATCCCTCAGCGTCGGCCAGCTCGCGGCGATCGCCGGCGCGGCACTTGCCAGCGCATCCGCGAGCGCATCGTCGTCGGTCTCGGTGCGCTCGTCGCGCACCCCGGCGTACTGGATCAGCGCCAGCAGCCCGCCGGGCTCCAACGACTGCGCGACCTTGCTCCAGCTCACGTCGGGATCGATCCAGTGAAAGGCGGAGGCGGAGAAGACACCGGCGAAGCCGGCGCCGGGCGCGGCGTCCTCGAACCGGCTGTGGATGAACTCCACCGCCCCGGGACCGTTCGGCTGTTCTCTGGCGAGCGCGATCAGGTTCTGGCCCGGTTCGACCGCGGTCACGTGCAGGCCGCGGGCGACGAGGCTTCGGGTGAGCTGACCGGTGCCGCAGCCGATCTCGAGCACCCGATCGCCGGCCGCAAGACGGGAGGCCTCACAGGCGCGCCCGACCAGCGCGTCCGGGTACGTCGGGCGGTTGCGGTCGTATTCGACGGCCATGGTGTCGAACACGGCGCCGAAGCTGCGTTCGTGGAGTTCTGGAGCCAAGCTCATCGCAACGTAGCGCGCCCCGCTGACGCCACCGCGGTACGATCACCGGCGTTCAAGGTCGGTGGTGATGGGAAGCCGGTTGAAATCCGGCGCGGACCCGCCACTGTGATCGGGGACGCCGGTAGCACTGAAAGCCACTGGCTGACGCCGGGTCAGCTGGGAAGGCGCGACCGGTAGGCCCGAAAGCCAGGAGACCAGCTTCCGACCAAAAAGCCAACAGCCCTCGTGGAAAGGGGTGGCCCTCATGCATCGCAGGACCGTTGTCGCTCTGATCGGAGCGATTGTCATGGCCGTCGCCGGCTCCGGCGTCGCGCTGGCGTCGACCTCAAGCCCGTCGGTGACCGTGCAGGTCAAGAACGGGACCAAGACGCTCAGTTCAGCCACCGTGCACGGCGAGAAGGGCTGGATCACGAAGGATGGAACTCCAAAGGGAAAGTGCTCCGGCAGCAGCGCGGCCGGCGCGCTCGACGCGGCCACGCACGGCAAGTGGGTCGGCAAGTACTACTCGAGCTACGGCGATCTGATCGTCACCTCGATCGACGGGCTGAAACCGAAGGGCTCGGACTACTGGGCGTTCTACGTGAACGGCAAGTACTCGAGCGTGGGCGTGTGTGCGGTCAAGCTGCGCGCCGGTGAGAAGCTGCTGTTCGAGGTCGCGAAGGGCTAACCGCTCGGGCGCCGCGCCGGTCGAATGACCCCGAAGGTTGCAGCCCTGGCGAGCGCGATCGCAGTCGCGCTCGCCGGCTGCGGCCTGGGCGCCGGCAAGGGGACCTCGGACGTCGCGGTGACCGTCACCCGTGACTTCGGGTCGGTTCCGGTCGGTTCGGTGGTCGAGCGCAGCGTTCCCGGGTCGCAGACAGTGATGCGACTGCTCGAGCGCTCGTTCCGGGTCAGCACGCGCTACGGCGGCGGGTTCGTCGAGTCGATCAACGGGCTCAGCGGGACCTCCTCCCGGCGCGATTGGTTCTACTACGTCAATGGGATCGAGGCCTCGCTGGGCGCGGCGGGCACCGGGGTAAACAAGGGCGACCGGATCTGGTGGGACCTGCACGACTGGAGCGCGACCGACTCGATCCCCGCCGTGGTCGGCTCGTTTCCGGAGCCGTTCGTGCACGGGATTGACGGACGCCGCTACCCGACGACGCTCGAATGCGCCTCAGACACGAGCTCCGCGTGCCAGCGGGTGACGTCTGAGCTGGACGCCATCGGGGTGAAGGTGGCCAGTCAGGCGCCCGGGGCCGGAGGCTCGGGGACCGATTCGCTCGCCGTGGTGGTCGGAACCTGGCGCGACATCCAGAGCGAGTTCGCTGCTTCGCTGATCGAGCAAGGCCCGGGCTCCAGCGGGATCTACGCCCGGTTCGGGGGCTCCGATGGCAGCACGCTCGAGCTGCTCAACCCGCACGGTCAGGTGGTCCGTACGCTCGGCGCCGGCGCGGGGCTGATCGCGGCCACGGCGAACAGCTCCACGGCGCCGGTCTGGATCGTCACGGGGACCGACGCGGCAGGCGTGTCGGCCGCCGCGGACGCGCTCACGCCCGCGCGGCTGCGTTACCACTTCGCGCTCGCGGTGGACGGCCAGACCGATCTCCCCGTGCCGCTGGAGGCATCGTCTTGATCTATCGCCGGCGCGCGAGCCCGATGCACGCGGCGCGCGCGGGCGCGGCCTGTGCGTACTGCGCGGCCCTTGCCTTCGCCGCGCTGGTGCTGTCGGCGCCGGTCGCGCTCGGGGCGATCGCCGTGGCGCTCGCCGGCGCGGCCGTCGGCGCGGGCGTCACGCGAGACATGCGCCGCGCGGCGCTGTTTGCGCTGCCGCTCGGGCTGCTGGTGATGGTCGTCAACGCGCTGGTGGTGCGCGACGGGCTCACCGTGATTGCTCGCCTGGGGAACCTGCCGGTGTTCGGCCAGGTGGACGTCACGCTCGAGGCGACCGTCGCCGGTGCGGTGCTCGGGCTGCGCGCGGTTGAGCTCGTCCTCTGCGGCGCGCTGTACACGGCCGCGGTCGACCCGGACGAGGTGCTGCGGCTGTTCCGGCGCGTCTCCTTTCACTCCGCGCTCACCGCTTCACTGGCCACGCGGATGGTCCCGGTGCTCGCGCGCGACGCGCGCCGGCTGGCTGACGCTCAGCGCTGCCGCCCCGGCCGGCCGCCATCGCGCGTGCAGCTGATGCGCGCGGCGACGAGTGGAGTGCTCGACCGTGCGCTCGACGTGGCGGCCGCGCTCGAGGTCCGGGGCTACGGCACTGCCAGGCGACCCGGCCGTGGCTGGAAGCAGCGCCGCCCGTACTCACGTCACGACCTGGCGTTCGGCGCGGCGGCGGTGGCGATCCCGACGCTGGCCATAGCTGCGCGCGCTGCGGGGTGGCTGCGCTTCGACTCGGACCCGGCGCTCCACGCGCCGATCGGGATTCCCGGCCTGCTCGTCGCCGCCGGGCTGCTCGCGTGCGCGCTCCTCCCGTTCGCCGATCGGAGGGGGATCAGCCGGTGAGCATCCTGTCGCTCCAGCACATCACGTACTCCTACCCCGGCGGCGGCGCGCCGGCCCTCGAGGACGTCTCGCTCGAGATCGCGCCGGGCGAGCTGGTCGTGCTGGCCGGCGCCTCGGGGTCGGGCAAGTCCACGCTGCTGCGCGTCGCCAACGGGCTCGTGCCCCACTTTCATGGCGGCGTGTTCGCCGGGCGGGCGGTCGTCGCAGGAATGGACACCCGCGAGCACGGCCCCGGCCGGCTCGCCGGCGCCGTCGGGACGCTGTTCCAGGATCCGGAGACCCAAGTGGTGATGGGCACGGTCCGCGCCGAGCTATCGCTCCCGCTCGAGAACCGCGGCGAGCCGGGTCCCGCCGTCGCGCGAGCGGTCGAGGAGGTGGCGCTCGCGCTAGGCGTCGCGCACCTGCTCGACCGCCCCAGTTCCGAGCTCTCGGGAGGCGAGCTCCAGCGCGTCGCGCTCGGCGCGGCGCTGGTCGGCCGCCCCCACCTGATCCTGCTCGACGAGCCCACCTCGCAGCTCGATCCCGTCGCCGGCGACGAGCTGATCGCGCTCCTGCGGCGGCTGGGCGAGGACTTCGACACCGCGATCGTGATCGCCGAGCACCGGCTCGAGCGCTGCCTGCCGTTCGCCGACCGGGCGATCGCGATGCGGGGGGCGCAGGTGGTCTGCGACGGCACCCCGGCGGAGTTCCTGGCCTGGGCCTGCACGGCGGCCCCGGAGCTGGCGACCCCCGGGGGGCGGCTATTGGCCGGGCTCGGGCTGTCGCCGGCGGCGGGCGTTAAGGCCGCGCGCTCGGCGCTCCGGGTAGCCGGAATGCTGCCCGACGCCGACGGGACCGTGGCCGGCGCCCCGAATCGGCGGGCAGCCAGGCGAATCCGGCGCGCCGAAAATAACGCGCTCGAGTTCGATCGCGTCTGGCATGAGCTCGACCGCGGCCCGGCCATCCTCCGTGGGGCCTCGCTGTCGCTCCGGGCCGGCGAACGGGTGGCGCTGATGGGGCGAAACGGCGCCGGCAAGTCGACCCTGCTGCGCCATGCCGCCGGCCTGATGCGACCGACCCGCGGCAAGGTGCGCAGCGCAGGTCGGGTCGCGCTGCTGCTGCAGAACCCAACCGACTACCTGGTCCACGACCGCGTCGAGCAAGAGGCGTCGCCCAGCGCGCTCGCGACCGTCGGACTTGGGAACTCGGCTCACGCCGGACGTCATCCGCGTGACCTGTCGGGCGGGGAGAAGCAGCGTCTGGCGCTCGCGATCGTCCTCGACGGGGTGGGTGGGGAGCTGAATCAACCCGCGGTCGTGTGCCTGGACGAGCCGACCCGCGGCATGGACCGCCGGCGCAAGGACGAGCTCGCCGCGCTCCTGTGTGAGCTCGACGCAGCGGTGCTAGTCGCCACGCACGATCCCGAGTTCGTCGCCGCTTTTGCCCAACGGGTGGTCCTGCTGGCCGACGGCGCCCCGATCGCCGACGGGTCGCCGAGCGAGATCCTGGCCGGCGGGACGTACTTCGCCACCGAGACCGCGCGGATCCTCGGTGGCGCGGGGGGCGCGCTGCGGCCCGAGGACGGGATCGCGGTCGTGTCGGGTTCGCAGCCGTCTGAGCGCGAGGTGACGGCGTGAGCTGGCAGGTCGGGGCGTTTGCGATCCTCGCGCTGGCGCTCGCCGGCGGCTTCGCCTGGTATGAGCGCACTCGCCCCGACGCCCGGATCGTCGCGCTCGTCGGCACCCTGGCGGCGTTCGCGGCGCTGGGCCGGGTCGCGTTCGCGGCGTTCCCGAACGTCAAGCCGACGACGGACATTGTGCTCGTCTCGGGATACGCGCTCGGCGGCGGTCCCGGCTTCGCCGTCGGAGCCCTGGCCGGGCTGTCCTCGAACTTCTTCTTCGGCCAGGGACCCTGGACTCCGTGGCAGATGGCCGGGTGGGGTGCCACCGGCGTGATCGGGGCCTTGTTGGCGCGCGTCACCGGTCGTCGGATCGGCCGCTGGCCGCTGGCCCTCGTCTGCATGGTCGTCGGGTTCGCATTCACGACGCTGCAGGACGTCGGGGACTGGGTCACCTACAGCGACCACAGCCTGGCCTCGCTCGGGGTGTACGTGGGCAAGGGAATCGGGTTCGACTGCGTGCACGCCGCCGGCTGCCTCGTGTTTGCGTTGGCGCTGGGGCCGGCGCTGATCCGATCGCTGAGTCGCTTCGCGATGCGGCTGCAGGTGACGTGGCGGCCGATGGATGCGCAGCCCGACGGCCGGTCCCCCGGCGCCGCTGTGACACGGGTCGGGATCCTCCTCGCCGTGCTGTCCTCGGCCTGGCTGGCCAGCCAGCCAGCCCTTATGGGAGGGGGAGTGGCGCGCGCGGCCGGCACCCCCGCGGGCTATCTACTCGCCGCTCAGAACCCTGACGGCGGATTCGGCCCCACCCCCGGCCAGTCCTCATCGGCGCTCTACGCCGGCTGGGCGGCGCTCGGCCTGGCCGCCGGCGGCGAGAACCCGCAGGACGTTCAGCGCGATGGTCACAGCGTGATCGACTACATCCTCGCCAGCCTGGCCGCGAACACCGACCCAGGATCGATCGAGCGGACGATCCTGGTCGTCCACGCCGCCGGCCTCTCGCCCGACAGCTTCGGCGGACACAACCTCGTGCCTGCGCTCGAGCGCGACATGGGCCGGAACGGGTCGGTGTCCGACCAGACCAACCTGACCGCGTTCGCGGTGCTCGCGCTCCGGGCGGCGGGGGTGGGGCCGTCTCCGGCGACGATGACATGGCTGGTCCGTCAGCAGGACGCGGACGGCGGCTTCAACTTCGCGACCCGGGGCGGAGAGAGCGACGTCGACGACACGGGCGCGGTGCTCGAGGCGCTGGCCGGCGACGGCGGATCGGGGGCGGCCCGCGCCCGCGCTCGCGCCGTCCAGTACATCCGCTCCCAGCAGGACCGTGACGGCGGATTCCCGAGCCAGCCCGCGTCGGGTTCGAACGCGCAGTCGACGGCCTTCGCGGTCCAGGGGCTGATCGCGGCCGGCGTCGATCCGGCGTCGCTTCACCGGCACGGGTCGTCCTCGCCGCTGGACTACCTGCGCTCGCTGATCGCCGGCGACGGCCACGTCCAATACTCGCGCGGCGTCAATCAGACGCCGACCTGGGTGACCGGTGAGGCGCTGATGGCACTCGACGGCAAGCCGCTGCCGCTCGCTCCGGTGGCGCCGGCCGAACGGGTGGGCCATACAGCCACGCATCCCGTCTCGTCGCGCTCGACGCCGGCGCGCCACGCCACCGCCAAGCCGACTGTGACGCATCGCACACGTGACGTGCGACCCGCCGCCGTTCGGCCCCCCGCCGCCCCCGTGGTATCGGCGCGCGAACTGGATCGGCTGGCGATGTACGCGGGGATCCTCACCGCGGTCACGCTGGCCCCGCTCGGTGAGGATTGATTACGTCGCTCAGCAAAGTCGATAGCCTCCGGCCCCCTGCATGCGGATCGGAGTCCCCAAGGAGACGGTCGAGGGTGAGCGCCGGGTGGCCCTGGTGCCCGAGGTGGTGCGCAAGCTCGCCGACGGCGAACGGGGGATCGAGGTCGTCGTGCAGCGGGGGGCCGGCGCGGGCGCGCTGATCCCGGACTCGCAGTACGAGGAGGCCGGCGCCCAGATGGTCAAGGACGGGGCGGGGCCGTACAAGGCCGACGTGGTAGTGAAGGTCGCGGCCCCGACGGCGGAGGAGATCGGGCGCCTGCGGTCCGACGGCGTCCTGATCGGGTTCCTGCAGCCGCTGACGGCGGGTGAATCGATTCGGGCGATCGCGCAGACGGGGGTGACGAGTTTCGCGATGGAGGCGATCCCGCGAATCAGCCGGGCGCAGTCGATGGACGCGCTCAGCTCGCAGGCCAACATCGGCGGTTACAAGTCGGTGCTGATCGCGGCGACCGAGATCGGCCGGTTCTTCCCGATGCTGATGACCGCCGCGGGAACGATCCGCCCGGCGACGGTTCTCGTGCTCGGCGCCGGCGTGGCCGGGCTCCAGGCGATCGCCACCGCGCGACGGCTCGGCGCCGTCGTGCAGGGCTTCGACGTGCGGGCCGCGGTCAAGGAGCAGATCGAGTCGCTCGGCGCCCACTTCCTCGAGTTCGACCTCGGCGGCGACCTGGAGGGCGCCGGCGGCTACGCCAGGGAGCTCACGCCCGAGCAGCAGGCCCGCCAGCAGGAGCTGATGGCCGAGGCGATCGGCAAGGTCGACGTCGTGATCACGACGGCCGCCGTCCCGGGGCGTCGGGCGCCGGTGCTGGTCACCGAGGAGGCGGTGAAGCTGATGAAGCCCGGATCGGTGATCGTCGACTTGGCGGCTGAGACGGGCGGGAACTGCGAGCTGACCGAGGCGGGGAAGACGGTGGTGCGTCACGACGTGAAGATCCTCGGGCCGCTAAACGTGCCGAGCACGATGGCTGAGCACGCCTCGCAGCTGTACGCCCGCAACATCGAGTCGCTGCTCGGGCTGATGATCTCCGACAAGGGTCAGCTTTCGCTCGACTTCGAAGACGAGGTGATCGCCGGCGCTTGCATCACCCGCGACGGCGAGATCGTTCACGAGGCGGCCCGGACCGCGGCCGAGGCAGCACCGGCGGCGAGCTCGTAAGCGAAAGGAGAGGCACCGTGACCACGATCACCGAGATCGCGATTCTCGTTCTGGCTGCGTTTGTCGGCTTCGAGGTGATCTCGAAGGTCCCGAATACGCTGCACACGCCGTTGATGTCGGGCACCAACGCGATTCATGGAATCGTGCTGTTGGGCGGCCTGTTGTTGATGCACGAGGCGCACGGTGTGCTCGAGCACGGGCTGTTGGTGATCGCGATCGCGTTCGGCACGATCAACGTCGTGGGCGGCTTCCTGGTTACCGACCGGATGCTCGGGATGTTCAAGCGAAAGCCGGAGCTTCCGGAGGGGGAGCCCGAGAAGGAGCTCGACCGGCGGTGAGCCTGGCGACGACCTTCATCCAGCGGGCGAACTTCATCGACGCCTGCTACATCGTCGCGTTCTCGTTGTTCATCTACGGGATGAGCGGACTGACGGGGCCGCGTACGGCGGTGCGCGGCAACAAGATCGCGGCGACCGGGATGGCGATCGCGATCGTGGCGACGCTGCTCACCCCGCACGTGCTGAGCGGTTCGAGCACGCCGTGGCTGATCGCGCTGGGTCTGGTGATCGGTACGGCGATCGGGGTTCCCGCCGCTCGTAACGTGCGGATGACCGCGATGCCGCAGATGGTCGCGCTGTTTAACGGCGTCGGTGGCGGCGCGGTGGCGATCATCGCCTGGATCGAGTACCGCCACCACTTCCAGTCGGGTCTTTCGTTCTGGGTGCAGAAGTCGGAGATCCCGACGTTGTTCGCGGCGATCGTCGGGTCGATCTCGTTCTGGGGTTCGAACATCGCGTTCGGCAAGCTTCAGGAGATCCTGCCCGGCCGTCCGATCAAGCTGCCCGGGCAGACGTTCATCAACGGGGCGCTGTTCGTGGTCTGCGTGGGCTCGGCGATCGTGCTGGCGGCGGGCACGCACTCCCAGGCGCTGTTCATCGTCGGGATCCTGCTCGCTGCCGCGGTGCTTGGGAACATGGTCGTGCTCCCGATCGGCGGCGCGGACATGCCGGTCGTGATCTCGTTGCTGAACGCGTTCACCGGCCTGTCGGCGGCGGCCACCGGTATCGCGCTGAACAACACGGCGATGATCGTGGCCGGAATGATCGTCGGCGCGTCGGGCTCGATCCTGACCAACCTGATGGCCAAGGCCATGAACCGCTCGGTCCCGGCGATCGTGGCCGGCGGGTTCGGTGGCGCGATCGCGGCGCCGGCCGCTGCGGGGGGCGAGGATCACGGTCCGGTTCGCGCGACCACCGCTCAGGACGTGGCGATCCAGCTTTCCTACGCGCGGCAGGTAGTGATCGCGCCCGGCTACGGGATGGCGGTGGCGCAGGCGCAGCACGCCGTGCGGGAACTCGAGAAGGCGCTCGAGGCCAAGGGTGTGACCGTCAAGTTCGCGATCCATCCGGTCGCCGGGCGCATGCCCGGGCACATGAACGTGCTCCTGGCCGAGGCCGACGTTCCCTACGACCTGCTCAAGGAGATGGACGAGATCAACCCGGAGTTCCCGCGCACAGACGTGACGCTCGTGATCGGCGCCAACGACGTGACCAACCCAGCCGCCAAGAACCAGCCGGGTTCTCCGATCTACGGCATGCCGATCCTCGAGGTCGACGAATCAGGTTCGGTGATCGTGCTCAAGCGCTCCATGGCATCCGGGTTCGCCGGGATCGACAACCCGCTCTTCTACGAGCCGAAGACCGCGATGCTGTTCGGCGACGCCAAGCAATCTGTGAGCGACATCACCTCCGAGGTGAAATCGCTCTAGTGACGCGCCGCCGTCAGGCGCCGCCGACAATCCCCACTAAGGCGCCGCCGTCAGGCGCCGCCGACAATCCCCACTAAGGCGCCGCCGTCAGGCGCCGCCGACAATCCCCAGTTACCTGCGTTTTGCCCGTGGGTAGAAGCAAGGACCGATGGATCCCAACCGCCTGAAGGAGATTCCCATCTTCTCCCACCTGTCCGACGAGGAGGCCAGGCGCCTGGCCGCGTTCGCCACCGAGACGAGCGTCGCCGACGGCCAGATCCTGATGAAGCAGGGCGACTACTCGACTGAGCTGATCGGCATCCAGGAGGGCACTGCCGATGTGATCCGGGACGGGGAGAAGATCGCCTCGCTGGGAGAAGGCGACCTGATCGGCGAGATGGGTCTTCTCCAGCACGAGCCGCGGAACGCCGACGTGATCGCCACCTCACCGATGCGCGTGATGAAGCTGACCCACTGGGAGATCCGGCGCATGTCCGACGAGACGCTCGACCGCATAAAGGGCATCGTCGAGAAGCGCCGCCAGGAGGGCGTCGCGGACCCGGCGCACTAGCCCGCGCGGGGTTGCACAGGGCTACAGAGCAACGCCCGGATAACCTCCGGACGATGGGCAGCAGCAATTCCGTGCGGGCGCCTAGGCTGCCGTTGTGCACCGCCGCCGGCACGTTCGAGCTGGGGGAGCGGCCGTGGCTGATGGGGATCGTCAACGCGACCCCCGACTCGTTCTCGGATGGGGGCCTGCACCCGACCCTGGAGGACCGCGTCGCGCTCGCGCAGGCGCTGCTGGACGCCGGAGCAGACCTCATCGACATCGGCGGCGAGTCCGGCGTGACGACGCAGCCACCGGTCGAGCCAGAGGAGGAGATCTCAAGGGTAGTGCCGGTGATCGAGCGGGTGGCTGGTGGGCTTGGCGCGCTGGTGTCGGTCGACACCTACAAGCCGACGGTGGCGGAGGCCGCGATCGCCGCCGGCGCGGCGATCGTCAACGACGTCAGCGGGCTGCGCGACCCAGCGCTCGCGGAGGTGTGTGCCGCGACGGGAGCGGGGCTGGTGCTCATGCACACTCGCGCCAAGCCCAAGGAGAAGCTGCTCGATTCCTCGCTCGACGGGCGCGTGGTGGCCGACGTCGAGGCGTTTCTGTCTCAGCGCATCGAGCTTGCGCTAGCGCGGGGAATGGACTTCGAGCAGCTACTACTCGACCCCGGGCCGGACTTCGGCAAGACGCCGGCGCAGACGGTCGAGGTGCTGCGCGCGTTGCCCGGGCTGCATGCGCTGGGGCGCCCGCTGCTGCTGGCCGTCTCGCGCAAGGACTTCATCGGGGCGATAACCGGCCGCCCCCCGCGGGCTCGGCTGGCGGGCACGCTCGCCGCGATCGGACACGGGGTCGACGCCGGGGTGCACGTGGTGCGCGTCCACGACGTCGCCGAGGCGGCCGACTTCCTGGCGGTGCGGGCCGTCCTGTCAGGCGAGATGGAGGTCGAGTCCGAGCTGAGGCTGGCGGTCGACCTGCGCCGGGAGTCGGCTCGCCCCATCCCACGCTAGGCTGAGAAGCCAGTGAATCGCCGGTCGCTGGCGCAACGCGACCGGAGCCCACCGATCCAACCCCAGCTTCAAGGAGGCACCCACATGTCGATACTGGACCGCGACGCTCTGGCCGCCAGCCCGCTCGCCGACCTTCACGCCCTGGCCTCCGAGCTCTCGATCGACGGTTACCGCCGTCTGCGCAAGCCCGAGCTGATCGACGCGATCCTCGCCCGCCAGGGCGGTGCCCCCGCGGCGGAGGAACCGAGCGCCGAGGCCGAGGGCACCGGTGAGGAGGAGCGACCCGCCGGCCGGCGACGGCGCGGGCGCCGCGGAGGCCGGGGCCGTGCCGGCGCACGCGACGAGGAGAACGGCGCCTCGGAGCCAGAAGAAGAGGAAGAGGAGGAGGAGGAAGAAGGGGAGGAGGTAGAGGCTCCGGAGGGGGTCGAGGAGGCCGAGGGGGTCGAGGAGGCCGAGGAGGCCGAGGAGCAGGACGAGCGCGCGGCCGGGCGCCGGCGCGGGGCGAAGGAACCGCCGGTCGAGGAGACCGTCGAGGGCGAGGTCGAGCTGTTGCCGAACGGTTCGGGCTT
Source organism: Solirubrobacteraceae bacterium (assembly GCA_035625625.1). GTDB lineage: Bacteria > Actinomycetota > Thermoleophilia > Solirubrobacterales > Solirubrobacteraceae > Palsa-465. The sequence continues at coordinate 11,646 of DASPPG010000115.1, forward strand.
CTTGCGCGTGAACCCGTCGGAGCCCTCGGAGGACGACGTCTACGTGTCGGCGGCGCAGGTCAAGCGCTGCGAGCTCGTGCCGGGCGACCGCATCTCGGGTCCACGACGCCCGCCGCGGCGCTCCGAGCGCTTTGCCTCGCTGATCCGGATCGACACCATCAACGGCCAGCCGGCCGACGAGGTCGCCGACAGCACCCGCTTCGACGACCTGCCGGCGGCGTTCCCGAGCGAGCGCTTCCGGCTCGGGACCGACGACCCGACGATCAAGGCGATCGAGTGGCTGACGCCGTTCGGGCAGGGCTCGCGGGTGACGATCGTCGGGCCGCCCCGCGCCGGCAAGACCGAGGCGCTCAAGCGGCTGGCCGCCACGCTGACCGGCCACGAGAACATCCAGCTGTCGATCGTGTTGGCCGGCGTGCGACCCGAGGAGATCTCCGAGTGGCAGCAGGGCCCGGCGGCGCCGACCGCGGCCGTCAGCTTCGCCGCCTCGGCCGACGCCCAGGCGCAGACGGTCGAGCGGGTCGTCGACCAGGCCCGGCGTCTCGCCGCGCGGGGCTCGCACGCGGTGGTGCTGATCGACACGCTGAGCGGCCTGCAGCCGCACGCCGCCCGCAAGCTCCTGGCCTCGGCGCGCAACATCGTCGGCGGAGGATCGCTGACCGTAATCGCCACCGCCTCCGAACCGCTCGGTGGCGAGACCACGGTGATCGCGCTCGATCCGCTGCTCGCCAGCACCGGCCGCTTCCCGGCGGTCGACCTGCTGGGGAGCTGGACGATCCGGGCCGAGCTGCTAGTCGGCGACGCCGGCGCCGAGGCGATCGCCCGGGCGCGCATGGAGGCGCTCGACCGGTAGTCGCCGGGCGTCGTCGAGGCGGCGCACCCGCCGGCTGAGCACCGGTGCGAACGTGACCATGGCCCCGAGAATGCCGGCCCAGATCAGGGTCGCGCGCGCTCCAAGGCCGGCGGCCACCGGCCCTGTCAACGCATACGACAGCGGCAACAGGCCAATCGAGATCAGCCAGTCGAGGCTCGACACGCGGCCCAGCAGTTGAGGCGGGACATGACGCTGCTTCGCGGTCGCCCAAGCGATCGTGCCGGCGGTCTCCAGCGTGTTGAACAGCACGCTTGCCAGCATCAGTCCCCACAGGCCTCGGGATAGGCCGTAGCCGGCGACGGCGAGCGTCGCGACGGTCCAGACGGCGTACATGAAGGTGAGGCTGCGGCGCGGGAGACCGAGCTGACCGATCGCGAGCGCGCACACCAGCGAGCCGACGCCACCGGCGGCGAAGATCAGCCCCAGGTCGGTCGCGCCGTCGGCGAACCGGTGCTTGACGATGAACGGCAGCAGCACCTCGGTGGGGCCCATGAACAGCAGGTAGGCGACAGCGGCGCTGACCAGCGTCGCCCACAGCCACGGACGCCTACGCACGTAACCCAGGCCGTCCTTGATCTCCCGCGCCACGAACCGGGTCGGGCGGGCGTCCCCCACCGGTCGCGGCGATATGGCCAAGACGGTCACGGCCGACACGGCGAACGAACCGGCATCCAGTCCGAACGCCCAGCCTGAGCCGATCGCGCCGACGAGGAACCCGCCGATAGCGGGGCCGGCCAGGCGCAGCGCGAGCGGCCGGATGAGCTGGTCGAGCGAGTTGGCTTGGGCCAGCGCGTCCGCCGGCAAGAGCTGCGGGACCAGTGCATCGGAGGCCGGGTTAAAGAACGCGGTCGCGGCGCCGTAGACGACGGCGATCGCCAACAGCTCCCACAGCTTCAGCGCGCCGGCGATCGCGAGCGCCGCCAGCGTCGCCAGAATCAGGGCGCGTGCCGTGTCCGCGGTGAGCATCACGAGGCGACGGTCGAAGCGGTCGCTCACCGCGCCGCCGATCAGCAGGCACGTGATCGTGGGGATCGTCATCGCGATCCCCACGGTCGCCAGCGCGGTCGGCGCATCCGAAAGGGTGTAGACCTGCCACGCCAGCGCGACGAGAAACAGGCCGTCCCCGAGCAGCGAGACGGAGGTGCCCGCTACGAGCAGCCGGTAGTCGCGGTGGGCCAGGGGCGCGAACAGCCGGACGCCGCTGAAGCCCCCCGGTCGGTCTAGGCTCTCGTAGCTCTGTTGCACGGGCTCAGTCCAAGCCCGTCGGCAGAGCCGCCCCCTCGGCAGCGTCAGCCCGCCCTTCCAGGAAGGTCATCAGGCGGTCGGGCTCCATCGGCCTGGCGAAGTAGAAGCCCTGCCCGGTGTCGCAGCCGAGCTCCTTGAGCGTGGTTGACTGCTCCGGGAACTCGATCCCTTCGGCGACCACCTCGAGATCGAATGTCTCGCCCAAGCTGAGCACCGCGGAGGCGAGCCCGGAGGTCACAGGTGACGCGCCCGCGGCGAGCAGGGACCGATCCATCTTCAGGATGTCGAGCGGGAACATGCTGAGCGAGCTCAGGGACGAGTAGCCGGTGCCGAAGTCGTCCATGGCCAGGCGGACGCCGAGCGCTCGCAACTCGTTGAGGCGGCTGACCGCAAGCTCGGTGTCCGTCATCATCACCGACTCGGTGATCTCGAGCGTCAGGGCCTCGGGCTCGAGATCGGCATCTTCAAGCGCCCTGGCGACGTCGGCGACGATGTCCGAATGGAACAGCTGTTTGACCGAGAGGTTGATGCCGATCGTTGGCGGGACGGCCCCGACGATCTGATCGCGCAGGGCTCGCGCCTGTCGGCAACCTTCGCGCAGGACCCATCGGCCGATGTCGACGATCAGTCCGGTCTCCTCGGCGAACGGGATGAACTCGATCGGCGGGATCAGGCCGCGCGTCGGATGGTGCCAGCGCACGAGCGCCTCGACGCCGGTGACGGCTCCGTCGTCGAGCCGGACAAGCGGCTGGTAGTGCAACTCGAATTCCTCGCGTTCGAGCGCTCGCTGCAAATCGGCGCGGAGCGCCAGGCGGGCCACAACCCGGTCGTGCATCGCGGGCTCGAACAGGCGGTAGCCGCCCTTGCCGTCCGCTTTGGCTATGTACATCGCGGCGTCGGCGTTACGGATCAGCTCGTCAGCGTCGGTGGCCTTGCCCGCTTCGGCGACCGAGATACCGAGGCTCGCGCGGATGATCAGCTGGTTCTCGTTGAGCTCGAGCGGGCGGCTAAGGGCGTCGAGGATGCGCTCCGCGGTTTCGACCGCCGCGCTGAGATCGTGTACGTCCTCGAGCAGGATCGCGAACTCGTCGCCGCCGAACCTGGCGGCGGTGTCGGCGGCCCGGACGCTCGTCGCTATGCGCTGCGCGACCTCGAGCAGGACGCGGTCGCCGACCGCGTGGCCGAGGCTGTCGTTGACGGTCTTGAAGTCATCGAGGTCGACGAACAGGACGGCCATGCCGACGCCCTCTCGCAGCGTCCTGGCGACCGCGTGGCGAACGCGCTCGTTGAACAACGCGCGGTTGGCGAGATGGGTGACCGGATCGTGGAAGGCCTGATGGGCGAGCTGCTCCTCGAACGCCTTGCGCTCGCTCACGTCGCGGCCGTTGAGGACGATGCCGCCAACCGCGCTGTCGTCCAGCAGGTCGGCGTGGAGGATCTCGAAGTGGCGGAGGGTGCCGTCCTTGTGGGCCAGTAGACAGCCGATCACCTCGGCGCGACCGCCGGCGCCGGCGCCGTCTGTGAGCCGGCGCAGGAGCCGACCGTGCTCGTCGGGATGCAGCAGCTGCTCGAACGGGCGACCGGTGACTTCCTCCACCGTGTAGCCCAGCACGCGCTCGATCGACGGGCTCTGATAGATCACGGTGTTGTCGGCGTCGAGCACGGTGATCAGGTCGCTCGAGTTCTGAACGAGAGTCGCGAACCTGGCCTCGCTGGCCTGGCGGTGGACCTCGGCGCTGAGCTCGGCGCTGCTTAGGGCGAGCGCGACCTGATTGGCGAGCGTCCGCAGCGCGTACCGGGTCTCGTCGTCGTGGGCCGGCTCACCAGCGAGTACCAGAACTAGGCCGGCAGTGGCGGGACCGACGGGACGGAGCTCTAGCAGCAGGACCTGATCGTCGCCCGCCGGCAGTTTCAGCTCCTCGCGCGCCGGGGCCGGCAGCTTGGCCACCGCGGAACCACCGTCGGTGTTGAGAAGGCCCGAGATCCGGTCGGAGATCGGCCAATCGCACAGGCGGCCGTGCTCGTCGAGCGCCATCGCCCGCTCCTGATCGCCGAAGATCCGGCACACCCGGGCCTCGACGCGTTGCTTGCCGAAGTCGGCCACCGCCTGGAGTGCCGCGGTGACGATCTCCTCCGGCGCGGTGGCGGCGACCAGCAGGCCGCCGGCCGCGCTCAGCGCCCGCTCGCGCGAGACGGATTTCTCGCGCTGACGCACGAGCCCGGTCATCCGTGCCACGACCAGTGAGAACAGCACCGCGGACGCGCCGATGATGAACAGCAGGTCCCAGTTCCGGGTCGGGATGACCTTGACGATCTCGAGCGCGGGCGCGACCAGCGTGGCCCCGGCCAGCAATGCCAGTCGCAGCGGGGTCAGCCGCGCCTCCCGGTCGACCTCCACGTCGGACAGCTCCTGCATCGAGGGGTGCAGGGCGGCCGCCCCCCAAAACAGATAGAAGAAGATCCAGCCCGCGTCGAGCCACAGCTGATGGTTGTAGGCGTTGTGCAGCGTCAGCACGCCGTAGGTGTCATCCGTGACCAGCATCGACACGATCCCGGCGATCAGCAAGTAGAACGCCGGCCGGCGCTTACCGCCGTCGACGGCGAGGCGGATCCCGGCAGCAAGCAGGATGATGTCCCCCATCGGATAGCCGATCGAGACGAGCTTGGGAAGCAGCCCGAGCGTGTTGTCGTGGACGTAGGGGGCGATCAGGATGACTGCGGAGACGAGGGCCAGCCCCAGCGTCATGATCAGCGCGTCCACCGCGCCGGGGCCGTCGGCGCGCTGGTTGCGGCGACGGACGAAGAGCATGATGCCGACCATCAGGACCGGGTACATGGTCAGGTACACGGCGTCGCCCCAGGAGGGGAAGGGCACGACGACGTTGAACAGGATCCGGATGCTGTACGTGTAGACGTCGCCGACCCAGAACAGGAACACGCCCAGCACGAACAGCCACCAGGCGACTCGGGCAGCCGGCCGGTAGATCCGGATCCCGGCGACCACAGCGAGGAGGCCGTAAAGGCCGAGCCCGTTGATCGCCAGCGGGCTGCCCTTGAACGGCGGGACCAACACGTACAGCCCGGTGACGAACGCGCCGAAGGCAAGGAACACCCACCACAGGTGGCGTCTGCTCGGGTGGCGTCGGTTCGTGATGATCGATCGCGCGGCGGACATCGTGTAGTCGCCCTACTCGGCGGGCCTGCCGTGCAACTTGAACCGTTGCGCGACTTCGCCCAGAACCTTGCACAGGTGATCGACCTGTTCGTCGGTGTTGGCCGCGGTGAGCTGGAGGCGGAAACCGACCTCCTCGCGCGGAACGAGCGGGTAGACCGCCATCGTCACATAGATGCCCCGGTCGAACAGCAGGTCGCCGACCTCGTCGATGCTGTCTGGGTCGGCCAGCGGCACCTCGATGATCGGGAATCCGGAGTGGTTCGGCGTGCAGACGCCGAGCTCGTCGAGCCGGTCCAACACGCGCCGTGTGAGGTGATGAAGCTTGCCGCGCAGTTGATCCCCGCGTGCGTCGTTGACCCGCAAGCCCTCCAGCACGGTGGCGAGCGAAGCCACCGGCGACGGGCCCGAGTAGAGGTACGGAGGCGCTGCGGTCTTCAGCACCTGTTTGAGCGCGGTCGGGCAAGCGATGAAGGCCAGCAGGGACGAGTAGGCCTTCGAGAAGCCGCCGACCAGGACGATGTTCTCGTAGCTCTCGGCCACATGACGCACGATGCTGTTCCCGCGCACCCCGTAGTCGCAGGGCTCTTTCTGCGAGCGCTCGCCGATGACCCCGAAACCGTGGGCATCGTCGACGTAGAGGATCGCGTCCTGCGCACGGGCCAGCGCCGCGAACGCGGCGAGGTCGGGCGCGTTGCCGGTCATGCTGTTGACGCCGTCGATGCAGATCGTCCCAGGACGCCGCCAGCTGGGGTCGCACAGCAGCGCCTCCAGCTGATCCAGATCCTCGTGCGCGAAGCGCTCGACCGTGGCGCCTCGCGCCTCGGCAAACGCGCACCCGTCGTAGATCGTCTTATGGGCGCGACTGTCGAGGAACACGGTGCCCCCGCCGGCCAGTACGGGAATCACAGACATGTGGATGTGGGTGATGGTCGGTAGCACCAGGCTGTCCTCGCAGCCGAGCAGAGCGGTGAGCCGGTCCTCGATCTCCTCGTATAGGACCGGGCTGCCGAGCAGGCGCGACCAGCTCGGGTGCGTGCCCCACCGGTCGAGGTACTCGGGGATCGCCGCGATGATCTCCCGGTCGAGATCCAGGCCGAGGTAGTTGCAAGACGCGTAGTCGGTCAGCCACTGATTGCCAACCCGGATCTGCCGTCCGTCGACCTCCTCGATGACGGCGTCGAGCATTCGGTGCGAGTAGCGGAGCCGGGCGAGGTCCTCGGTCGAGCGGATCCAGCGCTCGAGCCAGCGGTCATGTTGGCGTTCGCCCCACCGCAGCGCCTGCCGAGGATCCACCGGCGCGAGCGCAGCCGGCCCGCTCCCGTTGGAGCGAGCAGGCAGGCTCGGTTCGCTGAGAGCTGAGCGGGGCATCCAGCCCGCTTATCGGTCGCCGCGCCGACAACTGAAGCTTCGTGGCCGCGGGTGGCCGAGGGGGCGGGCAGCAGAGCGTCAGTACGCGGTGCAGCGGGAGCGGTGCCGCGGGTGCTCCTTGTAGCGCGGCTCGTGGCCACGGTGCCAGAGCAGATAGTCGATCTCGGCCTCGAGCGCTCCCGGCCGCTCGGCCGCGAGCAGCGCCACCGCGTGCAGCGCGCACGCCCGGAGCTCGATCTCCTCGGGCGAGCCGTGCTCGATCAGCTCACCGCGATCGATCCGCTCGAGCAACGCCGGATCGTAGGTGAGGAGACCGTCGAGCCGCAGGACGTGCGGGACCAGATTGTCGGCGAACATGGTGAGCTGGTCGAGGTCGCGGAAGGCGGCGACGCCGGCGCGGGCCAGGTCCGCGGCAACGATCTGGGCGCGCTTGAGGAATGGGATGGCCAAGCCGTCGTAGCGGGAGCTGTCGGCGAACGACTGCCAGCCGCTCAGACGCTCGACGAGCGCGACGGCCGAGCTGCCGGCGGCGTCCACCACCCCTGCGAACTGGCCGGCGTGGTAGGCCGACACGCGCCGGCCGAGATCGTTCAGGGAGGCGGCGAACAGCGCCATCAGCTCGTGATCGGGGGCCTGGCCGAGCGTGGCGGCGACGTCGCCGGCGCCGACCCGGGCCAGCTCCGACGCGGGCCAGGGGCCGTGGGCCGCGAACCGGTCCCGGAGCGCGCCGGCGATCGTGTAGTAGCCCGATCGGCCGACGCGCTTGCGCAGCGTGGGAAACCAGCCCGAGCCGAAGTTGATGGCATCCAGCGTGAGCCAGAACGCCGCCAGCTCCTCGCGCGTGCCGTCGGTCAGATGCGTCTCGGGATCGACGCCGCCGTCGGGCAGGTCGATCGGCAGCGTGCCCATGTAGGCGGGGATCCGGTCGTGCTCCACGCGCACGTACTGGGCCCGCTCGGACACGAGCGCGCAGGTTGACCTGAGCCGGTTCAGCAGATCGCTCATGGGGGATGGGTTGCAGACTGAACGGGTGTCGGCAGGGCTTAGAAGGCGACCACTGCCGTCGCTACCGTTGAAGACTGTCATGGCAGACACCGCTACCGAGCTAGAAGCCCTCCTCGCGGGGTTGAACGAGCCCCAGCGGGAGGCCGTCACCTTCGGCGAGGGGCCGCTGCTGATCCTGGCCGGCGCCGGCTCGGGGAAGACCCGGGTGCTGACCCACCGGATCGCCTACCTGGTGGCGACGGACGCCGCCAAGCCGAACGAGATCCTGGCCATCACCTTCACCAACAAGGCGGCAGGGGAGATGCGCGACCGGGCCGAGCTGCTGGTCGGCCGGCGGGTGCGTGCCATGTGGGTGATGACCTTCCACGCCGCCTGCGCGCGCATGCTGCGCGCCCACGCCGACAAGCTCGGGTACACGCGACGGTTCACGATCTACGACCAGGCCGACTCGCGGCGGCTGGTCAAGCGCTGCCTGGACGAGCTGGGGATCGATCCCAAGCGCTTCACGCCGGCGGCGATCCAGAACCAGATCTCGGACGCCAAGAACCGTCTGCGGGACGCGGATGCCTACGGACGGATGGTCGGCTCCTACTTCGAACAGACCGTGGCTGACGCGTTCCGCGTGTACGAGCGCGAGCTCCACCGCATGAACGCGATGGATTTCGACGACCTGCTGGTCAACGCGGTAAACGTCCTGCAGCTCTTCCAGGAGGTGCGCGACCAGTACGCCACCGGCTTCCGGCACGTGCTCGTCGACGAGTACCAGGACACCAACCACGCCCAGTACCGATGGCTCCAGCTCCTGGCCGAGGAGCGCCGGAATCTGATGGTCGTCGGCGACGACGCGCAATGCCTGGTGGCGGGGACCCCGGTGACGATGGCGGACGGGTCGCGCCGACCGATCGAGGATGTTCGCGTGGGAGATTTCGTGCTGTCGGGGCACGGTGGCGGGTCGTTTGCGCCGGCGAGGGTGGTACGCGTGCATCGGTCGGTGGCGGGCGACGGTGTCGCAATCACAATGCGCTCGGGGCGGCGACTCGTGAGCACCCCGGAGCACACGCACTTTGCCGGGTACGTCGCCGAGGCGGCGCCTTTGGCGGCCGTTGGCGCGGTCACGTCCGCTACGGGCGAGGGGCTGACGCCCTTAGCGGCCGTTGGCGCGGTCGCGTCCGCTACGGGCGAGGCGCTGACGCCCTTAGCGGCCGTTGGCGCGGTCACGTCCGCTACGGGCGAGGCGCTGACGCCTTTAGCGGCCGTTGGCGCGGTCACGGCCGCCGGCACGACCCTGCAAAAGGTGTCAAAGCCGACGACAGCCCAACCGCTAGGCGACATAAGCATGGAGAGCATGCTTATGTCGCCTAGGCGCGATCCGGGCGGGCGGTTTGGCCCGTTTTACATGGGCAGGGGGAGAGGGCCATGCGCTGCGCTTGGCGAGAGCGGTGGTGCGCTGCCGTTCACACCAGCGGCGTTCGTCAGACCGGGGATGCTCATGTTCGACGAGCACGGCGGCTACGACGTCGTCGAGTCGGTGGCGCGGGTCGCCGTCAACGCGCCGGTGTACGACCTCGACATCGAGCCCACACACAACTTCATCGCGAACGGCATCGTCACCCACAACTCGATCTACGGCTTTCGCGGCGCCGACATCCGCAACATCCTCGAGTTCGAGGATGCGTTCCCGGACGCGCACGTGATCAAGCTCGAGCAGAACTACCGCTCGACGCAGACCATCCTCGACGCGGCCAACGCGGTGATCCGCAACAACCGCGCCCAGAAGCCCAAGTCGCTGTGGACCGAGCTCGGGCAGGGCGATGGGATCAAGGTGCGCGAGCTTGAGGACGAGCACGCCGAGGCGCGCTACGTGACCGGCGAGGTGCAGCGGCTGCTCGACGAGGGAGTCTCCCGTGCGGAGGTGGCGGTCTTCTACCGGACCAACGCCCAGTCGCGGGTACTGCAGGACACGCTGGTGCGGGCGGACATCCCCTACCAGGTGATTGGCGGTACCAAGTTCTACGACCGGGCCGAGATCAAGGATGCGATCGCCTATCTCGTGACGCTGGTCAACGACCAGGACGCCGGTGCTTTCACCCGAATCGTCAACTCGCCCAAGCGCGGGATCGGGTCGACGTCGATGTCGCGGCTACTGGCCTACACCAACACGACCGGTACCTCGGTCTGGGATACGGCCTCCGAGCCCGAGCAGGTGCCGGGGCTCGGCCCCGCCGCGGTCAAGGCGCTCAGGCGGTTCATGGCCACCATGCACGTTCTGCGCGAGCGCGCCGAGGCGAACCCGCCGATCTCGGCTTTGCTCACGGAGATCCTCCAGGAGACGGGGTACCTCGAGGCACTCGAGGCCGAGCGGACGATCGAGGCGCAGGGCCGGATCGAGAACCTGGACGAGCTCGTCAACGTGGCGGCCGAGTACGACGCCTTGACCGCTGCCGAGCCCGAGCGGGAAGCGTCGCTGGCCGACTTCCTCCAGCAGATCGCGCTGCTGTCGGACTCCGACGACCGCAGCGACGATCAGGGCCTGGTAACGCTGATGACGCTCCACAATGCCAAGGGTCTCGAGTACCCGATCGTGTTCATGATCGGGCTCGAGGAGGGCGTGTTCCCGCACTCGCGCGCGCTCGACGAGGGCGGCCTGGAGGAGGAGCGGAGGCTCTGTTACGTCGGGATCACGCGGGCCCAGCGCGACCTGTACCTGACCTACGCCCGCACGCGCAACGTGTTCGGGGCGCGCAGCTTCGGGGCGCCCAGCCGCTTCATCGGCGAGATTCCGGCCGAGCTGACCGACCGCGAGCAGCAGCAGCAGCCCCGCGGCCTGGCCGGGATCCGCGCCCGGGCCACATCGTGGAGCAGCAGCGTCGGCGATGCGCAGCCGTGGGACGCCCAGGCGACGCCCGCTGGACCCTCCTTCCGGCTGGGCGAGGACGTCACGCACCCGAAGTTCGGCGAGGGCGTGGTGACCGGTCTCGAGCCCGGGGGCATCGTCGTGATCCGCTTCAGCCGGGACGGCTCGGAGCGCAAGATGGTTGCGGACCTCGCGCCCATCGCGCGGCGCTAACGGCGCTGATCGCTGAGGCGCCGCCGTCAGGCGCCGCCGAGAATTTTTTAATAGGGTCCCGCGGCGATGGCGGCGACGATTATCGACGGCACGGAGGTGGCCGCGCGGGTGCGCGCGGAGGTGGCGCGCGACGTGGCGGCCTTCCGCGAGCGCACCGGTCGGGCGCCGGGCCTGGCCACGATCCTGGTCGGGGACGACCCGGCGTCGGAGGTGTACATCCGCGGCAAGCGCAATGCATCAGCCGAGGCCGGGATCGTCGACTTCCATCAGCACCTCCCGAAAGATGCGACCCAGGACGACGTCGCGGCAGTGATCGAGGACTGCAACGGCAACCCGGAGGTGAGCGGGATCCTGCTCCAGCTGCCCGTGCCGGAGGGATTGAACGGCAAGGAGCTGACCGCGCTGATCGAGGCCAACAAGGACGTGGACGGCCTCACTGCAGTCAGCGCGGGCCGGCTTCTGCAGAACACGCCCGGGTTGCGGCCTTGCACCCCCGCCGGGATCATCGAGCTGCTCGACCGCTACTCGGTAACGCTCGAAGGAGCGGGAGCGGTCGTCGTGGGCCGCTCCGACCTGGTCGGAAAGCCGGTCGCGTTCCTGCTGCTGCACCGCAACGCCACCGTGACCGTGTGTCACTCGCGCACCCGCGATCTTCCCGGTGTCTGCTCCCGCGCGGACGTGCTGATCGCCGCGATCGGCCGAGCCGAGATGATCGGCGCCGATTACATCAAGCCCGGCGCCGCGGTGATCGACGTGGGCATCAACCGCACGGAGGACGGCCTGAAGGGCGACGTGCAGTTCGCGGCCGCGGCAGAGAAAGCTGGGCTGATCACGCCGGTCCCCGGTGGCGTCGGGCCGATGACGATCGCGATGCTGCTGCGGAACACCGTCGTCGCGGCCGAACGGGCCGCCGGCCTCGAGTAGCCGCGAGACGACGGCGCGCAGGCTTCCGGCAGGAGCAGGGCCCCCGACCGCGAACCTGTAACCGTGGAGGACCAGATCCGCCGACTGCACCTCGAGCGCCTCTCAGGTGAGGACTGGGTCCTCGCCACCCTCGCCGTGCTGCTGATCCTGGATCTGCTCGTCCTGCCGTGGTTCTCGTTCGGGGCGACGATCAGCGTCGGGTCGGCCACGGTCTCGATTGGCGGCTCGCTGACCGCGGTAGACGCGCCCGACGCATTCCTCGGTGTGCTGGCGCTGCTGTCGGCGGCGTTCTTGGTCACCGACCTCGGCTTCGAGCGGCTCTCGCCGCAGACAAAGATCCCGTCGATCGCCTCCGACCGCGAGACGACCCGGTACGTGCTCGCCTGCGTGGCGGCGGGGCTGATCGCCCTGAAGTTCCTGTTTCACATCGGGCGGTTCGGCGAACTCGCCCTCGGGTTCTGGCTTGCAGTTCTGCTCGTCGGGGCGCTGGTGGCGCTGACCCGCCGGGTTCGCCAGACCGAGCCGGCGGCGGCGCCGCCGGTCGGCGAGCAGACGGCTGAGCCCGGCCCGACCGCCTAGACTCGCCCGCCTCATGGACTTCCACCCGTCGCGGCTCCGGCGAGGCGAGGTGCTTGCCGCGGTCGGGGCGGTGCTGCTACTCGTCTTCCTGCTGGTGGGCAAGTGGTACGGCCACGCAAGCCACTCGCCCACCGGCTGGGAGGCGCTCACCGTCCTACGCTGGCTGCTGGCGGTGACGATCGCGTGTGCGTTCGCGCTGGCCATTACCCAGGCGACCCGGCGCGCGCCGGCCGTGCCCGCCGCGCTCAGCGTGATCGTGACCGTTCTGGGGCTGATCACCGTGCTGGCACTGATCTATCGCGTCCTGATCAACCCACCCGCCCACCAGCAAGCCATCGCCTATCTGGGCCTGCTCAGCGCAATCGCGCTCGCCTACGGCGGCTATCTGTCGATGCGCCAGGAGGGGATCTCGCGCCGCGACGCCCCCGCCGACATCCCGGTCATACGGCCGGGCGGCGAGGACCGATCCTAGAATGAGCATCGATGCTCGACCGTGACCAGGTGCTCCACGTGGCCCGGCTCGCCCGCCTTGATCTGGGCGAGCAGGAGGTCGCGCGTATGGCCGAGGAGCTCTCCAACGTGCTCGACCACATCGAGAAGATCCGCGAGCTCGATCTCGAGGGAGTCCCGCCGACCTCGCACGTGATCGACGTCGTGAACGCGCTGCGCGCGGACGACCCCGAGCCCTCGCTGCCGCGCGACGTGATCCTGGCCGCGGCCCCCGAACCGCTGCACGACGGATTCGGCGTCCCCAGTCCCGGCGCGGCGTGAGCGGGCTGATCGACCTGACCGCGGCGCAGGCCGCGGAGCGGATCCGCGCGGGGAAGGTGGCCGCGGCGGACCTGTTCGAGGCCTACCGAGCGCGCGCCGCGTCGGATCAGCTGAACGCGTTCACTTGGGTCGCCGAGGCGGCCCCGCAGACGGGCGACGGCGCCAACGCACCCCTCGGCGGCGTGCCCGTGGCGGTCAAGGATCTCTTCTGCACCGAGGGCGTGCCGAGCCAGTCCGGGTCGAAGATCCTCGAGGGCTACCGTCCGCCCTACACGGCCACCGTGGTCGCCAAGCTGCGCGACGCGGGGGCGCCGCTCTTGGGCAAGACCAACCAGGACGAGTTCGCGATGGGCTCCTCGAATGAGAACTCGGGGTTCGGGCCGGTGTTCAACCCGTGGGACCGCAGCCGCGTTCCCGGCGGCTCGTCGGGCGGGAGTGCCGCGGCGGTGGCGGCCGGACTGGCCCCGTGGGCGGTCGGCACGGACACCGGCGGGTCGATCCGCCAGCCGGCGGCGTTGTGCGGGATCGTTGGCCTGAAGCCGACCTACGGGGCGTGCTCGCGCTACGGGATGATCGCGTTCGCCTCCTCGCTCGACCAGGCCGGTCCGCTCACGCGCGATGTGACCGACGCGGCGCTGATGTTGCGCCACATGGTCGGGCACGACCGTCGCGACTCGACCTCGCTCGATTACCCGGGCGAGATCGAGGTGCCGCGCGCGGAGGACCTGAAAGGCCTGCGGCTGGGCGTGCCCGAGGATCTGACCGGGGCCGAGGGCGGGATCGAGCCCGGGGTGCGGGAGAGCTTCGAGGCGACGCTCGCGGTCGCGGAGCGGCTTGGGGCTTCGATCGAGACGTGCCGGCTGCCGCACGCGCCGCACGCCCTGTCGGCCTACTACCTGATCGCGCCGGCCGAGGCGTCAGCCAACCTGGCGCGCTTCGACGGCGTGCGCTACGGGCTGCGCGTCGACGGCGACAAGGATCTGGTCACGATGTACAGCCGCACCCGCGAGGTCGGGTTTGGGGTCGAGGTCAAGCGCCGGATCATGCTCGGCACCTACGCGCTGTCGAGCGGCTACTACGACGCGTACTACGGGACGGCTCAGAAGGTGCGCACGAAGATCACCGAGGACTTCAAGACCGCCTTCGAGCGCTTCGACTTCATCGTCACCCCGACCAGCCCGTGCACGGCGTTCGAGCTGGGGGCCAAGACGGACGACCCGCTGGCCATGTACCTGAATGACTTCCTGGCCGTGCCGATGTCGCTCGCCGGGATCCCGGCGATCTCGATACCGTCGGGGCTGAGCGACGGTCTGCCGGTCGGCTTCCAGCTGGCCGGGCCGGCGTTCAGCGAGAGCCGCCTCCTCGACGCGGCGCACGCGCTCGAGCGGGCAATCGGATTCGACGGGAGCAAGCCTCGGCAATGAGCACGACCTCCACGAGCACGGCGTACGAGCCCGTCATCGGCCTCGAGATCCACGTCCAGCTCGACACCCGCACCAAGATGTTCTGCGGGTGCAGGCTGTCGTTCAACGATCCGCCCAACATCCACACCTGCCCGACCTGCCTCGGACTGCCGGGCGCGCTGCCGGTGGTCAATGAGCGGGCGATCCACTTCGGGATCATGATCGGGCTGGCGCTGGGCTGCGACATCGCCGAGCGCTCGCTGTTCCACCGCAAGAACTACTTCTATCCCGACCTCCCGAAGGGCTACCAGATCTCCCAGTACGACGTGCCGCTGTGCCGCGGCGGCCGGCTCGGCGACGTGCGCATCCACCGCGTGCACCTGGAGGAGGACGCCGCCAAGCTCAACCACCTGGGGACGAGCGGGCGCATCCATGGCTCTGACCGCAGCTGGGTCGACTTCAACCGCGGCGGGACGCCGCTCGTTGAGATCGTCACCGAGCCGGACATCTCCTCGCCCGAACAGGCACGGGAGTGGCTGATCCTGCTGCGGACCACGCTGCAGCAGCTCGGCGTGTCCGACGTCGACATGTCACAGGGATCGCTGCGCTGTGACGCCAACGTCTCGATCCGCCCGGCCGGCTCGACCCGGCTCGGGACCAAGACCGAGCTCAAGAACATGAACTCGTTCGCGTTCCTCGAGCGCGGCGTCCGAGCCGAGATCGAGCGCCAGACGCATCTGCTCGAGCAGGGCGAAGCGGTCGTGCAGGAGACCCTGCACTTCGATCCCGTGAGCGGTGGGCTGACCCCGCTGCGCTCCAAGGAGGAGGCCCACGACTACCGCTACTTCCCCGAGCCGGATCTCGTTCCGCTCGTGGTCGGCGAGGAGATGATGACCGCCGCGCGCGCCGACATGCCCGTCGAGCTCCCGGCCGAACGGGCGGTCCGCTTTGAACGCGAGCTCGGGCTGCACGCCGACACCGCACGGCTGTTCGCCTTCCGCGCCGAGCTCGGCGACTACTTCGAGCGGGCGCTGAACGCGGCCGGCGCGGACGGATCTCGGGGCAACGGCGGGGCCGCGCTCGAGCCGGCCGAGCTGTCCAACTGGATCCCGCAGCTGGTCGAGCGGATCGGCTCGGACGCCGACCCGGCGACCAGCAACGTGACCCCGGAGAGTCTCGCCGCGCTGGCCACGATGGTCAAGGCCAAAGAGGTCAGCCGTGACGCCGCGCGAGAGGTGCTGACGCTGCTGGTCAACGAGGGCGGCGATCCCCGCGCGATCGTCGAGCGGGAGGGGCTCGGCGCTATCACCGCGGAGGACAACGGCCTGGCGGAGATCGTAGATAAGGCGATCGCGTCCGACCCCGCCGCGGCCGAGCAGGTCCGCGCGGGCAACATGAAGGCGATCGGGCCGCTCGTCGGGTACGTGATGCGAGAGACCAAGGGGCGCGCGGACGGTGGCGAGATCACCCGCCTGATCCGCGAGCGGCTCCAGGGCTAAGCGGCAGCCACCGGCGCCGGGCAGGGCAGTGTCGGTCGAGGTCACCACCCTCACCACGGGCGCGGAGTTGGGCGCGCTCGGTCCTGAATGGGATGGCCTGGTGCGGGCGATGCCGCGCCCCAGCCCGTTCCTGCTCCAGGGGTGGATCCTGCCGTGGTGGCGGCACTACGGCGCAGAGCGCGAGCTCGAGGTCCACGTAGCACGGCGCGACGGCCTCCTCACCGCCGCGCTCCCGCTGTGCGTCGAGCGGAACCGGTTGGGAGTTCGCCGCCTGCGCTTCCCGGGTGGCCCGCAGGCGGTGCTGGGAGATGTCCTGCTCGCCCGGGGCGAAGGGCCTGGGATCGCTCGCCTGCTGGTCGAACAGGCCAGACAGCGCGGACGGCACGATCTGCTCGATGTCTTTGGGATTCCTGAGAACAGCGTGCTTGAGCGCAGCCTCAGCGATCGGGAGCTGCGCGTGATCGAGCGGATCGAGGCACCCGTCCTGGATGTCCGCGGATCCTGGCAGGAGATCTACCGCGCCAAGACCTCCGGCAAGGCTCGAGCCACGCACAACCGCCACCGTCGGCAACTGGCGGAGCTCGGCCGGCTTCGGACGCGGATCGCCAGAAGCCCAGAGGAGATCGGCCGCGCGCTCGAGGAAGCCTTCCGGCTGCACCGGCTGCGCTGGGAGGGTCGCCCCGACAGCTCAGAGTTCGCCTCAAGGCGCGGCGCCGCGTTCCAGCGCGATGCCTTCCTCGCCCTGGCGCGGGAGGGCATCCCACGGCTGGCGCTGCTCGAGCTCGACGGTCGCGCGATCGCGTTCAACGCCTACTTTCTGTTCGCCGGACGGATGTACGGGGACCGAATGGCGTTCGATCCGGCGTTCGCGAGGTTCTCTCCCGGTCTGCTACTCACGCTGGACGCTCTCGAGGCGGGGGTCGACGAGGGAGCGGCCCGCGTCGAGTTTCTCGGCGGCGCCGAGCGCTACAAGCTGGGATTCGCCGACCGGTTTGAGCCGCTGTACGCGGGCCTTGGGCTGAGCGCGTCACTTAAGGGGAGGGCGGCAGCGGCCCTCGCCGCGCGGCTGATCATCGCGCGAAAGCGGCTCAAGCGCTCGGAGCACATCCATCGGTTCTACTTCGAGACACTCGCCCCGCTGCGCCGTCGCCTCGAGCAAGCACGCCGCGACTGAAGCCAGCCCGTGAGCTAAGGCTTCAAGCGAAGTCGCCTAGTTGAGCCGGCGCGAAAGCCTGCGAACCACGAAGCCGGCGGCCAGCAACGTGCCGCCGCCCGCAACCAGCAGGACCACGTCCAGACCGGTGAACGGCAGGGTGCCGGACGACGTCGAGCCAGGAGTGGTGCCCGACCCCGACCCGCTCGATGTGCTGCTGCTCCCGACCGATGAGCAGAGCTGCGGGTTGTAGGCCTGACACGTTGAGCTGGCCACTGCCGCACCCGGCATCGCGAGGGCAAGGACGCCGACAAGCCCTACCAAGGCTGCAATGCGTTTCATGAATCCCTTCGTTCGTCGCGAATCCCCAAGACCGGCGAAATCGTACATGAAGCTCCGGACGCTACGCAAGAACTAACTAAAACTGGAAAAAGCTCACAGCGATAGCGTGAGCTGCGCAAGCGCGGCGACGGGCGAGAGCGGGTGGGCGGTGTGGAGGAGGGCGAGCGCTCGCCGAATGACGGGCTCCTGGCGGTTGATCGACCCCGCAACCCGGAGGTCGTGCTGCGCCACCGCCTTCTCGCCGCGCGCGGACGCCGCCAACCCCGCGCCCAACCACGCGTACCAGCCGCCGGGATCGCGCGAGATGGACTGATCAAAGCGCTGCTGCGCGCTGGCGTAACGCTGGTCGTCGAGCGCAATAGTGCCGCCGATGCGGCCTGGATCGGCGCTCAGCGGATTGAGGTCGGCCGCGATCGTCAGGTCGTGCAGCGCCTGCGCCGGGTTGCTCTGGCGGAGGTTGGTAGCGCCCGACTCCTCGCGCACCGACAGGTACGGGAAGCCGAGGACGACCACCGCGGCGAGGAGGGCGAGGGCGCCGGCAGCGAACGCGGCGGCTCGGAGCGCCGGACGAGGCGGGCGGGGCGGGGCGCCGTCGCCGGCGACGGAATCCGCGTCGACCCCACGGATCTCGGCCACCGCGTCCCCCGCCGCGAGCGTGTCCGCCGGGGGCCGCGCACCCAAGGCGCCGGCCATTCCCAGGAACCCGAGCGCCGGGCCGCTCAGCGCGGGGATCTCCCAGAACCAGTCGATCGAGCCGTGAATCAGCCACACGACGAGCGGCAGCAGCGCTGCGCCCGCGACGAACCCGGCCAACCCCGGCCTTCGGCGCCCACGCAGCGCGGCGGCGATCGAGGCCACGATGAACGCCCCGAACAGCAGGAAGCCGACGATGCCGGTGTGGGCCAGCAGTCGGAGCTCCAGGCTGTGCGTCCATTCAGGCTCCTCGTTCGTGCGCCGGCGCGACACGTAGTAGTTGTCGAAATTGTCCTGCCCCAGGCCGCCGATCGGATGGGCCACGAACGCGTCGAGGGCGACCCGCCAGAAGTCGTAGCGGCCGCTGCCGACGTCGGTGAAGTGCGATCCGGTCGCCGTCGTCAGCGGGTGGCTGAACCCGTTCCACTGATGCTCGATGAACCGGAACGGATGCCCGTGCGTGGCCGCCACGCCGCCGGCGCCCACGGCAATGACGGTCACCGCGATCGTGATGGTCCCGAGCACACGTCGGCGGACCGGATTCGGCCGCGGTGCCGGCAGCACCGATTCGCCCCAAGCGATCAGGGTGGCGACCACGAAGCCCAGCCCGCACAGCAGCAACGCCGAATGCCCGGCGAGCGAGGCCGAATGGTTGAGCGCCGGGCCGGGCGTGGCTGACTGGTAGACGTGCAGCAGGCGGTGGATGGGAGCGACCGCGGCGACCACTGGGATGACCGCAGCCGCCGCCACGCGCAGGCGATCGGGCAGGAGCACGATCGTGACGATCGCGATCAGCGGTAGCGTGAACAGCCAGCCCCGGCTCTGGACGATCACGCCGAGCTGCAGCCCGGCGCAGGCGAATCCGATCAGCGCGCCGCGGAGCAGTCCCGGCAGCTCACGGCGCGAGGCGAGCGCGATCGCCGTGAGCGCCGCGATCGTGAACAGGGCCGCGGTTGAGTTGAAGTATCCGGTGGGCGCGGCGAGCCTCCCCGAGATGACGAGGCTGGCCACGTGGTCCGCCGAGGCGAGCCTGACGAGCAGCACGATCGCCACGATGCCGACGCCGACCGCGAAGGTCAGGAGGGCGATCAGGGCACTCCGCACCGTCCAGGGCAACACCAGCATGGTCGAGAACACGAGCAGGTAGAGGAGCGCGCGGTTGCTGCCCTCCAGCGCGTCGCCGGGCGACTGCGCCCAGCTGATCGACAAATACGACCACGCCACGTACAGGGCGAACGCGGCCAGCGCCACCCGGGCGGAGCGGGGGATTCGCACCGCGCGCGCCCCGCGGGCGATCACCACCCCCGTAAGCAGCGCGAGCATGACCAGCGCCCCCCAGTACCAGGTGTCGGTGTCGTAACCGCCGTCGTGGATGGCCCAGACGAGCATGAGCGCGACCACCGGCAAGCCGGCCACGAGCGCGGTCAACTCGCGGCCCAACCAGGCCGGGTTTCGCGGCGCCTGCGCCCGGTCGCCGGCAGTCAGCGTTGATGAGGTCTGGGCCCACATGGCCGTCTATCATCACTGCGGTCGATGGCCGAAGAGCCCGCTACCACGCGCCGCATCTGGCCGACCCTGTGGCGTGAGAAGTACATCATCCTGGGCTCGATTATCGTCATGATCGGCCTGGCCCTTGTGTACACGCTGACCGCCGCGAAGGTCTATCAGGCGAGCGCGATCATCCAGGTCAACCTCTCAACCTCGAATCCGGGGACGACCGACACGACCGCGGCCAACCAGGCGCTGGCCCAGAACTACGCGACGCTGTTGGTCTCGCCCGGCTTCCTCAAAACGGTCCAACCCCACGTCGAGCACGGCAAGCTGAGCGTCGACGAGCTGCAGTCGCGGCTCACCGCCACTGCGCTGCCGCAGGGCGCGCTGGTGCAGCTGGACGCGACCGGGCCGTCGCCCGCGGAAGCGCAGACGGTCGACCAGCAGGTGATCAACGGCTTCCTGGCCAACTTGCAGAGCGGCGCCGCGGCACGCACCACGCAGCTCCAGGCCCAACTCCAGGCGCAGATCAGCAACCTCAGCAACCAGATCAGTGCGCTTTCTGCGTTGCCGGCGACTCCGGCCAGGACGGAGCAGATCAACGGTCTGAAGGCCTCGCGCGTGGCGCTCATCGGTCAGAACGCGACCCTCGTGGCGAACGGCCTGGCCCAGGGAACCAGCGCCAGCCTGTCGGCGCCGCCTGTGGCCTCCGCCAGCCCGATCAGCCCCCGCCACTCGCTCGATCTGCTGGGGGGAGCGTTGCTCGGTGTTGTGCTCGGGGTCGGCCTCGCCTGGGCCCGGGCGTCTCTGCGTCCGGCAATCCACTCCGCCGACGACGTCTCGGCCCTCGTCGACCTGCCGCTTCTTGCCTCCATCCCGCTCAAGGCGCGGTTCAAGGCCGACGATCCATCGCTCGCGGAGGCCTACCGGGTCCTGCACGCCAACCTCATGTTCGCGCTGCGCGCCCGGGGCGTGCAGGTGGTGACGGTTGCGGGCTTCAACCCCCGCGTGGGGAAGACGTCGACCGTCGAAGGCCTGGCCCGGGCGGTTAGCCGCGGGGATCGGCAGGTCCTCGTCGTTGACGGCGACATGCGCGCCGCGACGCTGTCCCAGGAGTTGGGCTACCCGGATCACCCCGGGATCGTCGATGTGCTGCAGGGGCGCCTCGCGCTCGAGGATGCCTTGGTGAATGTCGAAGAGGGACTGTGGTTGCTGCCGTCGGTCTCCTCGCGGGTCAACGCCGCGACGCTTCTAGCCGGGAGCGCCACGTTCGGGCTGATGGCCGAGCTGCGTGAGCGGTTCGACGTCGTGCTGATCGACTCCCCGCCGCTCAGTGGGCTGGCGGACGGGCTGATCCTGGCTTCGCATTCCGATGTCGTGGTGCTAGTCGTGCGGGCGGGAGTGACCAGGCCGCGCGATCTCGCCTCGGTCAGCAACGGGATGCTGAATGCGACCCCGATCCTTGGAACGGTCGTGTTCGAGGACGTCCCGGTCGAGCCGTACTACACCGGCTCGCGTCCAGCGTCCAAAGCCGGGCCGGCATCCGTGCCAGGCTGATCGCCGCACCGCATCGATCCATGAAGGCGGGGATGCGGGAACAGGTCAGGGACGACGCCGCGCCGGCGACGCGGTCGGGCGCACCGCGCCTCCGGGTGCTGTCGCTGGCGCGCGACGCCGGTCTCACCATGGGAGGGGCCGAGGCGCTGGCGTATGAGTTCGCCTACCGGCTCGATCCGAGCCGCTTCGAGAGCTACCTGTGCACGACTCGCCGGCCTGAGCCGTACCGACGCGATCGCGCGGCCCTCGAGAAACGCGCGCTCGAGGAGGCCGGAGTCAACGTCCTGTGCCTGGATCGCCCCGCCACCTGGTCGGTGCGGCCGTGGACGCGGCTGTTGCGGTTGCTGGCCCGCGAGCAGATCGATGTGATCCACGCGCACATGCCCCGGGCGAGCGTCCCGGGGTCGATCCTGGCGCGGCTCGCGCGCGTCCCGGTGGTGATCAGCCATGAGCATGGATCGATGCTCGACGGAAAGGTCATGCGCCCCTTCCTCGATCGCAACGTCGTCGGTCGGCTGAGCACCGCGGTCCTGGCCGTCTCAGAATGGGATCGGCAACAGCTGATCGAGCGGGAGCGTCTGCGACCAGACTTGATACGAGTGTTCCCGAACGCCATCCCTCCTCCCCCGGAGGGAGACGGGGCCGCGCCTCGCGAGGTCGAGTTGCCGCCCGGCACGGCGTTGATCGGCGCGATCGGGCGGCTGTACGAGGAGAAGGGCTACGACTGCCTGATTCGCGCGGTTGCGCTGCTGAAGACCAGGGGGCTCTCGGTGCGCTGCGTAATCGCCGGCATCGGTCCCGAGGAACAGCGACTGCTACAGATGATCGCGAAGCTCGGAGTCGCCGAGGAGATCCGGATGCTCGGCCATCGGGAAGACGTGCCCGACATCGTCCGCGCGCTCGACGTCGCCGTGCTGCCGTCACGGAGAGAAGGGAGCCCGCTCGCACTGATCGAGTACATGGCGCTGGGAGCGCCGATCGTCGCAACCGCCGTCGGTGGGGTGCCGGAGCTGATCACCGACGGGGTCCACGGCCTGCTCGTGCCGCCGCGCGATTCGGAGGCGCTGGCAGCCGCCATCGAGCGGCTGCTCGAGGATCGAGGGTTGGCGCGGAGGCTGGGGGCCCAGGCCCAGGAGCGCCAGCGCACCGGACATGATCTCGACGCGGCCGTCACGCGGCTCGAGCGGCTTTACACGGACCTAGTCGCGCGGTCCCGGGGGGTCGGGGATCCGCACGGCGCAAGGTCACACGGCGGTTAGATCGGGAAAGGCCGCTGCGATATCCGCCGGCGGAGAGTCGTACCAGGACTCGCCGATGCCGGCGCGCTTGAGCCGGCTCACCAGCCCGAGCGGGAGGAGGCCGCCGAACCTCGACTGCAGGCGAAGCTCGTGCCTGGTTTCGCGACGCCGGCGCACGAGCAGCTCACGGTGCTCCGGGCCGGGCAGCTCCTCCATGCGCAGCCCCTCGTACACGGCGCACAGGCTGCGGGTCATGGTCACCACGTTCCCCGACAGCTGAGCGGCATGCTTGCGATAGAGCGCCTGGCGGCCCGAGATCCAGGCGGCGCGGTAGCCGCGCGTCAGGATCCGCAGCCACAGTTCGTAGTCCTCCGGTCCCTTCAGGGACTCCTCGAAGCCTCCTACGCGTTCGAGCACGGTGCTCGGCACGATCACCGCGACGTAGACGAAGTTGCGCCGGAGCAGTTCGAGCAGAAACGCTTCGCGGTCCGCCGGCGGGGGCACCGGGGGCCGGTTGCGGTCCATCGCGCTGCGGCGGCGCACCTTCCCACTGACGGCGTCGAACACGTAGGCGTCGGTGTAGGCAAAACCGGCACCGGGCGTCTCCTTTAGCGCGCGCTCTCCCCGCTCCAGGAAGCTCGGCAAGTAGAGGTCGTCGCTGTCCAGAAACGCCACGTACTTGCCGCGGGCCTGCTCGATCCCGGCGTTGCGGGCCGCGGCCGGGCCTCGGTTCGGTTGCGAGAGGTAGCGCACCCGCGGATCGTCGATGCGCCGGACCACGTCGTCCGTGCCGTCGGTCGAGCCGTCGTCCACGACGATCACTTCGAGGTCCGGATTGGTCTGGGTCAGCACCGAGCGGACCGCCGAGCTCACCGTGCCGGCCGCGTTGAAGGCAGCGATCACGACCGAGAAGCGGGGATGGGCATTCACCGGCCGCCCTCCGGCAACCGGAAGAGGAGGAGCGTCCGCTGCGCGACCACGGACCAGGACAGGTGCTCCTCGGCGTAGCGGCGACCGGCAGCGCCGCAGCGGTCTGCCACCGCCGGGTCGAGCAGGCAGAGGATCGCGTCGGCCAGCGCGCTGGCGCCGCCGGCCACGATCACTCCGGCCTGGCTGCCCTCGACGATCTCGCGCAGCCCGGGAATCTCCAGTCCCGCCACCGCGCGTCCCGACGCGAGATACTCCATCAGCTTGATCGGGCTCACGTTCGCGCGGCTTACCTCCTCGACGCGGTAGGCCAGCAGGGTCACCGTGGCCGCTCCCAGGTAGTCGCGCACGCGCTCGCGCTCCCGCACCATCCCGGTCAGGACCACGCGGTCATCGACGCCGAGCGCACGCGCCTGGGCCGCGATCCGGTCGCGCTCGGGCCCATCGCCCACCAGCAGCAGGCGCGCGTCTCCTCGCTGCCCCGCGACCACCGCGAACGCGTCCACCACCGCTCCGAAATCCGTCCATGGGTACAGCCCTCCGCAGAACACTATGTACCTGCACCCCGGGTCGAGCCCAGCGCGGCGGATCGCCTCGGAGCGATCAAGCGGGGTGAAGAACTCCAGATCGACCCCGTTCGGGATGACCGAGATACGCTCCGGGGGGACGCGCGCGAGCTCGATCAACAGCCCCCGGATCTGCTGGGTCACGGCGAGCATCCCGTGTGCCAGCCGCCCCATGGCGATCGCCACGACGAGCTTGACGAGGCGGGCCGGCGGGGAGCCCTCGGCCGCGCCTCGACCGTAGGGAATGCCGTCGACCTGCAGGACGACGTGGTATCCGAGCAGGCGCGCCGCGAGCACGGCCGGAAAGCAGGTCCACTTGTCTCGGACGTAGAACCGCCGGGCGCCGGCACGCCGCCTCCGCAGTAAGCGGATCGCTTGGCCGTTGATGGTCACGAGGCGCGTGAGGCGCTGACCTTCGGCGCCCCCGGCGGCCGCGTACCGGATCCCGGCAAGCCGTGGATCGGGTCCGCGGGCGATCAGGTCGACGTCCAGGCCGAGCCGGGCGAAGCCGCGCGCCACCTCCAGGGTGTGCGTGCACGTGGCGTCCGGGAGGCCGAGATCGACGTCACACAGCATCACCAACCCCTCTGGCGCGCGGCGGGCGATGCCCAGGTCCGCCGAGACAGTGGCTTCGCTCATCCGGCGCGGGCGACATCGGGTCGCCATCTTGGCCACCCGAAGCCTTGTGTCATCCCCGACCACATACCAAGCCCGAGCCCTCCCCACAGCCACACCTCGGCGTTGCCGTAGATCGCTTCGGAGATGCAGGCGTTGGTCAAAGCGGTGAGGAACAGCGAGAACAGAATGGCGCTGAGTAGCTTGTCCTCGCCGGTGGTGAAGCGCCAGAGCGCTGCGAGTCGCGCCGCCAGGCCGATCACGGCCGTGAGGATCGCGACCAGACCGATGATTCCCAGCTCGCTGGCCACCTCTAGGAAGAGGTTGTGCGGATACTGGACGAGGTCGCTGACGGCGGCGGGTTGTGCGGCGAACCCGCCGGTGCCGAGCCCGAGGGCGAAGTGATGGGAGAAGCTCGAGATGGCGGCCGCCCACAGCGCGGAGCGGCCGTTGCTCGACAGGCCGCTGGCGCTCCCGACGACGGTGGACAGGGCACGGCCGATCGAGGAGCTGGGCACGACCAGGGGAACGACGATGGCGACGAGCGCGAACATGACACCCAGCACGGCGAATCGCCGACGCGCTCGGGGGGTGGTGGCGCTCAGCGCCAGCAGCGCAATCAGCCCGACGGCGAAGGCGACCACCGGACCACGTGACCCCGCCGCGAGCATGGCGATGGCCACGACCGGCGTGGCCAGGGCCACGGGAACGCGCAGCGACCTCCGGTCTGCCGAGAGCAGGAAGTAGATCGCCACCAGCAGTCCATCTGCGCTGGCGCGGGCAAGATCGATCGGGTACTCCTGGGTGGCGAGCGAGAACCGGCCATTAATCACCTGCTGCGCAGCGCCGTCGATCAGCTGGACCAGGAACAGGAGCGAGCTGACCGTGATCAACGCGAGGAACACGACGAAGAACAATTGGAGATCGGCGCGTCGCGAGCCGACGAAGATCGCGCCGATGAAGAAGATCAAGACGTCGGCTACGTACAGCTCCACCTTCATGCTGCCGTACACCTGATCCGGTGAGGAGCCGAGGCGGAACACCATCAGCCCGAGCAGGAAGAGCGACGCCAACGCCGGCACGCTGAGGAGCGCTCGGCTCGCCGCCCGGTGGGCTCCCCGCATGATCATGAAACCCACCCCCAACGCGATCCAGGCCGAGAACAGCAGCGTGAAGCCGCCTTTCGGCAGCGGATCGGTGCCGACGATCGCGTCGACGAGCGGCGGGATGCCCCCGAGCGCCAGCGGGATCGCCGGCGAGAGCCACGCCAGCCAGACCGCGAGGAGCGCAACCGGAAGCAGAAGCGCATACGTGGGCCGGGTGACCAGCGGTGCCAGCACCAGCACACCCAGCGCGGCAAGCCCCCAGAAGGTCAGCTGCGGGCGGCGCGCGACCAGCGTTCCGGCCCCCATCACCGGCCTCGACAGCCGGGCTCTCACCCCGTCCCCTGATCGTCCATGACCGCTGAAGATACCCGCCCCCGCCGGAGGGCACGTTGGATGAAGTGCCGATAGACGAGGAGGTCGTCCCGCGTCGGCACCAGCAGGGTGCGCGGCGAGATGCCGCTGACACGGCTCAGCGCAATCAGCGACGTCACGCCGAAGCAGGTGTAGGCGACGACCGAGGCGAGCGCGGCGCCGATCACGCCGAATGGTGGGATCAGCGCGAAGTCGAGCACGATCGTCGCGCCGGCGGCGAGCGCCGCCAGCCCGGAGGAGAGGCCCGGGCGTCCCCGGCCGCTCAGGTCACTCTGGATCACCAGGCCGAGCCCGAAGAACCAGATACCGGGAAGCAGCACGAGCATCGGGACGACCGCCGGGTGAAATGCCGGCCCGTACACGAACAAGATCACCGTTGAGCCGATCACCACATTGCCGAGCACGGCAGCTGTCGCCAGGATCGCGTGGTGGTGAAGCGCGCGGATGGTCACGTCCGCCTGACGGGCATCGCCCTCATAGTGCGAGGTGAGCGGCAGCAGGCTCGACTGAAACGCGGTCGCGAGCGTGATCACGAGTTCCGCGATGGTCTCCGCGATCACGTAATAGCCAACCTGCGAGAGCGGCCTGAACAGCTGCACGACGACGACGTCGAGGCGGTAATTCACAGCCTGGAAGATCACCCCGACCTGCACGCGCCAGCCGTAGTGGAGCATCTGTCGCTCCAGCGCCCGGTTCAGCTTGGGCCGGGCAGCGCTCAGGATCGGGCGCAGCGAGCCGACGATGACCACCACCGAGGTGATGCCGGTGGCGATCAGACCGCCGGCCACTCCCATGCCGAGCGCCCAGATGAGGACGAAGATCGCGACCGTCTCGACGGCGACCGAGCCAACGGTGAGGGCGTTGAACAGACCGAACCGCAACATGCCGAGAAGCTGGTTGCCGGCGGTCCAGCCGAGGAAGGTCACCGGGGCCAATGCTGCCGCCAGCCCCCAGGTCAGGCCGCCTTGGCCCCGCCCGAACGCCTCGGCGATCGGGATGTGGAAAAGCACCGCGACCGGCACCAGGATCGCCGCGAGAAGCAGCGCATGGAGCGTCGTATTGCCGAGGATGGCCCCCTGGTCGGCACCCTTGCGGCTCGAGAAGTAGGTCACCGCCGGCGGCTGGCCGATCGCGCCGAGGGCCACCGCGAGACCGCTGATCGTCAGCATCACGGCAAGCAGCCCACGGTCGGCCGGCCCGAGCAGACGGGCCATCGCCACCGAGCCCACGAATCCGAGCGCCAGGCTGGCACCGCGGCCCAGGACGTTGAACGTGAGTGATCGCGAGAGGAGGTTGTCCTCGGACGATCCAGTCACGGCCGAGACGGTACCGGCCTGCGCGGGCGGGCTGCGGCGTCCGGGAGCGCGCTACGAGGTCAGGTTGCCAGCGCGGACGTAGGGGGCCGTGCTCGGCTGAAGGTTCATGTAGGTACCCGAGGTCTTGCTGAGCTTGTTGCCCGTGATAGTGAAGCTGTCGAGCGGCTTGCGACAGCCCTCAGCGGTGCCGCACACGAAGATGTCGGCGACCGTCGTGTCGGAGATCGTGTTGCCGCTCCACTCGCTGTGGCCGGCGACCGTTCCGGTCTGGTAGTAGTCGATCCCGATCTGTGCGTCCGACAGGATGTTGTCGAGAATCGCACTGCCTCGGTAACGCACGGAGATCGCCGATTCCGTGGCGCCGGTGATCGTGTTGCCGGTGATGGTGGCGTCGCTGGCGTCGAGGTAGATGCCGTGGTTGTTGTAGCCGTTGGTCGTGTCCAGGCCTGTATCACTGACCGTGTTGTCGGTGATCAGGTAGTCATCGCCGCCCAGCAACATCCCGGACAGGCCGGTGTCGCTTATCCGGCTGCTCTCGATCACCCAGTGATCGCCGTTGGCGTAGAGCCCCAGGGCCTGATTGCCGGCCGGAAGTGAGATCGACACCCCGTCCACGAAGACGTCGTTACTCGCGCCGTGCGTGGCGCTGCCGCCGTAGAAGGTGTTGTCGAAGGCCAGGTTCTCGAAGGCGAGATCGTGCTGGACAAACCAGGCGCCCTGCGTGATGGTGGCCTGGCCCTGGCCGTAGCTGCCAAACACGATCGGCTGCCCGCCCGTTCCCGAGGAGCTCGGCATCAGGACCTGATCGGTGAACGTCTGACCTCCCTCAAACATGACGCCGTCGCCGGGAGAAAGATGAGCCGAGTCGACCCGCGCCACCGTGCGCCACGCCTGGGCCGGGCTCGTTCCCGCGTTCGAATCCGACCCCGTGCTCGACACGTAGTACGTCGTGCCCGTGATCGTCGGCGCCGGCGGCGCGCTCCTGAGATCGTGCATCAGCGTGACGTGCCGGCGACGGCGAAGGTGCCGACGGCGGCGGTGATGGCTCTTTGCGGCGTGCGCCATGACGACACGCGCCGACGGGGCTGCCACGGGGCGTGCAGGCGCGGAACCAGTCGCGGCCAGCGAGAACAGAACCATGGCCACGAGTGGTGTCGCTCGAGGGATCCCCATCAGCTCCTCCGGTGATCGACTGGCCACCATAGGACTGAAGTCCCCCGCCGTGGAGGTGAGCAACTTAACTGTGGAGGTGTCGCCTCACAACCTCCTAAAAGGAGGTGTCGCCTCACAACCTCCTAGAAGCGAATGAAGCGCACGATTTCGGTGTAGACCTCGTTCAATCCGGTAAGCATTGAGCGTTCGGTGAATTCCTCCTCGACCCGTCGGCGGGCGGCCCTTCCGAGCCGTTCTCGCTGGTCGGCGTCGTCGAGCATTCCCGCAACCGCGCGCGCCAACGCGTGGGCGTCCCCGGGGGGCACCAGCAGCCCGTGACGTCCGTCCACGATCGCTTCGCGGACGCCGCCGACGTCCGTGGACACGACCGGCAGCCCGGCCGACATCGCCTCGAGAGTCACGTACGGGAACGACTCGCGCCACGACGGCATTACGAACACGGTCACTCCGCGGAGGGCCGCCATCGGGTCGGTCGTCGGGCCGAGGAAATGCGTGGCGCGCTCGACGCCGTTCTGCCGGGCTCGTTCAAGCAGCGTCGCCGTCTCGGGCCCGTCCCCCCAGATCGCGAACTGAGCATCGGGGTGACGCGCGAGCACGCCCGGGGCGGCGTCGATCAGCGTCTCGACACCTTTCCCGGCGCGCATTAGCCCCAGTGTGCACACGACCGGGCCGATCCGCGTCAGCCTCGCGGTCGCGGCGTGCGGGGGCCCGTCGGGTGCAGGCGGGACTCCGTTGTGCACGACACGGACGCGCCGGGACGCGACCACGAGCCCGGCCAGGCGCGCCTCGGCGTGACAGACGCAAACGACGCGGTCGGTCAAGTGGCCCAGCGCTCGCTCCGCTTCGCGGTAGGCCAGACGCTCGGCGCGGAACCGGAAGTGGCCGGCGAAGGCGAATCCGTGAGGGGTATAGACAACGGGGATGCGGGGCTCGCGCAGCCTGGCCAGTCGCGCCACCGCGCCCGCCTTCGAGCTGTGGGCATGCACCAGGTCCGGACGGACGTGGCGGACGATCCGTGCGAAGCGCGCGACCATCGCGACGTCGCGGCCCGACACTGTTCGTCGCAGCTCGAGCGGCACGTGATCGTGGTCGGCCGGAATGCCCACCGGCCGAGCCGGGCCGCACGTGAGGACTTCATAGCCGAGCTCCCGCAGCCCGACCGCAACGTCGGCCACGTGGCGGCCGACGCCGCCGTCAGTAGGCTGGTGGACCAGGAGGACGCGGGTCATCTCCATGGGGGCGATTCGCGATCGCCGAGCGCAGATGCTTGCTCGCCCGACGCACGAAGCGGAGCGGGGGGCTGCTCACGAGCGGCTCGTAGCGATCGGTGAGCTTGAGCATGACCAAGCCGATCGGATCTCCGGCGCTGATCATCGCTCGCGTCAGCTCGAGCCGAGACCACGAGCCCGAGCCGATCGTGACCGCCGCCCGGAAGCCGGCCGTTCGGACGGCCGCGATCGCCTCAGGGCCGTAGCGGCCGAACGGGTAGGCGAAGGTCAGAGTCTGCTGCCCGGTGATCTCCTCGAGCGTCTCCCTGCCGCGCTCGATCTCCGCGGTGCACTGCTCGTAATCGAGCACCGACATGTCCGGATGGGTCATGGTGTGGGCCCCGATCTCCCAGCCTTCGTCCGCGAGCCCCCGGATCTCGTCCTCGCGCAGGATCTCCGCAGCCGGCCCGGTCGCGATCCACGGGCTGTATCCGCCGATGAGACCAGCTGCCACATACACGGTCGCCCGGATCCCCAAGCGGCGGAGGATCGGCAGCGCGGTCGTGAAATTGTCGCGCATGCCGTCGTCGAAGCTGATGGCCGCCAGTCCAGGCGGCGGAGCGTCAGCGCCGAGCTGGTCGGCCAGCTCGGCCACGGTCACGAAGCGAAACCCCGCGGCCGACAGCAGCCGAAGGTGCAGGGTGAACTGGGCTGGGGACACCAGCAGCCGGAACACGTCGTCCCTCCTCTGAGCGGTGCCGATCCCGTGATAGCCAAGGATCACCGACCGCCGCTGTGCGATACGGCGCAGGGAGCCAACCCAGAATCGGGCGGCAAGGCCATCGTCGGTCGCTTCCCTGGGAGCCATGCACTGAGCTTAAGAGACGGTTCGCGGACGACCGCGAGCGGCTGAAGTCACTGGGAGTCGGGTCGCGCCTCGTCACCCCGGAGGCGCAAGATCTCGGCGATGGTGAGCGCGATGATCCTCAGATCCAGGCTCAGGGACCAGTTCTGGATGTAGTAGTTGTCCCACTCCACGCGGTCCGCAATCGAGGTCTGTCCGCGCAGGCCGTGCACCTGCGCCCAGCCGGTGATTCCCGACTTGACCCGGTGGCGATCCTGGTAGCGGTTGACCTCCGAGGTGAAGCGCTCGACGAACTCGGGACGCTCTGGCCGGGGTCCGACCAGACTCATGTCCCCGCGCAGGACGTTGATCAGCTGGGGCAGCTCGTCAAGCGAGGATTCCCGCAGGAAGAGGCCGAGCCGGGTGCGCCGGTCGTGTCCCTCGACCCCACCGGGCGCGCAGCCCGAGGGAAGCTGGAAGGCGTCGGCGCCATCGCCTTCGCGCATGGTCCGGAATTTCAGGAGATCGAAGGCCCGCCCGTCGCGGCCGATCCGCCGCTGCCTGAACAGGGCCCCTCCGGGGGAGGTAGCGCGAATCGCAATTGCGATCGCGGCCATCAGAGGCGCCGCCATGATCAGGGCGACCAGCGCGACGGTGCGATCGAGCGTGTGCTTGACCGCGAACTGCCAGCCGCGCGGGTCGGTCGGGCGCAGCGAGAGCAGCGGCAGGCCTCCAAGGTGATCGAGCGTCGCCCGGCCGTTGATCGATTCGAACAGCCTGGGGACCAGCGAGACCCCGACGCCGAGCTGCTGGCATTCCCGGATCTGGTCGACGACCGCGTGGTCGGGTTGCGAGGAGAAGGCGAGGATCACGCGCCGAGCGCCGGTGCGGGCGACCGCGGTACCCAAGTCACTCTCTGCTCCCAAGATGGGTACGGCGGGACGCCCGACGCCCGAGGCGACGATCGGCATCGGGTCGGCGTCCAGAAACCCGACCGGCTGCAGGCCGTAGCGTGGATCCTCCGAGATCCGCTTCACGACCAGCTCGCCGACCGAGCCGGCGCCAACGATCAACGTCGGGACGGCGAGGGCACGGTTGCTGAGCGCCTGCGCTCGGACGGACACCAGGACGGCGCGGGCGACCCCCGCGTAGACGATCGCGAACAACCACAGTCGGAGGGTCAGCCCAATCGGATGGGCGGCGCCGACGACGGTGGCGAGCGCCATCGTGAGGATCGCCGCCGAGGACACCGCTCCGATCATGACCGTCCCGGTATCGAGGATCGAGGTCTGAAGCCGCTCGTCGCGGTTGCGCCGCGCATGCAGGGAGACGATGGCCACGAGCGGAAACACCGCGGCCAGCAGGCGGTTCGGACCGGTGTGGAGGTCGGGCGCGGCGAACACAGCGGCGCTCGCGGCGAGCGTCAGCATCAAGAGGTCGACCAGGAAGCGCGTGCGTGCCCACATCCTCGGCTCGACGATGTGCGCCGTGAGCAATCCGGCCAGGTCCCTGCCGAGCGTCCGCGACGGGGCGCTTAGCGAGGTTGGCTGAGCGGCGTGGGTGGCGGCAGGCGGCGGTGTCATCGTGGAAGTCGTCCGTGAGCGTCCAGTTGCGGGCGGATCCCAAGCGCCTCCTGCGCTACGGGGCCCCCGATTCCCAAGTTAGCCGCGGCGCACAATCAAACGGCCCGCCGCGGCAAATTAACGCACAAAACTAAGCTCCTTTCCACATAGCTACTCATCTTTTTGCCCGACTTTCCGGTAGATCAGGCACGGATTTTGCGGTGACCCCAAGCCCCCTCGGGCGTACGATGAGAGACGCATTCCCCCGTCTCCAGGAGGCATCAGTGTCCCGACTCGTCCGGATGGATCAGACAGGCCATACCACGGTGGCCGAATGGACTGCAGAGGACCCGGTGGCCGCGGAAGCGGCCGTGGCCGCGTTCAGGGCGGAGCTCGATCAGGGCTACTACGCGGTGGTCTCCGAGGGCGAGGGCCACGCCGAACAGGTCCGCGAGCTCCCGCTCGATGCGCCACTGGTGATCCTGCGCCGGCCGATCGCGGGAGGTTGATGACGGTGAGCTCGCCGGCAGCCGCGCCGCCGGCCATCGCGAGCGGGTCGCTTCCCGAGCTCGCCGGCGTCTTCTGGCGCTCCCAGGTCACCGACCGCTCCCTGCAGCGGACCGGACGCCTGTGGACGCTCTCTACGGTCGCGCACACCGTCCCGTTCGTACTCGCGGCAGGCGTCCTCGCGTGGCTACGGCCGGTGCTCGCGCCGGTCTCGCTCATCCTGCTCGTCCACGCGTGGGTGATCCCCGAGCTGTACGCAGCCCGCGGCGCGGGCGTTCTCCGACGGCCCCGTCGGCGCGACCACCCGGCCGAGCCGGTGGCGCTCGGATTGCTCGGCGACCTCGTCGACCACCACGCCCGCGAGCTGCATGCCCGAACCCGGCTCGTGCTCGAGCGTGGCCGGCTCGGCACGTGGCTGGTGGGAGAGGCCGGTGCGGTGCTGGTCCGGCCGGGCGGCCGGCGCGTGCACTGCTACTGCGTGAAGGTGCCCGACCGGCAGTTACCCCCGAGCGACCGGACGGCGCACCTGCTGCTGGCGCTGCGGACCGACGAAACGGGATTCGCGACGGTCGCGAACCTGGCCTTCTCCGGGGCGCGGTGGCGGCTGCGCCGGCGGCTGGCGAAGGACGTGCGCGAGGCCCTCGATGTCGCGGCGAGGTATCGCGCGGCAAGCTGACCGTGCCGTCCGGCACATCGACGCACCCAGAAGTTTGGCCCCAGGGCCAATGTGCAGAGTGCCGCAAATACCGATCATCCTGGCCATGACCCGTCCCATTACAGCCTCGAAGGTCCTGCTCGTCGCGGATAGGCGAGCGCCGAGCCAGAGCCGTCAGACCGTCCCGATCCGACGCTACCGGCTCGCTCGGCTGCGCCTCGACCCGCGGTCGGGTAGCGGCGAGTCCCGCTTCGAATATCTCAAGCGCGTCTACGACTGACGCCGGGGGCTCTTAGCGAGTCCTTCAGCGAGACGCGGCGCCGCGGGAGTACGCTTAAGCCATGCAATCTGAAGTCGAGACTCATCGCTCTCGTACCCCGGCAGTCGCCCGCAAGGCGGCAGCGGGCCTGGTCCTCCTGGTCGTTGCGGCGCTTGCCCTCAAGATCATCATCGGCTTCGTGACGGCGATCTTCTGGACTGTGGTCGTGATCGCTGCCGTGCTGGCTGTCCTCTGGGCGGTCAAGACGCTCGTTTGGTGAGGCCAGGCCCATGTCCAACATGGGCCTGGTCGTGATCCTGTTCTTCTTCGGCCTCGCCGGTGGGATCGTCGGGCGAATCAAGGGCGGCTCGTTCCTGCTCTGGTTCCTGATCTCCGCCTGCATTCCGTTCTTCGGGCTGCTCGCCGCCGTGTTCTCCCGCTGGGAGAACCGGGAGCTGCGCAGGCAATGCCCCGGATGCGGTCGCGTGATCAAGCTGCACGATGCCGTCTGCACGAAGTGCGGGACCGAGCTCGAGTTCCCCGACGTGGCGATCGCGTCCGAGGCCTCGATCCGCGAGCGTGTGCTGAGCCGGTCCCGCTGACCGGGGAGCGCCCGCCGGCCGTCACACCGCGGCCATATGAACGTCCAATAGGGCCGCGCCGGCCGGAGTCGCAGCTCCTTTCGCGCCGAGAGAACCGTCATGAGGCCGACGGTTCTGGCGGGGATAGTCGCGTGCGCGCTGGCGGTTCTGGCCGGTCCGAGCGCCGCGGTGGCGGTCCCAAAACCGGCCCACCCCGGCTCGCGCCGGCACACCGTGAAGCCTCGCCGACGCGCGGGTGTTCAGCACACGGGCCTGGCCAACGCCAAGCGGGCGCGGCCGAAGCCGAAGCCCAAGCCCAAGAAGCCCGTGTCCAGCCCGCCGGCGCCTTCCTCGGGACCCAGCACGCCGCCGGCGCCGAGCGCCACGCCGCCCGCGGCGAGCGATCCGAGTCTGGCCGCGCCGACCTCGCCGACGCCGCCCGCGCCTCCGGCCACACCGAGTCCACCCGCCGCCCCGGCGATCTCGGGGGTGACGTATTACGTGTCGCCGTCAGGCTCGGATTCCAACTCGGGCACGAGCCCGGCCCAGGCGTGGCGAACGGTGGCGCGGGTCAACTCGGCCGCTCTGGCCCCGGGCGACGGCGTCCTGTTC
Source organism: Solirubrobacteraceae bacterium (assembly GCA_035625625.1). Taxonomy (GTDB): domain Bacteria; phylum Actinomycetota; class Thermoleophilia; order Solirubrobacterales; family Solirubrobacteraceae; genus Palsa-465. The sequence goes on from DASPPG010000115.1 coordinate 46,333, forward strand.
GAGGGCGGGCAGAGCTTCTCTGACCAGGTCCTGATGCCGAGCTCCTCAGGGACGGCCGAAGAGCCGATCGTGCTCGGCAGCTACGGCCAGGGCCAGGCCACCATCACTCAGGGCGCCTGGTTTGTCCAGCACGACCTCGCCTTCGAGAACCTGGCCTTCGACAACACCTTCTACGGCGGCAGCGCGGTGCACGGCCCAAGCGACGACATCACCCTCGACGGCGTGACGATCTCACTGCCGGCCGGCAACCAGGCCCTGGGGCTCTACGCCAACGGCGATCACTGGGTGATCGAGAACAGCCAGATAAGCGACACCGGCCTGTCCGGGATGCTGCTGGGCGGCGATGACTACCTGATCACCGACAACACGATCAGCGACACGGGCCTGGACACGACCAACGGCTACAACAACCACGGCATCTACCTCGACGCCAGCGACGCCACCATCACCGGCAACACGATCACGAGCTTCGCCGAGTCCGCGGTGTCGGTGCGCTACCGCAACGCGACGATCGCCGACAACGCGTTCTCCGGCGGTCAGATCGGGATCGACTACTACCAGACAGACACGGTGGCGGGGACGAGCGACTGGACCGACAACACGATCTCCGACACCACGGTCGCGGACCTGTTCGTATGCGGGACGGCAGAAGGGTGTAACGAGCCGCTTGGCAGCTTCACCATCACCGACAACCAGTTGAGCAAGACCACCGGCGTCTACATGAACCTCCAGCCGGCCACAGGCACCTACACGGTGTCGAGCAACCAGCTGAGCTAAAGCCAAGGCGCCCGGCCGCCTGGAAGCCGCTGGTAGACTCGCTCTTTCCGCGCGGCCGGACTCGCTGGTGCGCGCCCTAATGCCGGATCGCTGAAAGGAGGCATATATGCGTGCAGTCGACGCCCTGATGGAATGTCTGAAGGCTGAAGGTGTCGACGTCGTATTCGGGCTTCCCGGTGGCGCCAACCTCCCGACCTACGACGCCTTCTACGACGCCGGCATCCGGCACATCCTGGTCCGCCACGAGGCGGGCGGCGGCCATGCCGCCGAGGGCTACGCAAAGGCGACCGGCAAGGTCGGCGTGTCGCTCGCGACGAGCGGCCCGGGCGCGACCAACCTGGTCACCCCGATCTGCGACGCGATGATGGACTCGGTCCCCGTCGTGTTCATCACCGGCCAGGTGCGCACCGAGCTGCTCGGCACCGACGGCTTCCAGGAGGCGGACATGATCGGCATCACGATGCCGATCGTGAAGCACAGCTTCATGATCCAGGACCCGCTGGAGATCCCCCGCTCGATCCACGAGGCATTCCACCTCGCCCGCACCGGCCGTCCGGGACCGGTGGTCGTCGACATCCCCCAGGACCTCAGCCGCGCCGACATCCCGTACGAGCCGGTCACCGACGTGCGCCTACCCGGCTACCAGCCGACCACCGAGGGCAACCAGAAGCAGATCCGGATCGCCGCCAAGGCGTTGGCGAACTCGCGCCGCCCGATCATCTATGCCGGCGGGGGCGTGACCAGCGCTAATGCGGGGGCCGAGCTCACCGAGTTCGCCACGTCCGATCGCTTCCCGGTGACCTGCACGGTGATGGGGCTCGGCGCGTTCCCGGGGACCCACGACCAGTGGCTGGGAATGCTCGGGATGCATGGAACCCGGGCGGCCAATTACGCGATGGACGAGGCCGACCTGATCATCGCCATCGGGGCACGCTTCGACGACCGCGTGACCGGCAAGCTGTCGGAGTTCGCGCCCCGCGCGAAGTTCATCCACATCGACGTCGACCCGGCCGAGATCTCCAAGAACGTGCCGGCGCATATCCCAATCGTGGGGGATGCGAAGAACATCGTGCCGCGGCTGACCGCCGAGTACCGCGCGCTGGCTGCCGACCCCGGACGGCTCGAGGAGTGGTGGTCGCGGATCCGGGTGTGGCAGGAGCGCCATCCGCTGCGCTACGAGGACTCGAGCGACGCCGAGATCAAACCGCAGTTCATGATCCAGGCGCTCTACGAGGCGACCGGCGGCGACGCGATCGTCACCAGCGACGTCGGCCAGCACCAGATGTGGGCCGCCCAGTACTACCACTTCCCTGCGCCGCGGCGGTGGATCAACTCGGGCGGCCTGGGGACGATGGGCTTCGGCCTGCCCGCCGCGATGGGCGCCAAGGTCGGCTGCCCCGATCAGACGGTGGTCTGCATCGCCGGCGACGGCTCGGTCCAGATGAACATGCAGGAGCTCGCGACCTGTGCCCAGGAGGGCATCGCGATCAAGGTGTTCATCATGGACAACGGCTACCTGGGCATGGTGCGGCAGTGGCAGGAGCTCTTCTGGGACAAGCGCTACAGCCAGGTCGACATGGGCCAGTGGCCGGACTTCGTCAAGCTCGCCGAAGCCTACGGCGCCACCGGAATCCGCCTCGAGGACAAGCGCACGCTCGTCTCCGACATGAAGGAGGCGCTCGCCACCGACGGTCCTGTCCTGGTCGACGTCCGCGTCACGCGCGAGGAGAACACCTATCCGATGATCCCCGCCGGCCAGCCGGCGCGGAACATGGTGGGCTGAGACATGGGCGAACCAGGGACCAAGGAAGTCCTCTCGCTGGACGAGCTCGAGGCGGTGGCCGGGCTGCGCACCGGCCGCAAGCACATCCTGTCGATCTTGGTCGAGAACAAGCCCGGTGTCCTGACCCGGATCGCCGGGCTGTTCGCACGGCGCGGGTTCAACATCGACACGCTCGCCGTCGGGCCGACCGACGACGAGCGCATCTCGCGGATCACGCTGACTCTCGACGGAGCCGTCCATCCAATCGACCAGGTCACCAAGCAGCTGCACAAGCTCGTCAACGTCCTGAAGATCCGCGACCTGGAGCCCCGGGAGACGCTGGCTCGCGAGCTGGCGCTGTTCAAGATCTCCGCCGACGGGGCCAGCCGCGGGGAGGTGATGCAGATCTGCGAGATCTTCCGCGGCAAGGTGGTCGACGTGACTAAGCGCTCGATCGTGGTCGAGCTCACCGGCACGTGCGACAAGGTCGACGCGTTCGAGTCGCTGGTGCGCCCGTTCGGGTTGATCGAGATGGCGCGAACCGGCGAGATCGCGATCGCGCGCGGTCGCGGGGAGACGTAGGCCGGAAACCTCCACGTTCCCAGCGCGTCGCCGCCCGTGGAGCGTGCGATTCTGAACCGTAGGAGCGGATGAAACGGCGCGCGCGGATATGTTTCCGCGCCATGACTGCGACGTGGCCGCGGGCGATCGCGACCGGCTCGGGTATCTCAGCCATCCTGCTGCTTGTAGCGCTCGTGCTGTCGATGAGCTCGACGCCGCCGAACGTGGTCATGCCGCACCGCACCGCACCCACCGTCGGAGCGGGGACGCGGGGAGCCGCCAGCTCAGTTCGCCATGCCCGCCGACCGAGCGTGCGGGCACCGATGACGTTCTACGTGGCGCCGAGCGGCCGGGACTCCAACCGCGGCACCAGCCCTTCGCGTCCCTGGCGGACGGTCGGGCGCGTGAACCGCGCGTCGCTTCGGCCCGGGGATCGGGTCCTGTTCGAGGGCGGCGCCACGTTCTCGGATGACACCCTGATGCCCGGATTCGGGTACGCCGTGTCGGGCGCGAGCGGCCATCCGATCGTGTTCGGCTCGTATGGGAGCGAGCGGGCCCGCCTCACCCAGGGGGTTTGGCTGGGCACCAACGCGTCGCACCCCGACGGCCCAAGCTATCTGACCTTCGAGAAGCTGGCGCTCGGTCCCGTCCGAGGCTTCCAGGCCACCGGCGACTACATCACGCTGCGCGGCCTGAGGATCTCCCACCTCGTCGGCCCCCAAAGCCGCCAGGAGACGGGTATCGCGTCCGAGGGCTCGCACTGGGTGATCGAGGACAACGCGATCTACGACACTGGCGACTCCGGCATGCTGCTGGGCTTCCAGGCCAGCGCGTCCGGCGACCCCGCCGGCGGAGTGGACTACCTCGTGGCGGGGAACGTGGTGAGCCACACCGGGCTCGACAACGCCATCTCGTACGCGAAGCACGCCATCTACGTGAAGGTCGCAGACGCGCGCGTGGACAACAATCGGCTCACCTACTTCCACGACGACGGCGTCTCGCTGCGCTACCGCAACGCGTCGATCGTTCACAACTACATCGCGCACGGCTTGATCGGGATCGCCTGGTACCAGTACGACTCGCTACCCGGCACGACCGAGCTGATCGGCAACACCATCGCGTTCACCGACCAAGCCGCGATCTTCGTATGTGGGGTGGCTGAATCGTGCGTTCAGCCGACCGAGAACTTCGTGGTAAGCCACAACCTGCTGCATTCCACGCGGGGCGAGGCGCTCAACCTGCAGCCGACCAGCGGGACGTACGTGGTTCAGTCCAACCTGGGGCTGGACGGGGTAGTAGTGAAGCCGCCGCTGGTGCCCGTCGGCTAAACGGCGTAGCTGTCGAACGCGGACCCATGTGTTCGCGCCGTGTGGCTCCAGCGGGTTGTGCACAGTCCGTGGATCGCGCGCTCGACCGGGCCCTGGAGGCGGCCGGCGTCGCCTCCCACGGTAGGCTGGTCCGATGACTGGGGTCGCGTCAGGACGCTCGCGCTCATCTCCCGGGAAGTGGCTCGACTCTGACACCGCCCGGCGACTCGACCGCCGGCTCGACGCGGCGCTGCGCCGCGCTCGCGCCTCCGGTGCGCCGGCGCTGGCCAGTATCACCGCGCACATCGACGCCGGCTTCGACCCGACCGCGGCGGCGATCGCCTCACGCCGTCCCGGTGAGCCCTGGTTCTGTCTCGAGCAGCCCGACCGCGAGGGGTCCGCGCTGGCTGCGATTGGCTGCGCGCGCGTGCTCGAGACGCGGGGTGGCGATCGCTTCGGAGTCGTCGGTCGAGCATGGTCGGAGGTGGCGGCGAACGCGCTGGCCGATGACGTCGACGGGCCGCCCGGGTCAGGGCTGGTGGCCGTCGGCGGATTCGCGTTCGCCAAGGCCGGTGGCGGCTCTGCCCCCTGGGAGGGGTTCGCGCCGGCCTCGATGGTCGTTCCGGAGGTGTCGCTGGCGCGCCGGGGGGACCGGGTGTCGCTCACGGTGAACGTCGAGGTGGCGCCCGATGACACCGCTGAGGATCTGCGGGGACGGGTTGGGGCTCGCCTGGGCGAACTGCGTGCCCCCGCGCTGCCGCTACTGGATCCCGCCCCGGCGGGGGCCTACCGGGTGCTCAGCCCGATGCCACCGGCCCACTTCGAGGAGGCGGTGGCGCGGGCGGTCGAACGGATCCGCGCCGGCGAGCTCGAGAAGATCGTGCTCGCGCGCGACGTCGAGGTGCACGCACCGCTCGACCACGATGTCGGTGCCGTGCTCGGACTGCTCCGGGAAGCGTTTCCGTCCTGCTACGTGTTCGCCGTCGGACGCGGCGACGCGACCTTCCTGGCCGCCAGCCCCGAGCTGCTCGTCCGGCGGGAGGGGCAGCGCGCCAGCACGGTGGCGCTTGCCGGCTCGATCCGGCGCAGCGCGGACCCGGCGATCGACGACCACCTCGGCGAGCAGCTGCTGCGCAGCGCTAAGGACCGCGAGGAGAACGCGATCGTCGTGCGCCGGATCGCCCGCGCGCTGCGCCCGCACGCCGTGTGGGTCACGGCCGCACCCGAGCCGTCGCTCGTGCGCGTGGCCAACATCCAACACCTGGGCACGCCGATCCGGGCGCAGCTGGCCGCACCACTGAGTGCGATCGAGCTCGCCGGGGTGCTCCATCCCACGCCGGCGGTCGGCGGCGAGCCGTGGGAAACCGTCGAGCGGCTCATCCCGGCGCTCGAGGGGCTCGACCGCGGGTGGTACGCGGGGCCCGTGGGGTGGACCGACGCCACCGGGGACGGCGAGTTCTGCGTGGCGCTCAGATGCGCGCTGCTACGCGGCCGCGTGGCCCACCTGTATGCCGGCGGCGGGATCGTTCGTGACTCCGACCCGCCGTCTGAGCTGGCCGAGACAGAGGTCAAACTGGGCGCGCTGCTGCCGGTACTGGCCGGCTGAGCGCCGCGCCCGACTCGGATGGTCGGCGGCGCCCGACAGCGGCGCCTTAGCCTCCGGCGCGCAGGCGGCGCTCCCACTGGGCGCGAAGCCGGTCGAACTCCTGCCAGTCGATCGGAGTGTCTGGGAGGCCGGGCGATGGCTGGTCATCATCGGGCGCAAACGACCATCTGCGCCAGCCCTCGCCGCCGTCATCCCTCCGCCTGGGCCAGAAGCACGCAAACCCCGCGACGGCGCCACCGAGGACGACGGCTGGGACCGTCCAGGAAGTCGGGAGCAGCCCGATCAGGCCGGCCGCGAATGCGCACAGCCCCGCGACCCCGGTCATCCACGTGAGGCGGTGATGCCGCGCGGCCAGGCGCCGGAACGGCCGCACGTGAGCGATCACGCCCGCGGACGCGAACGGGAGGGCCAGAATGAGCCACGCTGCGGGGTAGGTCGAGAGCATCGCCAGAAGCTACGCACTCGCTGCGGTGGCGACATCGGCGTGAAGATCGGTCGACGCTCAGTAGAAGACCACAGTCGAGCCGGTCAGGCGCGCGCCAGGGCGGCCAGCGCGGCCTCGGCGGCGCGGCGGTGGAGCGCGAAATTCTCGACGCGGTCGGTGCGGACCTCGATGATCGTGGTGGCCCCGGCCGCGATCGACTGCTCGACGGCGACTTTCAACTCGTCGACCGTTCCGGCTCGCTCGAACCGGCAGCCGTAGAGCGCCGCCGCGTGGGCGAAGTCCAGACCGTGCGGCGTCGCCACGTGCTCCTCGAAGGCATCGGTCTCGCCCGCGACCGGCAGGAAGTGGAAGATGCCGCCCCCATCGTTGTTGAGCAACACGATCGTGAGCGGCAGATGGAGACGGCGCGCGGACAGCAGTCCGCCGATGTCGTGGGCCAGTGCCACGTCGCCCACCAGCAGCACCACCGGCGCCGTGCCGGTGGCGGCGGCCCCGAACGCGGCCGAGACCGTGCCGTCGATCCCGTTGGCGCCACGGTTGGAGAGGACGCGCGGCCCGTTCTCCCGGGCGGGGAGGTAGAGCTCGACGTCGCGGATCGGCATCGACGAGGCCACGAACAGCGTTGCTCCAGCGCCGAGCCACTGCCCGAGGCTGCGGGCCACGAGCGGCTCGGACAGACCGTCGCCGAGGGCCCGCACCAGCGCCTCGCCGGCGGCGTCGTCGGCAGCTCGCCATGCGTCGAGCCACTCGGCCGCGATGGGGACGGTCTCGCGGGCGGTCAGACCGTCGAGCAGAGCCCGGAGGGGCGCCTGCACGCGGAGCCCGACCACCGCATCCGGGTCGTGCCAGACGCCATCGGGGTCAATCGCGATCTGGGCGGCGTCCAGGCCGGCAAGCCAGGCGCGCAGCGGCTTCGACGTCGGGATTTCGCCGGTGCGGATCACGAACCCGGGCCGGTGCGCCGCCGCGAACTCCGGGTCGCGCAGCAGCAGGTCGTAGTAGGCGATCGCCGCGGAGCCATGCCGGGCTCCCGACATCGGGTCGGCGAGTAGCGGGATTGCCGCGCGCGCCGCGAAGCCCGCCAGCTCGCGGCCGGCGATCGGGTCGCGGTCGGCGCCGGCGACAATCACGATCCGCCCGGCAGGATGGCTGCCGCCCGTGGGTACGCTCTCGACGGCGGGCTCGAGCATCACGTACGGCCTACCGTCGTCGCGGCCGGTTGAGTCATCGGGCAGCGGAGCGTCGAGGACGAGCGGCTCGCGCAGGGGCACGTTGAGGTGGACCGGCCCCGGCGGCCCGTACATGGCCGTCCAGTAGGCGCGGGAGGCCAGCGTGCGCATGAATCGCAGCGCTGCCGGCGTCGCCTCGTGCACGCCGACCTCGAAGAACCACTTGACCGCGTCGCCGTACAGCTTGAGCTGGTCGATCGTCTGCCCGGCGCCCACGTCGCGTAGCTCCGGCGGGCGGTCGGCGGTCAGCACGATCAGCGGGACCCGCGCGTGACGCGCCTCGATCACCGCGGGCGTCAGGTTGGCCGCCGCCGTGCCCGAGGTGCAGGTGACGGCGACGGGACGACCAGACACCTTGGCCGCCCCCAGAGCGAAGAAACCGGCGCAGCGCTCGTCGACGTGCGACCACGCGTGGATCCGTGGCTCGCGGACAAGCGAGAGGACGATCGGCGTGCAGCGCGACCCGGGCGCGGTGCACGCATGCTCCATCCCACATCGAGCGAGCTCGTCGCAAAAGGCGCGCAACAGCAGGTAGGTGTCGGTGGCGCTCATGATGAGATGTCCTGAATGGCGCGCGACGTCGTCCTCGTGCACGGCTTCACCCACACCGGAGCAAGCTGGGACCCCGTGGTCGCGGCGCTCGGGGAAAGCTACCGTGCGCTCGCGCTCGACATCCGCGGGCACGGATCGGCCTCGGATCGGGCGCCGGTAACGCTCGAGGGCGTATTGGAGGATCTGAACGTGCTGGGTCCCGACCGGTTTACGCTGGTCGGCTACTCGATGGGCGGGCGGATCGCGCTCCACGCGGCGCTGAAGCTGCCCGAGCGGATCGAGCGATTGATCCTGATCGGGGCCAGCCCCGGGATCGCCGAGGCGACCGAGCGCAAGGCCCGGCTCGACGACGATGAGCGTCTGGCCGTCGAGATCGAGGGGATGAGCATCGAAGAGTTTGTGCGGCGGTGGGCGCAGACGCCGGTGCTCGCCGGACAGGCGCCCGACGTGCTAGCAGCGGCCCACGCCGACCGCCTGCGCAACCGCCCGGTCGGGCTCGCCCATGCGCTGCGCGGCCTCGGCACGGCTGCTTTGCCCTCACTGTGGGAACGGTTGGGCGAGATCCGGGTGCCGGTGGCGCTCGTGGTCGGGGAGCGCGACCAGAAGTTCACGGGGATCGCCGAGCGGATGGCGTCCGAGCTGCCGGATGCCGAGGTGGTCGTGGTGCCGGGCGTGGGTCACGCGGTGCACCTGGAGGCGCCGTACGCGGTGGCGGCGGTTATCCGCGGCGACTAGAGCCCGCACGACGGACCCGGAAATCACCCCCGGCGGGGGTGGCGGGAGCTCAGGCGGCCTGGAGAATGGCCGGTGCGGCCGGGCCGCACTGGTACAGGTCGTCGGCCAGGCGGGCGGCGGCGAGCCGCTCCCAGCGGCCACTCTCGACGAGCGTGCGGCACAGATTCTCGACTTCGACCAGCGCGAGCTGCGCCTCGACGTCGTCCTCGAGGTCCCGGCTGAAGACGAGGTTGTCGGCGGCGTACCGGATGCGCTGCTGCTCTTGCTCGAGCAGCTTGCTCGGTCCGACGTCCTCGAGCGTCTTCATGACCCGGCGGTATGCGTTGGAGCGTTCAGGACTCATGTTGCGGCCTCCGATCAAACGGTCAGCTCAGCTTTACGGAGGATGGTCGTCAGCCGAGCCCCCGGCTTTAGCCTTTCGGCCAAATTTCTTGCGTGACCTGTTGTACCCAGGCGGATCCGGGTGATTCGTGACGTGGATCACACGAGCCCGGGTGATCGGCGGTCAGGCCCCGCCATACCAGGCCAGCAGACCCTCGCCCAGGCCGTTCCCAGCCGGGACCGCGACTCGTCCGGCGCGCGCCGGCAAAGGGTCTTCCCGCCCGTCGAACAGCCCCAGCGTGGCCAGCCCGCACGGGCGATCCGGGATGATCGCGGCCGCCGCGTGCAGCGCCGCCGCGATGCCGAGCGGACCGTCGAGGGTCGAGGCCAGGTACACCTCGTAGCCGGCGGCGCGGGCCCGACGGCTGGCGTCGATCAGGCCGGTGATTCCGCCGCAGGCGGCGACCTTCAGACACACGGCCCGGCACACCCGCTCGTCGAGCGCGCCGGACGCCGAAGCCGTCTCGTCGAGCGCGATCGGCACCTCCGGGACGGCGGCGGCGACCTCGCGGGCCTGCGCCAGGCCGTGCACCGGCTCCTCGCACAGCTCGATTCCGGTCGGCGCGAGCGCCCGGAGCGCGGCCACCGCCTCCTCAACCGACCACGCGCCGTTGGCGTCGAGCCGGATCGCCACTCCGGGTCCCAGCACCGCACGGACCGCAGCCAGACGCCCGGCGTCGTCCCCGATCCCAACCTTGACCTTGACGCAGCGAAAGCCTGCCCCGCGCGCGGCGGCCGCCTCAGACGCGGCGCCGGCGCGATCGCCCGCCGCGATCGTGTAGTTGACGTCGACCGGGTTGGCGGCGCGCGCGCCAAGGCGCCGCCAGACGGGCTGGCCGGTCTGGCGGCTCTCGAGGTCCCACAGAGCCATGTCGATCGCCGCGACCGCCGGGATGACGGCCATCCGACGCCACTCGGCCAGCGCCGCGGCGGTGGACGCACCCGAGGACGCCGCTGCCAGCATGTCGCGGCAGGCCTCGAGCGCCTCGAAGACATCCTCGACGTTTACCCCGTGGTAGTCCGGCAGCGGTGCCGCCTCGCCGACCCCGACGTGGCCGTCCATGTCCTCGACGCGCACCAGCAGTAGCCCGCGGTCACTGAGGGCACCCGAGGCAAAAACAAAAGGCGCGCGCAAGCGCGCCCGTAAAGACTCGATCTCGACCCTCACCGGCTCAATAGGAGCCCGGCCGCCAGCAGCGCGCAGAACAAGAGCTGGAGGAGTCCCGTCTGGGCGAGCGCCTGGTTCAGGGAGCGGCCGTCCGTGCGGTTGCGGACGACGCGCACCACGCGCATCGCGAGCGGCAGAGTCAGCCAGGGGAGGAACAGCCACGGCGTGAGCGGCCCGAACACCCAGGTCACCGGTGTCAGCAGGAATGCGAGATAGATCATGGCCGCGAATAGCCACCGCGTGCGTGTGCGACCGAGGCGGACGGCGAGCGTGCGCTTGCCGGCGCGCCGGTCGGTCTCGATGTCGCGGACGTTGTTGACCACGAGCAGACCGGCGGCGATCAGCCCGACGGGCACGGCGAGCGCGAACGCCTCCCAGTCGAGGTGCTTGACCTGGACGAAGAACGACCCGGCGACGGCGACGACCCCGAAGAACAGGAACACGAACACCTCGCCGAGTCCCTCGTAGCCGTATGGCTTCGGCCCGCCGGTGTAGAGCACGCCGGCCAGGATCGAGGCCGCCCCGACCAGGAGCAGCTGCCAGCCCGCCACCACCACGAGGTAGATGCCGGCGAGCACGGCGACGCCGAAGGTCAGGTAGGTGGCGATCAGCACCTGACGGGGCGGCACGAGCCCGCCGGCGGTGACCCGCACGGGACCCAGCCGGTCCTCGGTGTCGGCGCCGCGCCGGGCATCGGAGTAGTCGTTGGAGAGGTTGGTACCGATCTGGATGAACATCGCGCCGATCAGTGCGGCGACGAATCGGAGCGGGTGGAACACGTGCAGGTAGCCGGCCAGGGCCGTGCCGACGAGGACGGGGGCGATCGCCGCGGGGAGCGTCCGCACGCGCGCGGCCATCAACCAGATGCGTACGCCGCTCGGCCTCGTCGCCGCCTCCGCGATCACGTCACGCCCTGTGGGGGAACTTCGAGAAGTCAGGCCTGCGCCTCTCGAGGTACGCGTTGCGGCCCTCCTGCGCCTCCTCGCTCATGTAGAAGAGCAGGTTGGCGTCGTGGGCCAGCTGCTGGATGCCGGCCAGGCCGTCCTCATCGGCGTTGAAGCTCGCCTTGAGCATCCGCAGCGCGAACGGTGACATCGCGAGCATCTCTCGGCACCACTTGACGGTCTCCTGCTCGAGCTCATCGAGCGGTACGACTGTGTTGACGAGGCCCATGTCGAGGGCCTCCTGGGCGCCGTACTGCCGGCACAAGAACCAGATCTCCTTGGCCTTCTTGGGCCCGACCAGGCGCGAGAGGACGGTGGCGCCGAAGCCGCCGTCGAACGAGCCGACCTTCGGGCCCGTCTGGCCAAAGCGAGCGTTGTCGGCCGCGATCGTGAGGTCGCAGATCACGTGCAGGACGTGTCCGCCGCCGACCGCGTAGCCGGCCACCATCGCCACCACCGGTTTGGGGAGCCGGCGGATCTGGACGTGCAGGTCGGTGACCTCGAACCGTCCGACCGATTCGTGCCGGCCGGCCTGCGTCGGGTCCGCGCCGGTGACGTAGCCGCCGCGCGAACCCCGGACGCGCTGGTCGCCGCCTGAGCAGAACGCGTTGGGGCCCTCGCCGGTCAGGATGATCACGCCGATCTCGAGATCCTCGCGCGCGCGGGTGAACGCGTCTGAGAGTTCGAGCACGGTCTCCGGCCGGAAGGCGTTCCGGACCTCGGGGCGGTTGATCGTGATCTTCGCGATACCGGCGGCGTCGTCCACGCCGGTCTCGTAGCGGATGTCCTGGTACTCGCCGACGGGTTTCCAGGTCGTTGGCACGCGGGCGAGACTACCGTGTCCGCTCGTGACTTCCTGGATCGACGCCGCCGCGGCCAAGTACCCGGAACGGGTCGCGATCGAGGGCCCCGACCGGTCGCTGACCTACGCGGAACTCCGTGACGCCGCGCAGGTACGCGCGGGTGCCGTTGCGGGGGCGGGGAGGGCGGCGATCGCGCTCCCGCCCGGCGAGGACTTCGTGATCGCGCTGCACGCGTGCCTGCTGGCGGGCGCCGCGGCGGTTCCGATCGACCTGCGGCTGAGTGCGGTCGAGCAGGAGCAGCGCCTGGCCGGCGCCGAGGTCGTCATCGACACGCCGCTCGCAGGCTCATCAGGCCTGGCTGGCCAGCCAGCCAGGCCCCAGTGGAAAGGGGGAGAGGGGGCTGTCCCGGTGGCGATCATGCACACCTCCGGGACGACCGCGGCGCCCAAGCCGGTGGTTTTGACGTCCGGCAACTTCCTGGCCAGCGCGCTCGGCTCCGCGGTGGCACTCGGCCTCGACCCGGCGGAGCGGTGGCTCTGCCCGATGCCGCTGACCCACGTGGGCGGGCTCTCAATTCCGATCCGCAGCGCGATCTACGCCACCACGGCGGTCCTGTACGGCCACTTCGACACCGAGGCGGTGCTGACCGACCTGATGGATCCGGGCCGCCGGATCACGCTGGTCTCGCTCGTGCCGACGATGCTTGCGCGGCTGCTCGACGCCGGCCTCGAGAATCCACCGGCGCTCCGATGGGCGCTACTGGGAGGCGGACCGATGTCGCCGGCGCTGCTTGAGCGAGCGCAGCGCGCGTCGGTGCCGGTGGCTCCTACCTACGGCATGACCGAGGCGTGCTCCCAGATCGCCACGTTCGGTTGGCCGCTCCCCGGAGTCGACGTGCGAGTCGCGGAGGACGGCGAGGTGCTCGTGCAAGGCCCGATCGTCTCCGCCGGCGCTCTGTCCGACGACGGGCGGCTGCATACCGGCGACCTGGGCCGGTTCGACGACCGGGACCGGCTCGAGATCATCGGCCGCAAATCCGAGACGATCGTGAGCGGCGGCGAGAACGTCGCGCCGGCCGAGGTCGAGGCGGTCCTGCTCGAGCATCCGGCGGTCGCCGATGCGGCCGTCCACCCGCGGCCCGATCCGGAGTGGGGGGAGGCGGTCGTGGCCACCGTCGTGCTTCGCGACGGCCTGGAGGTCGCGCCGGATGAGCTCCGGGCGCACTGCGCCGGGCGGCTGGCGGGCTTCAAGGTGCCCAAGGAGATTGCCTTCGCCGAACAGCTGCCCCGCACACAATCGGGCAAGCTGCTGCGCCGCCAGCTTTAATCGGCCCGTGTCCTCGGCCTCGCGGTTCGAGCAATCGGACTCCTCTCCGAATCAGCTGACGATCGAGCAGCTGGCGGCGCAGTCGGGCATGTCGGTGCGCAACATCCGCGCCCACCAGGCGCGAGGTCTGCTGGCTCCGCCCGAGGTGCGGGCGCGCGTGGGCTACTACGGCCCGGAGCATCTCGAACAGCTGCGGCTGATCCGCGACCTCCAAGCGGACGGCTTCAACCTGGGCGGGATCAAGCGGCTGCTCGACGACACGCGCGGCACGGCCGAGCGGCTCCAGCGCTTCGGCGAGGCATTGAGCGCCGTCGCCTCGCCCGAGCGCGGCGAGACGCTGACGCTCGAGGAGCTCGGTCGCAGGTTCCGGGTCAGCGCGCAGGAGGCGCCCGAGGTGCTGGCCGAGGCGGAGCGCCTGGGCGTGCTGGTGCCGATCGGCGGTGACCGCTTCCAGGCCCCCAGCCCGTCGCTACTCGCGATTGCCGAGGAGGTGGTCGGTCGCGGGATCTCGCTGCGTAGCGCCCTGTCCGTGCTCGAGGACGTCGACCGCCACTGCGAATCGGTCTCGCGCTCGCTGGTCGAGCTGTTCGTCCACGAGATCTGGAAGCCCTTCGCACAGGCCGACATGCCGGCGGAACGGTGGCCGGAGATCGAGCACGCCGTGGAGCGGCTTGGACCGGTCGCCTCCGAGGCGCTGATGGCCATCTTCCAACGCCGGCTGCGCGTCCAACTCGAGGACGCGTTCGAGGAAATCACCCGGAGGGTGGCCGAGCGGACCGCCGAAGACGGGAGTTCGTAGGGTGGCCGACTCCGATCCCGAGGCACTGAGAGCCGAGCTGCTCGAGCGCTGGGAGCGCGCCGCGAGCGGGTGGGGCCGACGCGCGCCGCACATGCGCGAGTTCGGCATGCCGGTGTCGACCTGGATGATCGAGCACGCCGGGCTCCAACCCGGGCAGCGGGTGCTCGAGCTCGCGGCTGGACCCGGCGAGACCGGACTGCTCGCCGCCGAACTGATCCGTCCGGGAGGCGTGCTGATCTCTAGCGACGCGGCCGAGAGCATGCTCGACGTGGCGCGGGCTCGCGCGCGCGAGCTCGGGATCGAGAACGTCGAGTTCAGGCGGCTCGAGCTCGAGTGGATCGACCTGCCGACGGCCGGCGTGGACGTGGTCATGTGCCGGTGGGCGGTCATGCTGATCGTCGACCCGGAGGCCGCCCTGCGAGAGTCGCGGCGTGTGCTGGTGCCCGGAGGCCGCATGGTGCTCGCGGTGTGGGACCAGCCCGAGTTGAACCCGTGGGCGGCGATCATCGATCGCGTCCTGGTCGAACTAGGTCACGCCCCGCCACCGGATCCGAGCGCGCCGGGCATGTTCGCGCTGGCCGCCCCGGGCCGCCTGCACGAGCTGCTCGAGGGGGCCGGATTCGTCGAGGTGCTGGTCGAGTCGCTCGAGCTGCCTCGCGCCCCGATGACGGCGCAGGAGCTGATCGCCGAGAGGCTTGATCTCTCGCGCCTGTTCGCGGAGACCTACGAGCGTCTGTCGGGCGATGAGCGCGAGGCGATCGAGCGGCGGATCGCGTCGGTGGGCGCGCCGTACGCCGACGCTGACGGACGGCTGGTGCTGCCCGGGCGGGCGCTGGTGGCGGCCGCCACCGCGTAGCGGGCACCGCCCCTTCGGGAGCGCAGTCAAAGCTGTGAACGCGTATTTGCAAGGTGAAAGCGCCCTTGCAGCGGTTCCCGTCGGTAGCCGTGTTGAGGACACTGAGGCGCATGCGTTTGCGACTTCTCCTGCTCCTCACGGTCGTGGCGGGGGCACTGCTCGCGATGCCCGCCGCCGCCTCTGCCTACTTCGTCCACACGGTTCTTCCCGGAGAATCGCTGTCATCGATCGCCGCCGCTGACGGACTGAGCGTCGACCAGCTCGCGGCCGCGAACGGACTCTCGCCGGACGCCGAGCTGATCGTCGGCTCAACGGTGCAGATCCCGCCTCAGCAGGCTCCAGTGGGCGTCTCGCCCGTGTCGAGCGCGACGGGCACCACGTCCGTCGGCGACGGGGACAGCGACGCCGACGATGTCGGCTCGGCCGCCAGCGAGGCTCCCGCGAGCAGCGGTGCCGGCGGCTCATATGTGGTGCAGCCCGGCGACACGCTGACCGCGATCGCGGCCCGGGCGGGCATGACCGTCGATCAGCTTGCCGCCCTAAACGGCCTGAACCCCAACGCCTACCTGATCAGCGGGACCGCGCTGAGTCTTGGCGGCGGGTCGGGTGCGGAGTACGTCTCGACGAACACCGCGCCGTCGTCGGCCCCGAGCGCCCAGCCGGTCGGTGCGGCGGCCGAGGGATCGGTGACGGACCCGCCCTACCCAACGCCTCAGACCGTCTCGGCGCCCGAGGTCGGGTCGATCGCCGCCGCCAACGGCGTGCCCGCCTCGCTGGCTGACGCGATCGCCTGGCAGGAAAGCGGCTTCAACAACGACCTGGTCTCGAGCGCCGACGCGCGCGGGGTGATGCAGATCCTCCCCGGCACGTGGCAGTGGATCCAGAACGACCTCAACTCGGGGCCGCCGCTTGCGCCGGCGTCGGCGAGCGACAACGTGCGCGGCGGCGTGATCATGCTGCATTCGCTGCTCGACGCCACCGGCGGCGATCCGGCGGAGGCCGCGGCCGCTTACTACCAGGGGCTGTCCTCGCTCGAGCAGAACGGCATGTACCCCGATACGCAGCAGTACGTCCAGGACGTGCTCTCTCTGGAGCAGCAGTTCGGCGGCGGATGAGGTGAGACCCCGGCCTGGAGCCGCGCCTCGCTAGGCTCCTGGTCGTGTTCTACGACAAAGACGCTGACCTCACACTGCTCGACGGCAAGACCGTCGCGATCATCGGCTACGGCTCCCAGGGCCACGCCCACGCGTTGAACCTGACCGACTCGGGCGTGTCGGTCGTCGTCGGCCTCCGCCCGCAGTCGAGCAGCGTCGCCAAGGCGCGCGAGCACGGCCTGCGCGTGGCCGATCCCGCCGATGCCGCCAGCGAGGGCGACGTCGTGATGATGCTGGTCCCGGACGAACTGCACCGCAGCGTGTGGGAATCTGGGGTCAGCGACGGGATCGCCCCCGGCAACATGCTGATGTTCGGTCACGGCTTCTCGATCCACTACGGCGAGGTGGTGCCGCCGCCCGACATCGACGTCACGCTCGTGGCGCCCAAGGGGCCCGGCCACCTGGTGCGACGGCAGTACCTCGAGGGCTCGGGCGTGCCGTGCCTGGCCGCAGTCCACCAGGACGCCACCGGCAATGCCCTCGCGCTGGCGCTGGCCTACGCCAAGGGCATTGGCGGGACGCGCGGAGGCGTGATCGAGACGACGTTCAAGGACGAGACCGAGACCGACCTGTTCGGCGAGCAGGCGGTGCTGTGCGGCGGGGTGACCGAGCTGGTCCGGGCCGGCTACGACACGCTGACGGAAGCCGGGTACGACCCGCGGCTGGCCTACTTCGAGGTCCTTCACGAGCTCAAGCTGATCGTCGACCTGATGTACGAGAAGGGCATCGCCGGGATGCGTTACTCGATCTCGAACACGGCCGAGTACGGCGACATGACCCGCGGCAGGCGGGTGATCTCCGAGCCGACTCGGGAGGCGATGAAGCAGATCCTCGCCGACATCCAGTCGGGCGAATTCGCGCGGGAGTGGATCGCCGAGAACCGCGCGGGGCAGGAGAACTTCAAGCGCATGCGCGAGGAGCAGGCCGGACATCAGGTCGAGGTGGTCGGCCGGGAGCTCCGCGCCAACATGGATTGGATCGATACCGAGTTCCAGGAGTAGCCCGACATGACCCAAGCCGGCACGGTTCTGGAGATCCCCGAGTCCCTCAAGCCGGCCGACGGCCGGTTCGGGTCCGGTCCGTCGCGGATCCGGCCCGAGCAGATCGGGCGGTTGGCGCAGGAAGGCGCCGGCGTGATGGGCACCTCTCATCGCCAGGCACCCGTCCGAGGCCTGGTGGCCCAGATCCGGGCCGACCTGCGCGAGCTGTTCTCGGTCCCCGACGGCTATGAGGTGGTGCTCGGAAACGGCGGCACGACGGCGTTCTGGGACGCCGCCGCCTGCTGCCTGGTCGAGCGCCGCGCGCTCCACCTGACCTACGGCGAGTTCTCCTCGAAGTTCGCGGCCTGCACCCGCCGGGCGCCGTTCCTATCCGACCCGATCGTGATCGAAGCCGAGCCCGGCGATGCTCCCAAGCCGCGCGGCGATCCCGAGGCGGACGTGGTGACGTGGGCCCACAACGAGACCTCGACCGGGGTGATGGTGCCGGTCGCCAGGCCGGCCGACGCCGGCGATGCGCTGGTGCTGGTGGACGGGACGTCGGCCGCGGCCGGGCTGCCGATCGACGTCGGACAAACCGACGCCTACTACTTCGCGCCCCAGAAGGGCCTCGGTTCGGACGGAGGGCTGTGGCTGGCGCTACTGAGCCATCGAGCGCTCGAGCGGATCTCGCGGATCACGTCGGCTCCGCAGGACGGGCGCTGGATCCCGGAGTTCCTCTCGCTTCAGATCGCCCACGAGAATTCGGTCAAGGACCAGACCTACAACACACCGGCGATCGCGACGCTGCTCCTGCTGGCCGATCAGCTGGAATGGATCCTACAGCGAGGCGGCCTCGAGGCGATGATCGCGCGCACCACGGCGTCGTCGAGTCATCTCTACGCGTGGGCCTCGCAGCACGAGCACGCGACTCCGTTCGTGCAGGACCCCGCCAACCGTTCCCTGGTCGTCGGCACGGTCGACTTCGATTCCCACGTCGACGCCGCCGACCTCGCCTCGACCCTGCGCGCCAACGGAATCGTGGACGTGGAGCCCTACCGCAAGCTCGGGCGCAACCAGCTGCGGGTCGGGATGTTCCCCGCCACCGATCCGGCCGACGTGCGGGCCCTGACGGCCTGCATCGACTGGGTGCTGGAGCGGCGGCTGTGAGCACCGCCGAGTCGGCTTCGGCCGGCGCCGAGACCGACGGCGCCCGGTCTCGCGTCCTGGTCGCCGAGAAGATCGGCGATTCCGGGATCGACCTGCTCCGCGAGCATTTCGATGTGGACGTCGGCGTCGGCTGGTCGCGCGAGGAGCTCGAGCAGCGGATCGGCTCCTACGACGGCGTCCTGATCCGTTCCGCCACCAAGCTCGACGCTCCGCTGATCGCGCGTGCGTCGCGCCTGCGGGCGGTTGGCCGTGCCGGCGTCGGAGTCGACAACGTCGACGTCGAGGCGGCCACCAAGCGCGGAATCGTCGTGGCCAACGCGCCGCAGTCGAACGTGATCACCGCGGCGGAACACACCATGGCGCTGCTGCTGGCGCTGGCGCGCAACGTGCCGCAGGCCTACGCCTCCCTGACCAGCGGCAAGTGGGAGCGGTCGAAGTTCTCCGGCGTCGAGCTGTACGAGAAGACGCTCGGGATCCTCGGCTTCGGCCGGATCGGACAGCTGGTGGCTGAGCGCGCTCGCGCGTTTGGCATGCGGCTGATCGCGTACGACCCCTACGTGGGCGCCGAGCGCTACGAGCGTCTCGGCGTCGAAAAGGCCGAGTCCTCCGACGCCGTATACGCGGTGGCGGACTTCATCACGCTGCACCTGCCAAACACGCCGGACACGAAGGGCTGGCTGGACGCCGAGGCACTGGCCAAGTGCAAGGACGGCGTGCGCATTTTGAACGTGGCCAGGGGTCCACTCGTCGTCGACGAGGATCTTCAAGCCGCGCTCGACTCGGGCAAGGTGGCGGGCGCCGCGCTCGACGTGTTCCAAACCGAGCCGGTCACCGATCACCCGCTGTTCGCCTATCCGAACGTGATCGTCACGCCGCACCTGGGCGCCTCCACGGCGGAGGCGACCGACCGGGCCGGCTATCAGGCGGCCGAGCAGGTGGTCGCCGCGCTGGCCGGCGGGGTCGTCACCAGCGCCGTGAACGTCCCGGCGATCCCACCCGAGGACATGGAGGTGCTCGGACCGTACGCCTCGCTGTGCCGGTCACTCGGGCGGATCGCGGTCGAGCTGGCCGAGCGATCGTCGATCGACCAGGTGAAGACCGAGTTCCTCGGCCGGATCGCCGAGCACGACACTCGCCTGCTCGGGATCCATGTCCTGCTCGGGGTGCTGAGCGGTCACACCGAGGAGGACGTCAACGAGGTCAACGCACCGGCGATCGCCGAGGAACGAGGCATCGAGCTGGTCGAGTCCAAGCGCACCTCCGTGCGCGACTACGCCGACCTGGTCCGTGTGACCGTAACCAGCGGTGAGGAGAGCGTGCTGGTCGTCGGCACGCTGATCGGCCGGCGGGGTCGCGAGCATCTGCTCGAAGCGTGGGGTCAGCGCTTCCAGCTCCAGCTCGAGCCGCACATGACCGTCTTTCGCTACCGCGACATGCCCGGCATGATCGGACGAGTCGGCACCGATTTCGGCAAGCACGGCATCAACATCGTGTCGGCCGCTGTCGGGCGCCATCCCGACACTGCCCACGTCGGCGAAGGCCAGCTTGCAGTGATGGCCATCACGACTGATTCGGCCGTGCCTCAGGCGGTGATCAACGAGATCGTCGCCCTCGACGGGTTCGAGGCCGGGCGCACCGTGACGCTCTAGAGCCCTCGCGTTCCTCCCGGGATCGTTTCCTCCCGGTCCTGGTCGGCGCTCGGGGTCGCGGTGCGCTCTCGCGCGTGGCATAAAACTCGGACTATGTCCGAGAAATCTGCCTAACCTTTCGCGAGCACTTCCGTTTCACGACGGCGCCGGCCCACCTGCCCTCCGATCCGGTGGCGCTTGATCAGCTGCTCGAGATGATGGACGGTGCCGGCATGCTCATGTATGCGTCGGACTACCCACACGAGCACGGCGACGGCCTGCCGGCGCTGCTCGACCGACTCTCGGCGGATCAGCGCCGCGGGGTTCTGTGCGGCACGGCGGCCGAGCTGTATAGGCTGTACGACACGGCGTAGGAGCGGTGGCGTCCAGGCGCGT
>DASPPG010000116.1:0-4522 GCA_035625625.1 Solirubrobacteraceae bacterium
AGAAGAGACCCTGGAGAAGCCTTTGCAGGCGGCGCGCGAGCATCTGGAGGCGGTCAAGCAAGCCGCCGCCGACCCGAAGCTCTCGGCGCAGCAGAAGGGGGCCCGTGAGCGGGCGGCCCGTGAGCACCAGCAGCGCCTGGAGCAAGCGCTGGTAGAGCTGGAGAAGGTCAAGCGGGCCAAAGCCCAGCAAAAGGACAAGCCGTCGAAAGAGCATCCTCCACGCGCATCGTCCACTGACCCCGAGGCGCGGCTGATGCGGATGCCCGATGGGGGGACGCGACCGGCATACAACCTGGAACTGGCGGCCGATTGCGACAGTCGCGCGATCGTCGGGGTGGAGATGACCAACGCGGGCAGCGACGCCGGCCAAGACGAGCCGATGCGGGATCAGGTCGAGGCGCGGACGAACCAGGCGGTTGCGGAGCAATTGATGGATGGCAGTTTTGTCCGCCTGGAGGGGATCGAACGGGCAGCTGCGGAGGGGGTGAGGCTCTACATGCCGGTGCCCAAGCCGCGGAAAGCGGGGGTGGATCGCTACGCCCCGAAACCGAGGGACGGCGCGGCGGTCGCGGAGTGGCGTCAGCGGATGGGTACGAAGGTGGCCAAGCAAGTGTATAAGCAACGGAGTTCGACCATCGAGACGATCAACGGGGAGTTGAAGACCGTTCGCGGATTGGGTTCGCTATTGGTGCGTGGCCTGAGGAAGGTGCAGTGCGCAGCGTTGTGGTCGGCGTTGGCGTACAACATCGTCCACTTCGGTCCATTGCTGCTGGACGGCTAATACTATTTTGTCAGATGTCTCATGGCCGATGTATTTTAAGCTCAATTAAAGACAAACGGGGCCTAAAGCGGGCACCCTGACGCCCGAGTAAGCCATATCAGACATAACTGGAGCTATCTGACAAAGTAGTACTAAGCGAGCCGCTAAGAATCGAGCGGTCGGTCGAGAGAATCCCAGATTCGAGCGCAGGCAGAGGGGCCAAGACACGCGAGCCAGACCCAGGCAGTAACGGTAAAACGCTGGCATCTGAGCCACCTCCTTTCGGAAGGTTGATGGAGAGACTCCGCTCATCCTGAAACCAGGCAAAAAGTCTAAAAAATTCTCAAGCTCTGGGGGGACACGGTCTGCACTGAGGCTTCATCGACGGTCCTCCGATGCAAACTGCGCGGTAACGCGATGACCGTCATCCCAGGCAATGGTTGCGGTCGTGTCGAACACCTCTGCCAGTCGCCGGGCCGTGAGCACCTCGGGTGGGCTGCCGACGGCGACGATCTGGCCGCGATACATCGCCGCGGCGACATCCACCATCAGCGGCGCAACCAGCAGATCGTGGCAGATCATCATCACCGTCTGACCTTCCCCAGCCAGAGCCCGTGCCAGCCGGTAGACCTCCAGTTGGTGGGCCAGGTCCAGATGAGCGTTGGGCTCGTCCATCAGGAGGACGCCGCCTTGTTGTGCCAGGGCGCGGGCGATGACGGTCCGCTGGCGCTCGCCGCCGCTGAGATGGCCGAACGGACGGTGGGCCAACTGGGCGACTCCCAGGCGCGCCATGCACGTATCGACGATCTCGCCGTCTTCCGGCGTTTCCTGACCCCAAGTCGTCCCGTGCGCATATCGGCCCAGCGTCACCATCTGACGGACGGTGAGGGGGACATCCAAGGGCGTATCTTGAGACACCACGGCGATGCGTCGGGCGACTTCCCGGCGGGTCATCGAAACGGTGGATCGCTCGTCGAGGAGCACCGTCCCTGAAGACGGGACAAGCGATCCGTTCATGCACCGCAGGAGCGTGCTCTTGCCGGACCCGTTGGGGCCGAATAAGCCCGTGACGAGTCCGGCGCGAAGTTCCAGGCACGCGTCGCGGAGTACCGGCTTGCCGTCGCCATAGGCGAAGGTGACATGGTCGGCGCGCAGGATCATGCCCACCCCCCACCCGAGGCGCGGCGTTGCAGAAACCACAGGAAGATCGGAGCGCCGACCAGGGACGTGATGATCCCGACGGGGATCTCGGCAGGCGCGGCGAGGGTGCGGGCGAGCGTATCGGCGACGAGCAGCAGCAGCGCGCCGCCTGCCGCCGAGGCCGGCACGAGGCCCCGGTGATCGGCGCCCAGCAACATCCGGAGCAGGTGGGGCACGATCAGGCCGACAAAGCCGATGACTCCGCTGACCGCCACGGCGACGGCGGTCGTCACGCAGATGGTCAGGAGCAATAGGATCTGGAACTGCCGGACGTTGACGCCCAGGTCGCCAGCGGAGCGCTCGCCCACGAGGGCCACGTTCATGGCGGGCGCGAGAAACAGCAGGCCGATCAGCGCCGTCGCGGTGACCGGCAGCATCAGCATCACGTCTCGCCACGTCGCCTGCCACAGCCCGCCCATGAGCCAGAACACAAGCGTCTGCAGGCGTTCACCCGCCAGGTACAGCGCTGCGGCGGTGAGGGCCGAGCAAAACGCGCTGATGGCGATCCCGGCCAGGAGCAGCGAATGGCCGAAGTGGTCCGAACGCCGCGACAGGGCGAATACCGCGGCGCTGACGACCAACCCGCCCGCCACGCTCATGGCGGGAACGGCGGCGTAACCGAGCGACTTGCCCGCCACCAGCATGGCCACGACCGCGCCCACCGCCGCACCGTTGGAGACGCCCAGGACATAGGGGCTGGCCAGCGGGTTGCGGAAGAGCGTCTGCGCCGCCAGACCAGCCAGCCCCATGCTCGAGCCGATCGCCAAAGCCAACACGATCCTCGGCAGCCGGATGCCCAGCACGATCCGCGCCGCGGTTTCGTCCGTGGTCTGTCCCCGAAAGCCGTCCCAGAGAGCCGAGAGGATACGGGATGGCGTGAGGTCCGCGCCGCCGAGCAGCAAGGCCGCCAATGCAGCCAGTCCCACACCTGCCAGGAGAACTGGCATCAGGTAAGCGGCGGGCATGGCTCGGCGTAGCGGGGGCACTCGGCCGGACTCCTACGCGATCTTCTTGACGGCGAAGCGGTCATCGCGGGCCGTGAGGTCCAGCGCTTCCTCGCTGGTGATGTGCGAACTGCCCACGGTGTGGAGATGCTTGCGGCAGGCCGCCACCGCGGTGGCCATCTGTTCGTCGGTCGGGCGCGCGTACGGCTGGCCCGGCACCGGGATATAGCCCATGATGTGGAAGGGAATCTCCGGGTCGACGGACGCCAGCCACGCCGCGATCGCCTCGACCTGGTCGGTGTCCACCAGCCCCGGCACGAACACGACGTTGGCCCTCATCTCCAACCCCGCGGCGACGGCGGCGACGAAGTTGTCGAAGATCAGCCGCTTGGGTTTGCCGGTGTATTCCAGGTGCACCTTCTCATCCCAGGCCTTCATGCCCACGTTGGCCCCGCTGAGGTTCGGCAACGGCAATCGGCTGCCGTTGGTGTGGCCAAGGTAGGTCTTGGCTCCCAGTGTGTTCCGGGCGAACTCGAGCATCTCGGGCAGCTCCTTCGAGACCGTCGGTTCGCCGCCCATGAAGTAGACCTTGTCCACCGCCACCGACCGCAGCGCCTGTTTCATCTCCGGGATGGTCAGGAACTTCTGCGGCCGTGGGAAGGAGAGCCCCGGCGTTCCCCCGGCCCCGCTGCGGAGCTTGTAGCTGCACACTCCGCAGCGGAAGGTGCAGCCGAAGCTGTGCAGCGTGGCGAAGCGGTACTTCTCGTTGTAGGTGATCTTGAAGAAGGCCATGTTCAGTCCTTCACGGTTTGGCCGCGTGTTGGGCGATGGCGGCACGGATCATCTCGACCGATTGCGGCATGTTCGGGCCGGCGACCAGCCAGTAGCGGTTGAGAGCAACCACGCGGCCCTCACGGACGGCCCGCAAGTCGGAGACACCGGGGCGGCGTGCCAGGGATTCGGCGTCCGCGCCGTCCCCGACGCACAGGACCATGTCGGGATCGGCCTGCACGAGCTTCTCGGCGGAGAGCACCACGTAGCCTTTGACTTCAGCGGCCACGTTCGCGCACCCGGCCAGTTCCAGAAGATCGTTGGTGTAGGTGCCGCCTCCGGCCGTCTTGAACGGACCGTAGAGTTCGAGGTACACCCGCCGAGCCGCACTGCCGGGTCGAGTCGCCGGTCGGGAAACGAACGCCTTCATGCCACGGGCCAGCCCCTCGGCTTCCTCACGCCTATCCAGGCAGTCGCCGATGAGCCGGATCATGGGCGCCAGTTCCGTGGCCCGCTCGCTCCGGATTCGCACGACGGGGATCGACAGGTCCGTAAGCATGGCGGCGGCATCGTTCTGATACCACCAGACGAACGCCAGATCGATCTTCAAGGCCGCGACCCGTTCCCGCGAGACGGCGCTGCCCTTGCCGACGACGACGGCACGTTCGCTGCCCGGTACGACCAGGCTGAACTCGTCGAGAGCCGTGAGGCGGTCGGCGGCCCCCAAGCTCAACACCGTATCCGTGGCGGCGGTGCACAGACTGAGGACTCGCCGGGGCGTCGCTGGAATCCGCACGCGCTCCCCGGTCATGTCCGTGACTTCCCGCAGCGACCGGGCTTGACCGGT
>DASPPG010000117.1:0-3713 GCA_035625625.1 Solirubrobacteraceae bacterium
ATCTCGGTGATCGTGCGCTCCTCGATCCCGTCCGGGTTGTGCGCCGCCTTGGCGGGGAATCGGTCCACGTGCTCGCGCAGCACCTGAAAGCGGAACGACGCGCCGTACAGGCTGCCCGACGGCTCCTTGAGCGCCGGCAGCAGGGCGCGAACATAGTCCGCATCCAGCAAGCCAACCTCATAGCGCCCGCCGTGGGCATCCTCCTCGAGCTCGAGAATCGGCCCGAGCGGCTTCATCCCGGCCTGCGGGTCCTGGCCGTGTTGGAAGATGCATTTGATCTTGGCCCGGTCCTCGGCGAACGTGGTGGCGCAGGCGCCGGGCGCGATGCGCTCCATGAACCGGCCTTCGTGGTTGTCGATCTTGGTCCAGCGGTTGAACACGCAGAAGTGTCCGTGCAGCCGGCCGATGTAGCCGTCGGAGCGACCCTCCTTGAGCTTGGGCTCCGAGTCGACGAACCGGAGGTATTCGCCGGCGCGGGCGGTGGTCTCCGGAGCGAGGACTGACATGGTCCGAATGCTACGGCCGCGGTCGGGCGTAGCCGGACGGGGCGAAGCGCAGGAAGGAACATTTGCGGACCCTGTGGTGGGGCGCAGGCTGCTGCTTCTCGAGGCATGAAACTGCTGGTTGGAGGGTCTGTCTGGTTCGGGTCGAAGTTCATCCGATCCGGGACAGGGGCCTTCTTTGGGAGAACGCAGACGGGTAGGCCGTTTTGATCGATGGGCTTCGAGCCCGGGCTTTTCGTTCGGCCGCCCCTGCGACTTGCCTGGATTGAGCTGCGAGCTCGTATCGGTCTGTGTCGTTGTCCCGCTGGTTCTCCCCGCACTTGTCAACACTTAGTTGTGGAGGTGAAGGATGGGTTTGCCCAGATGGGTCGGACGCGCGATTGGGCTGGATGTGCATCGCGAGTTCTGCGAGGTGGCGATCTGCGAGGAGGGTGTGACTCGGTCGGCGGGTCGGGTGCCGGCCACGCCGGACGGGATCAAGACCCTGGCCGGGAGTCTGCTGCCCAGCGACCGGGTGGCTCTGGAGGTCACCGGCAGCTGCTGGGAGATCGCGCGGATCCTCGAGCCGCACGTGAACCGGGTGGTGGTGGTCTCTCCTGATGACACGGGGATCACGAGCGCCCGGGCGAAGACCGACAAGCTGGATGCCCGGACGCTGGCCACGCTTTTGTGGAAGGGTGAGCTTGAGGTGGTGTGGATGCCCGATGAGCGCTGCCGGATCCTGCGGCGGCGCCTGGCGCGCCGCGAGCAGTTGGTGCGCTCCCGCACGCGGTCCAAGAACGAGATCCATGCTGCGTTGCAGCGTCGCCTGCAGGCCAAGCCGCCGTGTTCTGATCTGTTCGGCGTCAAAGGACGACAGTGGCTGGCCAGCCTCGAGCTGCCGCTGGAGGAGCGCGAGTCGGTCGACGCGGCGATGCGCCATGTCGAGTTCCTCGACGCCGAGATCGCCGCGGCCGAGAAGCTGATCGCCCAGCAGGCGCTGTCCTGGCCGGAGATCCGGCGGCTGATGACCGTGCCCGGGGTGAACCTGATCTGCGCCGCGTCGTTCATCGCCGCGGTCGGCAACCCCAACCGGTTCTTGACCAGCCGCAAGCTGGTCGCCTATCTCGGTCTGGACCCGCGGGTCAAACAGTCCGGCGAGGGACCGGCGCGCAGCGGCCGGATCTCCAAGCGCGGCTCCCCCGCCGCCCGGTGGGCGCTGGTCGAGGCGGCGTGGACCGCGGTACTGCAACCGGGGCCGCTGCACGGCTTCTATGAGCGCACCAAGAACCGCCGCGGCCACGGGAAAGCGATCGTCGCGACCGCTCGCAAACTGGCCGTGCTGTTCTGGTGCATGCTCACACGCGGCCAGGACTACGCCCACCAACAACCATCGCTGACCCGTAAGAAGCTCCGGCGCCTCGAGATCACGGCCGGCGCCCGTAAGAACACACGCCAGGCGGCCGGGGTCTGGAGCACCAACGCCATGATGCGCCAAGCCGAACGCGAACTCGCCCAGCAGGCCGAGGCCTCCTACAAGCGCATGGTCCAAGACCAGCAGGCCGGAGCACCAGCGAGAAAAGCGGGCGCGAGCATGAACACCGGAGCGCGCATAATCAAGGCCCTCGAAGGGCAAGCCGCGCGGCAGGCTCGCGAGCTCCAGACGCCTGCTCTTCGACACGTCATCGGCTCGCGCCCACCCACAACCTAACGCCACCAGCCAACGTCGACAAGCTCGACGAACACCTAACCCATGCCCAAATCCGCCTACCACCACGGCTACCGAGCTCACACGAGGCGATCTAAGGCCCATTCAGCCCCTCACCCGCGACATACCTCACCCTAAATCGGGCGCAAATTCCGACAAACACTCGACTGGCCAACCTTGATTTTCATCGGTCGATCAAAGGAGCAGCGAACCGGGCCCGCTGAGCGGGCCTCTTTTGCGCGCTCGTTACTCCGCTTGGGGTGCTCACTGGACGTGCACGGTGAAGGTCATGTCGAACGCTTGGGTTTCTGCACTCCCCACCGAATGGATGACGTGCGTTCCCTTGGCCAAGCCAGTGAGCAGCAGCCCGTGGCCGTAGACCGCGGAGCGGCCGCTGCCCGAAGGAAAACCTAAGAGGTTGCCGCCCACAGCTTGGACCGGGTACACGCCGGTCGCCGCCAGCAGCTTCCCGACGTCGACCGCGTGCCCGTCGACGGTGGCCGACAGCTGGATGCCACTGTTCTTGAACCGTGCCCGAGCGCACTGCATGAGCTGCTGATCAGATGTCCCGAACGTGCCGTGATCACTCCCCTCGACGTTCGAGAACGTCGAGCACTCGCTCATGGGCTCGGCCACGTACAGCGGGCGCCCGGTCGGCTCGCTGCACGTGTAGCTGGCCGTGGTCGTACCGGGCGTCGCGGGCGTGAGAAACCCGATGGTCTGCCCATTCGCGGTCAGAGTCTCGCAAGGATTACGCGGCCCCGAGGTGCTGAACGCAGTCTGCCACCAACGCTGTAGCCAATAGCCATAGCCTTCGCCCGCGACCTTGCCCGTGGCAGGAACCACGCTGGTGGTGCTCGATCCACTCGATCCGCACGCACCAGCGCTAACTGACAGCAGTAGCGCGACGCCGATCCACGACGCCATGCGCGCCCGGCTCTTCCTGACGAGTGCCCGACGCAGATCCCGGTCGGTACCGAACGAGTTGTTCTTGGTCTTCTTCTTGCCGGTGATCGTACCCCAGCGCTGCTTCCCGCGACCGAAGATCTGATCCGTTTTCGCGCCCATAGTGCACCTCCCCTCCTGCGGTCGTCGTCTGCCCGCGATCCTAGGCCGAAGGCGCGGCACGATCATCCGTAGCGCCCACCGAGGAAATAGCCGGAAAACCCGTCGGAGGCCACGGACGAGAATGCATCGCGCCTGCACTGGCCGGCTTCTCCTTAGGGCTATAAGGGGCAGCGAAAGAAGCCATCCGCCGAACCTCGCCTCGAGGCGCCGCTAAGAGACCGGGCGAGGCGACGCTGCACCCGTCAGCCGAGCCGGTGCGGAGGATGGGCGGCCCCGCGGTGCGCCAACACCCGGGGCCCGGCGGCGCGAGACAGCCGCGCCACGCCGCCCACGGTAAGGCGTCGCCGGTGCGTCGAGTCACGGCGCCGGCGTGACTCGCGGCGTGACTACCGCGGCCGATCCGGCGCGCTGCCTAATCCCCCGGCGCCGCAGGCTGCGGACGTCCAAATCCCCAG
>DASPPG010000118.1:0-12825 GCA_035625625.1 Solirubrobacteraceae bacterium
CGGGCGCGCCGCTGCCGCGCATGCGACCGTCGCGTCAGCGCCGTCGAGCCAACCTGCGGCCGAGAACACGCCGCTGCACCTCACCGACGTCACGGCCCATGGCCACGCCTCGAGCGGCGACGGCTCCACGATCATGCGCACGATCCTCGGGCTGGTGCTCGTGATCGGGGTGATCTACGGGGTCGCATGGATCCTGCGGCAGGTCAGGAAGGGCCGCGACGGCCGCGCGAGCGGCACCGGGCTGGCCCCGATCGCGAGCATGCCGCTCGGCGCCGGGCGCTCGGTGCAACTGGTGCGCGCCGGCCAGGAGTACTTGCTGCTCGGCGTCGCCGAGCAGGGGGTCACGATGCTGCGCAGCTACAGCGAGGCGGAAGCACTGGCAGCAGGATTCGAGTTGCCGCGCGAGCAACCCGTCTGGAACGACCCGGCTGAGCGCGACCGCCCCGGTGCCATCAACACGCTGCGACGGTTCACGGTGCGCTCGTGAAGATCGATTCCTCCAACGCGCTGCAGATCCTGCTGCTGATCGGGGGGCTCTCGCTGATCCCGGCGATGCTGTTCACGGTCACCGGCTTCACCCGGATCCTGATCGTGCTCGGCTTCATCCGCAGCGCGATCGGCCTGCAGGGCTCGCCGCCCAACCAGGTGCTGGTGGGAATCGCCCTGTTCCTGACGCTGTTCGTGATGTCGCCGACGATCAGCGCGATCAAGAAGGACGCCTGGGAGCCGCTCGAGCACAAGCAGATCTCGACTGCGACCGCGCTATCGCGCGGCGTCGAGCCGGTCCGCGAGTTCATGTTCAAGCAGACCAGCGACGAGGATTTATCACTGTTCGTCAGCCTTGCGCACATCAAGACGCCACAGACGCGGGCGCAGGTCCCGACGTACGTGCTGATCCCGGCGTTCATCCTCAGTGAGCTGAAGACGGCGTTCGAGATCGGCTTCCTGATCTACCTGCCGTTCCTGGTGATCGACCTGATCGTCTCCTCGACGCTGATGAGCATGGGGATGATCATGCTGCCTCCCACCTTCATATCTCTGCCCTTCAAGGTGCTTCTGTTCGTCCTGGTCGACGGCTGGGCCCTGGTCACCCACTCGCTGGTCGCGAGCTTCCACTGACATGACCCAGGACACCGTCGTCAATCTCGCCACCCAGGCCATGACCCTGGCGCTGGAGATCGCCGGCCCGATCCTCCTGCTCGGACTGATCATCGGCCTGCTCGTTTCGATCTTCCAAGCGGTCACCTCGATCCAGGAGCAGAGCCTGACGTTCATCCCCAAGATCGTCGGTGTGGCCGTGCTGATTGTCGTGCTCGGGCCGTGGATGCTCGACCAGCTGGTCAGCTACGCCCAGAACCTGTACCTGTCGATCCCGTCGCTGATCGGATGACCCCGACCCTCAGCCACCTGATAACGGAGCTGGGCGGCGGTCAGCCCGTCACCGGCTTCTTCCTCGTGCTGGCACGGATCACACCGCTGTTCGTGGTGGCGCCCCTGTTCTCCTCGCGCATGATCCCTACCGCGGTGCGCGGGATCATCGGCGTGGCCTTCGCTATCGGCCTCACCGGCATCGCGATCCACGGCCAGCACATACCGAGCGATCCGCTCCCGGTGGCGGGCCTGATCGTCGTCAACCTGCTCGTCGGGCTGCTGCTGTCGTTCGCGGTGGGCGCGGTGTTCTACGCCATCCAGACCGCCGGCGGCTTGGCCGACAACCTGTCGGGCTTCTCGTTCGGCGCCACCATCGACCCGATCAACGGCAACCAGGGCGGCACGTTCTCGGAGCTGTACGGACTCATCGGCGTGATCCTGTTCATCGCGATCGGCGGCGACGCGTGGGTCCTGCAGGGGCTGGGCCGCACGTTCGAGCTCGTGCCGCTCACCAAGGCGCCGCAAATCGGCTCGATGGTCGCCGGCGCCGAGACCGCGGTCGGGTCGATGTTCGTCGCGGCCGTCGAGGTCGCCGCGCCGGTGATCCTCGCGCTGCTCATCACCGACGTGGCGTTCGGCCTGGTCTCGAAGGTCGTGCCCCAGATGAACGCGTTCTCGATCGCCTTCCCGGTCAAGGTCGGGGTCTCGATCCTCGTCGTGTCGGCGTGCCTGCCGTTCCTGGGCGGCTGGATGTCGAACCAGATGTACAGCTCCGTCTCCAGCGCTCTGAACGCGCTCTAACCCGTCATGGCCGATCCGTCAAAGACAGAGAAGGCAACACCCAAGCGCCGCACCGAAGCGCGCAAGCAGGGTCAGATAGCCAAGAGCATCGACCTCAACGGGGCGGTGATCCTTGGCGTCGGCCTCGTGGGGATCATGTTCCTCGGTCCGAACATCGTGAGCGGCGCCGCCGCCGCGATGACCGCCATCTTCGACCAGATCTCCAATCCGGGCACGGCGAGCACGGCCGCGGGACTGCACAGCCTCGAACAGATCGCCGAGCACACGATCTTGACCACGGTGGCGCCGCTCGCCGGCATGTGCGCGGCCGCCGCCTTCGTCGTCAACGTGGCGCAGGTGCGCTTCCGGCCGACGCCTGCGGCGATCAAGCCGAACTTCAAGAAGATCAGTCCGATCACCGGCGCCAAGAACCTGTTTGGGGCGCGGATGCTGTTCGAGGGCGGCAAGTCGCTGACCAAGGTCGCCGTCGTCGCCGCGGTAGTCGCGCTCGCGCTGCTCCCCGACCTGACCAGCCTCGGCGCGAGCGTCGACACGACGCCGATCGCCCTCGGCAAGATGATCACCTCCGGCGCGTACGGCATCGCCGAGCGGGCCGCGGCCGCCTACCTGCTGATCGGGATCGTCGACCTGATCTACCAGAAGCGCAAGCTGGAGAAGTCGCTCAAGATGAGCAAGCAGGAGGTCAAGGAAGAGGCCAAGCAGCAGAACACCCCGCCCGAGGTCCGCGCGGCCATGCGCCGGCGCCAGATCCAGGCCGCCCGCGCGCGGATGATGGCCGCCGTCCCCCAGGCCGACGTCGTGGTCACGAACCCGACCCACTTCGCGGTCGCACTCAGCTACGACGGCAGCCACCCGGCGCCGGTCGTGATCGCCAAGGGACAGGACCTGGTGGCCAAGCAGATCCGGCGCATCGCCGAGGAGAACAAGGTTCCGATCGTCCCCGACCCGCCGCTGGCGCGCTCGCTGCACGCCTCCGTCGAGATCGGCCAGATGATCCCGGCCGAGCTGTACGCCGCGGTCGCCCAGGTGCTCGCGTTCGTCTACCGGATGGCCGGACGTAGAAAGGCCGCGGCATGAGCGAGAACACGATCGCCAAGCTCCTGAAGCACACCGACCTGGTCGCGGCGGTCGCGGTCGTGGTGGTGGTGACGATGCTCATCGTGCCGCTGCCCTCGATGCTGCTCGACCTGTTCATCACGATCAACATCTCGGCGGCGCTCGCGGTCGTGGTGGCGACGATGTACCTCCAGAAGCCGCTCGAGTTCTCGGCCTTCCCGAGCCTCCTGCTGCTCACCACGATGTTCCGCTTGGCCATCAACGTGTCGGTCACGCGCCTGATCCTGACCAAGGGCAACGCCGGCAGCGTGGTCCACGACTTCGGCCAGTTCGTGGTCGGCGGCAACGTGATCATCGGCCTGGTGATCTTCCTGATCCTGGTCGTGATCCAGTTCGTGGTCGTGACCAACGGCGCCGGCCGCGTGGCCGAGGTGGCCGCCCGCTTCACCCTCGACGCGATGCCCGGCAAGCAGATGGCGATCGACGCCGACCTGAACGCCGGCCTGATCACCGACGAGCAGGCCCGCCACCGCCGCCAGGAGATCGCCCGCGAAGCCGATTTCTACGGAGCGATGGACGGCGCCTCGAAGTTCGTCAAGGGCGACGCTATGGCCGCGGTGATCATCACCGGCATCAACCTCCTCGGCGGAATCGTCGTCGGAGTGGTGCAGAAGCACGTTGGCTTCTCGGAGGCCACGCACACCTACTCGATGCTGACCGTCGGCGACGGCCTCGCCGCCCAGATCCCGGCCCTGCTGATCTCGGTCGCCACCGGCATCCTCGTCACCCGCTCGGCCTCCGAGAAGGATCTCGGCTCGGACCTCGCCAATCAGATCCTGCGCCAGAAGAAGGCGCCGCTCGTCGCCGGCTGCGTGGTGTGCATGTTCGCGCTGGTCCCCGGCCTGCCCAAGCTGCCCTTCCTGTTCATCGGCGGGATCATGGCCGCGATCGGCTGGTCGGTCCGCAACGGCCTGCCCGACGAACTGGCCGCCGCGGCCGCCGCTGCCGCGCTCCCGGCCCAGACCCAGGCCGACAAGCCCACCGCCCCGCGCGAGGAGGTCCTCAAGGAGCTTCCGATCGATCCGCTCGAGCTCGGCATCGGATTCGGCCTGGTGCCGCTCGTCGACCGCCGTACCGGCGGCTCGCTCGTCCGCCGGGTCTCGATGATCCGCCGTCAGATCGCCTCCGAGCTCGGGATGGTGATCCCGCCGGTCCGCATCCACGACGAGGTCGACCTCGACTCCCACGAGTACGTTGTCAAGGTCCGCGGCACCGTGGTCGCTCGCGGGACCGTGATGGCGGGCCATCACCTCGCCATGGACCCCGGCGACGCGGTCGGCACGGTGGCGGGAATCCCCACCACCGAGCCCGCCTTCGGCCTGCCGGCGATCTGGATTCCCGAGGCCCAGCACGCCGAGGCCGAGGCGCTCGGATACACCGTCGTCGACGGCGAATCGGTGATCGTCACCCACCTCACCGAGACCATCCGCAACCACGCCGCCCAGCTGCTCACGCGGCAAGACGTACGCCAGCTTCTCGACCAGCTAAAGGAAATCAACGAAGCTGTCGTTACCGAGGTTGTGCCGGACGTTCTTTCCCTCGGCGAGATCCAGCGCGTGTTGCAGTCCCTCCTGTCGGAGGGCGTGTCGATTCGCGACCTGGGCGCGATCGTCGAGTCGGTCGGGGACAAGGCCCGCATCACCCGCGACCCCAGCCTGCTGGCCGAATACGCCCGCCAGGCGCTCGGCCGCGCGATCACCGCGCCGCATCTGGACCCCAGCCACACCCTGCGCGTGATCACCCTCGACCCGAACATCGAGCAGGAGCTCGCCACCTCCATCACCCAGACCAGCGACGGCGAGTACCTGGCCATGGAGCCCACCCGCGCTCAGGCCGTCCTCACCGCCGTCAAGAGCCAGTCCGACAATGCCGCGGCCCGCGGCGGCTTCCGCCCCGTACTGCTCTGCTCGGCCCGCGTGCGCCGCCACCTCCGGCGCCTCGTCGAGTCCGCCGTCCCCCACCTGCCCGTCTGTTCCTACAACGAAGTCGCCCCAGGCATCAGCGTCGAAACCATAGGAGTAATCAGCGCATGAGCACTCTCACTCAGCCCCACACCAACGGCCACGACCGAGAGCTAAACGGCGTGCGCACCTACCGTGGCCGCAAGCTCGAGGATCTCATTCCCCAGATCCGCGCGGAGCTGGGTCCCGACGCGATCATCCTGCGCCAGCGCGAGGGCCTGATGGGCGGCGTCGGCGGCTTTTTCGCCCAGAAGTGTGTCGAGGTCGATGCCCAAGCCGCGCCGCACCAGCCGCGGGTCGACATCTACGACGAGGACGAGCCGGTGAGTGGCTGGGACGACGGCCTCGAGGACTTCGTCGGACCCGACGTGGCGGCTGATCTGACCCCGCCGATTTCGGAGCAGCCCCCGGCGCTGCCGGCGGGGGTGGGCGGGGATCCCATTCCGGCGCCGGTCGCCGCCGAGCCGGCCCAGCCGATCACCGAGCCGATCCAGCTGCCGATCGCCGACCCGATCCAGCCGCCGGCCCTCGATCCGATCCAGCCGCCGGCCCTCGATCCGATCCGGCCGCCGGCCGAGCCCGTCGCCCGCTGGGCCCGGGAGGCCGACGCCTTCGCCACCGCGCCCGCTTCGGAGCCGCCCGCCGCCCCGGTGGCGCCCTTCGCCCCGGCCACTCCGGCCGGCGAGGAGCTGAGCGCCGAGTCGTTCGTCAGCCGCCTCGAGCAGGCCGCCGCGCACGTCGACATCGACGAGCTCGTCAAGCTCGTCACATCCGGCCGGGTCCTCGGCGATTCGCCGGCGCCTGAGGCCGTCGCCCCCGTGCCCGTGCCCGTGCCCGTGCCCGTGCCCGCGTCCGTGCCCGAGCCCGCCGCGCCCGCCCCGCTCGATGGCGAGCCCGTTGGCCCCGCGCTCACTGAACCAATCATCCAAAACCCTGCCCCGGTCATTCCAGAGGCTCCGGCGCTGGAGACGCCGGTCCCGCCGGCCGCCAGCCCCTGGGTCTCCAAGCAGGCGGGCGACCTGGACTCGGGCGAGGCCGCGGCCGTCATCGCCGAACTCACCGGCCAGGGCATCAGCGAGAGCTGGGCCGAACAACTGATCGTGGCCGCCTCGGCGCACCGCTCGCCCCTGTTCAACGGCACCCTCCGCGACGCCGTGCGCGCCACGCTCGCAGCCATCGTTCCCGCGCCGGCTCCGCTCCCGCCCTCGGGCGCGGCGGTCGCCTTCGTCGGCGCCGGCGGCGCCGGCAAGACCCGCTGCGCCGCCGCGCTCGCGACCGCTTACGCGAAGCGCTCGACGCTCGCCGCGAGCGTTGTGTCGCTCGGCGGCGAGGATTGGGGCGGCGATCTCAAGGAGCTCCTCAAGGGCCAGAACGTATGGGTGATGGGCGCCGCCAACGGCGCCGAGGCGGGCCCGCCGGTCCAGCACGGCCGCGACGGCGGCCTCGTCGTGATCGACACCGCCGCGGCCACCCCGAAGGATCCGGGCACCGTCGACGCGCTGGCCGCGGAGTTGCGGTCGCTCAACCTCGACGCGGTCTACATCGCCGTGCCCGCCACCTTCAGCGTGCACGCCGCCCGCAAGCTGATCGACGGGTTCGCCGCGCTCGGCGCCGACGGGATCGCGGTCACCCACGCCGACGAGGCCGACCAGCTCGGGATCGCGGCGGAGCTGTCCCAGATCAGCGGCATGCCGGTCGCCTACATCCACGAGGGCCTGGAGCTCGAGGGCGCGCTGTCGGCGGCCGATCCGTCGGCGCTCGCCGCGCGCCTGCTGCCGTAGGGCGTCGAATCCGTGATCCCATGACCGGCGAGCCCGAGCCCACCGGCAAGGTCATCCGCCTCAACGTCGGAGGCACCGACGGCAAGCTGACCACGCCCGTGGGCAGTCACATCCCCGTGCGGGTATTCGAGCGCGGGGACTTCCTGATGCTCGTGCTCATGCTCGACGCCGCCGAGGAGCTGACGCCCGATGCCGCGGACGAGCTCGGGGAGACCGGCGATCCGCTGGTGCTCGAGTACGTGACGCCGCGAGGCGTGGTCCGCTTCCGCGGTCAGGCCGTGCTCCAGGAGCGCGACCTGGTGCGCTTCGAGGTGTCGGCGGCTCCCGAGATCACCCAGCGCCGCGAGTTCGTGCGGGTGCCGGCGGTGCAGCACGTGGCGCTGGCGAACGGCGACCGCCTCGACGGGA
The DNA here is from genome assembly GCA_035625625.1 of Solirubrobacteraceae bacterium. Lineage (GTDB taxonomy): Bacteria > Actinomycetota > Thermoleophilia > Solirubrobacterales > Solirubrobacteraceae > Palsa-465. Next base: position 7,439 of record DASPPG010000118.1, read on the forward strand.
ACCCAACCGCCACGCACGCGATCGACATCAGCGGCGGCGGCATGCTGCTGAGCGGAGCCGCTCACCTCGAGCTCGACTCGATCGTGCGCTTCACCATCGACCTGGGTGCCGGGGTGCCCGAGATCGCCGGCTTCGCCCGGATCGTCCGGGCAGAAGCCGAAGGTCGGCGTGCGCTCGTGTTCGAGCAGATCTCCGCCGATGACCGCCAGCGGCTGATCCACTTCGTGTTCGCGCGCCAGCGCGAGGCGCTGGCCAAGCTCGGCCGCACGATCGACCACAGGAGGGCCGGATGAGCAAGAAGGGCGACAAGGGCGCCGAGAAGGCCGCGGGCAAGAAGGACAAGAAGAAGGGCAAGGGCTCCCGCGACGCTGCTGCCGGCCCGAGCGTCGCCGCCCATCCCCGCGCCAGCTACCAGGTCCGCCGGGCCAAGGGCTGGGGCGGGATCGCCGGATTCGCGCTCGCCGGATACCTCTCCTACAAGGCCGGCGTTCCGACCTTCGACCTGGCCCTGCGGGCGCTCATCGCCGGGATCGTCGGCTACATGCTCGCGTGGGCGTGCGCGGTGACCGTGTGGCGCCAGCTCCTTGTGGCCGAGCTGCGAGCGGCCGTGGAGCGCGCATCGGGGCCCGACCCCGACCTCATCCCGGCACGGGCGGAGCCCGTCAGAAACGCCTCCCCGGAGCAAGCGGCCGCGGGTTCCTGACCCCAGGCCAAGCGAGGCGGACCACGTCGAACGCGCTGAGCGCCCATGGACCCGCTCCACCCGATCATCCCGGTCACGCCGAACCTCCCGCCGATCAGCCCGGCGCCGACGGTCCGCGGCGTGGGCCGCGACTCCTCACAGGCGGGCGGCGGCCAGGACCAGCGCCGTCGCCGGCGCGCGCAACCCGAGCGCGGACCCGGCGGTCTGCCGGGCGACGAGCTCGATTACGCCGACGAGTCTTCCGACGGCGAGGACGATTCCGGCCTGCACATCGACGTCACGGCCTGACGCAGGCGGGCCGTCGGGGCGGCTCGAGAGCAGAGTGTCCAGACCGATCTGGACGCCCCTCAAGCCCGCGTGGCCAGAGGCGATAACAGGGGAGACCGGTGGCAGGGAGCCGCCGGGGGACTGACTAAAACGACCACACCACGGAGGTGTAACCAAATGTCCCTTTCGATTCTCACCAACACCTCGGCGATGCAGACCGAGATCAGCCTGAATAACTCGAGCAACGCCGTCTCGAAGGCGATGGAGGATCTGTCTTCAGGTCTTCGCATCAACTCCGCGGCCGACGATGCTGCCGGGTACGCGATCAGCCAGGGCCTGACCACTCAGGTCAACGGCCTGCAGCAGGCGAGCCAGAACGTGAGCGACGCGACCTCGATGGTCCAGACCGCCGACAGCGCGCTCAACAACGTGCAGAGCATGCTCCAGCGGATCAGCGAGCTGGGCGTTCAGTATCAGAACGGCGACCTGTCCACGAGCGACCAGACGGACATCCAGGATGAGGTCAACCAGCTCACCCAGGAGATCGACCGTCAGACCGGTTCCGTGCAGTTCAACGGGATCAACCTCCTGAACGGGACCGCCGGCGTCAGCGGTGCGGTCACCTTCCAGGTCGGCCCGAACGCGACCGACACGCTGGCCGTGTCCTTCGCGAACATCGAGGGCACCGGCGGACTCGACACCACGGTTGGCTTCTCGTGGGGCGCCAACAGCGCCAACGCGACCAGCGGTGGCGTGGTGTTCAGCCTCGGGCAGACCAACGCGCTGAGCCTGATCGGCGCCGCGATCAACAACATCTCGAGCCTGGCGGCGACGCTGGGCGCGGTCCAGAACCGCCTCCAGTACACCTCGGACGCCATCTCGGCGACGCAGGAGAACATGTCCGCCTCGCTGAGCAGCATCCAGGATGTCGACATGGCGTCCGAGATGACGACGCTGACCCAGCAGCAGGTGCTCCAGCAGGCCGGCACGGCGATGCTGTCGCAAGCCAACTCAGAGCCTCAGCTGGTGCTGAAGCTGATCACGGGCTGAGCCCCCTTTCGTCGATCCGGGCGGCGCCTGATGCGTCGCCCGGTTAGACGACCCAAGCTTCGAACGCGACCGCTTCGCTGTCGCCGCCGAGGGCACAACCCGCCCCGCGACCGTCCCACCTCACATCGCGCGGGGCCACATAACCACGTCCGATTCATCGAGGGAACCGGAAACGGGGGCGGGCTGCCTTGGCGGCCCGCCCCCGTGTGGATTAATGCCCGCCTGTGACTACGTGGTCCGATCGCTCGGTGTTCGTCACCGGCGCCTACGGGCTCCTGGGCGGCTGGCTGGTCAAGGCGCTCCTTGAGCGCCGGGCGCGCGTGACCGTGCTCAAGCGCGACGAGGTCAGCGCGTCGGCCCTCGTCCTGGAAGGCACCGAGCGGTTCGTCGACGTCGTGCACGGCGACGTCTGCGACGCTCGTTTGCTCGACCGCGCGCTCGGCGAGTACGAGGTCGACACCGTGTTCCACCTGGCTGCCCAGGCGGTGGTGGGAATCGCCAACCGCGGGCCGACCTCCACGTTCGAGACGAACATCCGCGGCACGTGGACGCTGCTCGAGGCGTGCCGGCGCGCCGGCATCCCCCGCACGGTCATCGCCTCATCGGACAAGGCCTACGGAGCCCAGGATGAGCTCCCCTACCGCGAGAGCTTTGCGCTCGTTCCCCGCCACCCGTACGACGTCTCGAAGGCCGCGGCCGATCTGATCGGACGCTCCTACTGGCACACATTCGGACTTCCGGTCGTGGTGACACGCTGCGCAAACCTGTACGGCGGCGGGGATTTCAATCCGTCTCGACTGATTCCGGAGGCCGTCGCAGCCGTCATCGAGGGACGCGCGCCCGTGATCCGGTCGGACGGCACGCCCCAACGCGACTTCCTGTACGTCGACGACGCAGTCGCCGCCTATCTCGCCGTATGCGACCTGCTCGACGTGGGTCGAGGCGGCGGCGAGGCCTTCAACGCCGGTGGCGGCGAGCCGCATTCCGTGTTGGAGGTGGTCGGGCTGGTCTGCGCGCTGGCCGGGACCGGCGTGACGCCGGAGGTGCGGGGGGCCGGGACTCCAGCCGGCGAGATCGACCGGCAGTGGCTCGACTCCGGCAAGCTGCGCGCCGCGACCGGCTGGGAGCCGCAGGTCGGTCTGCACGAAGGGCTGCGTCGCACGATCGCCTGGTACCGCCGATACGCGCCCGCCCGAGGCGAAGGCGCACCTCAACCCGACCACGCGCCTGCCGATCACCGGGGATAGATGTCGCCGACGATCTCGATCATCGTGCCGCTGTGCGGCGGCGCGGCTCAGGCGCTGCGGTGCCTCGAGGGCATCGCGGCCCAACCCGACGAGCCGACCCACGAGATCATCATCGTCGACGACGCGTCCGTTGGCCTGCAGGGGCTGCTGGCCCGGTTGGAGGGCGATGTCCAGGTGGTGCGAACCGACCGGCGCGTCGGCTTCGCCGCCGCCGTCGCGGAGGGCCTGCTCCACACGCGGACCGAGGTCGTGGTCGTGCTGCGCGACGGCGCCGTTCCCGCGCCCGGCTGGCTGGCTCCCCTCGCTCGCGCGCTGGAGGACCCGGCCGTCGGACTCGCGGTCAGCACCACTGCGGACTCGCCGGCCGACAGTCCCGTTGCGGCCTGGTCCTTCGCCGCCCGCGCCGCCGACCTGCGCTCCGCCGGCCTGCCTGACGTCCCCGGCCAGCTCCTGGTCGGCGCCGTCGCCCTTTCGCTCGCCGAGCGGGGACTGCGGGCGCGCACCGCTCGTCACAGCGTCGTCGCCGAACCGGGTCTGCGCACCGGCGGCGGGCGCCGCTCGCCCGGCGAGACGCCCGAGCTGACCGTGATCATCCCAACGCTCGACGCGACCTCCGAGCGGGTCAGGGCATGCATCGCCGCCGTGCAGGCGAGCACCGATGCCGCCCACGAGATCGTGATCATCGACAACGGCTCCCCGCCCCAGGGGTTCGCCTCACCGGTCAACGCCGGGGTGCGCGCCGCCCGCACGCCCTACCTCGTGGTGATGAACGACGACGTGCAGCCGTTGCGCGGCTGGTGGCCGCCGCTGCGCGCCGCCCTCGACGCCGGCGCCGCCGTCACCTTCCCGCTCACGGTCGACGGAGCGATGCGCTACGACTTCCCGGCCTGGTGCTTCGCCCTGAGCCGCGAGAGCGTCGAGGAGTTCTCGGACGCTCCGGAGGAGTTCTTCGACCCCTCACTCGTCCTCTGGTACCAGGACACCGACCTGCTTCACCGCCTGCGCGGAGCCGGCCGGCCGCCGGTGTTCGTCGAGACCTCACGGATCCGCCACGGCCTGTCGCAGACCGTCGGCAGCGAGGATCCCGAGCTCGCGGCCTGGATCCGCGTCCAGGTCGCGGCCGACCGCGAGCGCTTCGTCGCCAAGCATCCGGATGCGGTGCTGCACGGCCACGCCCTGTCGGCCTGATCGATCTCGCGATCAAGAACTCGGCGGCACCGTCGATCACCGGGCCATGGAGTCCCTCGATGCGCTGGTGGTCGGCGCCGGCTTCGCCGGCGCTGTCTGCGCACGCCGCATGGCGGAGGAGCACGGCCTGCGCGTCCTCGTGATCGACCGCCGCCCGCACGTCGCCGGCAACGCGCACGACGCGCTCGACGAGCACGGCGTGCTGATCCACACCTACGGACCCCACATCTTCCACACCAACGCCGACAAGGTGACCGACTTCCTGTCGCGCTTCACCGACTGGCTTGATTACGAGCACCGGGTGTGGGCCGACGTCGACGGCCAGATCATCCCGCTCCCGATCAACCGGACCACGATCGAGAGGCTCCACCGCGTAGAGCTCGCCGACGAGGCCCGGACCGCGGCGTATCTCGCGTCGCTGGCCGAGCCGCGCGCCGAGCTGAAGAGCTCCGAGGACGCCGTCGTCGCCAAGGTCGGGCGTGACCTGTACGAGCGACTGTTCCGCGGCTACACGCGCAAGCAGTGGGCGCTCGACCCGACCGAGCTGCACGCCTCGGTCTGCGGTCGCCTGCCGGTGCGCTTCAACGAGGACGACCGCTACTTCGGCGACTCGTTCCAGAAGATGCCCGCCGCCGGCTTCACCGCGATGTTCGAGCGGATGCTCGACCACCCCAACATCGAGCTGCGCCTCGGCACCGAGTACGAGGACATCCGCACCGAGGTCCAGGCGCGCCACACGGTGTGGACGGGACCGATCGACGAGTTCTTCGGCTACCGGCTCGGCAGGCTCCCGTACCGGAGCCTCTACTTCGAGCGCGAGACGCGCGCCACGCCCGGCGGCCGGCTCGTCCAGCCGGTCGCGGTCATCAACTACCCGGGCGAGCGGATCCCGTTCACCCGCGTCACCGAGTTCCGCCATCTCACCGGCCAGG
>DASPPG010000119.1:0-3058 GCA_035625625.1 Solirubrobacteraceae bacterium
CGGGACGCTCACCCACGAGCAACATGCGAGCCCGACTCCTTTCTGTGCGCTGCACCGCTTCGCCGATGGGTTGATCATCGCCGCCCATCACCACATGAGCGATCCCGACTCCCTGCTGGCCGTCCGCCCGCCGGACCCCACTCACGGCCATCACCCGGAGGACGAACGCCCGCCGGCCTGAAACATCCGCTCCGCGCGCGACAAGCTCGCGACCAGAAGCCCCGACAGTCATCGCCGAACTCGACTCCCCCCGGTCGACAAGCCGCATGGTCGGCGTCAACGAGTAGTCCTGGCGCAGCGGCTCGGTCGAGCTGACGGTCGCCCGGTCGCGTGCTCGGCACGGCGGGAGCTGACTGGAGTAGGGTCACGCTTTGATCGTCGCCCGGGAGGGAGAGAGTCTCGATGCCGCCAGCCAAGAAGCCCGCCACGTCCTCGTCCCGAGCGCGCGCGGCGTTCAAGGAACCAGCCGCGCTCACGCGGCTGACCAAATCGCTCGACGCGGCCCAGGAGGCGCTCACCGAGCTGCGCACGCACACCGGACGCGACGCCAACGAAGCCGCCCGCGATCTCTACAAGGACCTGCGCACATTCGTGTCAAGCGCCCGGCGCGACACCGGAAAGCTCACCAAGGCACTGGCGCGCGACTTCGCGCAGGCCCAGAAGCAACTCGCCGCCGCCCCCCGCGCAAAAGCGCCCGCCACGACAACAACCGGCCAACGAAAGCGCCAATCCCCGAGCAGGCGCACTACCGGGAAGACCAGCTGAGGAACTCGCGCGCCGGCCGGAGGACCGGACGCCGAGCCGACGAACATTGCTTCCCAGGGCCCCGGCTGGCCACGGTCACGGGATTTCGCGCCCGCGGTGAGAGCCGGAAGCATCTCCCGATCCGGCGGCGCTGAGTGCCACGGGCGGCGTCGAGCCAGTGCCGCCGTGTGGGCCCGGCCGCATGCCCGCTTTCGCGCGCAAGGCAGGTCGCTTGTCTCCGATGACGAGATGCATGTCGCGTGTCACGAGCGGGAGACGCCGCCGGTTGCGTGCGCTCGGCAAGGCCGCACCGGTCGGCTGGCGCGCGCACGATCTACGGCTTTGAGTCCGCAGCTACTCCTCCAGCCGCAGACCCGTAGGCACGCCACCCTTCCGGCGCGCCGTGGCGAGCGATGAAGCCCGTCGTCGCCTCCTCCACACGGGCGCGCGCGGCGTTAAGTGAACTTAGGCGAAGTCGATGCCTGTAGGTGTCAGCTCGAGGTACACGGACCTCACCCCGAGCCGGGTGCCGAGCCTGACATATAGGCGCCGGCGCAGGCCGTAGTGCCGATCGAGCGCTAACTCGGCGGTTTCCGCCTCCGCCGGCCCTAGGATCCGACCGACACCGTCGGCGAACGGCCCCTTGGGCCTGCCGCGAACCGTGCACGGCGCGACCCGAACGCGGCGATCATGCCGCAATCGCTTGACCTTGCCGGCATCGGCGAGGCTCTCCACGTACACGCATCCTTCGTGCAGCCCGAACCACACCGGCGTGGGCACCGGCTCGCCCGAGCGCCGGAACGTGACGAGCAACGCATACTCCGAGCCGACCAGCACACTGAAGGTATCCGCCGTTCCGGGAAAGCCCGCCGCCGCTGCGGCGCGCCGGTCCCGCAGACGGTCAAGCAGCCGGTCCTGCTTGCGGCTGATCCGATGCGCGAGACCAAAGCCATCCACCACCCCGGATCATCTCATCGACCGTGACCGAGCCATGACCCACCGTCAAGAGGATCACCCGACGCTGGCGTTCGAGCAGGCCGAGCGTCGGCTGTTTGCAGCGTGTGAGCTGCAGGTCACGAGCCGGCGCGTCCGCCTAGCGGACCCTCCGGTTGCCGTGCGGGTTCTCGAGGCGGGCGAGGGCCCGCCGCTCTTGCTCGTGCACGGGAGCGGCATGAGCGCGTCGACCTGGGCACCGTTGATGCCCCACCTCGGACCTCGGAGGCTGATCGCCCTCGACCTTCCCGGGTTCGGTCTCAGTGACGCCTTCGACTACGGTGGGCGACCGCTGCGCTCACATGCGGTCGCCCAGCTGACCTCGCTGCTCGATGCGCTCGACCTCGAGCGTGTGCCGATCGTCGGCACTTCGCTCGGCGGGATGTGGGCGCTCTGCCTAGCCGCCGAGGCGCCGAATCGCGTCGCCGCCGTCGCGTCACTTGGTGTCCCGGCCGTCGCGCTGCCCGGCATGCACGGCGATCCGGCCTTCACCGCGCTATCCACCCCCGCCGTACGCCGGCTCGTCGCGCGCATCGGCTCGCCCAGCGTTGCGATCACACGCCGGGCGCTGGCCCGCGGCGCCATCGGCCGTCGCGGCGCCGAACGAGCACCCGAAGGGTTCTTCGAGGTCGTCCACGAGGGAATGCGCCATCCCGGCTACCGGACCGCGATGCTCACCCACATGCAACTCGCCCTGCGAATCGGCCGCCCCCCGCTCGGAGAACTTCATCTCAGACACGGGAACTGCGACAGCTCGCCGTGCCCGTCCTGATGATCTGGGGCGACCAGGACCCCTACGGCGGACCCGAGATCGGCAGGCGCGCGTGCGCCCTCATCCCCGACGCGCGGCTCGAGGTCATCCCAGGCCGCCACGCCCCCTTCCTCGACGACCCGGAGCGCTGCGCCGCATTGATCGACGACCTCCTTCGCCGCGCCAGCTGACCTCACACACCACCTGATTCACCCCGCCGTAAATATCGAAATCACACCGATGCGGGTATCCCACGCGTGCTGAACGGACTGGACCCCTGACATTCGCCACAACCGCGCAAGCGACCGCGTGCAGAGAGCTCGGCGGATCATTAGTCGATGCGCCAGCTGAACCTCCCTACGCCGCAAGCACCAGAGCGATCACGCCATCGATGACACCCGAGCTGCCGCTCCAGGGCGTAACGCAGCAGCACACTCGTCGTCACCACCTCGGCGGGGCAAGCCTGAACATTTGAGTATCGCCGGGGAGAACCGACAGCGCCGGGGCGGTCTTCTCTTGCGCTAAAGGGCTGTCCAGGACGGCCGGTACAGTTCGCTGCTGTGCTGGCGG
>DASPPG010000120.1:0-3897 GCA_035625625.1 Solirubrobacteraceae bacterium
CTGGGAGATCTACACCGCGCAGACGCTCGAACTCTGATCCCGGAGCCAAAACCGCTGGCCGACCCGCTGCGGACGGTGATTTCTTTCAAGCGCTCCACCGATACGTCGAAGAGCGGCCACGGGCCCGAGTCATCGCATCGACAGGCCGAATCCGCCGTCGACCCTGAGGACCGTTCCGTTGATGTACGCCGCCGCCGGCGAGAGCAGGAAGGCGGCGACGCCGGCCAGCTCCGCGGGCTCGCCGAAGCGGCCGAGCGGGATCTGGGTCATCACGCCATCCCGCGCGGGGGCGGGCATCGCGCGGACCTTGGGGGTGGCGATCATGCCGGGCATCACTGCGTTGCAGCGAATTCCTCGCGGACCCCATTCGGCGGCCAGCGTGCGCGCCATCCCGACGATCCCCGCCTTCGACGCCCCGTAGGCGACCTGCCCGGGGAGCCCGACCTCGGCTGCGACCGAGGAGATCAGCACGATCCGCCCGTCGCCGGAGGCCAGCAGCGCCTCGAACGCCGCCTGCACCACCCAGAAGGCGCCGGACAGGTTCGTCTCGATGTCCTTGCGCCACTCCTCGTCGGAGAAGCGCTCCGCGCGGTGGATCGTGTCGACGATCCCGGCGTTGGCGATCACGGCGTCGCAGCCGCCGAGCGACTCGATCGCGTCGGCGACGCCACGGCGCACGGCCTCCGGGTCGCGAACGTCGAACGTCGCGGTGACCGCCGTGACGTCGCCGACGGGCGCGCCCGGCACGTCGCAGGCCGCCACCGCGCAGTCGCACGCCAGCAGCGTCTCGGCGAGCGCGCGGCCGATCCCCCCGGTCGCGCCGGTGACGATGGCCCGCCGTCCCGACGGCGTCAGGCCGAGCATCAGACGCCGCCTGTGGCGGCCGGCTTGCTCAGGCCGTAGCGGGCCCAGTGCCGCTCCGGGATGTCCGCCGGGTCCTTGTACCAGTACCAGGTACAGGGATCGCGGTCGTAGTCGTCGGGCGGGTCGGAGGGGTACATCGGGTGCCCGATCCACTCGATCGGCTGGATCTCATTCATGAACGAACAGTGCGTGCAGTACAGCGGGAAGCCCTTGCGCCCATAGCTCCAGTCGTGCGCCTCGTGCGTGACGCCCAGCGCGCGCTCACCGCGGTAGGCGCCGTTTCGCCACAGGCGCTGGCCCGAGCCGCACGGGTTCATCCGGAAGGTGAACTTCTCCTCGTCCTCCTCGATCTCGAACGCGCCCGGGTTCGGCCCGGTGCCCGAGCACGAGTGCGCCCGCCACGTGGCGGCGAGCGCGTGCACGATCTGACGCCGGCCGCTGCCCTCGATCTTCTCGACGTCACCCCGCCAGCCGCGCTCATTCCCGTAGCGCCAGGCCTCGGCCACCCCCTCATCGCCCAGCCTCTCCTGCACGAAGCTGATCAGGCCCAGCAGACCGCCCGCCATCAGGTCGTGCAGGTAGCGCCACTCGTGCTTCATCTCCTCGCACAGTGCTCGTGCGGCGTCGGTGTCGCCGCGATCGAGCGCCTCGATTGCACGGTCCATCGTGGGCCGTGCCATCTCCGCGAGCTCCTGATCGGAGAACCATCGTTCCGCCATTGCCGCTCCTCCTCGAACTTCAAGGGCTTGCCGGTGATCAATTCTTAGCTCAGGCTTCTTCCGCCGCGAAGAGAACATCGGGGTTGAGGATGCCCGCCGGGTCGAAGCTCTGTTTGATGCGGCGCATTAGCTCGATCTTGACGGGGTCTTCCAGTTTGCGGAAGTACGGGGTTTTGGCGCGGCCGAGGCCGTGTTCGCCGGAGATCGCGCCGCCCAATTCCATTGCCAACGCGAAGATGTCGGTCATCAGCTTCTTCTTTTTCTCCGGGTCCTTGCAGATGATGGCCAAGTGCACGTTGCCGTCGCCCGCGTGTCCGCAGCCGGCCGCGGCACCGCCCGCGGTCGCCGCCAGATCGCGTGCGGCGGAAAGGAATTTCGGCATCGCGGAGCGCGGGACAACGGTGTCGATGATGTCGTCTGCGCCGATCGCCTTTGCTGTCCAAAACGCCTTCTCGCGCGCCTCGATCAGCTTGCGTGCTGAGCCTCCTTCCAGCACATAGGCGTCGACGGCACCCAGCTCGGCGACCAGCTCACCGGCCCGCTCGACATCCTCGTCCAGTCGGTCGGCAGTGCGGTTCTCAAGCGCCACAACGAGATACGCCTGGCAGCTGTCGCGGATCTTATCGGGAATACCCAGCTGCAGATTCTGGGTATGGACGAGTGCGGCCATCGTCATGTTGTCGATGTATTCCAGGATGTAGGGCACCAGCCCGCTGCCGAGGATCTTCGGTACCGCCTCCATGACTTGGTCGAAGTCGGCGAACGGGGCGAGCACGGTGGCGCTGTGGTCGAGTCGCGGACGAAGCTTGACGGTCACCTCGGTGGCCAAGGCCAGGGTGCCTTCGGAGCCGACGATGAGCTGGGTCAGGTCGTAGCCGGTGGACACCTTGGCGATCTTGCCGCCGGTCCGGATGATCTCGCCGGTCGGCAGCACCGCCTGCAACCCGAGCACATTATGGCGGGCTATCCCGTACTTGACCGCGCGCATCCCGCCGGCGTTGGTTCCGACGTTGCCACCGACGCTGGAGGACAGCTCGCCCGGTTGAACCATGTAGCTCAGCCCGGCATCGACGGTCGCGGCGTCCAGCTCGGTCAGGGTCACACCTGGTTGCACGACGGCTACCTGGTTGGTCGTATCGATCTCCAGGACCGCGTTCATCCGCTCGAAGGAGATCACCAGCCCGCCTTCCCGCGGAATCGCCGCGCCCGACAAGCCGGTCCCGGAGCCCCGGGCCGTCACCGGCACGCCATGTTCCGAGGCGGCTTTCAGCAGCTGCGAAACCTCTTCTGCGCTTGCGGGTTTGGCGACGTACGCGGGCTTCTGCGGCGCCGTCGTCAACACCTCGTCGTGGAAATAGTCGTCCGGGATTGCGTCGCCGGTCAGCAAGTTCTGGTCGCCGACGATTTCTGAAAACCGCGCCGTCATGTCGCTCATCGAAGGCCTCACCTTCTATCGCCGCATAGCAACTCACTTTATCGCCGCCGTGACGGGCCGTGCTCCCGACGCCAGGGACGGTGGCATGCTCGTTGTATGGCGGCGGTTCCCCAAACCGTCTACGCGCGAGACGGCGATGCTCACCTTGCATATCAGGTCGTCTCCGACCGCGGGCCAGACGTTCTTTTCGTTCCTACCGCCACGTTCCCGATCGATTTGCTGTGGGACGAGCCCACCGTCGCGGGCCACCTTCATCGGCTGGCCTCGTTCAGCCGTCTGATCATGACCGATCTGCTCGGGGTGGGAAGCTCTGACGCGGTGCCGATCCAAGACCGTCCGGCGATGCAGGCTTGGACGGACGGGCTCATCGCGGTGCTCGACGCCGTCGGGATCAAGTGTGTGTCAGTTTTCGCGATGACGGAGTCGGCGCTTCCGGTCATGCTGCTGGCGGCAACCCATCCCCAGCGCGTGCGCTCGCTGGTGCTCTGGAGCCCGTTCGCGTGCTTTATCCGGACCCCCGATTACCCGTACGGGCTACCCGAGCCGGCCTTCACCCGGTACGTCGAGGCCTTCGGCGACAACGTCGGGACCGGTGCTCTCGCGGACGTCTTGGCGCCCAGCTGGGCCGGCGATGCCGCGAAGCGGCGTTGGTGGGCGCGCGGTGAGCGGCTGGCCGGCGGCCCCGGGTACTTCAAGGCCATCTTTGACCTGTATCTGCGCACCGACGTCCGGCCCGCACTCGATAGCATCCAGGCGCCGACGCTGCTGTTGCACCGTCGCGGTGACCGCCATGTGCTCGGCGGCCACGTGCGTTATCTCGCCGAACGTATCGCGCACGCGCGATTGGTGGAGCTCGACGGAGACGACGATGTGTGGTTT
>DASPPG010000121.1:0-59456 GCA_035625625.1 Solirubrobacteraceae bacterium
CGGCCAGTCGCCATTAGCGGCGTGGATGTCGGTATGGCAGAGGCCCGACGCCTCCACCTTGACTCTGATCTGCCCGGCCTCGAGCGGCTTTGCCGGCACCTCGTCGACCGTGAGCGGCGCGTGGAACTCATGCACCACGGCCGCCCGGTAGCTGCTGGGCGTCGTGGCGGACGGGGTGCGCTTGGGGGTTGTGACGGCCATGTGGGGCTCTCCTCTTGACCTCGTGAGAAATGCGGAAGCAGTTCTACGACAGGGGAAGTTGCAAGTGCGTTGCATCGCGAGCGCCGGGCGAGCGGTGGCGGGACCACGCCACGCCCGTGAGCAGACCCGAGGTCCATTCCGAGAGCTTGCGGCCGCATGTGTGGCAGGTCCAGCCGGCTCCGTCGCGGTGGGTCTTGACATCTGCACTGGCGCGCCGGCACGTACGCGCGAGCGGAGGCCCGACGGAGCCCTCGGCGTCGTTCGCGCTGGCCATGCCCATCGTCCTACTGCTCCTTCGTCTGCTCGGCGGCGACCTTGGCTTCCAGCTCCGCCATCACGGCGGGATCGCGCAAGGTCGTGACATCGCCGAGCGCGCGGCCTTCGGCGATGTCCCTGAGCAGCCGGCGCATGATCTTTCCCGAGCGGGTTTTCGGCAGATCGTCGGCCCACAGGATTCTCTTGGGTCGGGCGAGTTTGCCGATGTGGACGGCGACGTGTTCGCGGATCTGCTGTTCGATCTCGTCGGTGCCCTCGAGGTCGCCCTGCAGTGTCACGTACGCGACGATTGCCTGTCCGCTGAGCTCGTCGGACTGCGCGACGACGGCGGCCTCGGCGACCTTCTCGTGCGCGACGATCGCCGACTCGACCTCGGCGGTGGACAGCCGGTGGCCGGAGACGTTGATCACGTCATCGATCCGCCCGACGATCCACAGGTATCCGTCCTTGTCGCGGATTGCGGCGTCACCCACGAGGTACGTCCGCGGACCGAAGCGCGACCAGTAGGTTTGCACGTAGCGCTCGTCGTCGCCGTAGAGGGTGCGCAGCATCGCCGGCCATGGCCGCGTGAGCACGAGCAGCCCCTGTCCTTGCTCGACGGGCTCGCCGGTCATCTCGTCGACCACATCGGCAGCGACGGCCGGCAGCGGGTGGGTCGCCGAGCCCGGTTTGGTGACCGTGACGCCGGGGAGTGGGCTGATCATGATCTGGCCGGTTTCGGTCTGCCACCAGGTGTCGACGATTGGGCAGCGCTCACGACCGATCACGACGTGATACCAGAGCCATGCCTTCGGGTTGATCGGCTCGCCGACCGTCCCGAGGAGTCGCAACGAAGAGAGATCGTGCGCGTTGGGGTGCCCCGCGCCCCATTTCATGCATGCGCGGATGGCCGTGGGCGCCGTGTAGAAGATGCTGACGCCGTAACGCTCGATCAGCTCCCACCAGACGCCCTTGTGCGGGTAGTCGGGCGCGCCCTCGTACATCACGCTGGTGGCGCCGTTGGCGAGCGGGCCGTACACGATGTAGGAGTGTCCTGTGATCCAGCCGACGTCCGCCGAGCACCAATACACATCGCGGTCGGCGTCGAGGTCGAACACGTATCGATGCGTCGCGGCGACGCCGGTCAGATACCCGCCGCTCGTGTGCACGATCCCTTTCGGCTTCGCCGTCGAGCCTGACGAGTAGAGGATGAACAGAGGATGTTCGGCCTCCATCGGCTCGGCGGCGCAGACCGGGTCGGCGCTCGACACGACTTCGTCGTAGAAGACATCTCGTCCCTCTCGCATGGGCACGTCGATCCCAGAGTGCCGCACCACGACGATGTGCTCGAGCGACGCCAGGTCGCCCATCGTCTCGTCGACTGCGTGCTTGACCGGCGCCGTCTTGCCCTTGCGCCTCGCGCCGTCAACGGTGATCAGCACCTTCGCCTCGGAGACCTCCATGCGTTCCTTCACCGCCTCCGGCGCGAACCCCCCGAACACGACGTTGTGCGGGGCGCCGATCCGCGCGCAAGCCAGCATGGCCACTACCACCTCGGGGATCATCGGGAGGTAGATCCCGACGACGTCGCCCTTGCCCACCCCCAGCTGCTTCAACGCGTTGGCCAGTCGCTGCACGTCGTCGAGCAGCTGGGCGTAGCTGACAGCACGTTCCTCGCCCTCCTCTCCGGCCCACTGAAACGCGATGCGGTGCCCGCGGCCAGCCTCGACGTGACGATCGAGACAGTTGTAGGAGACGTTCAGCTTCCCATCGGTGAACCACGTGTAGAAGGGCGGGTTGGAGTCGTCGAGCACGGTGGTGAACGGGTCACCCCAGTGCAGCCGCCGCGCCTGCTCGGCCCAGAACGCATTTGGATCCCGCTCGGCGGCTGCGTGTAATGGCCGGTCGCGAACGGACTGCTCGGTGAAGAAACCCGCGGGCGGCGGGAACGCCTCTTGCTCCAACAGCAGTTCCAGCCTGCGCTCCAGCTCTAGACCCGCGGGCGGCGGCGGTTGTCCACTCTCGGTCGCGGCGGTCGACGGATTCATCTCGCGTTCTCCTCTACTGATGTCCGGGCGGTGTGAGACACCGACGGCAGAGAGGCGGGCAGACTACGGGCACGCAAGTTGCAGTCGCGTTGCACGGCCGGGTGCGAGACCGGCCGGCACGCCGGCCAGGCTAGGGGCACGCCAGCCTACGGGCGATCGCTGCTGTCTTGGCGGTTGCCGCCGCGCGGCGCGGGTCGCCGCATGGAAGCACCGCTACGAGCGCGCGGGCCGCCGAGAGATCATCTGCGCCCGATGGATGCGCGAGCCAGCGCGACAGCAACTCCGGGTCGGCGGTGGTCAAGATCGAGCGCCGCAATGACTCCTCGAGCAGCGCGCGCGCCTCAACGATCTCCGGGGCGTCGGATGCCGGAAGCAAAGGCCCCTGGTACGCCCGCAGCGCCTCACCGGGCTTCCCGGCGGCTACGAGTCGACTGACCTCGAGCCAGTCTGCGTCGAGCGGAGCCGTTAGCCGGTACGGGTGCGTCTCGACCGACCGCGCCCCGAGGTACATGCGGACGCGGTGGACCTGGGCCCTGATCGTGACCGCCTTGCCGCGCTCGCCATACAGGGCCAGCGCGAGTTGCTCGGTGGTCACTCCCTCCGGGTGCATCGCAAGTATCGCGAGCAACTCCAGGGACCGGAGCCCACGTTCGTGGCGTCCCGTCCCGAGCTGAACATGCGCGTCCTGTCCGAGCAACCGTAGCCGGAGGCGCGTGGCGTGGGCTCGCGGTCGCCTGCGTAGCCACAGAATCGCGCCCTCGTCGTCCAGGCGCTCGACGTCGGCGCCGCGCCCGTCCGGGAGAGCGGTCGTGGCGTTGTCTTCGTCCACGGTAAGCTCGAGCCGGCTCGGCAGTTCGCCCATTCCATACGCGGCGATCACGCAGCCGTTTCTGTCGAGGAGTGCGCTCGGCGCGCGGCGCCTGCTTATCGCCGCCTCCCATCGCTCGCGCAGACGCTCAGCAACCTGCAGCGACGTGAGATGAAGCGCGGTCTCGGCCGCGAGCGCCGCGAGCACTGCGAGCGGGAGCGTGTGCGGATGGTGGGTCCGGAGATCGGCCGTCAGGTCGACCACCCCGATCAACTTGCCAGTGCCCGGATCGTGGATAGGCGCCGCTGAGCAGGTCCAGGGGTGTACGGCCTCGACCACGTGCTCGGCCGAGAAGATCTGCACAGCATGATCGAGCGCCACCGCAGTGCCCAGAGCGTTCGTTCCCGCCGCAGTCTCCGACCACGCGGCGCCCTCCTGAAAGCGCATCTCACGGGCGCGCTCACACGTGCCCCGATCGCCGGTGACCCAAAGAAGATTCGCCTGGGCATCCGCGATCGCCACGATGTGACGCGCATCCTCGTCCAGACTCGACAGCTCCGAGTGGATCAGGCCGATTGTCGGTCCCAGAGGCGAAAGCTCCCGCGCGCACTCGAGCTCGGCAGGCGTCAGCCGCACCGGCGCCCCGCCCTGGTCGGGCGCAACCCCTGCGGCAAGGCTCCGTCGCCAGCTGTCGCGCACTAACTTGCGAACGTCGCTGGATGACGCCGGCTCGCCGGCGAGTTCCCGTTCATGGACGCGACGAAGCACGCGGGAGCGGAGAACCGGGTCGGTCGTGACATCCATCGCGACCCACTGATTGCTTGTCGGACCTGCCACTGCACCCTCACCTTGACGATCGTGTAGTGGAACCGAGATCGGCCTCAAAGTTGGCCGCCCGGTAACGATCGCCAACGTTATGCGCGCGGTGAACCGGGACCATCCGCCGAACAACACATCTCGCGTACGTATTTGGCCGCTTCTTATGCGGCTCAAGTCCCTCTTGAGCGGGCGCCATTGTGGGTCTCGTGCGGGCCAGTGTGGGGGTTTCTACGTATGCGGTGCGTGGATGCTCCCGCATGAAGATCGGGCGCCGGGGCCGTATCACTTCGCGACACAAACTTCGTGACCACGAGGGTGGCTTTGTCTGCTGATCGCCGTTCTGGGCTCAGGGGGCGCCGGCACGGCGCACTAATCGCGAGCGCGCCGCCACTGGCGGCGGGAGTTGCCGCTGGTGAACCCACGGACCTTCCCGTCCGGCGCTGGGCTGAGCGCCGGGCTGTGGTGCTCGCTCTCGCCGCGCTCCTCTTCATCGCTGCATTCGCTGCGTCAATGCTCAGCGCACGCCACGCGGACGAGCTCGGCGTGCTTTACGTACTACCAGTGATGCTGATCGGCCTCGAGCTGGGCGTGCGGGGTGGCGCCGGCGGCGCGGCGATCGCGGTAGCACTGCTGCTGATCGAGTCGGCACGCTACTCGGAGCCGACTCCCGTCGGAGTGGCCGCCTCCACCTGCGTATTGTTGATCACAGGCCTGCTCGCCGGCCGCTTCGGAGAGCGGATGCGCGACGGCCGCACCCGCCAGGAGCGGTTGTTGGCCTCAGGACTGAGGCTGGCGCGCCTCGAAAACCTCGACGCGTTGCCCGCGGTGCTGGCCGAGGAGCTCGAGCTGGTCCTCGACGTTGCGAGCGTAAAGGTGCAGCTGCGCGATATGCCTACGATCGAGATCGGCCGCCCCGAGGACGAAACCCTGCGCGTCCCGATCAGCGCGCACAACATCGACGTCGGGACGCTGACGCTCGGGTTGACGGCCGGCCGATCCTTCAGCCCGGAGGATCGCGTCGTCGCCGCGAAGTTGGCGCTGCAGGCCGGCGTGGCCGCTGACAACCAGCGCCTGCTCGCCTTCGAGCGCGAGCGAGCAGCACTTCACGCCGAGCTTGAGCGCGCTCGCACGCGCCTCGCGAGCCAGCTGCGCAATGTCAGCCAGGTTCTCGACAGCGAGGAGGCGGAGCGGCGAGAAATAGCCCGCCAGCTGCACGAGCAGGCCGCGCAGGCGATGGCCGGCGTGCTTTTCGGCCTGCAGCTGCTCGAGCGCGACCTCGACCGGGAGTCAACACGTAAGCAGCTCGAAGAGGTACGCAGTATCGCTCGCACCACACTGGTTGAGCTTCGCCGGCTCGCGCTCAGCGTGCGGCCACCGTCGCTTGACGACCTCGGGCTGACGACGGCGCTCGAGACGATCGCGGAACGCGAAGGGTCGCACGGAGCGCGGCGGATCACGGTGCACTGCGGCCGCTATCCGCGCGATCTAGCCCCAGAACTCGAGTCCTGCGCATACCACGTCGTCGAGGACGCAATCCAGGACCTCGACGGATCGCTGAGCGTAAGGCTGAGCGCAGATGACGACCGCGACACACTGCGGATCGAACTCAGTGGCCACCCTATCTACCAGCATGAGCAGCTGCTGGACAGACTCGCCACCGCGCGAGCGCGGGTTGAGCTGATCGGGGGAACCCTCCAAGCAAGCTCACAAACGAGTGACCGAACCGACATCGTCGCCGAGCTCCCTCTGCGCCGGATACCGGGTCGAAGCGATCTATAGGCCTGACTAGGGCATCCGCGTCACGAAGTGAATGTCGTCGAGGCCTTCGAGCGAGAAGCCGTCTGCCGCGCCGGGCGCGACGTCGATAAGGATCGGCGGCTTTCCCAGACGCTCGTACTGTTGCGCGTCTATGTAGAACGGCGCTCCGCCGAGCTCGCCCAGCAGCACGTCCTGCGGGCTGAGCGGGAGCTCGCCCTGCTTCAGACACAGCGGCGAGCCGCCGTCGCAGCAACCCGCGGACTGGAACATCATCAGCGGGCCGTGAGCGGCCTCGAGGCGGTGGATCGCCTCGAGGGCCGCTTCGGTCGCTTGTACGGCATCCGCCATGCGTCGCCTAGAAGAACCCGAGCGGGTTCTCGTCGTAGCTGACCAGCAGGCACTTGGTCTGCGTGTAGTGCTCCAGCATCATCCGATGGTTCTCGCGCCCGACGCCGGAGGCCTTGTACCCGCCGAACGCCGCGTGGGCCGGGTACTGGTGGTAGCAGTTGGTCCACACGCGACCGGCCTGGATCGCGCGCCCCATCCGGAACGCCCGGCTGCCGTCGCGGGTCCAGACGCCGGCTCCGAGGCCGTACATGGTGTCGTTGGCGATCTCGAGCGCCTCGGCCTCGTCCTTGAACGTGGTCACGGCGAGCACCGGGCCGAAGATCTCCTCCTGGAAGACCCGCATCTTGTTGTGGCCTTTCAGCACCGTCGGCTGGAAGTAGTAGCCGCCCGACAGCCGCCCGTTGAGGCCTGGACGCTGGCCGCCGATCAGCACCTCAGCGCCCTCTTCGCGACCGATCTTCACATAGCTCTCGATCTTCTCGAGCTGACTGGTCGAGACCTGCGCGCCGATCATCGTGTCGCGATCGAGCGGGTCGCCCTGCTTGATCGCCGCGATCCGATCCAGGCAACGTGCCATGAACTCATCGTAGATCGATTCCTGGATCAGCGCGCGCGATGGGCAGGTGCACACCTCGCCCTTGTTGAAGGCATAGAGCACGAGTCCCTCGACCGCCTTGTCCAGGAAGGCATCGTCGGCCGCCGTCACGTCCTCGAAGAAGATGTTCGGGGACTTGCCGCCCAGCTCGGTGGTGGACGGGATCAGGTTCTGCGCCGCGAAAGACATGATCAGGCGGCCGGTGACCGTCTCACCCGTGAAGCCGATCTTGGCGATCCGCTTGTTCGAGGCCAGCGCCTTTCCGATCTCCGCGCCGGGACCGGTGACCACGTTGATCACGCCCGGCGGCACGATTTCCTGGACCACCTCCATCAGCTTCAGGATCGACCAAGGTGTGGGGCTGGCGGGCTTGATCACCGTGCAGTTCCCCGCCGCCAGCGCCGGCGCGATCTTCCACGCCGCCATCAGCAGCGGGAAGTTGAACGGGATGATCTGGCCAACGACCCCCAGCGGCTCGTGGAAGTGATAGGCGTAGGTCTTGTCGTCGATCTCCGAGATCCGCCCCTCCTCGGAGCGCACCGCGCCGGCAAAGTACCGCAGGTGATCGATCGACAGCGGGATATCGGCGGCCAGCGTCTCGCGGACCGGCTTGCCGTTCTCGTAGCTCTCCGCCACCGCGAGCATCTCGAGGTTCTCCTCGATCGCGTCGGCCATCGCGTTCAAAACCGCCGCCCGCTCAGCCGGCGAGCGCCGGCCCCAGGCCACCTTGGCCACGTGCGCTGCATCCAGCGCCAGTTCGATGTCCTCCGGACCCGAATGCGCGACCTCGCAGAATGGCTCCCCGGTCGACGGGGTCACGTTCTCCCGGTATTCACCGGTCGTCGGAGGTACCCACTCACCACCGATGAAATTGTCGTAGCGCCCCTTCAGCTCGACCGGACTACCAGACTCACCCGGTGCCGCAAATACTGTGGGCTCGGTAACGGTCATGCGTACCTCTCCTCTTGGGGAATGTAGAGCAGCAGCACTCAAGCCGATATGGGGTTGCATTCGCGTTGCAATCGAGGTCCTCGCGAGCCGCGTGACCGCGGCGGGGCCGGCCGGTACATCGGCCCGGATTGCGGAGCGGTGCCGCGGGAAAACCCGGATAGCGAAGCGGCAAACCGTGACCAGGTTCGAGGACTTACTCCCGAGGTGGGCGAGCCATCTCGGGCCTACGCTGCCACGCAATCAATCGAATGACGAGGAGAGGTAGCCCACGATGATCGCCCACAGCCCCTTCACCGCCACTCCACGCGCGACAGCCATGGTCAAGCGGCTCGCGCGAGAGCATGGGCCACTGGCCATCTTCCAGTCCGGCGGATGCTGCGACGGCTCATTGCCGCTGTGCCTGCTGGCGAGCGAGATGCCTCCGAGTCCCAATGACGTGTTGCTCGGGCAGGTGGCCGGCGCGCCGTTCTACATCGACGCCGAGCAGTACCAGCGCTGGGGCGAGCCGGAATTCCTGCTCGACGTGGCCAGCGGCGCCCCGGAGGGCTTCTCCCTGGGTGAGCCCGACGGCCACTTCGTGAGCGCTCCGCTCTCCGGCTGGGCCTGCGAAAGCAGAGCCGCCTAGGGACGGCAGGGGCTCAGCATTCCTGGCGGACGATCGATGCGGCAGCGGCCGAGGATCAGCCGCTGAACGTGATTGTGAAGTTGCTGTTGTTGGTGTGACCGACGCCGACCGACTTAGCCTGCCCGTGGGCACCGCGGAAGTTGCCAGTGCCGCCGTTGATCGGGACGACCGTGGTCGGGGAGGAAGACAAGCTGATGTTCACGTTCTGGGCAAGGAGCATCGATCCCCCGATGGCGATCTGGCCGTTGCAGGTCGCCGTCCCGCTCATGGGCCCCGTTATCGCCGTGAACGTGCACGCGAGGTGGTCGCTCGCCGACCATGCCTTGGCATGATGCTTGGCGGTGCCCAGGTAGTCGAGGTCAATCACGACGAAGCCGTCTCCGACCGCCGGTGTGGCGGTGGGGCTTAGCGGTTGGCCGGTCGGACCCACGAAGCTGGTCGCGCTCTCGCATGGACTACGAGAGGGAGCACTGACTCGTGACCGCTCCCGACGCCGCTGGTGGCCTGGGCACGACGCCCGGTTCGCGGCCGGATCCCCGAGGGCGGTAGCGTTAGGGTCATGCCTGAGCTGCCCGAGCTAGTGAAACCGCGGTTGCGCGGCGTCTTTCACCAATGGGCGTGCGCGGGTGCCGTGCCGCTTGGCTTGATCCTGGTGGTCGTCGCCGGGACGGCGCGCGCGCGAATCGCGCTGACCGTCTACTCAGTCAGCCTCGTGGCGCTGTTCGGCGTAAGCGCGCTGTATCACCGCATCAACTGGCGCTCGCTGAGCCGGCGCGACTGGATGCGCCGGCTTGACCACTCGATGATTTTCGTGCTGATCGCGGGCAGCTATACGCCCATCGCGATGCTTGTGCTCCACGGCCCGCTGGCCGTTGCAATCCTCCTCGCGGTCTGGGCAGGAGCGCTGCTCGGGATCGTCTTCAACCTGGTCTGGAGGGACGCGCCGGTGTGGTTGCGCGCCGCGCTGTATGTCGGGCTTGGGTGGATCGCAGTGGCCGCGCTTCCGCAGCTCGGGACGGCGATTGGGATCGGGGGACTGGCGCTGCTCGGCCTCGGCGGCGTTCTCTACACGCTGGGGGCTGTGGTCTACGCCGTCAGACGCCCGGACCCGGTGCCGGCGGTGTTCGGATACCACGAGGTCTTCCACATCCTTGTAATCGCCGCAGCGGCCCTCCAATATGCGGCGATCGCCTTCTGGATCGTCCCCGGCCTGAGCACGGCCTGAGGACCGGTCGTCTCGCGCTATGCCCGACGTGATCTACGAGGCGGCGCCCGAGCGGGGGACGCGCGCATACCTGGCGACGCCGAGGGGCGAGGGCCCCTGGCCGGGCGTTGTCGTGGTGATGGACGCGTTCGGCCTCAGCGACGACATCAAACTGGCGGCCGACCGGCTGGCCACGGCCGGGTTTCTGGCGTTCGCGCCGGACCTGTACTCCGGGCGCGGCATCCGCTGCGTGGTCGCGACGCTCAGTGCCTCGCGCTCGGGCCGCGGCGAAGCCTATGAGGACATCGCAGCTGCCCATCGGTGGCTCAGTGCCCACAAAGACTGCACCGGCAAGCTCGGGATCGTCGGGTTCTGCATGGGCGGCGGCTTCGCGCTGCTGTCGGCGCCGCGCTACGCGTTCTCCGCGGCTTCGGTCAACTACGGGGAGGTGCCCGCTGACGCGGAGAAGCGCCTGGCCGGCGCATGCCCCATCGTCGCCAGCTATGGGGCGCGGGACCGCGGGCTGCGCGGTCGCGCGCAGCGTCTGGAGAACGCGCTCCAGGCGCTCGGGGTCGAGCACGACGTCAAGGAGTATCCCGACGCCGGCCACAGCTTCATGAACCGCATCAACGCCGGCCCCGGCCTCGGTCAACTCGTCAAGTTCGTTGGTATGAACTACCGCCACGAATCAGCCGAGGACTCATGGCGGCGCATCCTGGACTTCTTCGACGCCCACCTGCGCGCGTGACCTCGTGGCCGAGGACGTCACCGCCCTAAGCCCTCCAAGCCTCATACCGAAGCGCGCGGTAGGGACATCGGTGGGTCATGTACCGACACGCAGCACGACGACCTCGTCATCGTCGACCTGAGACATCGCCGCGCGGGCGCTGGCTTCATCGTCGAAGGCGGCAAGCAGTGAGCCATCCCAGAGCTGGACCAGCACCCAGCGTCGGGGCTCGGACTGCGACCGTTGGATGCGACCAGGTCCGTGGCTTCGCGGCCGTTGTCGTGCCGTCGCTACGGGAACCGGCGCGGAGCACGATTCGCTCGGTTGGTGGCTGGTGATGCTTTGCATGGCCGCATTCCTCCTGCCGCGCCGCATCGCGGGTTCGGCGCGTCGGTCGTTACTCGGCCGCTAGTTTGGTCGTCGTGTCGGGTGCCTCGCGTCCATGAAGCCATGTACATCGCCCCTCATCTCGCGGATCAGGGTCGAACGGGCCGGCTGCGTTACCCCAGCCGTTCGAGCGCCTCGGCGAGCTGCCCTCTGGAGCTCACGCCGAGCTTCTGGTAGCAGCGGTGAAGGTGCGTTTCGACGGTCTTGACCGTCACGAATAGCGTCTGCGCGATCTGTTTGTTGCTCATGCCGGACGCTCCCAGCTGCGCGACGCGGCGTTCGCTGCCTGTCAGCTCGTCGACGCCGACACGGATCACGTCTCGCGGCGAGGCTCCAGTTGCGCGCAGTTCCTCTTCCGCCTGCGCGGCCAAAGGCGCTGCGCCGCAGCTGCGCGCTAGCTCGAGGCCGGATCGCAGGAGCTCGCGCGCCTCGCGGCGATGTGCTCTGCGGCGCAGCAATGCTCCAAGTTCGACTAGTGCTTTGGCGTGCTCGAGTTTGCAGATCGACCCGTCCAAGACTGTGACGGCCTCGCGGAGCGAGCTCTCGCCGTCGCGATCACCGAGTACCAGCCCACGAGCGCGGAGTGCCGAACCTAGCGCCCCTGGCGCGCCCCATCGACGCGCCAGTTCCACGTCTGCCTCGGCGAGCGCCACGGCCCGATCGGGTTCTTCGCCCAGCAGCGTCATGCAGATCGCGGCATGGAAGCGCCAGCCGAGCCATCTTAAGCTTCGCGGCTCGAAGCGGTGGGCCGCCTCGAGGATGACCTGGAGGCTGCCGCGAGGATTGCCGCGCGCCAACAGCAGGCTCGCGCGGGCGCTCATGAAGGTAAACCTGTGCCACCCGATCAAATCGGGTCCCTGGCCGTCCGGCGGGGCGCATCGCGCCAGCGTCCGCTCGGCACCCTCGAGGTCGCCCGCCTCGACCTGCGCCGCCGCCAGCCAGCCGGCGCGCGTCACCCGGCCGATTTGGCCCCCTCCCCACAGCTCGACGCCTTCGACTGCATCGACGCCGTCTTGTATAGCGTCGGCGAGCTCACCCCGGCGCAGCTGGGCCAGACAGCTGAACATCAGGTCGGCGTTCAGTCCCTGGATGCTTCCTTCCGCACGAGCACGCGCCTGGGCGCGGTCGAGCCACACCATCGCCTGCTCCGAGTCCGCCTCAATCAAGACACGAATTGGCTGCATGAACCCGGCGTGCGCGTTGTCCGCCCGCATTAGCAGCCCGTCCGCGAGCAACCGTTCCGCCTGGGCGGCGAGCTCCCCAGCCGAGACGTCGCCCCGATACGCATCGGACAGCAGAAGTGCCCGGACCCGCCGGGCGCCCAGGCTGTCATCAAGCTCGGCCCCCTCAGCCGCTCCGCTACCGGGTCGCACACGGAGGCTAATGACGGATCGTGGTACCCAGCGGTCAGGATCGTCGCTTGCAGACTGCGAAGCAGATCGAGGTCCCGATCGCCGAGCCGAGTGAGCGCCTGCTCGGCCGTGGCCACCGCTGCCTCTGGTCTACCGGCGAGCGTCAAGAGCCAGCCGAGTCGGCTTGCGATCTGTGCGTAGCGGCGCGGATCGACCGTGAGCGCGAGCGCCTGCTGCAGATGCGCCAGCGCCGCTCGGCCGTCCACGAGGTATTCGGCCTCGCCGAGCTCGACCAGCAGCTCGGCGCGCTGATCCTCAGGACATGGCTCAGCCAGCGCCCGCCGCAGATAGGCCACCGCCGAGTGGCTCGCGCCAGACGCTCGCGCGATCTCGGCAGCGCGACGCAACGTCACACAGACAAGGCCGTCCCCCGCCGGATCAACCACCAACAGCTGCGCCGCAA
Organism: Solirubrobacteraceae bacterium; assembly: GCA_035625625.1. GTDB lineage: Bacteria > Actinomycetota > Thermoleophilia > Solirubrobacterales > Solirubrobacteraceae > Palsa-465. The sequence continues at coordinate 12,542 of DASPPG010000121.1, forward strand.
CCCGCTCAGCCGCCGCGCCCGCAGCCTCAAGGACAACTGCCGCCGCCCGGTGCAACCGATCGCGCTCCTCAGGGACGAGATCCGCGTACACGGCATTGCGAACGATCGGGTGCGCGAACCGCAAGCCGTCCTCCCCGGTCACGATCGACATGCGCGCCAGCTCCCCCGCCGCCCGTCGCACTTCGCTGGCCGATAACCCAGCCAACGCGCCGAGCTCCTCTATCGAAGCCCCATCCCCAAGCACCGCCAGAGCCGCAGCCAGCGGCCGCGCATCCCTCGACAGGCGGTCCAACCGAGTGACGATCGCGCGCGTCACCATCCGTGGACCCATCGCCAGCACGTGCCCGGCGCTCACCCCGCCCGGCTTGTCACGATTGTCCCCCAGCTCATCGAGCAGCGCACGCAATAAGAATGGATTACCGCCGGTCGCGGCATGACATGCCGCGCACAATGCGTCATCGACCGGCCCTTCGAGCCGCGTGCGTACCAACAGGGCACAGGCCTCGTTGGTCAGCGGCGAGGGCACCAACGGCCGGCTCGCCGCGTCCGATGCCGTCCCCGCGAACAGCGTTCCGGGCTGCCACTCGTCCGGCCGGGCGCAAAGGAACAACAGGACGGGCAGCTCGATCAGCCTCGGAACGAGAAACGAGAGGAACCGCAACGACGCCACATCCGCCCAGTGCGCATCGTCGACCACGATCAGCGTCGGCTGCTCGTCGCTCAAGTTCGCGACCAGCCAATACAACCCGTGCAGGGCGGCGAACTCAGACGGTGCGGCGTCGATCGGCACGATCCCCAACGCAGCGCTCGCGGCTCCGGCCCCCTCTAGCAAACGTTCACGATCGGGGAGCTCGGCCCCGCGCAGCACGGGGTCAAGCAACTGTCGAACCACCCCATAAGGGAAATCGCGTTCCAGCTCGCGGCCAGCCGCCCGCAACACCCGCATACCCCGCGAGCGCGCAGCGTCCACAGCCGCCAACCCCAGCGTCGTCTTGCCGATCCCCGCTGGACCCTCGACCAGCAGCACGCCACCCGCGCCACCCATCGCCTGGCCAAGCGCAGCGCCAATCCTTTCGAGCTCCCAGTCCCGCTCGAGCACCCCCACTACGTTGAACTGCACCTCCACTGTGCTCAAACGGATCCATTGTCGCGACCCTGCGCCGCCGCCGCAAGCTCGCGCCCGCACAAGACCGGGATACTCAGAAACCGCATTACGACCAATCCAGCGCATCCGTCGCCGTTGGTCACGATCGGGACGGTACGCACTCGCTTCGACGACGGCTCGTGGGTCGATATCCACGGGACGCCAGCGAGGCGTTGGGCGCGGCGGATCTCGAGGCACTCGGCGAGGCGGCTTGGTGGTTGTGCCGGTCACCGGAGTGCATCTCCGCTCGGGAGCGTTCAGTGGCAGCCTACGTAGCGGACGGGGATGGGTAGAGCATGGGCAACTGTGGCTGGCTGAGGCCCGCGTGGCGCGAGGGCGGGGCAACGCGGAAAGCGAGCTCAGTTATGCGCAACGGGCGATCGAGGTTGGCCATCGCTTCGGCGATGCCGATCTTGTGGCCCTCGGGCGGTACATCGAGGGCAGGCTCCTGGTCCGCCAAGGAAAGGTCGACGACGGGATGGCCACGCTCGACGAGGCGATGCTCGCGGCTGCGCAGGGGGAGCTAGGGCCGATGGCGACGGGCCAGGTCTACTGCAACGTAATCGCGGCCTGTCAGGAGCTGGGGGATCTGCGACGGGCAGCCCAGTGGACAGAGGCGCTCCGGGGCTGGTGTGAGAGCCAGCCAGCATCGGTATTCCCCGGGCTTTGCCGGGTTCATCGAGCCGAGGTGTTGCGCCTGCGCGGTGCGTGGTCAGAAGCGGAGCATGAGGCGCGCCAGGCCAGCGAGAACCTGGTCGAAACGATGCCGGCGTTCGCCTCCGAGGCGCTCTATCAGCTCGGAGAGGTGCGGCGCCAGCGGGGCGAACTGGACGAAGCCGAGCTGGCGTTCAGGCAGGCAAGCGATCTCGGACGCGAGCCGCAACCGGGCCTTGCGCTCGTTCGGCTGGCGCAAGGGAAAATGGATGCGGCCGCAGCGGGGGTACGGCGCGGGCTGGCCCAGGAGTCGAACCGTCTGACCCGGGCGAGGTTGTTGGCGGCCCGGGTGGAGATCGCGATCGCCGGTGGGGATCTGCCGGACGCCAGTGCGGCCGCGGGGGAGCTTGGTGGGATCGCTCGTGAATACGGGAGCGTCGCGCTCCAGGCCGCCGCGGCGTTCGCGCACGGCCGGGTCGAGCTCGCCGGCGGACACGCTCCAGCCGCGCTCGGCTCTCTGCACCGTTCCTGGGAGCTGTGGCAGGCGGCGGACTGTCCGTTTGAGGCGGCTGAGACGCGCCGGGCGCTGGGGCTCGCCTGCCTTGAGGTCGGTGACGTCGACGGCGCGGAACTTGCGTTGAGTTCATCGCTGGCCGTGTTCGAGCGCTTGGGGGCGACGGCGGAGGCGGCACGCACGGCGGGGCTCCTGGGCGCCCGACCACCGGCCGCGGGGCTGACGCGGCGGGAAGTCGAGGTGCTCCGGCTGGTGGCGGCCGGTAAGAGCAACCGCAAGATCGCCGCGGAGCTTTACCTCAGTGTCAAGACGGTGGCCCGCCACCTGTCGAACATCTTCTGCAAGATCGACGTCACTTCGCGGGCAGCGGCTACAGCGTTCGCTTACGAGCATGGCCTGATCGACGAGCCGTGACCCGACGACGTGGGTCACACGACCCATGGGCGCATCTCGAAGATGGGGCATCCGGTCGATGACGCCTGGACCGTCTCCGCGCATCATGAGCAGCATGCAAACCGAATCATCAAATGAAGGAGGAGCTATGGCCCTAACCCTCGCCGAGATGATCGCCACCGCCCGCTCTCAGGCGCGAGAGATCTCGCCCGCCAAGGCAGCGGAGGCGGACAACCGTGGGGAGCTCGCGCTGATCATCGACGTGCGCGAGCCCACTGAATACGCGGAGGCCCACGTCCCGCGCGCGATCAACATCCCGCGCGGGCTGCTGGAACTCCGTGCCGACCCGGCCTCGCCGGCGGCTGACGCCGCCCTCTGCGCGGACCGCTCGGCTCGCATCCTCCTGTACTGCACCAAGGGCCCAGGAGCGCGCTCGCTGCTCGCCGCGCAGACGCTTACGAACATGGGCTACGAGCAAGTCGAGGTGCTTGGCGGGGGTCTGATGGGATGGGCCGAGTCCGGACTCCCCATCGAGGAAGCGAGTCAGCCGGTCACCGCGTGAGGAGACCCCCTCAATCACCAGCAACCAGAGGAGAAGGAGAGATGACCCTGCAACTCGGCGCCGAGGCGCCCGATTTCGAGGCCAACACGACCGAAGGACCGGTCCACTTCCACGACTGGGTCGGAGACTCGTGGGCGGTGCTGTTTTCTCACCCGAAGGACTTCACCCCCGTGTGCACGACCGAGCTCGGCTGCATGGCGAAGATCAAGCCAGAGTTCGAGCGCCGCAACGTGAAGATCATCGGGCTGTCGGTTGACCCCACTGACAAGCACGAGCAGTGGGCGAGCGACATCGAGGAGAGCCAGGGCTACGCCCCCAACTATCCGATCATCGGCGACGGCGACTACACGGTCTCCAAGCTGTACGGGATGCTGCCGGCCGACGTGTCGGGCGACCCGGCTGGCCGTACGCCGGCCGACAATCAGACCGTCCGCAACGTGTTCGTGATCGGCCCGGACAAGAAGGTCAAGCTGATCCTGGTCTATCCGATGACGACCGGCCGCAACTTCGATGAGGTGCTGCGGGTGATCGACTCGCTGCAGCTGACCGCCAAGCACAAGGTCTCGACTCCCGTCAACTGGGAGCCGGGCCAGGACGTGATCATCTCGGGATCGGTCTCCAACGACGAGGCCAGGGAGCTGTTCGGCGAGTGGGAGTCCCCCCGCCCGTACATCCGGATCGTCCCTCAACCCAACGGATCGCAGCGATGATTCTCAGGCAGTACTACCTGGGGTGTCTGGCGCACGCCTCCTACCATGTCGCCGATCGGGTGGGAGGCCGAGCAGCCGTGATCGACCCGCAGCGGGACACGGAGCGGTACCTAGCCGACGCCGAAGAGCTGGGATGCACGATCGGGCACGTGTTCCTGACCCATATGCACGCCGACTTCGTCGCGGGCCACCTCGAGCTTCGTGACCGCCTCGGCGCCACGATCCACCTCGGCGCACGGGCGAACGCCGAGTTCGCGTTCACGCCGATGGGCGATGGAGATGAGTTGCGGCTGGGTGCGGTGCGGCTCTCGATACTCGAAACTCCCGGTCATTCGCCGGAGTCGATCTCGATTCTCGTATTCGATCCGGAGCATGGCGACGGGAGCCCCTACGCGGTGTTGACCGGCGACACGCTGTTCATCGGCGACGTTGGCCCGCCCGATCTTCGCGCGTCGCTCGGGTGGAGCGCTAACCGACTCGCGAGCATGCTCTACGACTCGTTGCACGACAAGCTCCTGCGCCTCCCGGACGACACGCTCGTCTATCCCGCCCACGGAGCCGGCTCGCTGTGCGGCAAGAACCTGTCGACCGACACCGTCTCCACGATCGGAGTGCAGCGGACCTATAACTACGCGCTGCAACCCATGAGCCGTGAGCGGTTTGTCGAGATCGTGACGGCTGACCAGCCGGACACGCCGGCCTACTTCACCTACGACGCGGTGCTCAACTCCCGCGAACGGCCTACGCTCGATGACGCGCTCGAGCGTGAGCTGCGGCCGCTGTCGCTCGAGCAGCTGCTTGACCTCGTCACCGACGGAGCACAGCTGCTGGACACCCGCGATCAAGCGGAGTTCGAGGGCGCCCACCTCCGCGGCGCCCTCAACGCCGGCCTAGGTGGCTCGTTCGCCACCTGGTGCGGCACCATCTTGGACCCCGAACGACCGGTTGTCGTCATCGCCGAGCCTGGTCGCGAGCACGAGGCAGCGACACGGCTCGGGCGGATTGGCTTTGACACTGTCGCCGGCTATCTCGCCGGCGGGATGCAGCAACTCGACAAGGCGCCCGAACTGGTCGAGCGGATCGAGCGGATTAGCGCGGGCTCGGTCGCCGACCAGCTCACAGCGCCGGCTCCACCGGTCGTGGTCGATGTCCGGACTGCTCGGGAGTGGGGAGAAGGTCACATCGATGGCGCCCTGAACCTCCCCCTGTCGCAACTCGCCGAGCGCCGCCGCGAACTTCCGTCCAATCGCCGGCTCATCGTGTACTGCGCCAGTGGCTACCGATCGGCGATCGCCACCAGCCGGCTCCGGCGCGAAGGTCTGCCCAGCGTCGCCAACCTGGTCGGCGGTCTCGCGGCGTGGAGATCGGCGCACTTGACGACCGTGCCGGGCAATCTCTGATCACTGCCGGTTCGATCTTTCCGGCTGGACCTCGCCCGCGCGGCTCTGGGCACCGTCCAGGGGTTTTCGACACGTTCCCGCGGAAAGGTGTCGGTGAAACAGGGCCTGTTGTCGTGCCTCCGTTTGCGGGCGATAATCGACACCTGTGGGCATCGTCAGTTCGGCTGAGGGGATCTCGACGAATGAGCTGCAGCTCGCGCTGCGCAACTCTGGGATGCCGCTGGAGGCACTGCGCTGGCCGCTCACGCCGCTTGGATTGCACTATCTCCTGATCCACTACGACGTTCCGACGGTCGACGTCGACGCATGGCGGCTTGAGCTGGCCGGCCGCCTCGCGCGGCCGGCGCTGCTTTCGCTGGAGGAGCTTAAGGAGCGGGAGACGGTTACAGTGGCGGTGACGATGGAGTGCGCCGGCAACGGCCGCGCGGGCATGACGCCTCGGCCGCTCTCGCAGCCGTGGATCGGCGAAGCGGTCGGTACCGCGGCGTGGACGGGTACGCCGCTTGCCCCTTTGCTGCGGGAGGCTGGCGTCAGCGGGAACGCGGTCGAGGTCCTGTTCGCTGGGTTCGACTGCGGAATCGAGGGCGGGGTGACCCAGACGTATGAGCGCAGCCTGCCGATGTCAGAAGCGCTCAGCGGCGACGCGATTCTCGCGTGGGGGATCGGGAACGTCGCGCTCCCACCTCAACACGGCTTTCCGCTGCGCCTGGTCGTTCCCGGCTGGTACGGGATGGCGAACGTGAAGTGGCTGCAGCGCATCACAGTCCTGGACGCTCCGTTCCACGGCTATCAACAGGTGCAGGGATATCGCATCCGCAAGAATGCGGATGAGCCCGGCGAGCCGGTCACGCGGATCCTGCCTCGCGCACTGATGGTGCCTCCCGGGATCCCTGACTTCATGACCCGCCGGCGATTCGTCGCACCGGGCAGGCACCGACTGGAGGGGCGCGCCTGGTCGGGCTGGGGCGAAGTCAGTCGCGTGCAGGTGAGCGTAACGGGAGGGGCGAGATGGGACGACGCTGAGCTTGGTGACGCGGTTGGGCGGCACGCCTGGCGGGGCTGGTCCTACTCATGGGTGGCCGCCGAGCCGGGCGATTATCAACTTGCCTGCCGCGCATGGGACAACGCGGGCAACTTCCAGCCTCTGGAGCCAGAATGGAACCTCGGTGGCTACGGGAACAACGCCGTCCAGCGGATAGCGGTCACCGTGACGCCGAGCTGACGTGCTCGCGAACACCGACTATCTGGTTGTGGGAGCTGGCTTGAGCGGCCTGGCCTTCGCCGATGCGCTGGTTGCCGAGGCGGACGTCGAGGTGACCGTAATCGACCGCCGACAAGCGGCGGGAGGTCATTGGCTGCGTTCGTATCCGTTCGTTCGCCTGCACACTCCCTCTGCGTACTACGGCGTGAACTCGCTCGCCCTCGGTGAGGATCGCATCGACCAGGTCGGGGAGAACGCCGGGTACTACGAACGGGCGAACGGCGGCGAGGTATGCGAGTACTTCGCCGAGGTCGCCAGGCGGCTGAGACAGACAGGGAGGGTCCGCGTGCTCACCGGCCACGAGTACCTCGGCAGCGGGAGTAATGGTGAACAGGTCAGAGACTTAAGCACCGGAGAGCTTCACGACGTGGCGGTGCGTCGCAAGCTCGTCGACGCTCGGTATCTGGAGCCGACGATCCCGGCCACTCACGTCGCTCCATTCGGTGTGGCGTCGAGCGCCCGGGTTGTGCCGATCAACGACCTGCCAGCCGCCGCTGACTCGGCTGGCTCCTATGTCGTCCTCGGGTCCGGCAAGACGGCCGCGGACGCGTGCGTCTGGCTTGTGGATCATGACGTTGAGCCAGAGCGAATTCGCTGGATCCGGCCGCGCGACGCTTGGTTCCATGACCGCGGGCAGTTTCAGCCGCTGGAGCAGGTTGGTGCCCTCATGGAGGGAATCTCCCTCGATGCCGAGGCCGCCGCTCATGCGGCAAACGTTGGCGACCTCTTTGAGCGGCTCGAGGCTTCGAGGAGGCTCGTGCGCATCGACCCCTCATGGCCCGCAACGATGTACCGCGGCACCATGCTTAGCACGCGCGAGCTAGCCGTCCTACGCGAGATCGACGACGTCGTCAGGCTCGGCCGCGTGCGGCGGATCGAGGCCGACCGGGTCGTGCTGGAAGGTGGGGACATCGCAACCGGCCCCGACCTTTTGCACGTCGATTGCACCGCGCTGGGCCTGAACAACGCCCCTGCCACGCCGATCTTCCAGCCCGGTCGGATCGTGCTTCAACAGGTGCGGCACCTCTCGCCGTCTTTCAACGCGGCCCTCATCGGCTTCGTCGAGGCTCACCGCGACTACGATGAGGACAAGAACCGCCTTTGCCCACCGAACCCCTACGCCAGCAGTATTGAGGACTGGCCACGGATGATGAGCCGAACGTGGAGGACGGAGGGGCGGTGGTTCAGCGAGCCCGACCTCTCCGTGTGGGTGGCTGAGAGCCGGCTCAACCTGCTGCGCGGGCTTCCCGACCACGCCGCGGAGCCCTCCACGCAGGCGGCGGTCAACCGATATCTCACGCACGTCGGCGCCGCGATTGAGCGGCTCAAGCATTTGGACGGATCTGGCTCACCTGCGGCGCAGGGGCCGGCGCCGCCCCTCCCGACGTAGAGATTTGGGCGTGAGAGAGCTCACAGCCTTCGCGACCTCCAGAGGGCCGATCGGTTCGCGATGATCAGACCGGCCTCGGCGCTGATCCGGGGCATTCGGCCCCGAGCACTTGTGTCGGAGGTGGGGAGTGGCCCGGGGCGCTCCGCCCACCCCGACGTCGTCGGCGTTGCCGCCGTCAACCGGCGCGGGAACGCGCCTGCCTACTTCTCGAACTGGGGGAGCTGGCTCGCCTGTTGCACGCGCGGACAGTACGTCCTCTCGACCTACATCCACTGGTTCGGGCCACTCGAGTGGGTGCCGGTCACGACGATCAACGACGCCACGCTGACGATCGCTCCCGTTGGGCTCCCGTGCTTGCATCTCGGTTGAGGCTCTCGGTGGTCATCAGCGAGCGTCGGCGGTGGGCTTGCCGAGGTCATTGCCCCAGTGTGGGCGAAACTGGATACTGATCCGCGCGCCCAGGCAGCGCGTGGTCTTGGGGATCGCGTGCAGCCAGGTTCGCTGGCAGCTTCCGCCCATCACGAGCAGGTCCCCGTGCCCGACCTGAAGGTGCAGCCCAGGGCCGCCCGACTTCGGCCGTAGCGCGAACGCTCGGCTGGCGCCAAGCGAGAGGATCGCCACCATCGTGTCGCTTGGGCTCTCACGGGCGATGCGGTCCCCGTGCCAGGCGACGCTGTCGCTGCCGTCGCGGTACAGACATAGCCCGGCACTCACGAACGCCTCGCCCAGCTCCTCGAAGTAGTGGGCGTTCAGCGCCGAGAGGGCCTCGTCGAGCACCGGATGGGGCAGCGCCTCGCCCTGCGCGTACCGGGCGAGGAGCCGCGGGACCCGCACGGTGCTGTCGTACATGTGCATCCGCTCCTCATGCCACGGCACACTGCTGACCAGCGCGTTGAACAGTTCGTCAGCGGCGGTGACGAACCCCAGCCGCAGGTCAATCCAGGCGCCATCGGAGAGCAGCCGGCGCTCCACGGCCGCGCCGAGGTCGGCGAGGCCGAGGTCCCCCGAAGAGGCAAACAGCGAGGGTTGGACAACGAGCGACATGACATGAAGTCTAGCCCGCACCGGAACACACGTTCGCAACGCTGGCCGGCCGTAGTGACCATCGGGCGTTACCGGCGCGGTTGTGGCCGGCGGCCGGGAGGCGATGTCGTCCTCAGCACCGTCGAGCGTTTCGTCAACAACGATCTCAGCGCGGACGAGACGGCCCGCGAGCTAGGTGCCCGCAGCAAATACGATCAGACGCTGCGGTGGTCCGGGGGAAGTGAGTCAGCCGTTAGTTAGCCGTTACGGCAGCCCGCCGTGGGGAACGTCGACCGTGGTCGTCAGCAGGACCGCATCGCGGGCTCCCGTGCGCTTGTCCTCGGCGAAGTCCGGTGCGGCGCACATGAGCAGCGTCCGGCCGTCCTCGCCGCCGAGCATGCAAGCGAAGAAGTCGAGCCCGTCGGGAGCCTTGATCTCGTCGACGATCTCGCCGCCGGGCGCGATCCGGACGCAGCGTGCGTTCACCTCGTCCGCGGACCAGATGTGGTTCTCCGCGTCCAGTCCGCAGCCATCCGGCCCGAACTGGAGCTTGCTCAGGGTCTCCGCAAGGGTCGTGATCTCCGGCGTCGGTGCGATCTGCGCCCACACGCGGCGGTCGCTGAGCGAGCCGTCGTCATTAATCGTGAAGCACGTGTAGCGAGCGCCGGCGGTTTCCCCGACGATCAGCGTCTCGCCGTCCGGCGTAATCACCGAGCCGTTCGGGAAGAGCATGTCCTCGGCGGCAATCGACGCGGAGCCGTCTGGGTCGACCCGGATCAAGCTGGCCGGAGCCGGATCGCCGCCGCCCATAAGGTCGAAGCCGAAGTTGCCCACGTACGCGCGTCCGTGCCTGTCGACCACCATGTCGTTCAGGTGGCCGCCGCAGTAGTCACTGACGTCCGCGTGCTCGCGGACACCCGACTCGGCCGACCAGCGCAAGATTCGATGATCGCGCATCGACACCACCAGCATCGACCCGTCCGGCATCCACCCAAGCCCAGACGGCTGCTCCTCCACCTCGAGCACCTCGCGCGGCTCACCACTTGCGCTGACTGAAAGCACTAGGTGGCGGTAGAAGTCTGACACCCACCACCGGCCGTCGTGCCATCGGGGGCTCTCGAAGAAGGCGCCTCCCTCGAGCAGGGTATGGAGCTGGGAGCGAGCCACGTCCTGGGTGTTTTACACGGGATCATCGGGCGTGCGCAAGCTGCCCACCCGTCGGCCGCCGAGTGGTCTTTCGAGCACGGCGCGGGACGCGGCGAGGATCCCGGCGAACGCCGGGCACCGCCTAGCCCCGGCGAGTGGGCGAAGGGGGTCTGGCAAATCTAGTTTCCGTCTCGTCGAGCAGTGCTGTCAGTGCCTCGAATGCGTCGGCATCGAGGCGCAGCGGCACGTCGGCGCGGATCATTTCGAGGGCCCGTTCCGGGGTGTGTGCGGGGCGGTACGGGCGCTCGGAGATCAGCGCCTCGTAGACATCGGCGACGGCGAGGACTCGCATCGGCATCGTGAGCTTGTCGGCGGCCAGGCCACGTGGGTAGCCGCCTCCGTCGAGCCGTTCGTGGTGGGCACTCGCGACCGCGGCGAGCGAGCCGAACCCGGGCACCCGCCCGAGAATCCGCTCGCCCAGCAGCGGGTGCTCTTGGAACTTGACGCGCTCGGGGTCGGTCAGCGGCCCCGGCTTGTCGAGAATCCGGTTGGAGATCGAAAGCTTGCCGATGTCGTGCAGCAGGGCCGCGCGCCGAAGGTCGCGCACGGCGGGCTCGTCGAAGCCAAGCACCTTCGCCATCCCGGTAGAGATCGCGGCTACGCGCTCGGAGTGGTCGTGGGTCCACGGTGACTTCGCGTCGATCACCGCGGCGAAGCCGTCGGCGACCAGATCGATCCGGCTCTCGTCGGCGGTCATCACGCGGCCGGGCGGCTCCACCGCGGACACGTCCAGCTCGGTGAGGGAGTCCCAGAAGTCCTGGTCGTGACGGAAGGCCGCCAGCGCGTCGACGAGCTCGGGATCGAACCACTGCCCGCGGCGCTTCACCGCGACGCGACACGCGGCGCCGACACCGCGCGAGGATTGAAAGACCTCGACCGTCTGCGACAGGCAAAGGATCCGAGCCCCCAGCGGGATTTCGGTGCCGCTCAAGCCGTACGGTTGGCCGCGCCCGTCCCAATGCTCGTCCAGTCCGCGAATCGCCCCCGCGGTTGCCTCGGAGAACCCAAGCTTCAACGCGATCTCGGCGCCCCGGTGACAGCGCGCGAGCATCAGGGACTTGGTCACCTGGCCTTCGTCGCGGATCGCGCGCAGGCGATCGAGGCGGGCCATCAGCGATCCATCGGGCGCGACGGTCCTCACCGACCACCTGAACGCCGCCAGTGGACGCGACCAGTCGACGAGCTTCGATGTCCGTTTCGCGACCTGGTCGTCGGCGCCGAAGAGCGCCGACATGTGCGCGGCGTTCGCCGAGCAGCCGGCGTCCTTGAGCAACAGGGCGTAGAACAGATCCGACCGAGCCTCACCAACGAGCTCTATCTGGTCGGCCAACCGCATGCCGATAAGGCACGACCGTTCGGCGTGTCCCGGGGGCTCCCCCTCGGCGACGTCGAGCGCGCTCGACAACGCGCCAACCAGCTCGGACAGCGCGATCCTTCGATCGTCGGCCATCGATGCCAAGGTATCTAGTCTTACGATGCGATGTGTGCCGGTCATCGCATCCTCCGGCCACGTCCCCCGAGCTCCGCCCTGCTGCTCGCAGACCTGGAGCAGCAGCCTGGCTCCCGCAGTCGTCGACGCGCCAGCACGGTCGTGACATTCGTCATGCCGACATGGTGGTAGTCGGCACTTACGCAACGGCGGGCGGGATGTCAGCCCCTTCCCATCGCCGCTACCTGCCAGACGGTGACCGCGCCGGCCCGGAAACCGTCGACTCTTCCTCGCCAGCGTCTGCCGTGGATCGCCGCGCGAGCGGCTGACCTACCCGTCGCGTTAGGTGGGCTGATCGGCCGCTGCCTGAAGCTACCGCGGCCCCAGGGTTGCCCTGCGAGCACGTCTGGGCGTGCTGGCCGAGCCAGCACGCCCGGGCACGGAATTGTGTCATCACTTAGACAGCGGCCACACCGGGAGCAGCGCCCGGCCGTAGGAGGACTCGCACAGCTCCGCCAAGGCCAGATAGAAGGCGCATGCCGCAGCCGCGAGACCGGTGTAGCCGCCCCAGTGGATCAAGGTCGTGTGGGCCCCGTAGTAGCCCGCGCCGAGCAGAAAGACCGCCGCCACGACTATCGCCAGCGCCAACACCACGATGATGTTGGTGCGCAGCGAAGTCGCCAGCATCACGACGAGGAAGATTCCGAAGGCGTACAAGAACAGGCCAACCGCATGTCCCGCCTGGACCGCCGGCACGTCCTTCAAGAACCACTGACCGATCGCGAAGTACGACATCCAGAAAGCACCGAAGCCAGAGAACAGCACTCCCGAGAAGGTGTTCCCGCTCCGCAATTGGATCAGCCCGGCGATCAGTTGCACGATCCCGCCGAACATCAGCGCGACGCCGAGGACCACAGGGGCTGTCCGAATCGAGACTGCGTCCGCGTTGATCATGCTGAGCATGAACACCGTGACTCCGAACGCAACTAGAGCGAGCGGCGCGGAATTACCCAGTCCAAGGTAGTCGTCCGCATTGGCGCCTGCTCGAGCTCAGGAAGCGTGGCGTACGGTTGCGCGCCGTCGATGCGAGCCTCCTGCGGTGGTGGTGCAGAGATGATTGCCATAAAACATCACTCCTTATGTGAGAAACCAAACGCACACTCTCGTGACGAGCGTTGCATTCTGGCGGTGACTCACAGGAGCAAGCAAACCTACAACCCGTAGCGGCGCTCGGCACGGCTCTTCTTGTCACTCCGCGCTGATGCTGAAAGCGCCACCATCGCTCTCTCGGGACATCCCGGCATCCGTGCACGACACAATCTCTTCTGCAGACATTCCGCAAACCGGGCACGGTTGATTGCTGACACCTTCCGGGCGACGCCTGCGCGCTTGAGATTGAGCACAGGCACCGGTGCGGCCAACTGCCGGACAGACCCCTCCGCCGGCAGGGACTGGAGAAGCGAGCTGAGCCACGGGCGAGCGGTCGCCGAGGAGCTTTCCGAACCACGACAACGTCCGCCCTTACGGCTTGGCTACTGCTGGATGGTCTTGCCGGGAGCGGATATGTCGACCCGCGCGGTTCGAGGGTCTGCGGGCAACTACGTGCTCGTGTGAGTCGAGGTACGGATGGCCCGAGGTCGGACGATTCAGACAATAGGCCTCGAGTTATGAGCGCTCGAGGTTCGTGTTGGTCCGTTTGGCATAGGAACGAGCGCTCTGGGTTTCCCTAGCATGCCGATCCGAGGAGAATCGCATGGATACCACGGTTACCGGGGTTGCCTCGCCGTGGCCGACCCGTACAGGCGTCAGCCGGACTGAGCTCAATCCCGTGTCGTTCCTCCACCGCAGCGCCGTGGTGCACCCCGAGCGCGTCGCGGTTGTGCACCTAGACCGGCGCTACACCTACCGAGAGCTGGGCGAACGCGTGAACCGCCTCGCGTCTGCGCTCCGTCAGCATGGGCTGGAGCCGGACGATCGGGTCGCAACTCTGTGTCCCAACATCCCGGCCCTGCTGGAGCTACTACACGGCGTGCCGGCGGCAGGCGGCGTCTTGGTCCCGCTGAACACCCGGCTTGGCCCAGTGGAGATCCGCCACATGCTCGAGCACTCGGCCGCGCGCATGTTGTTCGTGGACGCCGAGCTCGCGTCGCTGGTCGCGGACCCGCCTCCGGGCGTAGAGATCGTGCGGGTCGACGACGATGGGCAGGACACCGATCCGTACGAGCAGCTGCTCGCGGAGGGCGATCCGGCCGGCGTGCCCTCGCTGCTACTCGACGAGGAGCAGCCGATTTCGATCAATTACACCTCCGGCACCACGGGACAGCCAAAGGGTGTGGTCTACACGTTCCGCGGCGCGTACCTGAATTCGCTTGGCCAGGTCATCGAGGCCGAGCTCGGGCACCACCCCGTCTACCTCTGGACGCTGCCGATGTTCCACTGCAATGGCTGGTGCTTCCCGTGGGCAGTGACAGCGGCAAGCGGAACGCACGTCTGCCTGCGTCAGGTGGATCCCGGTCTGGTCTGGCGCTTGTTCGACGATGAGGGGGTCACTCACTACAACGCCGCACCCACGGTGCAGACCGCCCTCGTGACCCATCCCGCCGCGGCGCGGCTCACGCGGCAGATCACCACCTTGGTCGCGGGTGCGCCGCCCTCGCCGACACTCCTGGCTCGCCTGGAGGAGTTCAACATCCGGTCGGTGCATGTGTACGGGCTCACAGAGACCTACGGACCGCATACGCTGTGCGTGTGGCACGACGGCTGGAACGATCTCCCGGCCGAGGAGCGCGCCCGTCTGCTGGCGCGCCAGGGCCAGTCGTATACGACGGCGGATGCGATCCGCGTCGTCGACAAGGACATGCAAGATGTGCCGCAGGACGGCACCACGGTCGGCGAGGTCGTGATGCGCGGCAACACGGTGATGACCGGCTATTTCGCGAACGAGGAGGCCACCCAGGAGGCCTTTCGGGGCGGTAGGTTCCACTCCGGGGATCTCGCGGTGTGGCATCCCGACGGGGCGATCGAGCTACGCGACCGAGAGAAGGACGTGATCATCTCAGGCGGCGAGAACATCTCCTCGATCGAGATCGAGCAAACGATCAGCGCACATGCTGCGGTGCTCGAATGCGCCGTTGTGGCGGTCCCGGACGACCGTTGGGGCGAGCGCCCCAAGGCGTTCGTGACGCTCAAGGAGGGCGCCGTCGTGAGTCAGGAGGAGATCATCGTCTTTTGCCGCGAACGGCTCGCACACTTCAAGTGCCCGGGCGAAATCGCTTTCGGGACGTTGCCCAAGACATCTACCGGGAAGGTGGAGAAGTTCGTCCTGCGTGAGCCCGAGTGGGAGGGCCACGAGCACCGCATTCATTAGTGACGTCTGTATCTGACGGCTGAGCCGGCCCGACCGTTGCAGTCACGGGACGTGCCGACCGTGGTCGGGTCGGTTCAGGAGGCGGCCGTGTCGCGGGCGGCCGCCGGCGCGACCAGCAGCGGCATCATCGGTCCATCGTCCGACGGGTCAGTGATCCCGTCCTCGAGCCAGATGTAGCGACCGGCCAGCACCTCTTGGGCGGCGGCGTAATTGGCGTCGTCGCGATTGGAGCACAGCTCATTGAAGAGCGTCTCGGCACGGCCCTGGGCCCGCTCGCAGAACAACTGAGCGAGCTCAAACGCTTGGGCCTTGCGGTCGGGATGCTCGCTCCAGATTGTGTCGGCGTAGCAGACGGCGCGCGAGGAAGCGCTCGCCCTTCTCAACCACCTCCGGATCCGACCGCGTCTGCGGATGGATCACGGTATCGCAGTTCGTTGGTGTCGGCTCGGGCCTCCGACGAGCAGCCAAATCAGTGGTTCTCGTGTAGATCGCCGGTTCGATGGCGTGGATCGCCGAGGCCGTGGTGCTTCGGCGCTTTCGAGCGAAAACACGTGGAGCGCCAAGAGGGCGAGCGCCGCGAGCGCCGCTGACCATCCGCGAACGAGTAGGCTAGGCACCGTGAGTAACGGATCGGGTATCGAGTCGGTCGCTGTCGTCGGCGCAGGGCTGATGGGTTCCGGGATTGCCGAGTCCGTGGCCGTCGCCGGGATCCCGGTCGTGCTGCGTGACGTAGACGAGGTCAGCATCGGGCGGGCAGGGGGGAAGATCGAGTCTTCGCTCGCGCGGGCTGTGGCTGGAGGAAAGCTCGACGCCGCGCTGGCCACCTCCGCGCGGGAGCGGGTCGAGCTGACGACCGATCTGGCGGCGATCGCCGGCGCGGATCTCGTGATCGAGGCCGTGCCCGAGGATCTGGACCTGAAGCTCGACGTGATGCGCGGGATCGACGGGGTTGTGGACGATGACTGCATGATCGCCTCGAACACGTCGTCGATTCCGATCGCCGAACTCGCGCAGGCGGTGCGCGCTCCCGAGCGCGTGCTGGGATTGCACTTCTTCTCGCCGGTGCCGGTTATGAAACTGGTCGAGGTCGTCGTTGCGCTGGACACGAGCCCCAGCATTCTCGACACGGCAAGGGCGTTTGTCGAGGAGATCGGTAAGCGTCCGATCGAGACGAAGGACCGGTCAGGCTTCATCGTCAACATGCTGCTCATTCCCTACCTGATGGCGGCCGTCCGCATGTACGCAGAAGGCTTTGCCTCGCGCGAGGACATCGACACGGGGATGAAGCTTGGCTGCGGATACCCGATGGGGCCGCTCACGCTCTGTGACTTCATAGGACTCGACGTGCTTTATGCAATCTCCAACTCGCTCGTCGAGGAGTTCCAAGCTCATGAGTACGCGCCCCCGCCGCTGTTGAAACGAATGGTCGCCTCAGGAAGGCTCGGCCGTAAATCCGGGCGCGGGTTCTACGAGTATGAGTAGTGCGCGACGCCGCTCATTTGTACAGCGCGGCTAATTGGTCACCACCGGGCTCTCAGTTCCGAGATTCGCGACCGGCATCAGATATGAGGCCGTAGTGGGTGGGTCGGACCGGGCGGGATGACCCGCGGTCGCTGGGTCTGACCACCCGGCCGAATTCGCCGCCAGCAGGGACGGTAAGAGCGCTCACCCCCCGCGCCGCCGGGACGCGAGCACGGGCCTCCGAAGCCTCGCGATCGCAGCCACGCCGAGCACAATCGGATAAACAACGTCCTTAGAACAGTAGGACCGTGCCCCCCTCCGTGACGACGACGGGCGGGCTCCCGGTCGTGCTGACGTTCTCCCTGACCCACTTCGCGGCGCGCCGGGAGGATTCATCCGTGCCGTTTTTGTCTTGGCAGATCGTCACAGCCACGCCGCCGTCGCTGGTGCGAAAGGCTGCGTAGCTGACAAAGCCAGGCACGCTGCTGATGAGGCTCTTCACTTCCTCATCGCTCTGGGCGAGGACATCGAAGAGCTCTGAGGCACCCTGCCCGGAATAGCTCCGAACGGTCACGTACATGACGCCTTCTCTTCCTGTGGCCGTCGCCACCTCGGTTATCGTGACCGCACCTTACCGACCCCGACGATGAGCACCAATCCCCGGCCCGCTTCGGTCGCGCGAGCGCGGGCCCTGCGTGTGCAGCGTTCAAGTTGGGGCCTCCGCGAGCCGATGGGGGCGCTGATGTCCTCGGACCGGATAGCTGGACGGCTGGCGCCGTTCGCGATGGTGGCATTCATCGCCTACGTGCTGTCGTTCGCGTTCGGCACGACGCCGAAGATCGCCCCGCTCATCCTGTCGGCCGGACTGACCGTCCTCGCGCTCGGACTGCCGCTCTGCTTCAGACCCGGACCGGTGCCGCCTGTCCTCCGCCTGGTGCTGCCGTGGGCGTGCCTCGTGGCCATTGCGCTCCTGCGCTGGAGCGCCGGCGGGCCGCTATCGGGATACGGGCCGTTGTTCATGCTGCCGGTGCTGTGGGTTGCGCTATACGGCGGTCGCGCCGAGCTCGCGGCCGCGTTGGTGGTGCTGGTGGCCACGCTGCTGACCTCGGCCTCGCTGGTCGGGGCGGGAGCGTTCGCGTCGGCCGAGCTGAGGCGAACGCTGCTGGTCGTCGCGGTCGCCTCCGTCACCGGGATCAGCGTGCACCGGCTGGTGAGTGATGTACGCGCCAAAGCCATGGCGCTGCGCGAACAAACAGCCGCGCTACGCGACGCGGAGCGCCGGGCCCGGTCGGCGCGTGATCTGTTCGCCGGCGTACTCCGGGCTGCCACCGAGTACGCGATCATCGCCACCGACTCGGACGGCACCATCACGGTGTTCAACGAGGGCGCGGAGCGGATGCTCGGCTACGACGCCGGGGAAATGGTTGGCCGCCGTGGCCTCGAGGTCTTGCACGTCACGCAGGAAGTCGTCCAGCGTGCGGCGGCCCTGGGCCTCGAGCCGAGCTTCGAGGTGTTCGCCGAGGCTCCGCGCTATGGCATCGCCGAGACGCGCGAGTGGACGTACGTGCGCCGCGACGGCGGTCATCTTCCGGTCGCCGCGACGATCACCGCGATGCGCAACCCGGACGACGAGGTCACCGGGTTCATCGTGATCGCGACGAACATCACCGCACGCCGGATGGAGCACGCGAGAACGCGGGCGATAATCGCCACACAGGCCGAAATCGCCTCGGCCGGGCACGAGCGCAAGACCGTGATGGAGCGGATCGCGGCCAGGGCGTTGAGCCTGACGGGCGCGGCGGGAGCCATGGTCGAGGTTGCCGACGGCGATGAAATGGTGTGCGCGCTGGCGGCCGGGAGCCTAGCTTCGTTCGTCGGTCTGCGACTGGATCGTGCGTGCAGCCTGTCGGGTCTTTGCCTCGCCGAGAAGCGCATCCTGTCATCCGAGGACGCCGCGCTCGACCCGCGGGTCGATCGTGACTCGTGCCGCCAATTCGGCGCGCGCTCGATGGTTGCGGTGCCGTTGCGCCACAAGGAGACCGTGCAGGCGGTGCTCAAGGTTGTCGCGCCGCTGCCGCACGCGTTCAGCGAGTCCAACATCGAGACGCTCGAGCTGCTCGCGAACCTGATGGGGGCGGCGCTCGCGCACGCCGAGGATTACGTGCACCTGGCGGAGGCGAACTCTCGGCTGCTCGAGCTCGACCGTCTCAAGGACGGTTTCGTCGCCACCGCCTCGCACGAGCTTCGCACGCCGATGGCGAGCATCATCGCCTACACGGAGATGCTTTACGACGGCGATGGCGGGCCCCTGACCCCGGACCAGGAACGGATGGTGTCCGCGGTCGGGCGCAACTCGCGACGCTTGTTGGGATTGATCGAAGATCTCCTGGCTCTCAGCGAGATCGAGTCCGGGGCACTGAAGACCTGCTGCGCCCCCACCGAGGTTCGACCGCTGGTGGAAGCGGTCGGCGAGGCTCTGCGCCCTACGGCGGAGGCCGCCTCAGTGGAACTGCGGGTCGAGGCGGGCGACGACGTGGGAACGCTGCTCGCCGACGCCGCTCAGCTCGATCGCGCGCTGATGAACGTCGTCTCCAACGCGATCAAGTTCAGCCTCCCCGGCGGCAGGGTCGATCTCCGGGCGGCCCGCCGTGGCGCGCTCGTCGAGATAGGTGTAACCGACGGCGGGATCGGCATCGCGCCCGAGGATCAGGAGCGCCTGTTCGAGCGTTTCTTCCGCGCCGCCGGCGCCCGGGAGCGGGCCATCCCCGGCACAGGTCTAGGCCTAGCGATCGTCAAGGAGATCGTGACGCGTCACGGGGGTGAGGTGTCGCTGGAGTCGAAGCTAGGCGAAGGCACGTGCGTGACTCTGCAACTTCCCGCCACCCTGCCCGACGCCACGGCCGACCTGGTCGGCGTTGCCGCCCTCACGTAACTGCGACGAAAGGAACTCCGCCATGCCCACCGTTCTCGTCGTCGACGACGACCCCGACATCCGCGACATCGCCACGATGAAGCTCGAGCAGGCCGGCCTCGAGGTCGTGACCGAGGCCGACGGCGAGGGCGGGCTCGCGGCAGCGCTAGAGCTGGCGCCGGATGCACTGCTGCTCGACTGGATGATGCCTCGGCTGACCGGGATCGAGGTCTGCTCGCGGCTGCGCGAGCACCCGCAGACCGCCCGGCTGCCGATCATCCTGCTGACTGCCAAGGCGCAGGAGGCGGACATCGAGCGCGGATTCGCGGCGGGCGCGACCGACTACCTCGTCAAACCGTTCAGTCCGCGGGAGCTCGTTGCACGCATCACCGCTGTCTTGGCTCGAGGCACGAAGTGAACGCACCCCTGCCGCTGCTCGAGGCGCTCACCGCGCTGTCCGGTCTCTTGTCCGTGCTGGCGATTGCTACCACCGCGTGCAAAGTGCAGCGAGCGCTGCGGCTGCGTCGGCACCGCCGGCTCGAGGCCGCGGCACGACCCCACGTGCTCCGCGTGCTGGCCGACGACGAGCGGTCGGGCAGCGCGCCCGAGATGAACCACTCGCTCGGCCGGACGTTCGAGGAGCTCTCGATCTCGCTGCTACCCAAGCTGCGCGGCGCCGACCGCGACGCTCTGGTCGCGGCACTTGAAAACCGGGGCGTTCTGGAGCGGGCTCGGCGGCGGACATCGCGCTCCGGAGCAGTCGGCCGCGCCCGCGCGGCGCAGCTCCTTGGCGACGCCGGTGATGAGGGTGCACTCCCCGGGCTAGCTCGGCTGCTCGCGGACCGCGATCCTGAGGTTCGCACGGTGGCGGCCCGGGCGCTCGGCAAACTGGGGCCCACGGCAGTCGAGCCGCTGCTGGCCGCGCTCGACTCGCCGCGTCCGGTGCCGGCCGGGATCGTGACCATGGCGCTGGTGCACGCGGGCGCGGCCGGCGCGGATGACCTAACCCAAGGGCTTGATTTGTCGCGCTCTGCCCGCGTCCGCACGGTGGCGGCCGAGCTGCTTGGCCAGCTGGGCGTTCTGTCCGCGACGGGCCGCCTCGCGCAGACACTCGCCGACGATCCGGACCTGGCCACGCGCGCGGCGGCGGCCCGCTCGCTTGGCCGCTTGGGGCTGCCCGAGGGCATCACCCCGCTGCTCGCCGCGCTCCACGAGGCTCAGCCTTCAGTGCTGCGGATCGACGCGGCGCGGGCGCTTGGCAGAATCGGCGGCGCAAGCGCCGTTGCGGCTCTGCGAGAGCTACTCGTGTCGCCTGATATCGAGCTGGCGCGGGCGACAGCCGAGGGTCTGGCAGCGTGCGGCGACGCGGGCGTGAGCGCGCTCGAGGCAGCCGCGGAGGCTCCGGTGTCTGCGCCATCGGCGCGCGAGGCCCTGGCACGCCTGACGCTGTCCACGTCGCGCCGACCGGCGGTCGCCGCATGACGGGCCTGATCCGCGAATGGCTGGTCGGGTTCGATTGGTTCGTGCTCGCCTACTTCGTGATGCTCAACTCGCTGTATCTATTGCTGGTCGCGATCGCGTCGGTCGACGTGGCGAGGACGCTGCGGCGGCTCGCCTTCGCCGGGCACGACGACCTGTTCGCCAACCCGTTCACGCCCGGTATCTCAGTTCTCGTCCCGGCCTACAACGAGGAACTCGTGATCGTCGAAAGCGTCCACGCGCTACTCAACCTGCGCTACCCAGAGTTCGAGGTGATCGTGATCGACGACGGGTCGACCGACGCAACCTTCGACCGGCTCGCCGCCGCCTACGATCTCGTCGAGACGGAACGGGTGATACCGCCGCTGGCGCCAACGCTCGGTCAAGTCCTGTCCGTCTATGCCGCACGCAATGGCGAGCCCCTGTTGGTGATCCGCAAGCAGAACGCCGGCCGGCGCTCAGACCCGCTCAACGTCGGGCTGAACGCGGCCCGCCACCCGCTTGTGTGCATGGTCGACGCCGATTCGATTCTCGACCACGACGCCCTGCTGCGAGTGGTCAAGCCGTTCGTCGACGATCCCGATCGCGTGGTGGCGACCGGTGGGGTGATCCGCGCCGTCAACGGCTCCGTGGTCGAGCACGGACGCGTGGTCGAGCCGCGGATGCCGTCGGGCTGGCTGCCCCGGATCCAGGTGCTCGAGTATCTGCGCTCCTTCCTACTCGGGCGCACCGGCTGGTCGCGGCTGGGTGGTCTGCTGATCATCTCGGGCGCGTTCGGACTCTTCCGCCGCGACCTCGTCCTCGAACTCGGCGGTCTCGACATCGACTGCATCGGCGAAGACGCGGAGCTCGTGGCCCGCCTGCATCGCCACCTTCGCGACCAGCGGCGCCCCTACCGGATCGCGTTCGTGGCCGAGCCGGTCTCCTGGACCGAGGTTCCGCCTACATACGGCACGCTCGCGCGGCAGCGCCGCCGCTGGTCGCTTGGCCTCGCCCAGGTGCTACGCAAGCACCGGACAATGATTGCCAACCCGCGCTACGGACGCATTGGGCTGTTCGTGCTCCCGTACTACCTGTTGTTCGAGCTGCTGGGGCCGGTGGTGGAGCTCTTCGGTGTGGCGGCAGTGCTCATCGGTTTCGCGTTCGGCATGCTCAACGTGCACTTCGCCATCCTGTTCGCGCTGTTCGCGGTGGGTTACGGTGTCTTCCTGTCGATCGCCGCGGTGACGGTGGAGGAATTCTCCTTCCACCGCTATCACCGCTGGAAGGATCTCGGTATTGCGGTTGTCGCCGCGGTGTTGGAGAACTTCGGCTACCGCCAGCTGCACGCGGTCTGGCGGATACGTGGACTGATCGACTCGACCCGGCACCGTCACGTCGGCTGGGGCACGATGACGCGCGGGGGCTTCACCAAGGCCATAGCGTCCGACTCGGTGTCTAGCCGTTAACGGGCACCGATCCCTTCCGCGACTCCTCCCGTTGGTGAATGTGAGCGCAGCGCCCGTTGGGACCGGCCCCGATGCGGCGGCCTGAGCGTGGAACGGGCAGAATGGGCGTCATGGAAGCACCTGGAGTGCCGTCAGGCCATACTCCTGAAGGGGGTGTGCTCGTAGGCAGCGAAGGCGCCCGGCGTCGTTTGGTGGTCTTTGAGGATCCGCAGTGTCCCTACTGCCGGGAGTTTGAGGACCGCTCTGCAGACCCGCCGCGTCGCGACGTCGCGGCCGGCGCGGTCGCCGTGGAGTATCGAATTCGGTCCTTCCTCGGAGCCCCAACGGCACGCCCTTCGCGGTGCTTGACGGCCGGCGCATTGAGTCTGAGAGTCTGTACGACCCGGAAGCTCTCGGGAAGTTGATCCGGGCCTAATCCGCGCGCCGTTGCGGTATCGCTGGCGTGTAACTGGCCGGAAAGGTCGACTCGCGGTCCGACACTCGCGGACGTAACGCCCATCCTTACCGCGCTTGTCGCATGGGTGTTGACCTGGTCAACCGACGGGAGGCGGCCGCCCTGACGGTCCGGGGGACGGCTGCGCTGTTTGCCCGCCGGTCTCGGCTCGAGGGGCTGCCATCATCGCACTCGACTCTCCTGCGTCCTCCGGGAGCATTGGCCGGCAGCGCCTCGGTTGCCCTGCTGCTGGTGGTCGCCGAGACTGTTGCATAAATGATGGTCGTTGTGGTTGGCGCACAATGTCGCGATTCGCTGCGGCTGGCCGGCACGCTTGAACCGAGCGAACTTTGGCGATTTACCCTCCGTTTTTCGGGCTGGGTCGCCAAAGTTCGGACGGCGCCTCCATGACGCTCCCCGGTGCGTTGTGACCTCGCCACAACCGAATCGCCCACTCGCCGGTTTCCGCGGCAGCCTCCGTCCCACGCGAGAGCGAGGACCTTCACGACCGCGCTGGGGCAAGTCCGGCCAGACCAGCCATCAGAAACGCCGTCATCGCGCCGGCGGGTGTTAGGCGGGTCGGCGCTGCGCCGTACGAGACGGCTACTCGATCAAGCCGTTGAAGATTGGGCCAAGGAGGAGCACGTCGACCTCGTGATGAAACCGCCACAGGCCAGCAGCCTCGTCGCGACAATCGCGCAGGTAGGCGCCGAGGTGCAGAGCCGTCATCATCTCCTGAAGCGACACGGAATCGTCAAAGGCGCATCGCTGAAGGTAGCCCTCGACGGTGATGGTGTTCTCCAGTGCGGCGGTGTGGTCGTAGGACAGGCGGACCGCGTGAGGGTCCGCCCCGCACGCGCGCAGCGCCTCGGCAAGATCCTCTGAGGAGGCGTACAACGTGCCCCGGCCGCCGTGGAAGTCGACGAGGAAGTGGCGGTAGAAGCGAAGGTAGTGGCCCTCGCGGCTGCCCTGGGCGATGAGCAGCGCGCCACCGGGCGCGAGTGCGGCGAGGATGCGTGCGGTCGCGGCGCGGACCGCGGCAGGCGTGAGGGAGTAAAGCGCGTGGGTGGCCCAGACGACGTCGAACGGTCCGACGGCGTCGTCGAGCTCCTCCACGAGGGTTTCGTGGCGAGCGGCCCCTACGAACGGCGGGCGAAGCGCTTGCGCAGCCTCCAACAGCGAGAACGCAGACGGGTCGAGCAGGTCGTAGTCGATCTGTAGCTCACCGGATAAGGCGCCGACGCCGCCGAAGTCTTGCAACGCCTCCGGGAACTTTCCCGAGCCGCAGGCGACATCGAGCAACGTGATACGTCGGCGCCCGTTAGCAACGCGACGTAGCCATGCCGAATGGTTGACGAAGCCTCGAGCTAGACGCTCATAATCCCGGCGCGCGAGCGCGTAGAAGGCGTCCATTTCGGCCCGCCCGTCCTCGCTCCAGTGGGCCAGGCTGCGCGCGGCGGTATCCACGATCCGGAGTCTAGGCTCACACCAATGACGTGCAGAGGAGCGAGCCTCTGTGAGCCCTTAGGCGTAACGGGATCCGGTCGAGGGACCGCGACGGCTCGGTCGCCGGCAAGAGTGCCGCTCCCACGAAAGCTGAGCCGTCCGGACGGCTCGGTTCTGCCACGTCGAGGCTTCCCCTCCCGGTCGCCCGGCGGTCGAACCGCCGGCTGGCAGCCGGGCCCTGCGGCGGTGACAACACAGGAGCCGCGTCGGTGGTGCGTCCAGCCAACACTCACACTCAGGTTTGCGCCGGAGGAGTCGCCTACCGTTGGGCGCGCCGGCGACCGCTTCCGCTGGCGAAGGAGAAGTCGCCAATCTCCGGGAGGTAGTTCGTTCCAAGACCGCCGCGCGGCGTGCCTGCCGGACTACCGCGAACGCGGTGTCAATTGGGGAGGGGTGGGGGGTGCTGGTTGGGTGGGACCGCGCGGATCTTTGATCACAACGCGTTCAGCAGGGCTATGAGTGCGGCCACGGTCGAAAACGTCGCAAGCACGATGACGCCCGTCACGGTCGCCACCACGGCGATCCCGGCGCGTCGCGTCCACCGCGCCAGGCGAGTCCGCGCCACCAGCGCGCCGGCGAACACGCGGTCCTCGAGCGACGCCCGATGCTGTGAGCCGACCGCCGCGCGGACTCGCTGCTCCCAGCGCATAGTCATCCGCACGGCCTCGCGCCGCGCCCGGATCCGGTACCACGGCAGGCGCCGGCTTCGCCGACTCCAGTAGTTGAGCGACTCCACTCCATGATGCAGGTCCGGGGGCGCAAGCAGCCGCCCCAAGAGTTGCTCGTCTGTCGATCCCCACCGGCTCATCGTGCCTGATTCCTCCGGTCTCGCAACGGATGCACCGACATACGTCGAGGTCTCCCCCGACGTCGTCGGCAGCCAACACGGACAGGATACGCACTAACCGCGGTGGCCTCTCCGCGGGCACAAAGCCCGACATGACCGACGGCAATTTGGGCGCCTTTGCCGAGATGAGGCTTGTGCGCGAGCCTGGTCCCGGCCGGGGCGGATCCGGAACCCGCCACCGACACCGGCCGACGGCCAAGCTCGGACCCCTGCCCGAGACCGCCGGCGGCGGACGCTGACGACCAGCAAGCGCTGACTCGTCGTCTAGCTGCCCGTGCCGACAGATCCGTGAAGCGTCGCACGGGATCCTGGGTCACTAGCGCTCTGCGAGCATGCAGCCGCACGGCGCTTCGCCCGCCGAGCCTGGCATGCCTAGCCGCCGGTCCGGCATCAGTGCTACCCCGGGGCTGATAGGGGTACCCCGCACCGACGGGGTCAGACTGCCGTAACCCGCGCGCGCCAGCGGGATCACGATTGAGGAAGAGGTCGCCCGAACATCGGGGCGAGTTTGGCCGCGACCGTGAGATCGCCGTCGAGCTTGAGCCTCTCTTCGGTGAGAAGGGTGACCGGCGAGACCGCTCCGAGGTTGAAGCGGACGAAGTCTCCGACGGTGAGCTTGAGCGTGACCGCCGGATCGGTCGGGAAGCCGAATGAGGCCTTCGCCGCGGAGGCCGTAATGCGCAGGGCCCACCCTTCGATGACGGCTCCGTTGTGCCGGCGCAGCTCGTAGCAGATCGAGCCCTCGAAGCCTTCGGCGGCAGCGGGCACGAACTGTCGGCTCATGACGGCGAAGATCAGCCGGATTGCAGGCCGGCTGCCGGCGGTCAGCTCGAGAACGCGGTCGTTCAGGTGAGCAACACCCCACATCAACACCTTCATCATCCGCTCCAACACCGCGCTGGTCATCTTGGTCACCGCTTTCGCCGTGGGACAGGGGCCCACATTCAAGCGGGATCCGCCGGCACGTGCCAGCGCAGCTCGGCTCGCATCTCCCCGTCGCGCGCCCAGCGATCGTAGCCCCGCGGGTCGACAGCCGCCCGCGCACTACCGTGACGTGCTAATCAGCGACTCCTTGGTTGCCAAAGCAATGGGCAAGGCGCGAGGCCACGAGACGCGACGGCGATCGTGCCGTCGACTTCGTCCCCGTGGTGGGAAACGTGCCAACCACCAGGCCGGGATCGCCGGCTCGCGTGACCGTCTGGTCGCCAACGCAGCGGCGCGACCTCTGCTGGCCGGCGCACAAGAGCAGTCGTGCCGGCTGCGGCCGGCACGCTTCTGATCGTAAGGTTGCGGAGGTCGTGGCGCGTCGTCGGCCAGGTTCAGTGGGAGGTTATTGCGGTGTGCCGAGGACGCGGGCGATGGCTTCGGCGCGGTTGGATGAGTTGGTTTTGGCGAGGATCTGTTTGACGTGCCATTTGATCGTGCCTTCGGTTACGAACAGTTGTTGGGCGATTGCTGCGTTTGTGTGCCCGTGGGCGATGAGCCGGAGGATCTCGAGCTGTCGCGCGGTCAGCGGCGGGGCCCAGCGAGACCTCGACCGGGAACTCGCTGCCGTCCTTCCGTAGTCCAAACAGTTCCAGCCCGGAGCCCATTGGACGGGCATGCGGGTCCGCTGCGTAGCCGCGGCGATGATGCTGGTGGCGGTCACGAAGCCGGTCGGGAATTAGCACCTCGATACCCCTGCCGAGCAGTTCCTCGCGGCTGTAGCCGAACAACCCGCTCGGCCTGGGCGTTGACGAGCACGATCTCGCCGGTGCCGTCTGCCGTGATGATCACCATCGCGTCGGGAGCGGACTCGAGCAGGCCGCGGAACCGGGTCTCCGCGGCCACGTGTGCCTGGTCGGCGATCCGCCGAGCGGTGACGTCGGTCAACAACACCGCGAAGCCCCGCACGTTCCCGTCATTGACGTCGGGAACGTAGGAGACCTGCATATGGCGCGGCTCGCCATGACGGTCGATGACCGTTCGATCGAACAGTTGCGGCTCGCCGGCGAGGACCCTCTCGATGTGCGGGTGGTTCAGGCCATAGAGCCCGGGTCCAACCACCTCGCTGATATGCCGACCAAGGATCTCATCCGGCGTGGCCCCAAAGAACTCGACGTACGCGCGGCTAGCGAGGCGGTTGCGCAGGTCGGTCCCGTAATAGCCGATCACGGCGGGCAGCGAATCGAGGACCGCTCTGAGGTCCTCGAGAGTGCCGAGCGGCTCGCCGCGAGCGTTATCTCCACGCCTCGCGGTCCGGGCGGGCACATCGTCTCGGCGTGTCTGATCTGGCATGTTTGCCCCCTCACGATCCCGGTCGGCGCGCAGAACCTCTCGGTCGAGCAGTACACACTACCCCTCCGGGAAGTTGTGCGCCATCGGTCCGGCGCCCACAATTCCCCTAAGGGCGCGCCCCGTCTCGACCAAGCCAAGCGCCGGCACTCGGCCGGCAAAGAAGGGGCAAACGATGCGTAGACTGATCCCACTTTCGATCGCGATCGCGATCACTGGTGCACTCGGTGCCAATGTCGCGGCGAGCAGCGCGGCAATTGCAACGAGGATCACGTGTAGCGCCACTGAGTACAACCCGACCCCGACGCAAGCATCGGGTGTTGTGGTCGGTGTCACCAATTGCTCGAAGCCATTCGGTACCGGTGTCATCTCAGCCAGCTACACGTCAACCTTCGACCCGACCACGAGCACGGGGACGGACAACGGACCGTTCACAAAGTGGTTCCTGACCGGCACCCTCCGCGGGCACTACACAGGTACGTACCAGTTCACCAGCGACACCGACGCGAGCTGGGAGAACACGATTACAGTGTCCGGAGGAACCGGCTCATTCATGGGGTTTGAGGGAAAGGGGTCCGAGAGCTGTACCTCGACCAACGCCGGTGCCACTCTCACCTGCACCGAAGTCTTAGAAGTAACCGGCCGCTAATTGCAGAGCGAGTTGGGCCACCCCACGGCAACGCTCGCTCGACGCCGCTTTCAACGTCGGGACGCACGCGTCAGAACCCACCGGTCTGAGGGCCGGCGTCTGGTTGCCAAACCTGCCGCAAGGTTGCGCTTGGCGCCAGCTCCGGCCCAAAGGACAGACTTCGAACATTCAGAAAGGGGGTGAATCCCATTCCAGCTCATCCATATAAACCGGGCCAGGCCGTGCCTTCTACCGCCGTGTACAGCCTCGTCGATGAAAATGACCAGTACGCAGGACGACAAGAGATACACGAACAAGGCAACACATTCCCGCCGACACGCGGAGGAAAAGAGCGCGCCTACAAGCTCTTCCAGATCGTCAAGCGTCCCAAATCCAAGTAGTCGCTGATCTGGACCTATACAAGCATCGGGTTAGCCGAGCGGACGGTCTGCTCGGCTACCCGTGTTCCAAGCCAGGACCACCTTCGAACCTGGACCGCCCTGCGGTAAGCGAACGATTGCTCTGGCGGGCCAGTCGGCGCAGGCTCCCGCCGCTGGTTTTGGCGACCAGGTGGTCATGTGCGGCGGCGATTCGGGAGTAGTGCTTGGCGCGCGGCGGCGTCGCCGCGTTGCTCGGCGGCGTAATCGGATGGATCGCCGCGTTTAGCGGCCTCGGCCCCTTGGGGACTGGTGATCGGTCTCGTGGCGACGGGGATCGCGACCCTCCCGCTCGATCGTCGGGCGGGTGCTCACGCGCGATTGCGACAGACGGCTGCATGTACGCTCGCGTTCGCTCTGTTGACGTGGCCGTTGCTATGGCTGCTGGCCGGATACATCCGTTACGCCATCACAGGCGAGTCGCTTGGCGATTGAACCCAGAGCGTCCGCCGGAGCACGCGCTTCTGCCTTGATGGCAACGCGGCAGGTTGGGCTGCGTGAGAGGCGCTGTTGCGACGCCGAGGGCGCAGACCGGTAGGCTGGGATCGTGGCGATAGGTGAGAAGCCAGATGTCGTGGTGCCGTCCGATCAGGCGCCGTCATACCAGCTCGAGATCGAGGACATCGTCGTCGGAGATGGTGATGAGGCTGTCTCGGGACGCGTCGTCGAGGTGCATTATGTCGGCGTCTCATGGAAGACCGGGCAGCAGTTCGACGCATCATGGGACCGTGGCAGCACCTTCAAGTTCGGTCTGGGTAAAGGTCAGGTCATCGCCGGCTGGGATCAAGGTGTGGCCGGGATGAGGGTCGGGGGTCGTCGGCGGATCACGATCCCGCCGATGCTCGCGTACGGCAAGCGCGGCGCTGGCCGGGCGATCGGACCGGACGAGACCCTCGTCTTCGTCGTGGACCTAATCAGCGTTCGCTGACACGGGTCTGAACGCAACAGGCGGCGTATCGCCGCTCCGCGTCGTGCGCGGTGGGCTTTGGAATGGTGAGATCGCACCGGACTCCGCGTAAGACCGCGCGTCACGCCGGACGCGGGCGAGCGAGGATCAGGCGCCGCGGAGCAGGCTGGGGATGCTCAGCAGGAACCGCGGCAGGTCGCGACGGGACCGGGCGAGCGCGTCGCGCAGGGCGGCATCCGCGCCGGACTCGAGCGCCTGGCCATGACCGACGAGCAGGCGCTCGGGCTCGAGCCGCGAGAACTGCTTGCGTGGCGGGGTCAGGCGCAGCATGGGATGCACTCCGACCGGGTGCCCGAGCGCGAACGCCGGTGCCGTGCCGACCGCCTCGGCAACCACCAGGGTCTCCCGCTCGGCCCACCACAGCGCGACCTCGCGCCAAGCTCGGTTCGAGATCACGGGGATCGCCTGAAAAGGTGTTCCAACTGCCTTGACCGGGAGACGCAAGAGCGGCACGTCGAATCGCTGCGCGAGCCGCTCGCAATCCCGGTTGTGGCGATCGAGCAACTGCAGCACACCGGCCGGCGTGCCGAGTCCGGCCACCACAGCCAGCGCCTCCGCGTCCTCGTACGGGTCGATCAGCCACACCCGACCTTCGTCGAGAAGCCCATGCGCTGCGCGCGCCATCGCACTCTGCTCGACCCAGGTGACGCCAAGCACGTGCCGCTGGAGCGTGACCGCCATCAACCGCAACGATGCCACACGCACGCCACCCCAGCGAACGACTCGGCCCGACTAAGGCCGAGGCTCGCGATGTTCGATCATCCTTCCGTCAGCGGGCACGAGATCCGCTTCGTCAACTGGACGCCTGCGTCCGGGGCCAGAATCGCCTTTCTGAGGCCATCACAACCATTCACGCTCCCGGCGTCCCAGAGCTCGACTCCTGCTCGCGCCTGACGGCTGTTTGGCGACGGGCCGGAGCGCTGCGTTGTGCGCGGACATCAGGCTGGACCAGCGTCTGCGGCCGCTGGCTCTGCGCTTAGGGCGAATAGGGGCCACCTCGGGGCTCGCCGTCGCCCATGTCACGCGAACGGGGCCGACAGAGCTTCCATTGAAGCGGCTAAGGCCGGATGGAACGCTCGCGAGGAGATCACCCCACGGTTCCATCGTGGAAATCCATGGCCCAATGCATTATCCACTCAGACTGTCGCTGTTACAGGCCGAGGCAACTGAGCGGCTCGGTCGTGGCTGCCCCGGGCTTCTGCTTTCAGTCGGCGACCCGCCGGAGCGGCAATCCGCGGCTAAGTCTTGCGCCGGAGACGGTGCAAGCAGTCACTCTTGAGCACGAACGGCTGCTGACCGGCGCGCTCGTTTTCTGCCCGCTGCGCAAGCCTACGTAGACCGGTGTGAAGTGGCAGTCGGGGCACCTGGCGGCGCAGCACCGGCTTGGACGACCTGCGAAAGGCGGACCGATGCCGCGAAGGCCGGCTGCCTTGGGTCCGGGCGGTGACCCAGACAGGGCGACCAGGATGCGGCGATCCGGCGAGGCCGGTAGTTTCACGGCATGAAAACCACACGGGGCAGTCTCATCCTGCTAGCCACCGCGCTGCTTGTGATGGCCGCGTTCGCAGCCGCGGCCAGCGCCTCCACTAGCAAGTCGAAGTACCCGCCGTGCACCGCGAAGGCGCTCAGCGCTGGTCTCAAGCGCGGATCGGCGCAGCCGAAGAACGCGAAATTCCAGGGTTCGTTCGGGTGTGCTGGCGGCTGGGCATATTCCGGCATCGTGGTCGGCGGCACGCACGGCTTCGACGCGATCGCCGTCTACAAGGCCAAGAACGGCGTGTGGGTAACCGTCGACCGTGCCAAGCCGTGCCAAACCCACGCGATCCCCAAGAAGATCTATAAGGGCGCTTGCACCACCAGTTGACGGGCGTAGACACCCGCCGGTGACTCAGCAGGAGGGCCACGGATGGCCCACTTGCCCCATCTCTCCAATCAGCGGCGACGAGTCGGGGCTTCCGCGCCGGTTCGGCGCCACCGCCGCCCGCGAATGCCGCGAGAGACGTCGCGACACGTAGCGGCGGCGGGTTGCGGCGCACAACCGGTTCCGACGAGTATCGCCGCGCCGGTTAGTTGTCGCCGGACGCCTCCGATCCCCTAACGAGCCACGCGGTGATGACATTGGCGCTGGGCAGGGCGGTGGTCCGGGCCGGGGCCGCTTGCCGTGCTCGCGGGACGATTTGACGGCATTGAAGGCGTGTGATTAGCATCGCTATTCTTCGTCAGCCCGGGCGTCAACGAGGGCAGATTGATCGTTAGGCTCAAACGAGCGTTGACAGCCGGGGCGGTCGCGGTATTCCTTATCGCCAGCCCTGTCCTGGCTCATGGTGATCGAACGTTCCTGCGCACGGTTTCCCCCGCGGTGGGGACGCCTCTGGCCGGTCATGCCGGCCCGGTCAGTAGCGTCGCGTTCAATCCCAACGGGCGCACACTCGCGATCGCGACCGAAAACGGCACTGTGCAATTGTGGGACCTTCGTCGTGACCGTCTGGTCGGGACGCTCCGGGGGCTCGTTCACATTGTCGACAGTGTCGCGTTCAGCCCCGATGGGCGTTTCGTCGCCGCTGGAAGTCGAGGCGGGGTGGTTCGCGTATGGGACGCACGAAGCCGCAGGCACCTCGGAGCGTCGCTAGTGGCGCATGCCGGCTCGGTCTATAGCGTTGCGTTCAGTCCCGACGGGCGGATCCTCGCGGCGGCGAGCGCCGATGGCACCGTCCAGTTGTGGGACGTGCGCAGCCACGGCCTGTTCGGACAGCTGAACAATCATGCCGGCGCGATCGCTTCCCTCGCGTTCAGTCCTAATGGGCGCACCGTCGCGGCGGCTGACATCCGCGGAACCGTCGTGTTGTGGGACCTCCGAAGCCGGCGGCCGCTCGGATTGGCGCTGCGGACCCATCACCTCGTCAACAGCGTTGCCTACAGTCCCAACGGTCGGACTCTCGCGGCCGGAAACGGCGACAACGGGACGGTCGGCCTGTGGGATGTGCAAAGCCACCACTTGGTCCGGACGCTGCACATCGGTAACAGCGGCCCCGTGAACTGCGTCGCGTTCGCTCCCCACACACCCGTTCTCGCCACTGGCAGCGAGAACGGAACGGTCCAGCTGTGGAGCCTGCCGACCGACATGCCGATCGCCACGCTCAACGGCGGCACCGGCCCTGTCTTCGGCGTCGCGTTCAGCCCCGATGGGCGGATTCTCGCCGCCGGGGGGTTCAGCGGGACGACCGCAGTCTGGCGGGGAGTCGCGTAGCGCGGCAGTCAAGCCGAAACGTGCCGCTCGGAGCGCCCGCGCGCGTGCCTGGGCTCGGCTTCGCGCTCGCGCTACAACTGCCGGAAGATCGTGCCGGTGTTTTCCGACCAGAACGAGGAGGGTGGTGTGATGAGCCGAACAGCGGAGTTCGACATCGGATGCGAGGTCGCTTGCTCCGATGGCGTCTGCGGCGTGCTCAGCCGCGTCGTCGTGGATCCCGTGGCGCAGGCCGTGACGCATCTCGTCGTCGAACCGCGGCATCGGCGAGCGGGAGGCCATCTCGTGCCGATCAAATACGTGGTCGCGACCGGGAAGCGGATCGAACTGACCTGCACCTTGGCCCAATTCGCCCAGTTCGAAGACGCCCAGGAGACCGACTACCTGCCCGCATCGGGCGACGTGATCGGCTACGGGTCCAAAGACGTCCTGACGCTGCCCTTATGGAGTCTGCATAGGGGCGGTTACGGCCCGGCGAGCATGCCTCTCATGAGGTCGAGTCCGGGGGTGGAAAGGCGCGATTGGGTTCCTCTCGGCGAGGTGGACGTTCGCCGCGGCGAGGCCGTGCACGCCGCCGACGGGGAGATCGGGCGAGTCGAGGGCCTGGTGATTGAGCCCGATGATCACCATGTCACGCACATCCTGCTCG
This sequence comes from Solirubrobacteraceae bacterium, assembly GCA_035625625.1. Taxonomy (GTDB): domain Bacteria; phylum Actinomycetota; class Thermoleophilia; order Solirubrobacterales; family Solirubrobacteraceae; genus Palsa-465. The sequence continues at coordinate 45,879 of DASPPG010000121.1, forward strand.
AGGAGGGTCACCTCTGGGGCCAGAAGCGGGTCGCGATCCCGATCAGCGCCGTGACGCGAGTCGGCGACACGATTAGGCTGACCCTGAAGAAGGATGAGGTGCGCGACTTGCCCCCCGTCGACGTCGATCACCCACTCCCGTAGCTATCGGCGCACCACACCGAGGATTGCTTTGGCCCCCGGCTGAGGGGCCAGGACGGGGATCGCCTTGGCGACCCAGCGACGGCCGGGATTGCCGTCCGAGCCGGGCTCGCGCGTGCGGTACTGCTCGTTAGAAGTCGAAATTCGACAATCTAAATTGCCGGCTCACCCCAACCCCTGGCGGCTGGCTTGGGACAGCCGGGCAAGGGCGCGAGGCGAAATGACGCGCACTCAGCAAAGGTCGTTCGGCCGTGATCACGCTCGTGCCCTTGCCCAACCGCTACTCGATATTCGTTCGCTTCATTACACACGCGAAGGGGGCGCCTCATGATCCGCAATAACCCGCACAGCGAATACGTAGGTTAGTTACCAACTCGGCCCCCGAGCAAGGACAGCCAGCACAACCTCCGCTCCGCCGCCGACGGAACGCGCGTCACTTCGGATCGGCTCCCGATTGGCGAGGAGCAGAAGAGCCGGAGCTCGGGTCCGAGCACGCCACGGATTGCTCCGCGTTGGTCAATCCAGCAGTGATCGAACGTCGACCCATGCAGCGTGGTGACTTGCCGGGGCGAGCCGGGCGTGCGTTGCCCGTCGAGACGCGGATGCCGCGCCGCGTAGCGCCTGACCACACGGCATTGGTGGCGTTTCTCGTCCAAACGTGACCGTATACCTCCGGCCCCGACTACGGATCACGATTGCGGAATCTCGCGGATGACCCGCAAGTGCGGCACGAGTACCAATTAGCCGATCACGACTATGCCCGTTGACGAAGGCCAACAACTCATGCCGGCACGTAAGGTTCGAGCAGCCAGGGGGTCGGCAGCGCGCGCGGCGCTTGCCGAGCGTCACAGCTCACCGTCGTCCGACAGTACGACGCGTCGTAGGGCTTCGCGCCCAGGCCACGAGCGACGCGCACAGCGTCCAAAGCCGCGGCTCAGCCAGAGGGCAACTCCGGTCGCGGCGCCGGCGTCGATCAGCCGCGTCGGGACGACTGATTACAGAACCCCGCCGCGGGTGCCGATCAGGGACCGTATGGGCGCAAGTAAGGCTCAGGCGTCGAGCGGTTCACGCCGGGGCGAGGTCGAGATCACCGACGCAGCGATCAGCGGCTTGAGTCGTTTGCTGAGCGCTGTGCGAGGCAGGATCGAGACACACCCCGTCGGGGACGGGGGGCTGATCTGCGAGGACCGCACCGTCCGCGCCAGGCCGACGATCTGGCGGGTCCTACCGGACGGCAGACTGCTGCCAGACACGCCGTACAACTTCCAGCTCCGAGCGTTCATCCCCGCCGGCCTCCCGCCGGGCATCCAGGCCCCGTAACCGCACAGAGCCGGGCGGTCGCGCCTCCGCCGGCGGCGACGAACCTCGCGGGCGCGTCGTCGGTAAGGCTGTCCGCGGACGCGTCGACGCCTGTGGTGACTGGTCATCGGTACGTCTCATAAGCTCGCGCCCACCACGGGAACGAGAAGATGCGGCGCCGCGCGGGGTCTGGTTCCGGCGCGAGCAGCAGGAGCCGGAAGCGGCTGGCGCACGGGACGTCCTCTCACGTCAACACGCGCATGGTGGCGCCGCGCCGTCGCGTGGCTGGCCCGGGTCGTGCAGGATCTCGATGTATCCGTCTGTTCCGTTCACGCGGATTCGCTGCCCGTCCCGGATCAGTTGGGTGGCGTGCTCTACGGCCACGACCGCGGGCACACCGTATTCGCGTGCGATTACCCTGCCGTGGGTCATCAGGCCCCCGACCTCCGTCACCAGGCCTTTGATCGCGAGGAACAGGGGGTGTCCAGCTGGGGTCGGTGTAGGTGGTGACGAGGATGTCGCCGGCTTCGATGTCGGCCTGCGCGATGTCTCGGATGACGCGGGCGCGCCCTTCGATGGTCCTGGCGGAGTGAGGTAGAAGATGTCCTCCTTGTCGCGGAGCACGTCTGCCCGCACGAGGCGCTCGGCTTCTTCCAGCAGGGCCTGCTTGTAGACGAAGTAGCGGTCGACGATGCCGTACTTGGGGTACTCGCGGTAGCCGCTGAAGGTCCGGACGCGGTCGATCATCTGCTTGGCCTCTTTGGCCTTGCTCGCTCCGTCTGCCAAGGCGCGTAGGCGCTCCAGCAGCTCTTGTTCCTTGCTCCGGGCCGCTTGGCGCCCATGTTCGAGGCGCCGCTTGGCCTCGCCGGGCGTGAAGTTCCTGATGTTGTCGAGAATCAGTGGCACGAGCGTGGCGGGGCGCTCGCTCCAGCGTGGCCTGGTGATGTCGATTTCGCCGACGCAGCGCATGCCGTACTTCTCGAGGTAGGCCTGGATCGCTTCCTGTGCTTCCCGCCCGCCCGCGAGCTTCGCCAGCTCGTCCAGGAAGGCAGACAGAGCCCGCCGGGGCAGTCGACCCCCAACCCCTTCACACAAGTCGCTCATTTCAGGGCAATTGCCGCAGATACGGGCGATTCTTTCTAGTTAGATAAGGTTGGACCGGGTCAGAATTGCGTAGTTCGGGACGTGTTTCGGGACACAACCGGAGGCGCTGTGGCGTTTGTGTGCGGTTGTGGGAACCTGCCCCATTACCAGGGTCCAATCGGATCACAGGAGTCGGCATGACAGAGATGTACGTCTCGCAAACGCTGATCGCGCCGAGGAAGTACGTCCAGGGACGCGGCCTCCTCTCCTCCCTGGGGAAGTACGTCGAGGAGCTCAGCAAGAACGCGCTCGTGATCGCCGATGAAAGCGTGTGGAGGCTCGTGCGGGACAAGGTCGAGGGGTCTCTCGCGCAAGCCGGGTTACGACTGATCGAGCAGACTTTCGGAGGTGAATGCTCCAAGCGCGAGATCGAACGACTGAGAGGACTCGCGGAGGGGGAGGGGGAGGGGTGAGCGTGGTCGTCGGCGTCGGCGGCAAGACGATGGACACCGCCAAGGCAGTTGGCCATGAGGCGGGAGTGAAGTGGGCGAGCGTGCCGACGATCGTCTCGACGGATATGCCCACGAGCGCGCTGGCGACCGACGATGGCGTGTTCGAGGAGTACATGCTGCTTCCTCGGAATCCCGACCTTGTCTTGGTCGACACCAAGGTGGCGGTGAACGCTCCGGTGCGTTTCTTCGTGGCGGGAATGGGCGATGCCCTCGCAACCTGGGTCGAGGCGCGGGCGACAGCCGAGGCGCGAAAGACCGCGATGGCGGCCGATACCTGCGCAGCGACTCCCCCGACGGAATCTCGCGCGACGAAGGCGCGTTCGTGCTGTGCAGCTTCTGGCTGGTCGAGAACCTGGCCAGGTAAGGCCAACTCGACACAGCCGCAGAGCTCTACGCGTCATTGTGCGCCCGGGCCAGCTCGCTGGGCTGCTGCCCGAGCAGATCGACCCCTCGTCGTGCGAGTTCTTCGGAAACTTTCCCCAAGCCTTCATCTTCGGAAACTTTCCCCAAGCCTTCAGTCACATTGGAGTGATCGCCGCCGGCATCACGCTTGCCACGGCGCTCGATGAGTCGCGAGAGCCGGCACCGGCCGGATAAGGCGCTGGCGTGATCGATCGGCTCGTCATATTCGGTGGCACGGGCGACCTGATGGGCCGCTACCTGCTTCCGGCCCTGGCCGCTCTCCAGGCGCGCGGACGCCTCTCCGAGAGGTTCGAGCTCGTGGGTGCGAGCCGAGAGGATTGGGACGACGAGCAGTTCCGAAGCTGGGCCGCCGGCTGGCTACGGCGCGAGGCCACAGACGTTGACCCCGGCGCGACGACGACATTGCTGAGATCGTCGCGCTATCAACGGCTCGAGCTCGCCGATCCGGCAAGTGTTTCGGCGTGTCTAGCGGGTGGCGGACCCGTCGCTGTCTACCTCGCGCTGCCCCCGGCCGTCTTCCCTGGCGCGGTCTCGGCACTCCACCAGGCGGGGCTTCCCGCAGATAGCCAGCTGGTTCTCGAAAAACCGTTCGGAGAGGACCTCGACAGCGCGATGGCGCTTAATCGCCTCCTCGGAGAACTGGTAGACGAACGCCACGTCTTTCGCGTCGATCACTTCCTGGCCATGACCACCGTGCAGAACGTGCTTGGGACTCGACTGGCCAACCGCCTGCTCGAGCCGATCTGGAACAGCGCACACATCGAGGAGTTCGAGATCATCTGGGAGGAGTCGCTCGCGCTCGAGGGACGAGCCGGCTACTACGACCACGTGGGGGCGCTCAAGGACATGGTGCAAAACCATCTCTTGCAGCTGTTCTGTCTGGTGGCGATGGAGCCGCCGATCAGCCTCGGCGAACGAGATCTGCGCGACCGCAAGGTCGATGTTCTGCGTTCGGTGCGCCAGTTCGAGGACGCGGATGTCGCCACCCGCACCCGCCGCGCCAGATACCGGGCGGGACGCGTGGGCGATAGAAACATCCCCTCCTACGTGGAGGAAGACGGAGTAACGCCCGAGCGCGGCACCGAGACCTTCGCCGAGGTGACGCTGGAACTCGACAGCTGGCGCTGGTCGGGCACGAGGTTCCGGCTTCGCACGGGCAAGGCGATGGGAGAGGATCGTAAGGAAGTAGTCGCGCACTTCCGGGCCGTGCCGCACCTTCCCTTCGAACACCCACCTTGGACGGAACCCAACCGGCTGCACTTCGGACTTGAACCAGAAGGCCTCAGCCTTGAGCTGACCGGCACCGGGCCTGGCGTCGAGGTGACGCTGGTGCCGCTGACACTCAGCGCCAACACGGCGCCGCCCGACCTACCCGCCTACGGTCGGATCCTGCTCGACGTGCTGCACGGCAACAGCGCTCTATCTATCCGCGCCGACGAAGCCGAGGAGGCGTGGCGGGTCCTCACGCCCGTCCTAGAGGGATGGTCGCGCAACCTCACCCCGCTGACAGAGTACGACGCGGGGTCTAACGGTCCGTCTCGCCGCTGAGACGTGCGGCGCGCCAGGCGGCGACCCTGGGGTCTGGGCAGCGGGTAGGTACCGATGACCGGCGGCACGGGGGCCGGGAGTGTTTGCTCCGATGACGTTAGGGGAGTTTCTTGTGGACGCCGGCGGCGCGCTCACGATCCTCTGGGGTACCGCCCACCTCTATCCGACGAGGAAGGTGGTGCGCGGCTTTGAACCGATCACCACGGACAACCGCCGGATCCTGACGATGGAGTGGATCGCTGAAGCGATCCTGCTGATCTTCACGGGCGCGTTGATGGTTGTGATGACAGCGCGGTTCGGCGCAGATCGGGGGGCGACTCAGACCGCCGCCGCCCTCTCGTCCGCGGCGCTGCTGATCCTCGCGGGTGTCTCGGCGTCTGCGGAGGGCAGGCCAACTTCATCATGTACCGATTGTGCGCGCCGATCTTGGTCGTTCGGCCGCCCTTGTCCTGGCTGGCGCCATCACCTGAGAGCCGAACCCGGGACTTGGGCTACACACGTTCCCGCGGAAACGTTGCGGTGAAACAACCGTAGCCCAAAGTTTGCTCTAGGAATGCCCGGAAGACGAGCAGTGGCGTGGACTTGGACACCGGGACGGTCCAGCGACGGCGACTCGGAGCGCGAGCGTCAGCGAGCCGTGGGCGGGCAGCGTGATCCCTCGCAGCGAGCCGATGTACCCCTCTATGACGGTTCCGTTGTCGGTCGAGCCGACGAGCGGTACCGGGACGAATGGGCCCTCCGGCCCCTTGGCTGAATAGGACAGGTGGACTCGGTCGGCCGTGACGCGACCCGCCGCCGGGCCGCCGCGGAAGACGACGAAGTGCATCATCGTCGCGGACAGTTCGTTCGAGGACGGATTGGTCGCCTTGAGCGTGAAGAGGGTTGGTGATCCTCCCGCTCGAAGCGCGTTCGGGAACGATGCCGCGAGCAGGGGGCGGGCGGCCCCGGCCGCGCCCCGGATTTGCAGGGCTCTTCACGTTAGATACGGGTGTTTCAGTCTGGTTGGGTGAGGTTCGATCGCCTCAGAATTGCTGAGTTCGGGACATATTTCGGCACACGTTTTCGTGCCCACGTCTTCGGGGTCATGCGTCCCGTGGGGAGGGACGCTCAGCTGACGGCAGATCCCGCGCGCGGTGAGCGTCTTGATTTCCCGCTCCCGGGGGGAGGTTCGGTTGGACCATCTGGTCACACCGATAGTGATTCGATCGACCGCGAAGGAGCCGGAAGCATCTAAGACGGCATCGAGCTGTCGTTGGGCGCCGGCTGTAGCGTCGGCGCGGTACAAGCGCTTGCTCAAGCGGCGAGCCGCTGAGGGAACCCGACAGTCGCCTGGCCGGGGCGGGAGGTTACGATGTGGCCGCGAAATGGCTGGCTGTCTCGTTGCTCGCGCGCAGGACGGTCGCCGGAAGGCGGGCGAAGTCGAGCGACGCCCCAAACGCCTGACCTGGCCCGAGGGCGTTACGCGGGCCATCGCTTGAGCAGCGACTTGTGCGCGTCATTGGCCGGCACGATCATGTAGGTGAAGGTGGCGATCGGATAGGCGGACCGCGCGCTTTTCGGCGGGTCGACGATGTCGAGTGCGTTGTCCGCGGGCACGTGCTTCACCGTCCGACCGGCGCTTTCGATCTCGCTCAGGTTGGGGTACTCGAACTGACCGGCGGAGTTCTCGATCGCGGCGGCGGCCAATGCGTCAGCGATCAGATACGAGGCACCGATATACGCGACCGCGCCATTGGTCGACCGGAGCAGCCCCGACACCGCGCCACCGTTGGCCGGGACGCCAGCAGGGAAGGAGACGATGAGACCGGATCCGACCCGGTGGCGCCAGTTCGTACTGACCTTCGACAGATAGGTGGTGAACGTGTACGTGCTCCCGGATGCGCCGGTGTAGATCGGCACGATCCTGAGGTTCGGAAGGGACGCGTTTGGGTTCAACGCCTTGGTGCGCGGGTCGTTCCACCGGGTGATCTGGCCTAGATAGATCTCGGCGAGCAGCGTGCCAATCAGGTGTAGGTTCAAGTTCAGCCGGTCCACGTGGTAGCCGATGCCCAGCGCCCCGAGCGCGACCGGGATCTGATAGCAGTCGCCGCACTTGGATCGTTGCGCGGACGTCATCGGGGCATCGGAGTCCCCGAAATCCACCGTTCGGGACGAGACGGCCGTGATACCCGCCAGGGAACCGGCCGGGTCGTAGCTGATTGGCGTTCCGAAGAATGCCTCGAAGGCGGCCGACCACTCCGCGATCAGCGGGGCGACGAGGCTCGATCCCGCGCCCGTGAGGCCGGACGCGGCCGCCGCACCCGCCGGCGATAACGCGCCCGCGAGGCTAACTATCGCCACCAGGGAAACCAGCCTAGTGGCGCGCACCCACCCACCTACACTCCTCGTTACCTGACACTCGGGCCCGGCTCGGTGACCATCGCGAATCATCTCACGCGCCGCGCGGCGCATGGCGATTCGGGACATATTTCGGGACACGGTTTTCGCGTGACGCCGCCGATGTACCCGGAGTCAATGCCGAGCTCTGAGGGCTCGTTCGGACGAGCACCCGGACGTGATTGAGGCCGGCGAAGGCATCATCGGCCGGTGCGAAGCCGCCGAGCGCCAGGCGAGCTAGCCGGCAGCACTCATTCGAGCTGGGTGAGCAGATGCCAGGCGGGCCGCCAGACCAGCGTGCGGCGGTGCATGCGTATGGCGCGGTACCGCGGTGTCCTGCTCGGCCGGATCGGGACGGAAGATGCGGGCCAGCTCGTCGACCTCGACCACGTACTCGAGTTCGCCGTCGGCGAGCTCCGGGGTCGCGCCGGCGCCGGTCAGGATGCGCTGCATCGTCAGGTTCTCGGCGGCGACGACGGACGTGGGTGGATTACATGCTGTCGATGCGCTCCCTCCCTGGTCGCCCTGATTCGAGGTGACTGACATGACCGTCGCCACTCTCATCGCCGTCCGCCGCGTGATCGTCGACGGCCACACCGTGGCCCCCGGCTCCGCCTTCACCGTCCCCGCCAAGCACGCCCCGGCGCTGCTGGCCACCGGCGAGGCCGCCGTGGGTCCCGAGGCCGCCGCCAGCTACGCGGCGATCTACCCGACGCCATATCGGGGGCCGGGCCATCCGCTTCACTGGCCCGGCATCGCCGGACTGCTCGGCGAGGCCCGACCGAGTCGGCCGGCTCGGCCCTAGCGACGCGCCTTCGTCCAGCTCTCCAGGTAGCCGATCAGAAATGGCAGGTCGTTGGTGACGACGATGTCGAGCGCGGCCTGAACCGGATCATTGTGGTAGTCGCGGTCGAAGACGGCGGCGAGCTTGCCCCGAATATGGCGCAGCTCGTCAATAACGACTTCGAGCGCCTCGACCTGATCGTGATCGCTCATGGCGTGAGCACGCGGGAGATGTCCGCCACCAGGCGCTGCGCCTCGTCGGCGGTGAATGTGTACGCGGTTCGCTCCCCCTCGAGCGGAGTCTCGACCGCGCAGCGAACGCATAGGCTCATCGCTCCGGCGGCTTCGGGCCGCGCGGTGGGCTGGGCGTCGAGCTCGACGGTCTGGCTACCGATGGTGGTCAGGATCACCGGACATTGTGACGGCCTCCTTCGAGGAATGAGAGATCCCGCGGCGCGCAACGGTCGGGAGCTGGACGCGCTGAGGGCCGAGGCCGAGGGGGAGGCGGCCGAGTCCCTCGCGCGGCTGTCTGCCGCCAAACGCCTAGGGGAGCTGGAGGCGCTGATGGTCGAGGCCGACTCCCGAGCGAGGCCCTCCCGAAGCTCCTCGTGCACGGCCAAGGGCTGACCGACACACGCATCGCCGCCGACCTGCGACACCCGATCCGACCTGCTGCGCCTGCTCGACGAGGAGGCCGCGCGCGCGTATCCTGAGCGCCGCTCCCGAAGCGAGGGGGCGCTATCGGCGTGGTGCCGGCGTCCCTCCTCAGAGACCTCGACGGTCGGGTCAAAGCAGGCCCGGCAGCCCTGTCGGGGGGCTCGGTTAGATTCCATGGTGGCGTGAGATTGTTGCTGTGACGGAACCCCCAGACCACTTCCTGACGATCCCGGAGGCTGCGGCGCTCCTGAAGGGTTCCGGAGCAGACCGTTAGCGGCTGAATGAGTTGCGCGCGCTCCCGATCACGGTGATTGAGGGCCGCGTTGTCGTGAGACCGGGCGACTTGCTCCGGCTGGCCGAGCCTCTGGTTGAGCCAGACATCGCCGATGAGCTTCTGAATCGCGAGATTAGCGGTTGGCCGCCTTACTCCGACGCCTTGGCGGAGGCCGTTCTCCGCGCGTCTGGTGCGACGCAGTTCCGTCGGGAGGCCCGAGCGCGACCGCTCTTTCACTACACGACTACAGCCGTTGCCCTCGACCATATACTGCTCGACGGCCGCTTACGTCTCGGCCCACCCACTGGGACGAATGACCCAGCTGAGTCGGAAACGCACTGGGTCGACCTCGTACAAGACCGAGACGACGAGGATTGGCCCCCTAGGCGCCCGGCCCAGCTCTTCGAGAAGGTGAGCAATCTGCTCCGGCTTCGTTGCCGCCTGGCGTGTCTGACGTTGTCGGCGCGCAACGAGCCGAAGCTCCTTAATGGGGTTCGGCGATGGTTATGCGCGTGCCCGTATGTGGGCGCAATACGCGGACAACCACGCCGGGGTGTGTCTCGCATTCACCAGGACCAGCTTTGCGACGCTGTGACGCTGCTGGCAGACTCAAAAGGGTTGAAGCTGTACCGGGCGCCGGTCAACTATGTGACGGATTACACGCCCGTCAGACCAATCGAGTTTCACATCTCGCGGGTTCGCACCGATCTTTCGGACTTCATAGACGAGGCGTTCCCGAGCGTCGTCGCGAGGCTTACTTCTCGAAGGCGTGGGACTGGAGTGCCGAATCCGAGTATCGGTTCCTCATCCATGGCGATGTCGGCGATTACGAATACGTGGACATCACGAGATCGCTGACTGGAATCTTTTGCGGATCTAGATTTCCGAGGCTCGGCTAAGCGACTTGCGGGTACGCTGTCCCTAGGTCGCGGCTGCCGGTCGCATCTTCAAGATTGGCTGGCGGAACGGACTTCCGATCCCGATGCCCATCCAGGATGCTGGCGCTCGGGAGCCACCGAATTGGCTGGTGCCGCCTGCTCCGGGCAATTCCCCGTCGAGAGGCGCGGCCAGCTCTGTTGGCGGAGCGCCGCAGTGACGGTTCCCGCAGGCCCGCTCTTAGCGCTGCGGCGCTCACCATTCCGAGCCTGATGTACCGCAATCCGGTGCAGGAGTAAAGCGCTGCAATAGATCGCCCGCGCCTACAGCGGCATGCCGAGGGCACTCACCCCCGAGGGCGAACCTCCGGACGCGCGTAGCTGACCAGCCCGAGGGTGACGAGCAGGACCCCGACGATCACGAATGTCCACGTCGTGATCCGGAGCACGTCGTACGTGGCCTGCGAGAGCCCCGTGTGGACCGCGACCGTGCTGACGCAAGCCTGCTCCCCGTTCGGGCAAGTCTGAAGGACCTGGGGCGCGTGCTCGGGAACCACGATGAGCCCGACCACGGCTGCGATCCGGAGGATCGCGCGGACCACGATGGTGACCACGCCTCGCCGCACGATCGGCGGGAGCTTACAGCGGCATGTCGAGCGCCAGCCTCGGCAGCGCCCCGCCGTGGGCGGCGATGAGCTGGTCGGCCCGCTCCACGGCCGCCGTCTCCTCGAAGGTGGCGATCCGCACCTTGCGGCGGCGTTGCAGCTCCCACGCCTGCCGCTCATCGAGCAGCACGATCTCGCCGCCATCGTGGTGCTCGCCGTCGAAGTCGCCGCCGGGTGGCTCGATCCAGACCTTGACCATCATGGGCTCGCTGGGGGCTATCCACCGGCCGACTTGCGTCGGTTCGACGCAAGCTTTGACTTGGGCTTGACTTGGAGCCCGATTCCACCCCCCAGGCCTCTGCCCGGAGCATAGAAAAAACCCCCGCCTGGGCGGGGCTCTTCCGCAGGCAGAGCCCGCCGGGGGACTCGAACCCCCAACCCCTTCATACAAGTTCCACGCGGCGTCCTCTGCTGTTTGTGTCTGTTCGGGGTTTTCCCTGCTCAGGCCGACTTCGCGCCGGCTTGAGCATCGGCTGATTTGCGGCTGTTGCTGGGTGTCGCGTTGCCCACGGCGTTGCCCCCGTTACCCAGTTCATCGAAGAAGCTGAGGTCACGCTCGCTGTCGCGCAGCCTGTGCGCGTAGGTCTTGGCGACGGTCTGCACGTCGTCGCCGAGCCGGTGAGCGACGTCGGTGAGCGGCCATCCTTGAGCGAGCAGCATCGAGCCGTGCGTGTGCCGGAAGCTGTGCGGGCTGACGTGCAGGCCGACCTTCGCTGCCGCGCGCTCGAGCACCCGAGCCATGTTGCGGGCGCTCAGGCGCTCACCCGAGCGCGTAGCGAAGATCGGACCGACCGCGTCGGCGCAGTGCTCCCACAGCTTGCGTCCGAGCTCGGGTGAGAGCTTGATCGTCCGCTCTCCGTTGGCCGACTTCGTGTAGGGCTTGAGCCTGCCCCGATACCACTGTCGCGAGATGGTCAGCGTGTAGCGGCCGTCGTTGTCGACGAGGTCGACCGCGTCGAGTCCGAGCACTTCGCTGATCCGAGCCCCCGTGCCGGCGAGCGTCTCGAAGAACAGACGATCCCGGCCCTCGGGAACGGTCGCGAGCACGGCGGCCAGCTCGGCGCGCGTCATGTCCTTGACCCGCTCGGACTCGTCGCCCTTGCGAGCCTTCCGGTTGACCGCCAGCCTCAGCGCCGGGTTGGCCGCGAGGTGTCCGTTGCCAACCGCGTCCGAGAGCAGCGCCCTCAGTGGCGCGACGTACTTGCGCACGCTCGCTGGCGAGAGCCCCTGCCGCTGCAGCTTCGCGACGAGCGCGTTGACCGATTCGCGGTCGATGTCCCGGAGCGGCGTCGAGCCGTAGTGCGGGATCGCCCAGCGCGTCAGCGCTATCGCGTACGCGGCGCGCGTGTCCTCATCGAACCCGCGCTGAGTGCGCCCCTGGTAGCTGGCCACCCACTCTCGCGCATAGACGTCGAACGGCCGGCGCGTCTGCGGAGCGTGCCTGCTCGAGCCCGTGCGGTCGCCCTTCGCCTCGCGAGCCTCGGCGAGCGTGCGATGGAAGCTCTTGACTTGCTTGCCGCGGTGACGAGTGATCGTGACGTAGGAACCACCACGGTAGAAGATCCCGGGGCTGCCGGTCGGAATCATCGTCTTCCGGTGGTCCTTGCAGGCGGCCAGCGTCCCGCCCTCGATCGGGTTCCCACACGCTCGCGGCTCGCTACGCGTGCCGATGTTCGCCTTGCAGAGCTTCGCAGCCATCAGCGCAACTCCTTTCGCGCCGAATGAGGCGCGCCGGGATCGTGGTCTATCAATCAACTTCCTTCCATTCGCAGTCCTGGAGGAACTCGCCAAGCTGCGTGCGGAGGTACGCGCTGCTGCCGGCCATCAGGGCCGCTATAGATGATTACGGCTGTGCAGCCACAGCGGTCTACGCGTTCGCGGTCCACCTGCCAGCGATAGAAGCCGCGAAGGCCGCGCACCTTGGCCACTCTGCTCTCGCGCCCTCCCGGCGTTTGAGCTGGCCCTCCTGATGTGCAGCGCCGGGTGCGCCGTCCCCGGGCCTTCGGGCCGGGGCTCGTCTTACCAGCTTCGCCTTCGATTCGGCGCTCCTGGATGGCGGTCATGTGGCAACAGCTCCGTAGCGGCACCGGCCGCCCGCACGCGGAGGCTAGCTCGACCCGCGCGGTGTGGTCGTCGCCGCGCTCATCCCGGATGGCGGAGCGCAACCCCGCGCGGCTTGCGTCGTCACGATGACCGGCGCGCTCGCAGCTGGCCCGCGGGAGATCAAGACCGTTGGCCACCCGCTCGGCTAAGGTTACGGCCGCTTTCCGCCGCCACTGCGCACCCACGAGTCGAGCTCCGACCGACGGGCGACGAGCGCTGAGCCGTCGCGCTGAACGGGAATCCGCCTGGTGGACACGAGCGCGTAGACCCGGCTGCGCGGGCTCCCGATGTAGCTGGCGATCTCGTCCGCGCCGCGAAGCCAGCCCTCCCCCGAGGCTGGTGGAACGAGTCGGTCCAGGAGCAGCGGGGCGAGCTTGTCAGCAAGACGCGCGAGCGCCGTGTCGTCGCCCTCGATCAACTCATTGAGCAGCGCGTCCAGGATCGTGCTCACGAGTCCTCCTCACGACCATTGCGATCCCCATGCTCATCGATTGCGCACCTCCGCACCGTCGCGGCGCTGACCGGATTCCGGGGTGCGCCGAGTTTCTGGGCGAGCCGCTTCTGGAGGGTTGCGTGCAGCAGGTGTCTGGGGAGCAGGGCGGCGGTGAAGGAGGTCGGTGAGAGCAGCGCCTGGAGTTGCTCGTCGCTCCAACTCGAGCTGCGGGCGGCGAGCACGACCTCGACGAGGTTCTGTTCGCGCCATTCGCGGACCTGTGCCTCGATCACCGTTCGGGCGCCGGCGATTCCGCGGTAGCGGGCCTGCCAGTGGCTGATCAGGTCGGTGATTGCGCGGAAGTCACCGTTGATGGTCAGCTCGTGGCGTTCGAGGTGGTAGCGGGC
>DASPPG010000122.1:0-12245 GCA_035625625.1 Solirubrobacteraceae bacterium
AGGCGGTCGGCTTCTCGGTGCCGATGCACACCGCCATGCGCCTGGCGCTCACCGCCGGCCGGCGAGTCCGCCGTGAGCACCCCGAGCTGCCGATCTGCTTCTACGGCCTCTATGCGACGGTCAGCCGCGAGCTCATCGATCGGGAGCTTGACGCCCGCGCGATCGCCGGCGAATACGAGCCGGCGCTCGCGGCCTGGGTCAACGAGCAGGGCGCCTCGTCCGCGGCCGTCCCGGCGGCCGAACGGCCAATGATCCAGCTGCAGCGCGGCACGTTCGAGCCGCCGGCGCGCGATTTGCTGCCCGGACTCGAGCGGTACGCGCGCCTGGTGGTGGACGGGGAGGAGCGGCTGGTCGGCTACCTGGAGGCCAGCCACGGGTGCGTGCATCGCTGCCGGCATTGCCCTGTCCCCAGTGTGTACGACGGGCGCATCCGCGTCGTGCAGGCCGAGATCGTGCTGCGCGACATCGAGCGCCTGGCGGACATGGGCGCGCGGCACATCACCTTCGGCGATCCCGATTTCCTCAACGGCTGGCGGCACTCCTTGGCGATCGTACGTGCGCTCCATGAGCGCCGACCGGAGCTGACCTTCGACTGCACGACAAAGGTCGAGCACGTGCTCGAGCACCCCGACGTGTGGAAAGAGATGGCCGCCTCCGGCTGCCTGTTCGTCGTCAGCGCACTGGAGTGCGTCAACGACGACATCCTCGCCCGCCTCGACAAGGGCCATACGACCGCCGAGGCGGTGCTCGCCATCGATCTGCTGCGCGAGCACGAAATCGAGACCCGGCCCTCATTTATGCCCTTCACCCCGTGGACGACCCCGCGCGACGTGCTCGAGATCCTCGACTTCGTCGCCGCGCACGATCTGATCGCCAACGTCGACCCCGTGCAGTACACGATCCGCCTGCTCGTGCCCGAGGGCTCGCTGCTGCTCGAGCGCGACGAGCTGCGCGAGCACCTCGGCCTCTACGAGCCCGAGCGGCTCAGCTACACCTGGCGGTCAGCCGACCCAGCCGCGGACCGACTCCAGGGCGCGCTCGCAGCGCTGGTCGAGCAAAGCGCCGCCGCGAACGAGCCCCCCGGCCTGGCGTTCTCGCGCATCCGCGCGGCGGTGCGCCAGACAACTGGCGAGACCGACGCCCCCGAACCGGAGGCAATCTCGATCGGATCAACCGAAGGGAGGCCACGGCTCACCGAGCCGTGGTTCTGCTGAGCGGAACCCACCGGGGGCCAGTTCGGTCCTCTCACAACGTGATCACATGGTCCGGCGGGCTCCCCGCCAGCGCCGCATAGAGGTCCGGGAAGCACCCGACCTGCACGCCCGCGACCGTTCCTACGGGCCGCGCGGCGCCGATCTCACCCTCCGCCAGGCCGCGCTCCAGCGCGCACTGATCGCAGAGCATCAACAGCATCCCGTGCTCCCCGGCCACACGAGCTAGACGCTCCCCCACCGGATCGCCCGCTCGCAGCACGTACGTGTTGTCGTCAAAGAAGAACATCCCGACCACTTCGACCCCGTGCGCTCGCCGCTCCAGCTGCGGAAGGATCATCTTCCCGAGCTTGTAGCTGGCCGTATGGCCGGAGGTGGAGAATACGTAGGCGACCTTCATCGGCCCGGAGAATAGCCAGGACCCATCAGCGCTCGTCGCAAATCGTGCCCTCAAGTCCGGAGTGGGGCGCAGGCCGACTCGAGAAGCTGCCGGCCTTCGGCCCGGTCGCCAGCAGCTGAGAGAAACGCCGTGCGCAGGTTATGGTCGACCTCGAATGGCAACTGCCCGCCAAGCTGTGCCCGAAGTACCGCGGAACCTACGCGATGAACGAGGACCAACACTTCGACAGATCAGCTGCATCCGCTGCGCCGGTATGACGCGCAAGCCCTACCTCGCCTCCGGCCTCAGACCTGAGAGAGCGCGCGGCCGGCGACGAGCTGGATGCTGCTATCGCCCGGAAGCATCCACGTGCCGGATGCCGACGGCGCGTCTGCTCGCCCATCGAAGGAGCAGCCGCGCCGACGTGGCCGCTTAAGGCATTATGATCGCATTCGCCGGCGGCGCGGCTGACCGGCTGACGGTCGCGTCCGTGGCGTGTCGATGACGCGCCCAGCTTCCGACGGCAGGCGCGGACTCGCGCGCATGGGAATGAGCGGAACGCACTGACCGCGACAGTCTGCCGGCGGCGCCCGGGCCTCAACGGGCTGGACCGAACTGGAGCCCTTATGGGCGGCAGCGACGTCCGTTGGCCTGCGCTGCTTGGCCACCTCTGGCGAGGAGCCGCCGCGGCGCCACGCAACTTCCTGATGTTTGTTTTGGGACGCGCGCTCCGACCGCGGGGTGTCCGCGTCGGGTAGCGTCGTTTCGGTGCGGTTGCGCTGCACCACGCGCCTGCTCGAGCTCCTCGACGATCCGATCACCGAGGAGCGGCCTGCGTCCCCGGAGGACCGGTACGCCAACGTCTTCTGGGTCCAGCGCCGCAAGTGCTGCTCGTGACGCACGCTGAGACGCTGTTCTGCGCCTTCGCCCCGGCGGTGCGCGCCGCCAGCCTGCGTCCCCTGGGAGCATTCGTCGTGCCACTCATCACCCGCCAGCTCGCCGCCGAAGGGCTTCCCGCTGGCGCGCTTGGCCCACTCGACTGCGACCAGGCGATCATCGCCAAGACCGCCGACCGGCAGGTCCTTGGCTGCATGAACGACATCGCGAGGGTCTGCCAGCACGCCGCCGCTGACGCCGGCGGACTCGCCCGGCTCGACCTCACCGCGCTGCACTATCGGCTGCAGCGGAACATCACCTCAGCCCGCGATTACGTCCCGGCCGTCGAGCTGATCGCTAAACAGGCTCCAGCAGGCCCCCAGGTGAACGCCAATCGCCGCGGCCTCAGCGCGGCTTTTCCGACGCTAGGGACCCCGGCCACCCGACGGGAGTATCCCGTCCCTCGACCGCATCGCCGGTTTGCCGCCGAGCGTCACGGTCGGCCGTGAGGCGATCGCGCCCGGACGGGCGACACCTGCCGCTCAGAACTGACTCGAACTGTGTCGATGCCGCGGCCCACTCGAGACGACGCCGACAAGGGTCCGGCAAGGACCGACCGCCCGCCGAAGGTCCTGCCTCCCCCCGGGGGCCTCGTTCAGGCGGAAGGACGAAACGAGCTGGCGGTCATCTCTCAGCAGCGCGGTGTAGGGTCGGCGGGAGGTTTGCCCGGCCGCGCGGCGCGTGCTGGCCCGACTGGCTGAGATCGCCTCCCGCCGCCGCCTCGAACCGTGCATGTTCTCCCGCACACGGCTCTCCGACATCGTTCACCGGCTGGCAAACGCAGTTGTGGGTTTCACCGTCCCGGTCAGGCGGTAGACGCCGAGCTGGTTGCGCCACTCGCGGTTGAAGCGGGTGACCCAGTTGCGGCCCGTGAGTCCGTGCTTGCGGCTGGCGAGGATCGCGAGGCGTTCGTGGACGTAGCCGTCGATTTGGAGGAACTTCTGCCCGGAGTTTCCGTAGCGGAAGTAGTTGCCCCAGCCGCGCAGCACGCGGTTGAGGTCCTCGACGGCCCATTCCAGCGGCTGCCCCGCGTAGCGGCGTTGCGTCCGGTCACGGATCTTGCCCTTGATCTGGGTCATCGCCCGCTTGGACGGCCACTTCTGCAGATACCAACGATCCCGCCACTTCCACGACGGCTGCATCCGGTGATGGAAGCCGAGGAAGTCGAACCCCTCGGCACCCCGGGTGAGGTGCACGATCCTGGTCTTCTCGGGGTGCAGACGCAGCCCGATCGGATCCAGCACCGCCGCGACCAGCTCGCGGGCCTCCTCGGCCTGCTCGCGGGTGGCGCACAAGGCGACGAGATCATCTGCGTACTTCACCAGCACTCCCAGCCGCTGCCCGCTCGCCTGCCACGCCTCATCTAGCACGTGCAGGGCGACGTTCGCGAGTAACGGCGAGATTGGTGATCCTTGCGGGGTGCCCGCCTCGATCGCGGACACGATCCCGCCCTCGAACACCCCCGCCCGCAGCCAACCCCGGATCAGCTTCAACATCCGCCGATCGCATACCCGCCGCTCGATCTGAGCGACGAGGGCATGTGCGTCGATTTCGTCAAAGCAGCTTCGAATGTCGGCGTCGAGCACCCAGACCTTGCCCTGGTTGACCGTCGTCCTGACCGTCTCCAGCGCGTGGTGGGCCGACAGCCCGGGCCTAAACCCGTAGCTGGACGGGAGGAAGTCGGCCTCGAAGATCGGCTCGAGCACGGCCTTCGCTGCCGCCATCACCACTCTGTCGGCCACGCAGGGGATGCCGAGTGGCCGCAACTGACCTGGCCTACCCGGCTTCGGGATGTACACCCGCCGCAGCGGCCGCGGCCGGTAGGTTCCGGCGCGCAGCTGCTTGGCGAGCTCATCGAGGAAATCGCCCACCCCCGAGGCGACGACGTCGCCGATGGCGATGCCATCTACGCCCGGTGCGCCCCGGTTGGCACGGACCTCGCCCCAAGCCCTCCACAGCACGTCGCTGCGGGCGACCTTGTCATAGACGGCGTGGAAGCGGCGATCCCTGTCCTGCTTAGCACAGCGGTAGAGCACGTGTTGGAGAGCACGAACCCGGTCCACGCCCTTGGCGCGGCTGACGGACCTAGCCGAAACGTCGGCACTCATCAGAGTCCTTCTGCTCCTTCCCGTGCATCGATGAAGTACGGGCCCTTCCCCATCCATGTTGCGCGAAGAAATATGTTGCGCTGGTGAGGGATAGCGCTCGGGGACGGCACGCGGGGCGGCATCTGGGTTGTTCGCTGCGCGCTGAGGGCAACATATTTCGGCTGGCTTGATCGACTCCGGCCTCCTTGTCAATCCGTTGAGTGGAGGCATTCATGTCCAAGCAGCCGGTGCCCGAGCGTGTGCTGGTGAGCGGGCCGTTGGCGAGGTTCGCTGATGGTTTTAGGGTCGATCTGATCGAGCGGGGCTATTCGCTTTGGCGAGCGCAGGAGCAGCTGTATCTGCTCGCCCACGTGAGCCGGTGGATGGAGGCCAACGGACTCGAGCTCGCCGGGTTGACGCCGGCGACGCTGGAGCGTTACTTCGTCTGGCGCCGTCGGGCGGGGTATCGCAAGAGTCTCTCGCCGCTGAGCCTGCGCCGGTTGCTCGGTTACCTGGATGGCCTTGGCGCGCTGCCGGCCGACGATGCCGTCCCGACGCCGGTGGACGGATTGCTCGCGGAGTTTCGCCGCTATCTGCTCCAAGAGCGCGGGGTCGCGGCCAGAACGGTCGATCTGTATGAGCCGGCCGCGCGACTGTTTCCGGCAGGGCGCTCAGAGCCGCTGGCTGATGATCTGGCTCGCCTGTCGGGGGCCGATGTCAACACGTTCGTGTTGCGCGAGGCGCCGCGACGCTCTGCGCGGTCGGCGGAGATGATGGTGTCCGCGCTGCGCGCACTGCTGCGGTTTCTGTACGCGTGGGGGGTGATCGCCGAGCCGCTGGCGGCGGCGGTGCCGTCGGTCGCGTGCCGGCGGGAGGATCTCCCGCGCGGGATCGCGGCTGGGCAGGTGAGGTTGCTGCTTGACAGCTGTGATCGCTGCACCCCGGTCGGCCGTCGCGATTACGCGATCGTGTTGTTGCTGTCCCGGCTGGGGTTGCGCTGCGGCGAGGTCGCCGGGCTGGATCTCGATGACATCGACTGGCGGGCGAGCGAGTTGGTGGTTCACGGGAAGGGTTCTCGGATCGATCGGCTGCCGCTCCCGGCCGATGCCGGTGAGGCGGTGGCCGACTACCTGCGTCACGGCCGCCCGCGCGGGTTCGGCCGAGCGGTGTTCTTGCACGCGCACGCGCCGCGGACGAGGGTCTCGCCTGGGAACGTCAGCGATGTGGTGAAGCGCGCGTGCAAGCGGTCGGGGATTGCGCGGGTCGGGGCTCATCGCCTGCGTCACACCGTCGCCTCAGAGCTCTTGTCGCGCGGCGCGGGTCTGGTCGAGATCGGCCAACTGCTGCGCCACCAGGACCTTCGCACGACGGCGCTGTATGCCAAGGTCGACCGGCAAGCGCTGTCGCGGCTGGCGCTGCCGTGGCCTGGGAGCGAGCGATGAGCCCGCTCGGGCAGGCAGTCGAGGACTACTTGGCGATGCGCCGCGCGCTCGGGTACAAGCTGAGCGAACACGGCCGCGTGCTGCCACAGTTCACCGAGTTCCTCGCGCAGCGCGAAGCGCAACTGATCACCACCGCGCTGGCGCTCGAGTTCGCGACGCAGCCAGCGCAAGCGAGCGTGGTGTGGTGGCATCAACGGCTGGCGATCGTGCGCGGCTTCGCCCGCTACCTGCAGGCGTTCGACGCTCGGCACGAGGTGCCGCCCACCAGCCTGCTGCCGGCCAAGTTCCGCCGGGCGATCCCATACCTGTTCTCCGAGGCGGAAATCGAGGCACTGATGCACGCGGCGCGATCGATGCGCGGGCCGCTTCGCGCGGCCAGCTGCGAGGCGCTGCTCGGAATGTTGGCGGTCAGTGGCATGCGGGTCTCGGAGGCGTGCGCGCTTGACCGCTGCGATGTGGAGCTGGGCGAGGGCCGGCTGACCGTGCGCCGCGGCAAGAACGGGCGCTCGCGCGAGATCCCGCTTCACCCGAGCACCGTCCAAGCGCTCGAGCGATATGCCCGCGCGCGCGATCAGCTGTGCCCCCATCCCAAGGACCCCGCCGCGTTCTTCATCTCAGGCTGGGGAGGACGACCCGGCCGCCACCACGTGTGGAGGTGGTTTGACCAGCTTCGCCGCGCGACCGGCCTGGACCGGGAGACGCTCGGCCGTCAAGCCCGCCTGCACGACGTCCGTCATACGTTCGTTTTGCGTACGCTGCTGGGCTTCTATCGCGAGGCTGACGACGTCGAGGCGCAGCTGCCGCTGCTCGCCACGGTGCTAGGCCACGTCGACCCGGCCGACACATACTGGTACCTCGAGGGCGCGCCGGAGCTACTTGCGCTGGCCGCCGAGCGGCTCGAGCGGACCTGGGAGCAGCCGGCGGCTCCAGCACCCGTGAACGGGCAAGCGCACCTGCCCGCCCCCCGGCGATGGCGGTCGCGCCCAACCCGGCCGCGTCATCGAAGGGGTGGCCGATGAGCGCGCTAGCGCCGCTGCTGCAGGGCTATTTCGTCGAACGCCTCGCTCGCCAGCGCGACGCCAGCCAGCACACGATCGCCTCATATCGCGACAGCTTCCGGCTGTTGCTGACGTTCCTCAACGAGACGACGGGCAAGGCGCCGTCGAAGCTGCAACTCGAGGATCTCAACCCGGCCAGGATCACCGCGTTCCTCTCATATCTGGAGAACGAGCGCTCAAACAGCGTCCGCACCCGGAACGCCCGGCTGACCGCGATCCACTCGTTCTTCCACTACGCGGCATTGAAAGCCCCGGAGTGTGCCGAGCAGATCGCGCGCGTGATCTCGATCCCCGACAAACGCCACGAGTCAACGCTGATCAGCTACCTCACCGAACCGGAGATCGACGCGTTACTGGCAGCGCCCGACCGATCCACCCCGACCGGGAGACGCGACCACGCACTGCTCTTGGTGGCGGTGCAGACCGGGCTCAGGGCCTCCGAACTCGCCGGCCTGCGCTGCGAGGACCTCAACCTCGGCGCTGGCTGGGTCAGGTGCGAGGGCAAAGGCAGAAAGGAAAGATGCACCCCCCTCAGCCGCGCGGCCAGGCAGGTACTGCGCGTGTGGCTGCGCGAGCTCGGAGGCGAACCGGCCAGCCCGCTGTTCCCAAGCCGCAACGGAGGACACCTGACGCGCAGCGCGATCTGGCGGTTAGTCGTCAAGCACACCGCCACCGCACGTGCACAGTGCCCGCCACTGACAAGCAAGAACATCACCCCGCACACCCTCCGTCATTACGTGGACGGCTGAGTTATGTGGCCGGCTGGGGCTTTTGCGGTCGTGGACGTGGCGCTGGGGCCGGTTCCGGCCACATAATCCCGGGGGCGTGCGGGTCAACGACCCGAGTGGTCGGAGTGTCCGATCGGATTCGTGCCTTCCTCCTTGATGCGGGATTCCTTGCCCGCTTCCGGGTGGGACGCCGCCCGTTGACGCGGTGGCTGCGGCGAAGAATCGCCTCTCTGTTCACCACGATCGGGGAGGCCGATTCTTATGCAGGCAACAGAGGTCCGCGACGCGTCGGGGCGGGTGATCGTCGCGTTGGTGATGGCGGGTCGGTCGAGGGCGACGATCAAGCGCCACGAGGCGGAGTTCAACGCGTTCGTCGGGTTCCTCGAGGCTGGCGGTCGGTCGCTCCCGACCGAGGTGGACTGTCTGGATTTCATCGCTGAGCGGTCCGGGTCAAGGCTCGCGGGCCTGCGGGAGCCGACGAGTTCCAGGCGGGCTCAGCTCGCACGCCGGCCGTTGATCCTGTTGATGGAAGGCCTGGCTGGAGGCGTCCCGGGGGTGGGGCAGGCGACAACGCCGCCGGTTGAGCGCTGTCCAGCGCGTTTCCGTGCGGCCCGGGACGAGTACCTCGCGGCGTGCCGGCGGCGGGGTAACGCCGAAGCGAGCGTCGTGACCAAGCAGCGCGCTGCGGATCAGTTCCTCGCCTATCTTGAGGAGGTCGGTCGGGAGACGCTCGAGCAGGTGCAGGCCCGGGACTTGGCCGGGTTCTGGGCCCGGCGTCAGCGGCGGGGGTATGCCCCGAAGACGACCGGGTTGCTGCGTTCATCGTTGGCTGACTTTCTGCGCCATCTGCGCGAAGCCGGGCAGATCCGGGAGGACCTGGTCGGGCGGCTCCCGCCGCAGCGCTATCCCCGGCGCGGCCAGTCGGCTCCGCACCCGTGGACGGCTGAGGAGGTCCGCTTGGTTTTGGACCAGATCGATCGGCAGTCCGCGATCGGGAAACGCGACTACGCGATGGTGTTACTGACCGCCAGGCTCGGTGTGAGGGTCGGGGACCTGCGCCGTTTGGAGCTTGGGTGGTTCGACTGGCGGGCGAAGACGCTGGCGTTCACGCAGCAGAAGACCGGGCTGCCGTTGACGCTGCCGCTGCCGGGTGACGTCGGATGGGCGGTGATCGACTACGTCCGCCACGGCCGGCCTGAGGCGGCCTGCCGGCAGGTGTTCGTCAAACATCGCTACCCGTTCACCGCGTTCGGCTCGTCCACGTCGGCGGGGTGCCGGCTGAGCTATTACGCGCGGCGCGCCGGGATCGTGTTCGCGGCCGGGCGCTCGCACGGCCTGCACTCGCTGCGCGGCGCGCTGGCGGTCGCGATGCTTCAAAGCGACACGCCCCCGCCGGTCGTCACCGCGGTTCTGGGTCACGCGGCGGGCACCACGACCGCCGCGCACTACCTCAGGCTCGACACCGAGCATCTGCGTCGCTGCGCGCTCGATGTCGAGGATGTCCTTCACGCGGTGCAAGGGGTGCGGTCGTGAACGCGTTGACGCTGTCCGCGTTGATCGACACGCTCGTCGCGGCCCGCCGCGCCGGCGGGTTTCGGTATGACCGTCAAGCACGGGTGCTGGCGCAGTTCGCCGAGCACTGCCGCCGGGAAGGGTATGCGGACGGGTCGATCATCCAAGAGGCTGTCGAGGGGTTTCTCTACGCCCGCCACCTCAAGGCGTCCACGATCCGTCGCGAGGAGATCATCCTGCGCGACCTGGCAGTGCACGCCCGCCAGTTCGGCTGGCCAGCGTGGGCGCCGCCGACGCTGACTCGCCTCAAGACCCGCCACCGGCCGCCGCCTTATGTGTTCAGCGACGAGGAGATCCGGCGCCTGTTCCACGCGATCGATACCCAGCCGCTGTCGGAGATGTCCAACCGGGCGCTGGTTGACCCGGTGCTATTCCGGGTCCTCTACGCCAC
Source organism: Solirubrobacteraceae bacterium (assembly GCA_035625625.1). Taxonomy (GTDB): domain Bacteria; phylum Actinomycetota; class Thermoleophilia; order Solirubrobacterales; family Solirubrobacteraceae; genus Palsa-465. The sequence goes on from DASPPG010000122.1 coordinate 9,805, forward strand.
CGGGCTGCGTCTCTCCGAAGCGCTCAACCTGCAACTGCGTGATCTCGACCAGGAGCGCGCCACGCTCGAGGTCCGCGACAGCAAGAACCGTCAGAACCGGATCGTGCCCGTCACCCGGCGCCTCGCCGACACGCTGGAGGCATATATCGCGGCCGCGCACCCCTATCCAGAGCCCGCTCACCATCTGTTCCACACCGGCGATCCGTCCAAGCCGGCCGACAAGTCCACGATCTACAACCGGTTGCGCCGCTACCTCGCCGATGCGGACATTCCCCATTTCGCCCCGGGCGGCCCGCACGTCCATTCGCTGCGTCACGGGTTCGCGGTGCAGAACCTGCGTCGCTGGGCCGCTGACGACAGTGACCTGGCAGTGATGCTGCCCTACCTGTCGGCGTACATGGGCCACGCCGACCTGCGGGGAACCCAGTACTACCTCCAGCTGACTGCGGACGCGTACCCGGAGGTCGCCAGGATGGTCCAAGCCAGGTTCGGCTACGTCATCCCGGACCCGGCCGTGCCGCAAGGAGCCCAGCGATGAGCCGCGTCACCCCAGCCGGCGGGGATCTGGCCGGCCGCTGGCTGTCGAAGTTCCTCGTCGACCATCTGGCCGGCGAGCGGGACCTGTCCCCTCAGACGATCGCGTCCTACCGAGACGCGATCAAACTGCTGCTCACCTGGTTCCGCGACGTGCAGGCAACCCCGCCCGAGAAGCTGCGCCTCGCCGACCTCGACCGCTCACGGGTGCTCGCGTTCCTGGACTGGCTGCAAACCGAACGTGGCAACTCGCCGGCGACCCGCAACCAGCGCCTCGCCGTCATCAAGTCGTTCGCCCGGTACACCGCGGTCGAGCAGCCAGAGTTCCTCGATCAAGCCACCCAGATCATCGCGATCAAGCAGAAGAAGACCCCGGCGACCGACATGGGCTACCTCACCGGCGACGAGGTCAAAGCCCTCCTGGCCGAACCCGACCCGGCCACCCGGCGCGGGCTGCGCGACACCGTCCTGCTGTCCACGCTCTACGACACAGCCGCCCGCGTCCAAGAGATCTGCGACCTGAACACCGCCGACGTCCGCGCGGCCCGCCCGATGCTCGTCACGCTGCACGGCAAAGGCTCCAAGACCAGGCGCGTCCCGCTGATGGACCCCACAGCCCAACTCCTGCAGGACTACCTCGACCGGCGCGCGCCCCACCCTGGCGTCGGCGCAAACGCAGACCCGCTGTTCCAAGGACCCGAACACACCCGGTTGACCCGCTGGGGCGTTACCAAGATTCTCGCCAGACACGTCCAGTCCCTGCGCTGCCGCGACCCCGCCTACGCGCCTGGGCTGAACGTCACCCCGCACGTGATCCGAAGGACCCGGGCGATGCACCTGCTGAAAGCCGGAGTGAACGTGATCTACATCCGCGACCTGCTCGGCCACGCCGACGTCTCAACCACCGAGATCTACGCCCGCGCCGACCCGGAAGCGAAACGCAAGGCCATCGAGAGCGCCTACCAGTCGCTCACCCCCGACCTGTCCCTGGCCGACTGGACGGCAGACCAAGATCTCCTCGAATGGCTCGACCACGCCTGCCAATAACGCCCCGGGATTATGTGGCCGGAACCGGCCCCAGCGCCACGTCCACGACCGCAAAAGCCCCAGCCGGCCACATAACTCAGCCGTCCACGTAATGACGCTTACGTGGAATTCCACGTAACCGCCACACCGCGGCGATGCGGCTGCTCCGTGCCCCCGAACCGGTCGACATCGCAACGATCGGCCTCTGGCTCGGGCACGAGTCGCTCGACTCCACCAACAAGTACCTGCACGCCGACATGGAGCTCAAGCGGCGCGCGCTTGACCGCACCACGCCGACCAACGCCAAACCTGGGCGCTACCGCCCGCCCGACCGGCTACTCGCGTTCCTCGAGAGCCTCTAGCCGCAGCGAAATATGTTGCGCCACCGAGCCCGATCTCCACCCCATCCACACGCTCAGCACCCGAGCGCAACATATTTCTTCGCGCAACATGGAGGGCGATATGTCGCGTGCGACATATCGCCCTGTAGCCGGCTTTCCCGACCTCCGAGTACTACGACCCGCTCCGACTGCCGCTCGACCGCCCACACCACTTCCCGGGTTCGCCGGTTATAGGAGGGGAGCATCGCTTCCCGCCGATCCCGCAGGGTGGCGGGGCCGAGACGGCTCTCCCGAGTTCCCAGGACAACCATCCGCACGTACAACGCCCAATACGCCGGAGGGTTCCTCCGCGCCCACTCCTGGACCAAGAGCGCTTTCCATGGCCTTCGCCGTCACACAACCGGCTCGGCACCCTCTTTCTCCGCCCGAAGACGGCTGTGGCTAACGACGCTTACTCAGGCTTCACTCACGTTGCAGACCGCGCGGTCGATCCCGCCCCGCTTCGCACCCGGCCTCTCGACCACGCACGGGGGCTTCACT
>DASPPG010000123.1:0-26346 GCA_035625625.1 Solirubrobacteraceae bacterium
TCACGGCCCAGCGGACGTCGGCACCCGCGCCGCGTGCGTACGCCACCAGCGAGCGGAGCATCTCGGCGACGCCGCCACCGGCGGCGGTCGTGTTCACGTTCCAGACCGCTCGCGCGTCCAAGCTGGCAACCCCATCGCGCAGGGCACCCTCCACAGAACGCCACACCTCGTCCCCGAGAACTTCGCTGAAGCAGGCGGGATCGCGGGGGGCGATCGACACTATCTGCACGTGCGTCACAACGAGCCTCCGGTGCGTTTGTCTTTACTCATGTAATCGAGTGCCACGAGGACGCCTATGCGAGCCGTCCTGTGGCTGCCCGGTGGCGGTGACGCTACGCGTGCGTGACCTGCCGATGCGCGTCCACGGCAAGGATTTCCGGCAACGCGCACGCGGTCATTGGCCCGGTGTCCAACATTCGCTCGGTGGCGTTCGCCCCGGTTCGAGAAGACCACTAGCGGCCCAGCACGGCCGCCGGTCCGGTGCATTGCACCGGGTTACTGTCCGCCGGCTCGCACAAGAAGGGGTCACGTCATCAAATGCGTCGGAATCCAACGCTTAGTATTTGTCGCCACCCCGGCCGCAATCCCATAGGTTGATCGCGGTAGGGACGGGCCTTCGCTCTGGTTGAGGCTCGGCCCGACCCGCACAGATCCCAGCGTGCAGTGCTAGCCGCGGCGAGCCATTTCTGGACCAGCCGCAGGATCCGCTTATCCGCGATTCGGTGCTCGAGGAACTTCTCCAGCCAGGCTCGATCGAGGCTCCCGAAGAAGTCCCGGATGTCTGCGTCGAGCACCCAGCTCACCTTGCCGCGTTTGATCGCGGTCGCGAGCGCGTCCAGCGCGTCATGCGGGGAGTGTCCGACCGGAATCCATGGGAGAGGCCAAGGAAGTCCGCCTCGCAGATGCTGTTGAGCGCCTCCACGACGGCGCGCTGCAGGATCTTGTCCTCCAGCGCGGCGGGCGGCTCTCCGCCCGCGCTCGGAGGGAGGGTTGCGCGCATCGAACTGGTTCACATCGCTCACGTCCATAACAACCCCACATAACGCCAGAGAGAGGCACTCGGAAAGCCCGTTTGTTCGCGTCATTCACGGTCCCGGCGCAACCTCACATAAACGCCTAGAGCGGCCACGGCGGCCCGGTGGCTGCTTTCGTCACAGAGCGCTCGTCCGAGCGCCTGCGTGCCTGACGACCGAGGCGCCGCCAACGCGATCGCGTGACACCCGGGTGGCGAGAGAGCGAGAGCGATCGTGCGGGAGCGGCAGCCGCACGCTCGAGAATGGGCGGAAGCGAGCGCCGCTGGCCGTGCTGGTTCTCAGTCGGCGAGGTACTCGGACTCGAGGACGATGTCTTTCAACAACGTCTGGTACTCGGCATGTGTGTGGTGCTCGGTTGAGCGCCAGGTCTTGCCCTCCTGCGCCCGCATATGGGCGCGGTAATCGGGCGCACCGGGGAGCTTGACGTTATCGGCGACGACGATCGAACCCTGGTGCAGCCACCCTCGGCGGACGATTCGCTTGAGGTCGGCCAGGTAGACGTCTTTTGCGTGATCGATGAACACGAAGTCCGCCGACCCGCGAGAGAAGCCGTGATCGGACTCGAGGCACTCGATCGTCGCGCCGTCCCGGAGGGTCCCGACGAGCGCTGTGACGCGGTCACCAACCCCCGCGTGCTCCAAGATGCGGCGTGCGATCTTTGCGTTTGCGGCGTTGAACTCGACTGAAACGAGCCGCCCGTCCTCGGGCATAGCGCGTGCGATCCTAAGCGCGCTGTAGCCGCAATAGGTGCCAAGCTCAAGGGCTCGCAGGGGCGTGGCCCTGCGGACAGCGGCGTCGAGGATCTCTCCCTTCTCATCGCCGACGTTGATCATGAAGCTCCGGCGGTAGCAGAACTCATCAATCACCCGGATCACGTCGTCGACGTCGCCCTTGTGCGCATGTGCCGCTACGTATTCGGCGAGCGCCTGCTCGCGCCCGTCGCCGACCTGCCACTCCTTCGTCAGGCTGCGAGCTAGCATCAAGCGCAGAACCGACCAGCGCAGGAAAGGCAGGCGCTTGCCGCCCGCTTCGATGAGCCGCTGCATCTGGCTGTATTATCCAAGCCCGCACGGGCCCGAGCGGTGGCTCGCAGCCACGTGGAGTAGCCGAGTCGCCGTCAGTCGCGGCCTACGGTCACGCAGGGTTGCGCGCGCCGACAAACTGCGCGAACCCAGAAACCCGCGGCCGCCTGAAGATGACTCACTCGTGAACCCCCAACGGTCTAACGGAGCTAGTGCGGACGAGTGAGGTATCCGATCGCCGAGCTCCACGAGCGTACGCGCTGATGCACAAAGGCCAGCTTGGCGATCACAGCCGGCGCGAGCGTGAACGGGTACAGATCGTCGCGGCCCATGCTGCGGTTGACCGCGTTGAGGGCGTATGTCAGCGGCAGCCACGCCTCGATCACTCCGTTGAAAGGCTGCTCCTCTGTGTCCGCCTGTGGCAGCGCGGCCAGCGATTCGTCGTCGGTCACGGCTGGGCCGGCGACGATCAGCCCGAACTCGGCGGCGGTCTGCAGCGAGTCGCGGATGTGGAGGTAGTGGGCAAAGGTCTCGGCCCAGTCCTCCCATGGATGCGTGGTCGCGTAGGCGCTGACATGGCGCTCGCTCCAGTCCGCGGGCGGCCCGAGCTCGTAGTGGCGCTGGAGGGCCTGCTGGTAATCCTCGCGCTCATCGCCGAACAGCTGGCGCCAGGCTGTCAGCTGACCCGTCTGCTCCACCAGCAGCGGCCAGTAGTAGTGGCCGATCTCATGGCGGAAATGCCCCAGCATCGTGCGGTACGGCTCGCCCAACTCGGCGCGTCGCTGCTCACGTCGGGCGTCGTTTGATTCCGCCAGATCGATCGTGATCACGCCCTGGTCATGGCCGGTCACCACGGGCCCGGTATGACTGCTGAGCAGGTCGAAGCTCAACTCGCCGCCGATCGGAAGCCGCAGGTCGAGGAGCTGGAAGATGAGCCGGCGCTTCGCCATTTCCGCCTTGGCGAAGGCAGCGAGCCCGGCCGTGTCGGCGTCAGCCGGCCGGGTGCGCGTCAGCCCGCAGCTCAGGCAAAACGAGCCCGGGTCATTCGTCGCAAGCAGCCAGTTGCACGCCGCCAGCGTCGAGTTTGCGCACGGGCGCACGCGGTCGTCCCCGTTTGGGTCGAATACGACCAACTCGAGACGCTCGGGCACAAACCCGAGCGCATGGGAGCAGCGCAGGCAGAGGCTGTTCTCGAAGAACACGAGTTGCCCGCAGTTGCCACAGCTAAAAGCTCGCACCGCCCTCTCCCACCCGACCTGGCCGCCTTCTATCCCGCGATCTCGGTTACGTCGACCACAACCTTCAGGCTCTGGGTCTTGCCCTCCGTGTAAATGATGCCGTTCAATGGCGGCACATCGGAGTAGTCGCGCCCGTAGGCGGTGACGACGTAGCGGCCGTCCACGAGCTGATCGTTGGTCGGGTCGACATCGAGCCATCCCGTCTCAGGGACCAGAACGGACAGCCAGGCGTGCGAACCGTCGACGCCGGTCAGCTTGGCGCGGCCGGGCGGCGGATCGGTCTCCAGGTACCCGCTCACATAACGCGCCGGCAGACCGAGCGAGCGAAGGCATGCAATCCCCAGGTGGGCGAAATCCTGGCACACGCCCTGACGTTGCTGGAACACCTCGGCGAGCGGAGTGGTGACCGAGGTCGAGCCCGGCTCGTAAGCGAAGTCGGACCTGATTCGCGAGGCGAGCGACATCACAGCATCGATCAGTGGCCGGCGCGGCGTGAACGACTCGGCCGCGTATGTCTCGTAGGCGTCTGCCGTCTCGACGAGCGGCGAATCGAGCGCATATTGCGCGCTTTCGAACGGGTTCGCGACGCGCCTCGCGCGTACCGCCGCTACCGCCTCCTCCCACGGTGGCCCGCCGGACGACGACACACCGTCGAGCGTCCTGTTGACCTCGACGACGCTCGACGCGGTGACCGTAAGCGCCTGGTGAGACGAGTGGATGGCGAAGTAGCTCACCCGGTTACCGAAATAGTCGCTGCGCTCCCGGCGGTCCTCCGGTACCGGGTCGACCACGACCTGCGCTTCTCGACACTGCTGTTCGGGCAGATTCCGGGGCAGCAGATGAAGCTGCCCGTAGCTCGAGGAGACTTCCCGCTCATAGGTGTAGTCGGTCCGATGCGTGACGCGGTAGGTTGCGCTCACTCACGCCGCCTTTCCGATCGATGGCTCGGCGCCGGCCGGTCCGAGCAGCGAGAATGTCGGCACGACGTGGACGAAGTGCGTGCGGTCGACGGCATCGCCGACGCGTAGCAGCAGATCCAGCAGCGCCGAGACAGTTGCGTCGAGCTCGACGCGCCGGTTATCCTCGAGCGCGCCGGCCAGTACAGACGGATCGGACAACCGCAGCGCGGTGAACGCCTCGAGCACTAGTCGCTGTTCTTCGCGCAACCTCGGCCCGGAGGGCAGCGGGAGCGCGTCGAGGTCCTCCGTCAGACGTTCGAGTTGGTAGGCGAGTGAGCGCGGGTTGCCGAAGTCGAACAGCAGCAGCTCGAGCAACGTCTCGAGCTGCGTGTGCGAGCGATAGCGAAAACGGTAGGTGATGATGCTCTCGGCGGCCGATAGCACGGACTCGAACACGAGGCTGTCGGCGACCGGTCCCCGGGCCTCGGTAATCGTGGCGCGCAGCAGTGAGAGCAGCTGAATGCTGCGCTCGAGTCGGCGGCCGGCATCCATGAACCGCCAGCCGAGGTCGCGGACCATGCTCTCGATCCCAAGCCCACCGAGCGCCAGCAGGCTCCGCATCACCTCCTGGAGCGCGGCCTGGACGTGCGTCTGGATGTCGGCCCCGTCGCCTTCGACCTCCGAGAGCGCGTGCTCCAGCGGCGCCAGGACAAGCCATGTGTCGCGGGAGAGTTGGTCGCGTACCGCATGCGCATTGGCGAGCAGCGCCCGGACATCGTACGCCAGCGTTCCCGGCCGTTGCTTGTCGACGACGAGGTCGAGCAACTCTTCGCCGGGAGACGTCAGTCGCAGCCGCGATCCCTCGCCGAGGAATCCGGGGACGGTTCCCGTGGTCTGCGTCAGCGCGGCCAGCAGAACCTCGACTGAGAGCACGCCGGCCTGGTTGGAGCCGCCCTCGAACTCGTTGCGACGATCCTGCGTGGTGCGCAACAGGCGCGTCAAGGCCTCGGCCCGTTCGGCGTAACGACCCAGCCACCAGAGATCCTCGGCCGCGCGCGATGGAATCGACGACATCGGGTCGATTCCCTCCACCGGCGGCCCCGATTGGAGCCAGAACCCGGTCACTCGCTCTGGCTCAGATGCGATGACCCACGTGTCCTTGGCGATTGCCCCGGCCTGGTTCGAGATCCGGACGACGCCGTCGTACGGGGAGACGCGCGTGAGCCCGCCGGGCATCACCACATACGAGTGCTGGCGCGCGACCGCGAACGCGCGCAGCACGCTCCGACGCGACTCGAGGCCATCCACCGTCAGTGTCGGCGCTGAGGCCATTGCCAGTGCCTCTTGGCCGACCCATTGGCCGGGGTGGCGCTCGATCAGCCGGCGCTGGCGCTCGAGTTCTTCGGCGCTCAGCTCCCAGGCGAACACGGACGCGTGCCCCGCCCTCGCCGCGACCGGGCGTAGGACCAGATGATCGAGGTTCTCGAGCACGTAGCGGCGGGCATCCTCCTCGCCGCACCACCAGGTGGGCACGCTGCCAAGCCGAAGCTCGGTGCCGAGCAGGTGCTCGCTCAGACGGGGCAGAAACGCCATCAGCGCGGGGTTCTCGAGAGCGCTCGCGCCGAGCGGATTGACGACCGACACGCCCCCGGCCCGAGCCACCTCCAACAGACCGGGGACACCGAGCTGCGAATCCGGCTTGAGCTCGAGTGGATCGCAGAACCATCCGTCCACACGACGCAGGATCACGTCAACCGGCTCGAGCTGGCCAACGGAGTGCATCCACACGCGGTCACCTCGCACGGTGAGGTCCCGGCCTTCGACGAGCGTGTATCCGAGTGACGAGGCGAGCACGGCATGCTCGAACGCCGTTTCGCTCAGCGGCCCGGGCGTCAGCACGACGATGCGCGGATCGTCGACCCCGGGCGGGGCGACCTCCTGCAGCGCGACCCGCAACGCGCGGAAGAACGGAGCCAGCCGATGGACCTGCGCATCGCGCATCAGGCTCGGCAGCACGCGCGAGATGACCGTTCGGTTCTCGAGCGCATAGCCGGAGCCCGAGGGTGCCTGCGTGCGGTCTTGGATCACGCGCCAGCGCCCGTCCCGATCACGCCCGAGGTCAGCGGCGTAGTTGAACAGCTGCTGCGTTCCGGGCAACCGGATCTGATCGCAGGAGCGCAGGAACCCCGGGTGTGCGAACACGATTTCGGGAGGGATGAGGCGGCGGCGCAGCAACTCGCGCCGGCCGTAGAGGTCGTCCAGGATCAGATTGAGGAGTTCGGCACGCTCGATCACACCTGTCTCGATCGACTCCCACTCGCGGCTCGAGACAACAACGGGGAGCGGATCAAGGAGCCAAGGCCGCCCCTCGGACTCTCGGTAGGCGTTGTAGATCACCCCGTCCTGGTCCAGCAACCGCGCGGCTTCCTGCTGGCGTCGAAGCAACTCATCCACGCCGAGCGCCGCAAACGCGCTTGCAAATGGAGCCCAGTGGGGGCGGGGAACGCCGGCTCCGTCGACCATCTCGTCGTAACACCCCGGCTGCGGCGTGTACGTCGGCGATGGTGGCGGAACTGTGCTCGTCATGGTGCTCGAGGCTCAGCGCATCGCCGGAAGCCGAAGGTCGAGCGTGCGAGGGTATTCCCCATCGCGGCGGACATCCGGCAGGTCAATCCGGCCGGGGCTGTGGCCGATCTGCTCGAACCGGCTAGCGCGGCGAGACTGAGCCTCGTTGGCGTTTACCGGTAGGCGGTCGTAGGCACGTCCGCCGGGATGAGAAACGTGGTACCTGCACCCCCCGAGCGAGCGGCTGTTCCAGCGATCGACGATGTCGAACGTCAGCGGCGCGTGCACGCCGATCGTCGGATGCAGCGCCGACGGAGGCTTCCAGGCGCGAAAGCGCACGCCACCTACGTAGGTCCCCGGTGTGTCCGTGGGCTGTACCGGAACGGGTCGGCCGTTGCACGTGACCACGTACCGAGGCTCGGTCAGCCCATCGACGCGCACTTGCAGCCGCTCGAGCGAGGAGTCGACGTAGCGGGACGTGGTCGCGGCGATCTCCTCACCGAGCACGTGCCAGGGCTCGATCGCGCCGCGGATCTCGAGCACGACGTCCTCGAGCGCGACGGTTCCCAGCACCGGAAAGCGGAACTCGAGGAACGGTTCGAGCCAGGCGAACTCGAACCTGTAGCCGTGGCGAGCGAGATCCTCGACGACCGACCGAATGTCGGCCTCGACCCACCATGGGAGCATAAACCGGTCGTGGAGCTCCGTGCCCCAGCGCACGAGCGGAGCCACATACGGCTCCTTCCACAAGCGGGCGATCAGAGCTCGCACGAGCAGCGCTTGAACGAGCGCCATCTCCGGATGGGGGGGCATCTCGAACCCGCGCAGCTCGACGATCCCGAGGCGCCCGGACTCCGACTCGGGGCTGAACAGCTTGTCGATGCAGAACTCGGCGCGATGCGTGTTGCCGGTGACGTCGACCAACAGATGGCGGAACAGGCGGTCGACCTGCCACGCGGGGGCCGGACCGGCGGCCGCGAGCCGATCGAGCTCGGCGAATGCGATCTCCAGCTCGTAGAGATTCTCATGACGCGCCTCGTCCACGCGCGGAGCCTGGCTCGTTGGTCCGACAAACCTCCCGGAGAACAGGTATGAGAGCGACGGGTGGTGCTGCCAGAAGGTGAGCAGGCTGCGAAGCAGATCCGGCCGCCTCAGGATCGGGCTGTCCCTCGGGGTCGGACCGCCGAGGGTGATGTGCCCGCCACCACCGGTACCGGTGTGAGTCCCGTCGAGCGCGAACTTCTCCGTCCCGAGGCCGACCTCCCGGGCCTCGCGAACCAAGCGCAGCGTCCGCTCCGTGAGCTCCGGCCACGTCGCGCTCGGGTGAATATTGACCTCGATCACGCCGGGGTCCGGAGCGACCACGAAATGCATGTTGCGTACGTCGGGCGGCGGTGGATAGCCCTCGACCACGACCGCAGTCGCAGTGTCGGCGGCCGCTTTCTGGACGGTGGCGATGAGCTCCGCGGCATGCCCGAAATCGACGACGGGCGGCAGGAACACGTGCACGCGGCCGTCGCGGAGCTCGACGCATAACGCAGTAATCGGCGGGGGCTCGGTGATCTGCGCCTGCGCAGCGGGCGCCGACCCGTCGAGCGCCTCGACCGGCCGGAACAGCGACTGCTCGGGCTCGGCTTGGGGCGGCGTCCAGGTGAGCGAATTCAGCGGCAGGCGCAGCCCGATCGGTGAATCGCCTTCAATCAGGAACACGTGGCCGCGCCGCAGCGACCAGCGGCCAGTGGACCAGCCCGGGTCCCCGGCGGCGCGGTGCAGCGGCATCGCCCAGCCTCGCGGCTCACCGGTCTCGGCATCGAGCGCGGCGATGATCCGCGCGCGTGCCTGCGGTTCGGCAAGCCGCGGATCCGTCGGATCCGGACCGTCGAACGGCGGCGGCGCGTCGCCCGGAAGCCCCGACTCACGCCATAGGCGCGCGACCGGGTCCTCGTAAGCCGGATACACGGCGTCCTCGGGCAGCATCAGCAGACGCGCGATCGCGCGCGCCACCCGCTCAGCGTCGTCCGCGTCCGCGCGTCCCGGTTTCGTCGGATCGGCGAGCAGGCGCGGCTCGCGCCACAGCGGATGGCCGTCGGCGCGCCAATAGACGCCGATCTGCCAACGCGGCAGCGGCTCGCCCGGGTACCACTTGCCCTGTCCATGCTGGATCAACGCGCCGGACGCGAATGCGCTCGCGAGCCGGTCGACGAGCCGCATCGCGAGCGCGTGCTTGGAGCCGCCGATCGCGAGTGTCGTCCACTCCGGTGCGTCCATCTCCGCGGCCGAGACGAATGTCGGCTCACCGCCCATCGTCAGTCTGACATCCACGGCTTCGAGGTCGGCGTCGACTGCGCGGCCGAGCGCGTCGATGCGTTGCCACTGCTCGCGGGTGTAGGGAAGCGTCACGCGCGGGGTCTCGTGAACTCGCCGCACGACGTTGGAGTACTCGAGCGTCGCCCGCGCCGGGTCCGCGGTCCCGTCGATAGGAGCCGCGGCGGATGGCGCCGAGGTGCAGGCGAGAGGTATGTGACCTTCGCCTGCAAGCAGCCCAGAGGTCGGATCGAGCCCGACCCAGCCGGCGCCTGGAATGTACGCCTCGGCCCACGCGTGGAGGTCGGTGAAGTCCTGCACCGGCGGTCCCGGATGCTCGTCGGCTCCGCCGGGAGGCTCGTCCTGTGCAAGCTGGACGAGGTATCCGGACGTGAACCGGGCAGCGATCCCGAGTCGCCTGAGGATCTGGACCAGCAGCCACGCGCTGTCGCGGCAAGATCCGACGGCCCGCTCGAGCGTCTCCTGCGGCGTCTGCACGCCCGGCTCGATCCGCACCGAATACGCCACGTCGGCGAGCACCCGACGGTTGATCTCGACGAGGAAATCGATCACCGAACGCTCGTCGCGATCCACTGCCGCCAGCCACCCGTCGAGCAGCGGTCCCGCGCCGTCTGCGACCAGGTAGGGCGCCAGATCGCGCGTCAGCTCGGGCCCGTACTGGAACGGCCACACGCGTGCCCGCTCGTCGACGAAGAAGTCGAACGGGTTGATCACCGTCATATCGACGACCAGGTCGACCGTGATCGTCAGCTCCGTCGTCGGCCGCGGGAAGACGAACCGCGCTAGATAGTTGCCGAACGGATCCTGCTGCCAGTTGACGAAGTGCTCGGCCGGGGTGACCTCTAGCGCGTAGGACAGGATCGGGGTGCGGCAATGGGGCGCCGGCCGCAGCCGAATCACGTGCGGTCCCAAGTTGACCGGCCGGTCGTAGCAGTAGGCCGTCCGGTGCTCGATGGCGAGTCGGATGCTCACGGTAGGGGAGGAAGCCGGCAGGTGCCGCAAATCCGAGGCGGTGGCTCCCCCGGGCCGCTGATGATACCCAGACGGCCGCCTCACCCAGCGTCCTACGAGCTTCAAGGCGCTCGCACCCGTGTCCCCAATCCGGCCCTATCTCGAGCACTCATCTCATGGCCCCACCGCAATCGCTTTCCCGATTTCGCCGGCGCGCGGCTGCTTCGCCACACGCGCGATGGTTCACGGCGTGGTGGGTCGGACGATCGCGTCGAGGTAGGCCAGAGGCGCGGTGGCGATTTCGCTCCGTTTCCTCTGGCCCCCTCCCGAAGCACGGCATGAACCTTTCGGCTCATCGGGCTCTCCAGCGGCCATTCCCGTGAGAGATCACGGTCGGGCATCAAGATCCGCGTCGGCGATCTGCATTACGCATACCTCGCGGCGCCCGAGATGCTCGGTCGCCTGGGCCCCTTCGCCCCGTCGACGGCTCTCCCGTCCTCCTTGGTGGGTCGTTGCTCCCACGACTACTACGGGCCCTCCGTCACCTTGGGGCTCGCGCCCTGCAGGCGATCCCACGTTCGTCTCTGTTGTACGTCCGAGCGTGACGTAGGCGCCCCACGCCCACCGGGCCACGCTGCTTCGCTCCTTACCCGCTCAAGGATGCGCGAGCTGATTCGGTGCTTGCTCAATTCAAGCGAACAACGACCGCCCCTTCGGACGACGCGGGACAGCGACGAACAGACCATGGGCGTGCCTTCCGGTTGAGCCGAGGGAGCACGAGCCGACCTCGAGGCTCGGAATCGGGCGCGCTCGTACGCCGGTCGTCAACCCGAGCTCCCGCTCCGCGACCAGAGCAGCCACGTGACAGGAGCTGACTGCCCACTCGAGGACGACTGGAATCGGACGGAGCGCGCACGAAGCCGTGCCGACTCACCCGGCTCGCACGGACATGAAAGCGGGTCCCGCCGCGTTCGGCTCCGGCCACCTGCTCCTCGCCAAAACCGAGGAGAAGGCAGTGCTTGTTCGATTTGAGCTAACCCCGACCGCCCCTCTGGACGACGAGAAGCGGCGTCGTTTGAGGCCACGGGACTTCTGCTCGGCCCCGAGGAGCGAGAAGTCCGCCGCGTCGTGGACGACGCTCCCTGCGCCAGGTCTCGGCTTCCTGGTGAAGACTTCCGAATCCACGGACGGATGGAGCAGTGTGGCGACGTCCGGCGAGACCGCTGGTGCTCGTCCATACCGGCAGCGGCCGGTCGTTTGCAGAATCGATGCCGACCGAGCGGCCAGCTAACGCCGCTCAGTCCTGAGGTGCGGCAGCCGACTGCAGAGGTTGCGGCGATTACCAAGGTTGTCTGATCAGCGCAACGAAGCGTCCGAGGCCGATCGCGAGGCGCGGAAGGTGCGAGCCGCGCCTGAGCGCCCATGGTGCAGTCAGTGAGCGGGTGGGAGCGCAGCAGTGCACGGCCCGACGCGGCCGGCGTCTGGCCAAGCCGCCGCGGGAGTTGATCGCTGGAAGATCGCTGTCGCCCACGAGGTGGCGTACGGACGTGATAGACGCGGTTGGGTGGTGTCGGTATCGAACCGCTAGATGAGCCGGGCGGCGGGCTGGGCCTGGCGCTGCTCGTTGCTCCAGTCCTCGGTGGCCGTGCTCACATACAGCCGTTGCAGGCCGGGCCTGCGAAGCCGCATGAGGTGGGTCTGTTCGGCGGGGGTGCTGGACTCGGCGCAGCTCGCCGTTTGGGGAGTAGCGACCGACTCTTCCGCCTCCCCAGATCGCGACTCAGCGGTCACCGTCGGTGTCAACGGTCATGCCGCCCGGCGCTCCGACCTCTTCGGGCACGGTGATGAGCACTCGCCCGTTGGAGATCGTGCCGTGCTCGGCGTCGAAGGCGAACCCGTGGATGACGCCGGGGATGGTCATGGTGGTGCCGTCCGGGCTCCGCCAAGTCCGTTGGAGATGTGAGACCGTCGAGTGTCAGCTCGGTTTGTTCGTCGCGATCGAGCCGGTGGAGTGCGCCGCCTCCGGTGCGGTCGTCGTGGGCTTTTGGTGCCGACCCAGAAGCGGCCGTGCGGATCGCAGGCCGCGTTCCTCATCCGGGTTCCTTCCGGGACGACCTGGGCGAGGGGGGCGTAGGGAGCCGTCCGATGAGAGGGACGCAAAGCCCCTGGCCGGACGACAGCAGCCACCCGTCGTCGTCCTCGACCGGCGCGATCGCGCCCACCGTGCCGGGGAGCTGGTAGGTGGCGATGAGGCTGAGGCTGCCGCCGTCGGCGACCCGTCCGCGGAAGACGTGTCCGGCGAGGATGTCCACCCACAGCAGTTCGCTGCGGCGCGCGTCCCAGCGGATGCCCTCGCCGAGCAGGGTCTGGTCGGTCGTCCACGCTACGGCCCCGCCGGTGCTCGCAAACCGGGCGGGACGCTCAGGCTACTCCAGTGCCGGTGCATCGGCCGCACCGCGAGCTCGCGTACGAGCATCCGGGCCGCCTGGCTGACTCCTTCGGTGAACGTGGGGAAGGCGAACTGGAGCTCGGCAACCTCCTCGACGCGCATCCCGGCCGCCATGCAGGCGGCGACCATCTGGATCACCTCGGCCGAGTACTCGCCGAGCACGTGAGCGCCGACGATCCGCCGCTGCTCGGTCTCGACGATCAGCTTGCAGAAGCCCTCCGGCTGACCGTCGGCGACAGGGCGCAGCAGATCCTCGTGCCGGGCGACGGCGACCGCGCACTCATACCGAGCGCGGGCCTGCTTCTCAGTGAGACCAACACTCCCGTACTCGGGATGGGTGAAGCTGCCGACGGGGACGATCGCATGGGTACGTCGGCGGCGCGGTCCGACCACGGCGTTCTCGGCGGCGACGCGCCCTTCGAGGATCGCGCTCGAGACGAGCATGCTGTGCCCGTCGACGTCGCCGGCAGCGAAGATGTGCGGGACGCTTGTCCGTAGGTAGTCGTCGACCACGACGTAGCCGCGCTCGATCGTCACGCCGGCGGCGGCGGCGTCGACGAGGTCGGCATTGCTCGGCCAGCCGACCGCGAAGAACGCAGCATCGACCCCGATGTTCTTCATCTCGTCGCCCGTGCGACAGACGACCCGCACCCCCGGATGGAGCGCCTCCAAGCGTACGACGGCGGCGCCGGTCACAACCTCGATGCCCCGCCCGCGGAAGGCGTCCTCCAGATTGGCCGAGACGTCATCGTCCGCGCGCGGCACGATCCGCGGCGCGTACTCGATGAGCGTAACATGGCAGCCGAAGTCGGCGAGGATCGAGGCGAGCTGACAGCCGGTGTCGGCCGCGCCGATCACGCAGACACGGCCGGGCAGGGCGGTGAGGGTGCGTACGTCCTCGTAGGTGAGACCGAGCTCGGTGCCGGGGATCGGCAGCCGCCCGGCCCGGCCGCCGACGGCGATGATCACCCGGTCCGCGTTCCACGTCCGACCATCGCCCGCCGCGACGGTGTCGGCGTCGAGGAACCGAGCGTCGCCGGCCTCCTCGACGAGTTCGATGCCCATGGCGCGGATGTCTCTGGCGACGTGTCTGCGCTCGTAGGCATAGTTCGCGACCCGCTCGGCGTTGGCCAGCGTGGCGGCGAGGTCGATCTCCGGCCGCGGCCCGCGCAGGCCGAACGTCTCCCAGGAGCTCCAGTCCCGCATGAGCCGCGCCGCGCGAGCCAGGGTGCGCACCGGCGCCGGCCCGCTGTTGAGCGCCGTGCCGCCCACGCGCGCGCGCTCAACGAGCGTGACCTCGGCTCCCAACTCGATGGCGTGCAACGCCGCGGTCACTCCGGCCGGACCGCCTCCCAGGATGAGAACGCGCACTCCGTTCGCCCTCAGCCCGCCTGGGCCATCTCGACCACGACCTTCATGTCGTCCGGCTGCTTCTCGATCGCGCTCGGACGGCGCACGCAGGGACTGCCTTCCTCACGGTCAGGCTCTCTCGCAGTCCTCGCTTCGAGATCTTGCGCGCCGTATTCCGCTGGAACCCGTCCGAACTCCCAACCGGGCGGGGTTTCGTGCGCCAGTTGCACCGCGACGCGTGCGACGCCGTTAGAAACGAGCAGAGACATCAGCGACGTGCACACGCTATCCGTACAGGCTGCTCACACCGCGGTCAAGATGAGCAACTTCCACCCACACAGGCATTCTTGGCTACGAGGTCTCGGCATGGACACCGGGTCCACTCGCGAGTGATCAGCATCCACGAGAGCTGCTTGGCGGTCAAGTGGCCGACAGGGCAAAGGATCGCGCTAGATGCTACATGCAGGAACTTGGACGAGTCCCTGGAACGCTGCGCTTCTCAGAGACTAGTCATCGAACGGGTCCACTGAATTAACGATCGCTCGTGTGGCGTACCCACCGGCCGGGCCATCCGAGAGCTGGGTGCGGAGGTGTTCAGTTGCGCTATGACGACCCCTATGATCTTGACTTCCGACAGGCAAGAGCGAGAACCAAACAGGTCTGCAACGCGAGTGAAGCCTGAGTAAGCGTCGTTAGCCACAGCCGTCTTCGGAGGTTGGTCGAGGCAACAACGATGATGACCTATGAGCGCTACGCGCTCGGCCCTTCGGGCCGCCCTACGGATGACAGGCCGCCGCTCCTGGCGCTACCTCACAACCAGTGGTTCGCCGGGTGCGACCACCTGAACGACCACGGCAACCTTCAACCACGAGAGGTGCTTGACAAGCCGCGGACGACGAGGAGCGGTCTCGCGAGACTGCCGTTTCGATTCGGAGCAGAAGCGGTGATCGAGTGCGCCCATCGATCGCCACTGCTAGCGGCCGTCGGCTCGGTTAGCAAGCACCGCTGGCTGTCGCTCTCTCGGCCGAGCGGGCACCGTGTCGGGAGGCCGGCTCGCTGTCGTTAAGGACGAATCGCAGAAGCTCGCAGGCGTCCTCAGCGCTCTTCCCTTCGGCCGTCAAAGCGGCCACCCACCAGCCATCCGGCTGACCGCTCCTTCCGGAGTTGAGTAACCCGCCGGCTGGGGTGGGTGCCGACGGAGTCACAGCGGGACCCCAGGAGCGCTTTCTCGCCTCCGGCAACCGCTGGTGGCCCCATGTCGCCCCACGAAGCGCCCTC
The DNA here is from genome assembly GCA_035625625.1 of Solirubrobacteraceae bacterium. Taxonomy (GTDB): domain Bacteria; phylum Actinomycetota; class Thermoleophilia; order Solirubrobacterales; family Solirubrobacteraceae; genus Palsa-465. The sequence goes on from DASPPG010000123.1 coordinate 15,112, forward strand.
GCTACACGCGATCCTTCAGCAGCCAGAAACCGGATAACTGAGCAGATGCAGCGAATTTCTGGATTCCGGCGGATGGGCGATCAAGGACTCGAACCTGGGACCTCTTCCTTATCAGGAAAACCTTTTGTCCCCTCCAGTCGTGCCAACTCGCAGTTAATCCCTGCAAATCGCGAAACCGGCGAGTGCGGGAGACGACTGGAGACGACTGGGCGCTACAACCTGGTGGCCCCATCGTGGCCCCACGACCGCAGTTCGAGGGCAGGCTGCCGTACGACCCGGAAGCGGACATCGTGCCGACGATACGGTTACGCCCGGACGCTCCGGAGGCGGGCCGCCACGAGCCTGCATGATCGCGTCCAGGGTGGCGAGCCTCGGCGCGTCGAGCTCGTCGCTCACGCGGCTGTAGCTGTCCACGATGGCGTCGCGATGACCCGTGTCCGGGCTCTACGCCAGGCGTTGCCATGCCGCCTCAACAGCGTCGCTTGCCTTCCTACCTCGAGCTCGGCGGGGTTGCGGAGAAACCGGTGCCGCCGCGGACGATCTCGTGGCAAGCCAGCGGTTGAGGGCATCGCGGGAGATGCGGGGGGAGCGGCCGACATAGCCGGCCACCGGGAACTCGCCGGTCCGGACCGCGCGCAGGATCGTCTCTACATTGACCCGGGCGTACCGCGCCGCGTCCGCCGCCGTCATCAACGGAACCGCGGACAGCCGCCGCTCCAGCGCGCCGACCCTCGCCTCCAGCTCGCGCAGATACGCGGCCAGCGGCCCCACTGGACCGTCCAGCTCATCGCCGCCAGCCAGGATCAGGTCCGGCCTGGCCGTTTTGCCGATATCGGTCATCACCAGTCGCGGCCGGGTGGTCCACTGCCACCCAGCCTCCAACAAGCGAAACACCGGGCTGGGAGGGCCGAGACGCCGGGCTGCTTTGGATGACCGGGGCACCGGCGGTCTGCTCGCCAACAGCGCCCGCGACGTCCGCCAACCGCCGCCACAAGCGCCCCGAACTCGCGGCCGCCACGCACACAGCGACGCAACGCATCGACGAGCAGGTGGCCGCCGAGCGACCTGCGCTGCTCAGTGCGGTCCAGCGCGAGCCGCGCGAGCAGCACCACCGGAGCCGGATCCGGCATCCTGCGGCGCAGCCGCGATCGAGCACCCGCGTGCGAAACCGAACTCTTCGCAGAGCGCGTAGTAGCCAATCACCCGATCGCCCCGGCACAGCACATAGCAAGCGGCCGTGCCAGCCGCCGAAGCAGTCCGTGCCGACTGGCGCAACCACCGGTCAAGCTCCTCAACCCCGGAGTCGAACCGCTCAAGGTCGTGATGGTCACCGAGCGGCGCGACCGCCCGCAGCGGCTCGCAGGTCAACGCCCGGGGATCGGGCTACGCTCGCGGGCGTATCGGGCCAGCGTCGGCATCTCCCCGGCCGGCCTGTCGATCGCCTCGACAAACCGCCCGACGCCTCCCGCCCCAACTCGATCCGCTGCGCACGGTCGAGAACCTCCTCAGCCCGCTCGGTCGCTGCCCTGGGCACGAACCCCGTCAACGTCTCGCCGCTCAGAGCAGGTCGTGGGCCGTGCGTTCGCGTGGAAATTACGGATTGAGGTTTCCTGCGGCGAGGTTAGATTGCAACGTCCTCCAACGTGGCAAGGCGGCAAATAGGACAGCGGACGCGGATGCGATCGAGCATGCTCCCTTTCAGGACACGGCGACGGCGAGCCGATACAGCCGGCGTGCGCCCCTGGGCCGCAGACCGCCTGGGGCCTCTGGCGACCCGACGCAGGAACGGCTGCGCTTGATGGAGCAGCGCGGGATCGATCGGGTGGCGACGGTGAGGGCTGTTGCGCTGCCCGACGGCCGGCGGGTAAGCGTGGAGTGCTGGCCCGGGGACGGCGCGCCGCTGGTGCTGCTGCACGGCCTGCTGGACTGCGCGGTGGGCTGGAAGCAGCTGGCGGCGGTGATGCGCCGCCCGTGTTTCGCGGTCGATCTGCCAGGCTTCGGCGACTCCGACCGTCCGACGCGCAACCGCATCTCCGCCTACACCGAGGATGTGCAGGCCGCTTTGGCGGCGCTCGACGTGCACGACTTCACGCTGGTCGGGCATTCGCTCGGTGGCGCTGTGGCCGCCGGGCTCGCGGAACGGCTGCGCGATGAAGTGGCGGCGCTGGTGTTGATCACGCCGGTCGGCTTCGGGCGTATTCGTCTTGCCGAGGCGATCCAGCTGCCGGGGGTCCGCAGCGTGGTCCGCCACGCGCTGCCGCTGACGCTCGCGAACCCGGTGACCGCGTTCGGGGTGTACATGGCGGTGGTCGGCAACGGGCGTCTGCCGGACCCGGAGCTCGCCGAGCGGCTGCGCAAGAACGCGTTCCGTTGGGCCCCCGGGGCGGCGTGCGCGAACGAGGCGATCACCGCTTCGGGGCTCTCGCGCCGCGCGTTTCACCGGCGCCAGCTTGATTACGCCGGGCCGGTACTGGCGCTGTGGGGAGACCGCGACCGGCTTGTCCCGCTCGCGCACCGTGACGGCGTCATGACCGCGTTCCCGCAGGCCGAGGTCACCGTCTGGAAGAACATGGGTCACCATCCTCAGCGCGAGCGCCCGAACGAGCTTGCACAGTTCGTCCAAGCCGCCTGCAGCCACGCCGATCCTAGCGAGCTCGCAACGCGCCGCCAGTCCACGCGCACGCGTGTGCTGGCGGTCCGGTCCACGCCGCAGCCGCTGGCGGCTGCCACGGGTGATTTCTCAGCGGTCGCCTAGCGCTCACGCTTCGCTGGCCAGCGCCCAGCGCGAGCGTGGCAAGCTCGCCGGGCCCGAGAGAACCTTCGGATGTGGTCGGCCGAGACATCGATAACCACCGGCCTCCCGCGACCCACCGGTCTAGGCCACTAGGTCGGCCACCGCGCATCCGGCGCCGACCGATCAGCCCGCACAATCGGTCGGTTCAGCCAACGGGCGTTGAACGGGACGTAAACCAGTTCGATGTTGTGAGCGGCGGCGTAGTCACCGACCCCGCCTATCCGTCTTGGTGGTCAGGTGCGGGCTGAAGTCGTCCACGATGATCGCCAGCCGCCGGTGCTCGGAGTGCAGCGAGCGCACATAGCGCAAGAGGGCGAGGAACTCGCCGCGTCGCTTGCGCGGCTTGATGTGCCCGTAGAGCCGGTCGACTTTGAGGTCTTAGCTCAGGCCCGCGCGGCCGCTCGTTCCGCGCACCGTGTTCTGCGTTTGCGGGTGGCTGGTGATTGAAGGCGCAGCGACCGGGTGGTGCGTGTACCGGCGGGTGCTACCGGCGTGCGGCCGTCTTGGTGCGGCGGCGACGGGCGAGTTGGCGGAGCGCCTCGACCTCGCGCTCGTAGTCGGCGATGATCGTGTCCGGGTCGGGGACGAGCCCGGCGTCGACCTGCAGGCTCACGGTCACACCGCCGTTGTAGCTCATCATGTCGATGCCCATCCCGATCGTTCCCGCGGCCGGGACCCACGGGACCACCCCGGCGATCTTGCTGCCCGCGAAATAGACCGGCTCGCGCAGGCCCAGGGTGTTGGACAACACCGCGCTCGTCTTCTGCGTGAACACGTCGAGCAGGCTTTGTTCGATCTGGCGCGGGGTCCGTCCGACCGCTTCAAGGATCGCGTACGACAGGCCGCCTTCGCGTGAGTGCTTGATCGCGTCCATCCGGCGATGGACCTCGGCGAGACGGTCAGCTGGGTCGGCGATCCCGACCGGCAGCGTCAGGTACACGAGGCCGAAGCGGTTGCCCAGCTCGCGCGGAAGCGGCTCGTCGAGCGGTCGCAGGTTGTAGGGAACCGTCATGCGGATCTCATCGACCAGGCTGTCGCGACCAAGCAGGTAGCGGCGCAACGCGCCGGTCATCGCCGCGGTCAGCACGTCGTTGACCGTCGTGCCGGTGGCGTGGCCGATCGCCTTGAGGTCGTCGAGCGGGATCCGCTCTGACCACGTGACGCGGCGCGCGACCCCGGGCTTGGCGCTCAGCACGGTCTTCGCGTCGGACCCGGTCAGCAGCAGCTTCGCCAGCGTCGCCGCGTCGGCGGTCCCGCGCGAGGCGAGCGCCGGGAGCTCGGCGGTCGGGTGCGTGAGGATCTCGATGCCCTCGTGCACGCCCGCCTGGGCAACCCGCGCGCCCGCCCTGACCGGCGCGACGACCGAGCCGAACAGACCCCGCCCGCCGCCGTCGCGCGCAGGCGCGATCCCCGCGTCCGCGTGCGTATCAGTCAGCGACAGCAGCACGCGCGAGAGCGCAATCCCATCGGCGATGCAGTGATGGATCCGCACGACCATCGCCAGCCCCCCGCCAAAGCCGTCGACCAGGTACCAATCCCAGAGCGCCTTGCGGCGATCGAGCGGCCTCGCGATCAGGTCGCTGATGAGCTCCTCGAGCGCGCGCTTGTCCCCGGGCGCCGGAAGGGCGAGGTGGTGGACGTGACGGTCGAGGTCGAAGTTCGGATCATCCTCCCACGACGGGACCCCGACCCCCAGACGCCGCTCCGCCACTAGCTGGCGAAAGCGGGGGAACGGCTCGACCAGGCGGGATCGCAGGATCTCTCTAACGCGGCTGGCATCGACCGGCTCGTCGAACAACAGCAGCGCGTTGACCACCATCAGGTTCGTCCGCCGGTCCATGTGCAGCCAGGCCGCGTCGGCATTGCTCATTCGCTGTGCACTCATCACGGCACCTCTTCTCTCTAACTCGGCAAATCCGCTTCCACGCTACGGTGCCCATGTCCCACGCGCATCGGTATTTCCCCCCGGCACGACAGCAGGCCGGTGTGGGCCCACCTCGGCGTGCAGCGGTGCTGCGAGGCGCTCTCGACCGGATCGCCGCCGCTTTCCCGGGAGCGCGATCTGCCGGGCGAGCGCCCCAAGCTTCAGCTGGCGCTTACCGCGTCGCTGGCACACAGTAGTGACGCGCGCCGGGCCAGACGAGGTGGAGCCCCGGGACGGGACAGAGCGCTGGGACGACGTCGAGCCCCGAGACGGACTAGATCGGGATCTGGTCACGCGTGCGTCCGTCCAGCCGGGCCTCAGGCCGCCTCGCCGGGTCCTGTCACGCCGGACCTGCCCGACCCGACGTCGCGCGCGACAAACCGGCGGTCACGCCGCTCGGCACGGGGGCGGCGATGAACATCAGCGGCTTGAATCCAGGGTTCACCGGGGGCAGTATCGGGCAACGAGCCCTCGACCACCATGCACTGCGCGTCGACCCACAGCGCGTGGGCGATCGGCCCCGCCGTGATCCCGAGCGGACTTGAGGGCCGGCGGGCGCAAGCCTTGCGCTCACCACCCACAGCTGGCGTCGGGTTTGAACTTGCACCCGCTCGCGGCTCGCTACGGAGGAGAGTCTTGCGCGAACCGAGACGCTCCCCTAGAACGCCGCGCGGTTCTACGCACTCGGTCCACGTCGCTCTACGGATGCCGCCCGCCCATTTCAGGCTTACCGTGCTACTGCCCGGGATCCATCCTCTGAAGGGAGCATCAGAATGGCTGAGACGACCCGCAAACGCGGCCCGGCAAAGGCCCCGGCAACCCGCCGCTCCCGCGCAGCTGCCCGCAAGCCCAAGACCGCAGTCGACAGGACCACTGAGCTGTCCGAAGAGGTACTCGACTCGGTCGAGAAAACTCAGCGCGCCGCGATCGAGGCGGTACGCAAATTCATCGACACCGTCGACCAAGCGCTACCCGCGGTGGGCGAGGGTCCTTCCCGGCGGCAAGAGATCATCGACTCAGCGATGGACATGGCCGACCGGCTGGTCCACACTCAGTACGACTTCATCCGCAAGGTCATCGACAGCGCTGGCAAGTCGCTGAACAGGTCAGGCGAGGCGAAGTAAACCGCCGATCCGCGGCACGGCGCATCCCCCCGCGACGCGGTGTGAGTCACCGATGAATGGCTGTTCCTCGTCCGCGCCTGGACGTGACTTATCGGCCGTGGAAGCAGTTGACGCTCGGCGGGAGCGGTCGTGCTCGACTCCTTGACCCATGAGATCCGACAGTCTCACCCAGGCTGCCGCTGCTGAGAAGTTGTGCAATGACGCCGTCGACGCGCTCCGCATTGGTAACAAGACGCACTCGCCCGCAGCGGCGGCCGACCTGCTCCGCGCCGGCCCGGACAGAACCCCTTTGTGCGACAGTGCGGCGTGCCAGCCCACCGGCCACCGGCGAGTGAGAATCGCGGCGGCGGCGCGATTCTCAGGACAGTGACTCTTGACTTGTAAATAGTTAGCGCGGCGTTGCCGAATAGGGGAGTCCCGTCTGAGGCGAGAGACAGAGTGGCAGATCGGCCGAGGCGGTGGAATGACGAGCCGGTTGTCATCGGTGTCTCTGCTCGAGGTCGAGGCTGATCTGGCTGGCGTTCTGAGCGAGGAGGAGCTGGTGGCGGCGCGGCTGTTCTTGCTGCCGGTCGCGGCCGTGGACCAGGGCGGGGATGTCGCCTGGCTGCTCGCGGAGAAAAGCGTGTTCGGCGCGATCGTGCCCGAGGGCTTGCTGGTTCCGGCGTTTCAGATCGGCGCGGTTTCGAAGCTGAGGTTGATCGGGCCCGACTCGGTCGTCCCCCCGTCGCAGGCGCAGCGCCCGACGCCGTTCACGGGCGCGCGCCTGTTGGTGCCGGGTCGCGACCCTGCTCGTGCTGCTCGGCGACGAGTTGCTGGTGGCCGCGCGGCGGTGCCGTCGGTCCTGTCCAGTCTGTATCGGCGGATGCTCGAGGACCCCGAAGCCCTGGTCTGGCAGCTGGCGATCTGCCAGCTGCCGCGGGTGGAGGATCGGGCCTTGGCCGTGATGCGGCTGCCGCCCGAGGCCTGGAGACGCGTGACGCCAGCTGGGATCAGATCAGACTCCCGCTCTCGCTTCCGACGAGATGCTGGGCGGGCTGGTCGGAGTGCGGCGTCCGACGGTCACCCTCGCTGGGGGCAAGCTCGCCGAGCAGGGCCCCCTGCTCAGGCGAGGGGACGACGGGCTGATCGTCGCGCCGGCCGCGACGCCGGTGAGCACCGAGGCGAAGGCACCGCAGCCTGCTGCTGACGGCCCGATCGAATTTTTTGGCGGCTCATGATCCGGTCGAGCAGGGCCAGAGGAGCTTGCGAGCGCTGATCCAGCGCGTCGCTAAACCGAAGTTGCGGCTGACGATCGTCGCTGTTTGCCCTGGTTTTCGGGCTTTTGTCGCGTTGGGGCCGTCTGGCTCGTGGCTACGTGATCTGGGGGACGCGCTCGTTGATCAGCTCGAGCGCGCGTGCTTGCAGCTCGGTCGGGGTGCTCAGCTTGGTGAAGGTCGCCTCGGTGTCCTTGACGCGGATCGTGTTGTGGGTGCGGTTCTCGAGCTCGTCGAGGAGGCTCTCGATGGTGTGGCACGGCTCGTGCTGGGCGCTGCCGCGGCGGCCGGCCTTGCGGGTCGCGGCGGGCGAGCGGGTGGCCTTGGCGACTGGGTCGGTGTTGGAGCGGGGGTTGTCGTCTTGGAAGAGCAGCTCGGCCCACGCGTGGCGTAGGTGCCAGCGCATGTACTCGGCGAGCATGCAGATCAGCAGGTGCGCGCGGACGCGATCCTCGAGGCGGTGGTGGATCGGCCGGACCTCCAACGGGCCCTTCATCCCTCCGAAGCCCTTCTCGGCTTCCTTGAGTTGCTTGTAGGCGCGTACGATCCCGGCCGCGGCGAGCTGCTCGGGGTCGATGCGCCCTGAGCGGATCACGTAGATCCCGTCAAGTTCTGCCTCCTGGGCGATCTGTTGTTCCTTGCGCTGGTAGGTGAGAGTGTCATCGGTGATGGTCACCTGAAAGTGTTTCTTGACCTTGTAGCGGTTCCACACCGCGCCGACAGCAAGTGCGATCTCGGCCTGGCCTTGTAGCGTGCCGGCCTCGACACGACGCTTGATCTGACCCAGATCCTTCTCGGTGCCCGCTAGCAGCTCTCGGCGCTTGCGAGCGCGCTCCTCGGCCACGAGCGGATTGCGGCACACGACCAGCCGCTGGCCGGGATACAGCTTCTCGCAGGCGATCTCGGCCAGGTTCAGCTCATCGAACATCGACAGCTGCATAGCCCCCTCTTTGACCAGCGCTCTGACCTGCGGCGCCTTCAGCGCGGTGATGAACGCGAACTCCGCCGTCTCGGACAGGAGTGTCACGTTCTCCTTGGTGCCGATCCCGCGATCTGTCACCACGATCACACGCGAGAGTCTGAACCGCTGCTCGAGCTTCTTGATCTGTGAAAGCAGCGTCTTTGCGTCCTTCAGTGAACCTTCGAACGCTTCGATCGCCACCGGCCGCCCATCGCTGTCGCACAACAGCCCGTACTCGACCTGCATCCGCCCGCGTTTGCCCGACCCGTGGTCATAGCCGAACCGCGCAAGCGGGCAGGTGCGCCCCTCAAAGTAGGAGCATGACACGTCATAGAGCGCAAGCTCACCCTCTTTGAGATGCCGGCGCGCGAGCCGCTGCTCGATCGCTGACTGGCGCTCCAGCAGCCAGTCCATCGCGGCGTACATGTCATCATGAACCGCCCCCGACACGCCAAGCTCCTCCCCCAGTGTGCAGGCGTGAAGCTGTCGGGTGCAGGCGAGCTTTGAGCCCGGCTCGAGCACGCGGCCGGCGATCATCGCCAGGCACAGATCCCGCTCGCGCGAGGGCTCACGGTCGAGCAGGCGCGGCAGGCCCAGCCGCCGGGCCGCGGTTAGCACCGCCTCCACGTGGCCGTGCTTGCGCGCGCGCACGATCTCGAACGCCTCGCCCGCCGGTACCAGCGCGACGCCCTTGAGCGCCAACCTCAGCGCCTCGATCGCGTCCGCAGGCAGCCCGGACACGTTCGCGACCGTCTCGTGGCGCACGCGCCGTCCCTCACGGATCGAGCGGCGCACCAGGTAAGACTCGTACTCGCGGTCCCCATGACGCCGATTGATCTTGGCCACATGCATCGCGCCGACCGTTCGCGCCATGGGACATATCATCGCACATTAGGCCATTCACGTCAACAGTACTCTTGGCTACATTGGTCGACCGAGAAAAAGGCCGCGATCCCAGCAGCCATAAGGGATCGCGGCCGATCAGCAGCCGTTCTTCACCCGCAACTTCGGGCTAAAGCGCACCAGAAGTCCGGGCAGGGGCAGACGTCGCGCTTGAGCTGACCGATGCGCGAGGAAACCCGGTGCCTCATCGAACCAGGGCATCAGTCCTAGCGGACCGGCTGCCGCTCACAGGTTCGATCAACGCCATCGAACTCATCGCCAGTGAGGACCACCGCAGGCGCCGTACGGGCGGCTCGCGTCGCCTGCCGCCCCCAGCCGCGACGAGGCGCGCTGGCCCGAGACCCGCGCCCTGCGGAGTGGCTCCCGGGTCAACCGCCGGCGAGCGACCGAGCCCGCTGCGCGGCCTCACGAGCACGACTGGCTGCGTCGTGAGCCCGCTCGGCAGCCTCACGAGCCCACTCGGCCGTGCGGTGTTCGTCCTCGGCGGCCTTGCTTCGTCCAGCCCGCTGCTGCCGCTCGGCATGCGTTTCCGCGAGCGCCGCGCTCCGCTCAAGCGCCGCGGCCGTTCGCTCATAGGCCTCCGCCAAACGCTCGAGTAGCTCCCGTGCATCTCCGCTGGCGCGTTCCGAGGCGGCGTTCACACTCATCACCTCAGCGGCCTGGCTTGCTCACGTCAAGCCGGCCGGATGATCGCGAGTGAGCGTATCGCCGTTTCGCGGCGGTGGAGCCACGACACGCCCGGGTGTTGGGAGGCACCGTGTGCTCGCGGTTCTTCGCGCCATGGTGAACCGTCCAGGCATCTCATCGCGAGGGTGCGCCACAGCAAACGACGCCTCATCCGCAGCTTATGCGACTCCGCCGTCCCACACCCCCGCCACCGTTATCAGTCTCCAGATGGCGCGCTCGATCCTCCGCCCTCTCGTGCCGGCGCACATTCAGGGTCGCGTGTTGCGCTACCTGGCCAGTGCGATCGCCACATACTGAGGCGCTCTCAGTACTCGGTACCGATGCGCGGCGCTGCTACGGCCGTAAAGTCGAAGGCGATCAAGGAGGCGTTCAATGCCACAGACCACGGACCGGCCCGCCCAGCGTCGCGTGCTTCCGATGGTTGTGCGCGACCGCCGTGGCAGCGGAATGCGCCAGATGCTCGGCGCCGCCTCCGCGGACGCACGGGTGCTCCGCGCGATATCGGCCGACGTCGCCCACGCCGCCGACCCGCGCCATCTCGCGCGCAGGCCGCCGGCCGTCGATCCTTTCAAGCTGCGTGACCCCGAGTACATCGCGCGCACCCTCCCCGCGCTGCGCGTCATGGCCGACGTCTGGTTCCGCGCCGATGTGCGCGGGCTCGAGAACATTCCGCCGCGCGGGCCGGTGCTGCTCGTCGGCAACCACTCGGGCGGCATCCTGATCGCCGACACGTTCATCTTCACGCAGGCGTTCTACGACCACTTCGGCCCCGACCGCGAGTTCTTCCAGCTCGCGCACGACCTCGTGTTCAAGGTGCCCGGCATCCGGGCCATGCTCACCCCGTACGGGACGGTGCCGGCCTCGCCGCAGAACACGCGCCGCGCGCTCGCGCGCGGCGCCGCCGTGCTCGTCTACCCGGGCGGGGACCACGAGACCTACCGGGCCAGTTGGCACTCCGCCGAGATCGACTTCGCCCACCGAACCGGCTTCGTGCGGCTCGCGCTAAAGCACGGCGTGCGGATCGTCCCGGTCGTATCGATCGGCGGCCAGGAAACGGCGCTGTTCCTCGGCCAGGGCGAGCACATCGCACGACTGCTGCACCTCCACCGGCTGCTGCGGATCGACGTCGCGCCGGTCCAGATCGCGCCGCCGTGGGGCCTCACGCTGCTCGACCTCCCGGGACGGCTTCCGCTGCCGGCAAAGATCTCGATCGAGGTGCTCCCGCCGATCGACCTGCGCGAGGAACTCGGCGGCGCCTGCGGCGATCCCGACACGGGCTACGAGCTCGTCACGATGCGGATGCAGGACGCGCTACGCGCGCTCGACGAGGCGCGCGCGCTGCCACTGATCGGCTGAGCGGGCGCTCACCGCAGCCCGGGCAGCCCACTCCAGCGGTACCCCGCGCCAGCGGTGAACAAGGGTCTCAGACGCCCCGGAGCCCAGTCTCGCTTTCGCCACATGCGAGCATCCCGGCGTTGCCCGACTCGATGCGACTTGACTCAGATTAGCTCGGCCCGCGCACGGAGCCGGAGTGGCCTCACGTGGTCCGTGTCCGGCGTGCGCGAGTCGAAATCAGACGTCGACGAGCG
>DASPPG010000124.1:0-22384 GCA_035625625.1 Solirubrobacteraceae bacterium
GGCGCGCCTCAGACCGTGGTCGCGCCCCGGCGGCGAACCAGCGCGTCGACCGCCGCGGCCACCAGCAGCACGATCGCCGTGGCGATGAACTGGCCGGCGGCGCTGATGCCCATCAACGCCAGGCCGTTGTAAACCACCGCGATCACGAGGCCACCGAGCAGGGCGTGGAGCGGCTTGCCGCGGCCCCCGAACAGACTGGCGCCGCCGATCACGGCCGCGGCCACTGCGTACAGCGTGTAGGTCCCGCCGTCGACGCCGGTCGAGACCGACCCCAGAGTGGACGCGTATACCAGCCCGGCGAGTCCCGCGGTCATCGCGCTGAACAGGAACGCGATCCTCCGTACGCCCTGAACTTTGATGCCGGCGCGGCGAGCGGCTTCGGGATTGCCACCGATGGCGTACATGTAGCGCCCGAGCCGGGTCCGCCCGAGCATCACCGAGTACACGAGCAGCACGAGCAGGACGAACGGAACCACATACGGGACCCCCTTGAGCGGGATCAGCAAGCCACGGTTGATGCTGCACACGTACACGAGTGCAATTCCGCCGATCGCGTACGCCGCGATCCTGAACAGCGTGATGCTGAGAGGCGACGCACTCAGCCCCTGCGCGCGCCGGCGCGCCGCACCGTAAAGCGACACGGCGGCGAATATGGCTAGCACCACCAACAGGATGACCCAGCTGACGCCGACGCTGATGTTGGAGTTCACCAGCTTGTAGACGACGCTCGAGGTCGAAATGGACATCACGCCGCCGACCGCCTGCTTGTCGATGCTGGCGAGCTCGATCAGGACTCCCTCGAAGAACAGCAGTCCCGCCAGGGTCACGACGAACGACGGAACGTGGAGCCGCGTGATCAGAGTGCCCTGGATGTAGCCGATTCCCGCGGTCACCACGACGCCGCCGAGGATCCCGAGCCACCACGGGAAGTTGACCGGAGGGCCGATCAGCTCGGCGATCACCATCCCGCCGACGCCGGCCACGAAGCCGACCGACAGGTCGATCTCCGACAGGATGAGCGCGAACAGCTGGGCCGCCCCGAGCATGATGTAGAGCGACGCCTGCTCGAACAGGTTGACCAGATTCTCGGCGGAACCGAACCGGGACCGCTCGATCTGGAAGAAGATGATGATGACGATCAGGCCGGCGACGATCGGCAGCGCGCCGCTCTCTCCGCTGCGAATGCGCACGACGTATGCCCGAAGGTAGTCGCCGAGCGAATCGGCGAGCACCTCGGGGGCGGCCGCCATCACATCGACGTCGGATTCAGGGGTGGCCTCGTCCTCGGCCAGCTCGGTCGAGAGCGGCGGCTCCTGAAGCTCTGAGGGCACGCTCGGGCTCGAGAAGTGGCTTGGGGTCTCCTCGGGCATCACCCCTCCTTCCCGGCGGCGGCGCCGTTGCCCGCCGACCGCCCGGAGCGTCCGGTGGTCATGTAATCGACCACCGAGCTCGGGTCGAACTCCGACGCCGGAGCCTGAGCGACCATGTTGCCGAGGTAGAGGACGACGATTCGATCCGCGACCGCGAACACGTCGTTCAGGTTGTGAGAGACCACGAGCACGGCGACGCCTTGCGAGGCGAGCCGCTTGATCAGGCTCAGGACAGTCCTCGTCTGCGACACCCCGAGCGCGGCGGTCGGCTCGTCCATGATCACCAGCTTCGCCTTGGCCATCACCGCCTTGGCCACCGCGACCGACTGCCGCTGGCCACCGGACAGCGAGGCCACCGGCTGGCGGATCGACCTGATCGTCCTGACCGACAGCTCTTTCAGCGTCGCCTTGGCGGTCAGCTCCATCGTCGCTTCGTCGAGCAGGCCGTGCCGGAGTGGCTCGTGGCCGAGGAACATGTTCTGGACGATGTCCAGGTTGTCGGCGAGCGCCAGGTCCTGGTAGATCGTCGTGATCCCGGCGGCCTCGGCGTCACGCGGGCCGTGGAAGTGAACGGGCTTTCCCTCCCACAGGATCTCGCCCTCGTCGGGCGGCCACAGCCCGGCGATCGTCTTGATCGTGACCGACTTGCCGGCGCCGTTGTCTCCCGCCAGCGCCGTCACTTGCCCGGGGGGAATCTCGATATTGATGTGCGTCAGCGCCTGGACCGGACCGAAGCGCTTGGTGATACCGCGCAGTTCGAGCAGCGGGGCGCCGTTCGAGCTGCTCTTCCCAGACGCGGTGGCTGGGCTGTTCGATGTGCTGCTCATCGTCTCGGTGGCGCAATGGGCCCCCCCGGTATTACCCACCGGAGGGGCCCTTCACCCTAGCGCTTGACTCTAGATCTGTCGATCAGCTCGTTATCCCTGCCGCCTTGCAGTCCGCGGCGTACTTGCCGGCGCAGAGCTGCCCGGCGGGCACGAAGTGGTCCTTGATGATCGTGTCGTTCATGTTCGCCGGCGTCACCCACTCCGGCGACTCCAGGACCGACGGCACCCCCGCGTGCGTGGCCGGGTTCACGGTGCTCCCGTTCAGCAGCGCGGCCGGAGGCGTCTTGCCGGCCCGCGCATATACGGCCAGCGCGAGCGCCGCCTGCGCCTCGAGGTAGATCGGCTTGTAGACGGTTCCGCACTGGTAGCCCGAGAGGACGTTCTGCAGACCGGTCAGGGTCGCATCCTGGCCCGTCGTCGGGAACGTCTTCGGCTTGACGCCGTGGCTCTCCAGGTACGAGATGATCGGAGCGCCCGTCTCGTCGTTCGGGATCACCGCCGAGTTGATGTTGTGATGCGCCGTGTAGGCACCCTCGAACTCGGTCAGCGCATCCGGCGGCATCCACGTCCCCGCGGTGCGGGTGACCAGCACGTACTTCCCGGATGTGAAGTAGGGCTGCAGGACGCCGTTGTAACCCTCGGCGAACAGGGTCGCGTTGTTGTCGGTCACCGAGCCGTGCATCACGACGACGTTTGGCTTGGAGACGTGCCACGCGTTCACGCAGCTCACGAAGCCCGAGCCGATCAGCTGGCCCACGCGCACGTTGTTGAAGCTGACGTAGTACGGGCCCGCGGTGAGTCGGTCATAGTCGATCACCGCGACGCCGTGCTGCTTGGCGTAATTCGCCACGGTCGTGCCCGTGCCTGCGTCCTCGGGGTCGATCAGCAGCACGGTCGCGCCGTTGGTGATGGCGCTCTCGGCGTCGGTCACGAACGTCGAATCACTGCCGAGCGCGTTCTCGACGGTCATGTCGCCGCTCGGCAGGCCCGCCGCCGCCGCCGCCTGCTTCAAGTAGGGGGCATCGAACTCGACGTACCGGGTGGAGCTGGTGGTGTCCGGCAGGATCGCCGCGACCTTTCCCTTGCCCTGGGCAGTCAGCGGCTTCAACGCGTTCATCGCGGAGAAGTCACTGGTGAAAGCTGTCGCCGAGATGCTGATCGGTGTCGACGACGAGGTCGTAGTCGAGGTGGTGGCGCTCGCTGAGGTCTTGGTCGTGCTACTGGACGAGCTACCGCATCCAGCCGCCACCGCTGACACGACAAGGCCTAACGCACACACTCGTAACACACGAGTATTCATAACTGCACGCTCCTCTCACAGACGCGCAAAATGACAACACGGATTAACTGGTCGGCCGAGTCTTTGGCCCGGCCCAGAAACTACAGTGGCAAACCCCCAAGCTGCCGTCCAGCCACATTAACGCGTCATAAACATGGGTGAACTACGGATTCGGGAGGCGGCCTCGCGACTGTATTCGGACAGCTGTCGCGGAGGCGGCCTGGTCGCCGGGGCTGGCGGCTCTGTTCTCGGGATTAGTTGCAAAGCGTGGACTCCCACCCATCTTGCCGGCGGGATTTGAGCATCTGATGGTCAAATGGCCGCGGGCACGAGGCGGCACGACGCTAACACTCCGGCACCGGGGCCGTCAAGAACGGAATCTTTGCCTCCTTTTAGACCCTTTCCGGGCCAAAAGCCTGCGGTGTCCGTTACGCTGCCGCCCGTGGCCAGTACCTCGAATGCGGCCGACCATTCCAGTACCGCGCACGCGCTCCTGCGCGCGCACCTGCTCAGGACGATCCGGGATCAGGCGCCGGTCAGCCGATCGGAACTCTCGCGCGTGATAGGCCTCCCGCGCAGCACGACAACCGCCTTGGTCGCGGAGCTGCTGCGCGAGGGGGTGATCACCGAGGCGCCCGGCCGCGGAGGTGGCGCCGGCTCGGGGAGTGGGCGCCCGCCGACGCTCCTGTCGCTGCGGCGGCCCGACGGGTTGGTGGCTGGATTCGACTTCGGGCACCGCCACCTGCGCGTGGCGGTGGCGAGCGATGAGGGACACATCCTGGCCGAGGAGAGCATCCAGCTCGACGTCGACCGTCGCGCCGCCACCGCACTGGACTGGGCGCGCGATCTCCTGAGCACGGTGCTCGACCGAGCCGGCGTCTCGCTCGCCGACGTGCGCTCCGCCGCCGCCGGCATTCCAGCGCCGCTCAACTCGCGGACGGGCCGCGTCGGGTCGCCGACGATCCTGGCCAGCTGGGCCGACCTCGACCCGGTCGAGGAGCTGCACCGCCGCACCGGACTGAACGTCACCCTCGGCAACGACGCCGCCTTCGGCGCGCTGGGCGAGATGACGTACGGCGCGGCGCGTGACCTCGCCGACTTCATCTATGTCAAGGCGTCCCACGGCATCGGCGCCGCCCTCGTCCTCAACGGCCGTCTGTACCGCGGGTCCCACGGGATGGCCGGTGAGATCGGCCACACGCAGATCGATCCCAGCGGCGCCTGGTGCCGCTGCGGCAACCGCGGCTGCCTCGAGGCCACGGTCTCGATCGACGTCGTCCGGCGCCAGCTCGAGCCGCTCGGGCTCGATCCGCTCAATCCTGACGACATGGGACACCCGGTGGCGACCAAGGTGCTGTCGCA
Source organism: Solirubrobacteraceae bacterium (assembly GCA_035625625.1). Lineage (GTDB taxonomy): Bacteria > Actinomycetota > Thermoleophilia > Solirubrobacterales > Solirubrobacteraceae > Palsa-465. The sequence goes on from DASPPG010000124.1 coordinate 4,839, forward strand.
ATCCGGCCGCACCGTGGGAGTCGTGATCGCCAGCCTGTGCAACACGCTCAACCCCGAGGCGGTGATTCTCGGCGGCGATCTCGCCTCCACCGGGGATCACTTCACTGCCGGCGTGCGAGACTCGGTTCGTCACCTCGCCCAGCCCGGGCCGGCGCTCGACACGGCGGTGATCGCCACCAACCTCCAGAACCGGGCCGAGCTGCTGGGCGCGGTGGCGTGCGCGGTGGCGACGCCATACGCGGCGCTGCCGGCGTAGCGCGATTACTGTCCAGCCGGGGTCTCAGGGCGGTCGCGGCAACGGCCCGCTCGGCGTCCATGCCTCGCCCATCGGGCCTGCCGCGCCGCATCCGGCGGATGCGGCCGGAGGCGGCCCATCAGACTCAGCCTTGCGGCGTGAGGTCCATGTCGCCGGACTCGAACACGACGTCGACCGGTTCGAGCAGGACCCGCCGCGGCCCCTCCTCGACGGCGCCCGCGACACCCGCCGAGAGACCAAGCGACGATGCGAGCCGGACAACCTCCGACCCGTCGCCGGCGGCGCAGTAGACCGCGAACCCGCACCCCATGTTGAATGTCGAGTAGGCCGACGCCGGCGGCATGCCCGCATGTTTGACCATGAACTCGAGCACTTCGGGGACCGACGGCAACCGCGTGATCCGGTAGGTCAGCTGCCGGCGGGGGCGCATGAGCTTGAGCAGCCCATGTCCGGTGATGTGGCTGAGGTAGTGGACGTCGACCCGGCTGGCCAGCAGCGCCCGGACGAGGCCGGCGTACATGACGCTGCGGTCGAGCAGCGCCTCGCCGAATGAGCGTCCACTCGGGAGTGGAGTCCGGTAGCGCTGAGGCAGCCGGTCGGCTACCGCCCGCGCCAGCGAGGCGCCGTTGGCGTGCAGGCCGCTGCTCGACACGAGCACGATCTCGTCGCCGGCCCCCAGGTGCGCGCCGAAGATAGCCCGGCGGCCCTCGGGCACCAGGCCAACCGCGCTCCCGGCCAACTCGATGTCCTGCGGCTGCACCAACCCGGGCAGAGACGGTGATTCGCCGCCGCCCCAGGTCGCGCCCGCGTCGGCGCACGCCTCGCGCCACCCGGCCAGCAGGGCGTCGTGCCGGTCTCGGCGGGCGTACCAGTCCGACGACCCCGTGGCGAAATACGCGTTGACGACCAGGGGCAGCGCGCCCACGCAGCACAGGTCGTTGACGATCGCCGCCACCGTGTCGTAGGCCACACTCCCAAATCCGTCCACGCCGAGCTGCTCGTCGACCTGACGCGCGATGATCGATTTCGTCCCGAGGCCCTCCACCACGAAGGCCAGCAGCCGGCCACCGGCCTCGAACACGAACGCCGGCTCCCCTCGCGACTCGTCGAGCGCCTGCCCGCCGGCAGCGCGCAGCAGCTCGGAGGTCGCGAGCGCCTCGGTCAGGGCGCTCCGTTTGCCGGCGTCCAGCGCCTCGTAGTCGACGCCGGCTGAGCGGTACGCGTCGCTCACGCGGTCAGTCGATCGGCCACTCGTGGACCGGCTGGTTCGAGTGCATGTGCTCGCGGTAGCGCCGCGTCATCTCGCGCAGCGCAACGCCCCGGTCCATGCCCCGGTCCTCGTACAGACGGTGGAACACCTGGCTCTGCCAGGCGGCGCCGTTGCGGAGCGTGACGCAGCGGCGCTCGATGATTTCGAGCAGGCGGTCGGCGTCCGACGACGCTACGCCCCAGCGCGCGAGGCCCTCGCGCGCCAGGGGCAGCAGCCGACGCACGACCAGCTCGGCGGCCGGGACCTCGCCCAGCCCCGGCCAGTACAGCCGGGCGTCGACCCCCTCGCGCGCGCCGGCGTGAAAGTTCTCCTCGGCGGCCGAGAAGGACATCTGCGACCACAGCGGGCGCTCCTCCTCGGCGATCACCCGGATCAGCCCGTAGTAGAAGGCCGCGTTGGCCATGATGTCGACGACCGTCGGACCCGCCGGCAGGACGCGGTTCTCGACCCGCAGGTGGGGCTGGTCGCGCACGACGTCGTAGATCGGGCGGTTCCAGCGGTAGATCGTGCCGTTGTGCAGCCTTAGCTCGCCCAGCTGCGGGACGTCGCCACGCTCGAGCGTCTCGAGCGGGTCCTCGTCGTCGGTCACCGGGAGCAGCGAGGGGAAGTACCGGACGTTCTCCTCGAACAGGTCGAAGATCGAGGTGACCCAGCGCTCGCCGAACCAGACGCGCGGGCGCACGCCCTGGATCTTGAGCTCCTCGGGCCGGGTGTCGGTCGCCTGCTCGAACAGCGCGATGCGCGTCTCGCGCCACAGCTCCTTGCCGCAGAAGAAGGGCGAGTTGGCCGCCACCGCGACCTGCACGCCGGCGATCGCCTGCGCGGCGTTCCAGTACGAGGCGAACGACTCGGGCTCGACCTGCTGGTGAAGCTGGACGCTCGTGCACGCGGCCTCGGGGGCGATCGTGTCGGCGTGGATGAAGAGCCGCTCCACGCCGGCGATCGAGATCTCGAGGTCCTCGCCGCGCGCCGCGAACACCTGCTCGTTGAGCAGCGCGTAGCGCGGGTTGGCGCTGAACACCTCGGCCCGCAGGTGCTCGGAGCCGATCGTGGGCAGGATTCCGATGATCATCATGCGGGCGCCGACCGTGCGGGCGCGCTCCTCGGCATCGTTCAGGCTGGCGCGCGCGTCGCGCTCCAGCTCGGAGAAGACCTCGTGCTCGAGCAGCCGCGGCGCTACGTTGATCTCGACGTTGAACTGGCCGAGCTCGGTCTGGAAGCTCGGATCGGCGATCGCCTCCAGCGCCGCGGCGTTGACCAGCGCCGGCTCGCCGGCGTCGTCGGTCAGGTTGAGCTCGATCTCCATCCCGAAGGAGCGCCGCTCTGGATGAAACCGCGCCTCCGAGAGCATCCGGGCGAACACGTCGAGGCAGGCCCGGACCTTGTGCCGGTAACGCTGACGGTCCTCGCGGCTGAAGGTCCTGGCGGCTACCTGCTGGCCCACGCCCACAGTATCCCGGGATGGCGCCCTCGGGTACAACCACCCCGAACGAGGATTGCGTCCTGGTGCCGTGACGGGAGGGGCACTAGAGCTCTGCCGAGGCGATCTCGGCGCCTTCGACGAGGGAGCCGAGCTTGAGCCACGCCACGTCGGGATCCACCTGCGACCAGCGGATGAACGTGTCAAACCCGCAATCGGTCCCCGCCAGCACGCGGTCTTTCCCGACGAACCGGCCGACCTGCACGAGGCGGTCGGCCACCAGCCGCGGATGCTCGATGTAGTTGGTCTTCACATCGATCACCCCCACGATCACCTTCTTGTCATTCGGAAGCTCGGTGTCCCGAAACACCCGCCACTCGTGCGCGTGCCGCGGGTTCGCGCCCTCCACGTAGATCGTGCCGGCGTTGACCTTGAGGACCTGATCGATGATCTGCTCCAACGGGACGTCGCAGTGGTGAGGGCTCGCGATGTTCCCCCAGCAGACGTGCAATCGCACCCGCTCGGGCGGTATTCCCTCGAGCGCCCCGTTCAAAGCCTCCACCGCCAGCGGGAGGTGACGGTGCCAGTCGCCGACGCTCGAGCCGACCGAGCGCGAGTGCGCCGCCATCGCCATATCGGGTGAATCGACCTGCAGGTTCAGCCCTCCGTCGATGATCGCGCGGTACTCGTGTGAGAGCGCGTCGGCGCATGCCCCCAGGTACATCTCGTGCGAGCCGTAGTACTGGTCCGGATAGTTGAAGGCGATCTGCCCCGGGCTGATCGCCCCCATGAATGCGGTCGACGGGTCGGCGTCGCCCAGCGCGCTCTTCAAGCGCGCCACGTCCCGGTGCACGGCGTCCGTGTCGGCCAGCTCGACCGGCCCGACGCAGTTGGAGAAGATGAGGTGAGCCATCGAAGGCGTGGCGAACAGCCGCATCGCCAGGTTGGGAAACGGCGCGACGTCGTCGGCCTGGAACTCCGAGCGGCCGCCGAACCCCGAGAAGCGGTCGTTGACGTACGTGCTGAACCCAGACTTGCTCATCTCGCCGTCGCTGATGAGATCGATTCCAACCTCGCGCTGACGGGTCACCACGTCGTCGACCGCAGAGTCGATCAACGCCTCGAGCTTTGCCTCGTCAACCTCTTTGCCGTCGATCCGCTCCCAGATCGTGTCGGCCAGCTCGTTCGGTCGGGGCAAGCTCCCCGCATGCGTGGTCAGGATCCGGTCTGCCATCTCTCTCCACCTCTCGAATCTCGCGTCTGACTGCTCTTAGGCCTGCGTGAACAGGCGGCCGCGCAGCTGCTCCTCGCTCTGGCGGTTGAGCTCCCACAGCGGCTTCAGCTGGGCGCGGATGTCTTCCGGGAGCCGGTCGACGCCCTCGTGGTCGATCTCGATGAGGTTGCCGGCCGGGTCGCGCAGGTAAAGCTGGACGACATCGCCGGGCAGCTCAACCAGGTGATTGCGGAACGCGTTGTAGTCGAACGACCCGCGGCGCTCGGCCGCCCGGTACACCGGCTCGAGATCCTCGACCGTGATCCCGAAGTGATGGTGGCTGGTCGGCTGGATGTCGCGCTGGAACAGGTGCAGCTGGGTGCGCCCGAGCGCCAGCCACTGCACCGGCAGCCCGAAGTTCGGCGTCGGGATCAGCTCGGCGCCGAGCAGCTCGACGTAGAAGTCCACCGACTCCTCGAGGTCCCGCGCGTTGACGCTGACGTGATTTATGCGGCTGCTCATCGGCTACGAAGATACCGGGGCCATGGCGTAGGCTGGCGCCGTGCCCCGCTCCTTCTCGACCTCCACCCAGAGCCTCAGAGCGGAGCAGTGGGGAGCGCGCGCGCTCGATGCGCTTCCGCCGCGTCTGCAGGTGCGCCTGTCCCGCAAGCCGCCCGTGCAGATCGACGGGGACACGCTGGCGCCCGAGGTGCAGCTCGGGCTGGCCGTGCTCGAGCGCCGGCGCGAACCGGCGCCGGAGACGCTCACGCCGGCCGAGGCGCGCGAGGCCCGTCGGCGCCTGTCAGCGGTCTACGCCGGCAAGCCGGTAGCGGTCGGCGACGTCGAGGACCTCGAGGTGTCGGGCGGTGCCGGAATGCTGCGCGCCAGGCACTACGTGCCGCGCGAGCTCGGCGATCCCCACCCACTGCTCGTCTACTACCACGGCGGTGGGTTCACCTACGGCGACCTCGAGACCCACGACGGCGTCTGCCGCCTCCTGTGCCGGCACGCGGGCGCGCACGTGCTCGCGGTCGACTACCGGCTGGCCCCCGAGCACCCGTTCCCGGCCGCTGTCGAGGACGCCCGCGCCGCACTGACTTGGGCGTGGGCCAACGCCGGCGCGCTCGGGGCCGACCCACTCCGGGTCGGGGTCGGCGGCGACAGCGCGGGCGGCAACCTGGCCGCCGTGGTCGCGCAGCTGGCGGCGCGCGACGGCGGGGAGGGCGGGCGGGGTCCCGTCCTCCAGCTGCTCATCTACCCGGCCACCGACTTCACCCGCCGGCGCCGCTCGCGCGAGCTGTTCGGCGAGGGTTTCTTGCTCACCAACGCCGAGATGGACTGGTTCGAGGCGAACTACCTGGGGGCGGCCAGGACGCACGCCGCCGATCCGCGCGCCTCGCCGCTGCTCGCGGAGGATCTGTCGGGGCTGGCGCCGGCGTTCGTCGTGACCGCCGCGTTCGACCCGCTCCGCGACGAGGGCGAGGAGTACGCGGTGGCGCTCCGGGCGGCCGGTACGCCGGCCACGTTACGCCGCTACCCCGGCTTCATCCATGCGTTCATCGCGGCCGCGGGCGTGAGCCGCAGCGCCCGGGAGGCGGTGATCGAGATCGCCGGCGCGACCCGCGGGATGTTCGCGGGCGCCGCAGTCGGCGGACGCTAGAGAGCTCTAGGCAGCGAACCGCTGGGCGGCGCGAGCGCGCGCCTTCGCCGCTTCCTCCTCGCGATTCTTCGGGGGCGCGGCGGTCCGGAGTTCTTCCAGCAGCTGCACGGACACCGCCGCCACCGCCTCGACGGCACGGGCGAACGCCTCCTCGTTGGCGCGAGAGGGCTTGCTGAAGCCGCTGATCTTGCGCACGTACTGGATCGCGGCTGCCCTCACCTCTGTCTCGGTGGCGGGCGGATCGAAGTTGTAGAGGGTTCGGATGTTTCGGCACATGGCCCAAGCGTAAACGGCGCGGGGATCGCTCCAGCCCTGATCCGAACAACAGCGACGGGTTACTTGACCGTGAGCGCCGAATTGCCTGACCTGCTCTAGAGGCGCCTCGAGTCCGGCCATAGGATCGCGCCGGGGGGCGGGTCAGTTACTCCACCGGCCCGAGCATCACACGCTTCGACCTGGCCGGCTACGTGATCAACACCGATTACAGCCTCGGGCGCAACACCGGCAACACGTTCCAGCAGACGTACAAGGCCTCGACGGTGCTCGGAGTCCCGATCAAGGGACCGTATGTCGGCACGAAATTCCCGCGCGAAGACTACGTGGCGATGCCGATCGGCAATCACGAGCTGTACCCGTGCCCTAAGTCAGCGCGCCTACTCCGCGGATGGCCGGGCCTGCCACCGGGCCCGGTCCATCCATAGCCGATCTCGAGGCCGTCGGCGGCGATCCGGCGATGCAGACCGCAGCCGCCGGTCACCTGCCCGTCCACGGTCGCAGGTGCTCGACGCTCTCAGCGATCGCACGGCTTAGCGCCTCCGCATCGACGGCTTGCCATCGCCGCAGGACGAGTCCTTCCTCCCGGCCCGCGATTCGGCCCGGAAGCGGGCTGCGATTGCACGTCACCTAAGCGAAATTAGCGGCGATCCCTCCGACGTACTAAACTAATATCGAAGTGATAGCGGACCGCGACACAGCCGGCGATCTCTCGCCGAGTAAGCCGCCCGCTGCGCGGCGGGTGCATCAGCAGCAGCCCGCCCGCGCGGTCGCCGGCGCGACGGCGGTCGCCGCCGCCGTCATGCTTGGGATCGTCGGCCTCGTGTTGCTCATCGGCGGCCTGGCGGGAAACTCCGCCGCGCCGGCCATCGCCGGCGGGGTCGTCGTGCTGCTCGACTGTCTGTTGGTGGCCGGCTTCGTGGTTGTCCAGCCGAACTCGTCGAGGGTCCTGATCCTGTTCGGCCGCTACATCGGCACCATCACGGACCCGGGACTGTGGTGGGTCAACCCGTTCACCGTGTTCTGGCGCCGGGCGGTTTCGCTGCGCGTGCGTAACTTCCAGAGCGACCGCATCAAGGTCAACGACGCCAGCGGCAACCCGATCGAGATCGCCGCGGTCGTCGTGTGGCGCGTCACCGATACGGCCAAGGCGGTCTTCGACGTCGAGAACTACGAGCAGTTCGTCGTCGTTCAGAGCGAGACCGCGGTCCGGCACCTGGCGAGCAGGTTCCCCTACGACGACTACGACGAGGCTCGCGTGTCGCTGCGCAGTGGCGCCGACGAGGTCGCGCAGAGCCTGCACGAGGAGCTGCAGACCCGCCTCGAGGCCGCCGGGATCGAGGTGCTCGAAACGCGTCTCACCCACCTCGCGTACGCGGCCGAGATCGCCGAGGTGATGCTGCGCCGCCAGCAGGCCGAGGCGATCCTGGCGGCTCGCAGGAAGATGGTCGCCGGCGCGGTGGGGATCGTCCAGATGGCCGTGTCCCAGCTCGCCGACAGCGACCTGTTCGAACTCGATCCCGAGCGCAAGGCCGCGATGGTCTCGAACCTGATGGTCGTCCTGTCGGGCGATCATGCTCCGACCCCGGTGCTCAACACCGGTTCGCTCTACACGTAGTGGGTACTCACTGACGATGCCCGAAAGCAAGCGCTTCCTGCTCCGGCTCGACCCCGACCTGTTCGAGGCGCTGCGGCGCTGGGCCGACGACGACCTGCGCAGCATCAACGCCCAGATCGAGTACCTGCTGACCGACCAGGCGCGACGCGCCGGCCGGCTGCCCGCGAAGCGCACCCGTCCCCCGCGGCCAACCGCCGACGAGACCTCGCCCCCCGCCGGCGTCGGCGAGCTCGAGGAGCTGGAGGAGGGCCAGGCCCGTAAGCGCCACCCCCGCACCCGCAGCTCGGCCTGAGCTCCACGACCGGCGCCGGCAGCCGGCAGCAACGCGAGTAAGTTGGGCGGTCTGAACGGCGACGACCCCGTTTGGCGACGGCCCGGACGCCGAGGTCGAGCAGGGAGAGCAGATCATCGCGGCCGCCTCCAGCGTCGAGCTACCGTGGCTGGTGTTCGCGTCGGTCGCCAGCGCCGACCAACACACGGGCGTGCCGCATTTCGAAAGCAAGTGGCAAATCGAGCAGCAGCTCGCCGCGTCGGACCTGCAGCACAGCGTGGTCGCACCGACGTACTTCTACGAAAACCTCGGCGACCTCGGGCAGAAGGTCGCCGACGGCGAGCTCGCGCTGCCGCTTCCGCCGGCGCGACCGTTGCAGCAGATCGCGCTCAGCGCCGCAGGCGCCGGGACCGTCCGCTACCGGCAACTTACCGATGCGAGCGCACGCACTCGGAGACCTTCAGCTCAGAACTGGCGATGGACGAGCCAGCGGATACGGCGCCTACTCATTGGCCCGAAGAACCACAGGCCGCGATCGCCATCGCGCAGACGACGGCAGCCAAGGCAATCGCCTCGCGGCCCTTCAAGCCACCCGGTCCACGGAGACGTGCAATGCTTTGGTTGCGTTTCTGCGGGAACGTTTTCCCTCTTTGCCGGCTTGGCGTAGGACGTTCTCGACGAACACGCCCGCCTGGCCCTCAGGACGCGGCCGGCCTATCCCCTTCGCCGCGGGTCGCCAGGGTCACGAGGGCGTAGCTCAGGAAGTCCTCGAAGACCGCGGCCCGCAGCGCCGCGTGGCGGCTCGTGTCCTGGCCAACGCGTGCTCGGGCAAGCGACCCGACGCGCGCGGCAAGTACCGCCGCGGCGCCGGCGAGGACAGCGCCATCGAGGCCGGCTAATTCGTGACCGGCGGTGCCGGAGAAGCCGAGTCGCAGCGATAGGCCCCGCGGCGCCCATCGGCTGCCCATCCCGGGCTGCTTGCCTGCGCCGAGAATCACCGCGGCGAGCGCCGGTTGCATCAGCAAGCGGACGGTCGTATTGACGGGGGTGTGATGAGCACGCTGGGATCTTCTCAGCAAGCCCTCGCAAGCCGCGAATTCTCGATGTTGGCCGTAGCGCTGACGGACCCGTCTGGCGGTCGGCGCTACTGGGCTCGAACCAGCGACCTCCTGCCAAGCAGCATTCGACAACGGGTCCATCCATGGGGCAATTGCCCTATGGCCCTCAAGCGCCCTCCCGCACATACTCACGCCAGCCTCGGCGTCGTTCGGAGACGCCGGAAACGTAAGGAGGACCGGGATGCTCCTGGCAACCACCACGGTCGAGGACTTCGACCGCTTCACGAATGTCTTCTCCACCAAGGGTGCTGAGAAGCGCAAGCAGCACGGCTCGAAGGGCGCGCTCGTGTTCCGTGACCCCAACCAGGCTGACCGGGTCTGGGTGATCTTCGACTGGGATCTGGACGGCTGGCACAGCTTCGCCTCCGATCCCGATGTCCCGCCGATCATGCAGGAGGCCGGGCACAAAGGCCGGCCGCAGGTCCCGGTGCTCAGCGGCCGCTACGAGGCGTAGGAGCGACGTCATGCGAGAAGCGATCAAGGTCGGCGTGATCGCCGACGAGACGGGCGCCCTCTCCGTCATGGGCGGCGCTCAGGCCAACACCGCGACGCTGGTGGTGGACGAGATCAATGCGTCCGGCGGGCTGCTGGGCCGCCGCGTCGAACTGCTCATCGAGGACAGCGCAACCGACGACGCGCGCGCGGCGGCCGCCGCCGCCAAGCTCGTCCAGGATGACCACGTCGACGTGCTCCTGGGTGGCATCTTCAGCTCGACCAGGCAGGCCATCAAGGAGCCGGCGGTGGTGGAGGGCGAAACGCTCTACATCTATCCCGAGCAGTACGAGGGGCAGGAGTACCACCCCCTCCTCTTCTGCACCGGCGCCGTTCCCGCCCAGCAGGTCGAGCCGCTTATCCCATGGGTGATGCAGCAAACCGGGGCACGGACGTTTTACCTGCCCTCAGCGGACTACATCTGGCCGCACGTAATGAACAGAAAGGTTCACGAAGTCGCGTCGGCCAACGGCGGCAGGATCGTCGGAGAGGAGTACTTCCCGGTCGATCACGCCGACTGGAGCGAGACGGTCGAGAGGATCAACGACAGCGGCGCTGACGTCGTGTTCAACACGACCGTCCCGCCCGGGTGCTTCCCGTTCCTCGAGGCGCTCTGCGAGTCCGGGTTCACCGCGCGCGGCGGGCATGTCGTCACCACCTATTTCGACGAGAACCTCGTCGCAGCGCTGCCATCCGAGCACGTCGACGGGCTGTATGGGTGCATCGACTACTACCAGTCGGTGACCGATCCGTTCAGCAAGGAGTTGCTGGGCCGGTACAACCGGCGCTTCCCAGACGGTCCCCAATTCAGCGCAGGAAGCGGGTGCACGGGCATGTACCGCGGCCTGAAGCTCTGGGAGGCCGCAGTCACGGAAGCCGGCTCGCTCGACCAGGCTGCCGTGGTTGCGGCGCTCGACCACGCGAAGATCGCCGAGGGCCCAGGGGGGCCAGCGGAGATGGTGCCCGGCCAGCACCACGTGCGACTGAACGTGTACATCGCTCAGGTGCGCAACAGCACCCTTGAGGTCGTCGAGAGTTTGGGGGCGATCCACCCCAACGAGCGCATGCAGGTCACGGCGTAGGCACGGACGCCCTCGATCGAGGGGAAGCCGCCCCCGCGCGGCTTCCCCTCGCCGGCACCGCGCCGATCCCGGACGCGCCAGGACTGGCGGCGGGCGTCGCGCTCCCATAGGATCCGTCCATGGGGCACGACGGCGGCAGCGCGTCCGTTGCACGATCCTCCGGAGGCGAGACCCCCGTCCGCGCTGCGGAGGTCATCGGCGCGATGTCGATCGCGACCGATCTGGGCACCGGTCAGCCCCTAGAGCACGCGCTCAGGACGGCGATCCTCGCCGTCCGCCTCGGCGAGCTGGCGGACCTATCGCCGTCGGAGCTCGTGGACGCTTACTACATCTCGCTCCTGCACTCGTTCGGCTGCACGTCCGACGCGACCGAGCAGACGGAACTCTTCGGGGACGACATCGAGCCGCGCGCCAAGTTCGCGCTCGTCGACGGGGGGAACCCTGAAGAGGTCGCAGCGTTCCTGAGGGATGTCGTGGGACAAGGACAACCGCCGGAGGTTCGCGAGGCGATGGTCGCCCACGCCCTTGAGAACGCGCTCGAGATCGCTCGCTCGACGTTCGCCCTGCACTGCGAGGTCGCGCAGCGTTTCGCCGGCTGGCTCGGCTTCGGCCCCGGCGTCATCTCGAATCTGGCGTACGCCTTCGAGCGCTGGGATGGGAACGGGTTCCCAGGTGCGGCTGCCGGGGAAGCAATCGGGCTACCGGCACGCGTGCTCCATGTCGCGCGCGACATCTCGGTCTTCCTGTCGGCCGGAGGGCCCGATCGGGCGCTGGGCGTGATCGAGCAGCGCGCCGGAGGCGCTTACGACCCGCGCTTGGCCGCCCTCGCGACCGACCACTTTGCCGAGCTGCTCGCCGGGCTCGACGACGCGCTGATCTGGGAGCAGGCGATGGATGCCGAACCGCCGCCCCAGCGCCGGATGACCGGCGACGAGATCGACGCCGCGTTCCACGTGGTCGGGACGTTCACCGACCTCAAGTCCTACTGGCTGCGCGGACATGCCGAGGGCACGTCCCAGCTCGCCGAGGCGGCCGCCTGGCGCCTCGGCCTCCCGGAGCCCGAGGTGACGATGGTGCGCCGCGCCGCGCTCGCGCTCGACCTCGGCCGAGTCGCGGTATCGAACGCGATCTGGGAGAAGCCCGGGCCGTTCGGTCTCACCGACTGGGAGCGCGTACAGCTGCACCCGTACTTCACCGAGCGCTCGTTCGCCCACGCGCCCGCACTTGCGTCGATTGGCGAGCTGGCGGGTGCCCATCACGAGCGGCTTGACGGCGCCGGTTACCACCGCAAGACACCCGCGCCGGCGCTCGGCCGAGCGGCGCGCATCCTCGCCGCCGCCGACTCCTACCAGGCGATGCGCGAGCGGCGCCCGCACCGACCCGCGCTCGACGCTGCCGCCGCCGAGTCCGAGCTACTGCGCGACGCGAGGTCCGGTCGCCTTTGCCCGGAGGCGGTCGACGCCGTGCTGGCCGCCGCTGGACACCGCGTGGCGAAACGGCCGCGCGAGCTGCCCGCAGGCCTGACGGACCGCGAGCATGAGGTCCTGCTCGCGCTCGCCGCCGGAAAGACCAACAAGGAGATCGCTGAGACCCTCGGCATCTCCGCCAAGACGGCGGGCAACCACATCCAGCACATCTTCGACAAGACGGGCGTGCGAACCCGGAGCGCCGCGACGGTCTGGGCGTTCGAACGCCATCTCGTGCAATCCGCCTAGACGTCGCCTTGCCTTGCAAACCGCTCGTCGCGCTTCGCCGGCGCGCGTGATCGTCTGGTCTCGAGGCTGTCACAAATCGCGGCGGCGAGGGGACCGTTGTGAAAACGGTCCGGGTCCGTGCAGCGCGGGCTGTCGAACTATTGGGGGTATCAGTCGATCGGTTACTTCGCGCCCCACAGCGCCTACTGCTCGGTGGGGGACCGCGGCGGACAGGTCGATGAGTTTCGCCGTATGGTTCGCGACCTGCACGATGCGGGTCTTGAGGTGATCCTCGACGTGGTGTTCAACCACACCGCCGAAGGCAGCGAATGGGGGCCGATGCTGTGCTTCCGCGGTATCGACAACGCGACGTATTACCGGCTGGCCGATGATCGCTCTCGCTACGTGGACGACACCGGGTGTGGCAACACCGTTGACCTGCAGAGCCCCCCCGCGCTGCGTCTGGTGATGGATTCGCTGCGCTACTGGACCCAGGAGATGCACGTGGACGGCTTCCGGTTCGACCTCGCCGCGGCGCTCGGCCGCGCAAGCGCCGACTTCGACGCGCATTCCGCCTTCCTCGAGGCCGTCGGTCAGGACCCGGTCCTGTCCGAGGTCAAGCTGATCGCCGAGCCCTGGGACACCGGCTGGGGCGGCTACGAGCTCGGCGACTTCCCGCCCGGCTGGAGCGAATGGAACGGCAAGTACCGCGACACCGTCCGCGGCTACTGGCGCTCGTCCGCCGGCATCGTCCCGGACTTTGCCACGCGCATCAGCGGCTCTCGCGACCTGTTCGGCCACGGCGGCCGGCGGCCCACCGCATCGATCAGATGCTGACGACCTTCGATCTGGACGAATACGTCTTCGACGCGCTGGTCGCCGGCGCCAGCGGCTTCCTCCTCAAGGACGTCTCGCCGGAGCAGCTCCTCGCCGCGATTCACACGATCGCAAACGGTGACTGTCTCCTCGCTCCGTCAATCACTCGCCGGTTGATCGAGGCCTACGTTCACGACCACTCGGCGGCGACCGAGCCCACGCCGGGTCTCGATGAGCTGACCGCTCGAGAGCTCGAGATTCTCGGGTACATCGCGCAGGGGTTGTCCAACGCCGAGATCGCCGAGCAGCTATTCCTGTCACCCCTCACCGTCAAGACGCACGTCGCGCGAGTGCTCGACAAGTTGAACTTGCGCGACCGCATCCAGGCGGTCGTGCTTGCCTACGAGACAGGCATCGTCCGTCCCGGCACCAAGCAACCCCACCTCCAATAGTCCGGCAACGGTCGGTCGATTGTCGCCGGTGTGCGCGGTGGCAGTCGCGATCGCGAAAGCGCGCGGTCGTCGCAGCGACGGTCTTGCGTCACTCGTACGGCCAAGGTCGCCACAACGATGCGCGACGGTCACCCGCACGTGATGCCGGTGTGGTTCGTGCTCGACAGGGACGTGATCGTGTTCACGACCCCCGGCGAGTCGGTCAAAGGGCGGGCACTGCGGCGCGATCCGCGGATCGCGCTGGTTGTCGACGAGGAGGTCCCACCGTACGCGTTCGTCCACGTCCGCGGTCGCGCCGAGATCAGCGAGGATCCAGAGCAATTGCTTCGGTGCCTCGCCGTGGCCGCTCCGACGCCCGGGCGCCTGGTGGTTCGTGCTAGGGAACGGGGCGGCCGCTCCGCCGCCCCGTTGATCGAGCGAGGAATATGTGGACGAACCGGAGCTGTCAGGACACAGCGAGCGATGTCCATCGTTCGCCACTTACCGTCATCCGCCCGTCGCCGCAAGAGACGCCCGAACGGGCAGCAGCTTGAAATGCGAGCCTCCGGGATGGACAACCGCCACCCGTCGGACCTCGACATTGCGACGCTGGCGCTCCGCGTGACGACGTGAATCGTCGCTGTGCACTTGGGCGTGGACGTTTGTCAGGGTTCTGGTCATTGACAACCTTCTTGAAGATCAAGGACGTTGGATTGATCTGCAACGCGGATCAGGGCAGGGCGGCGCTTGGCCGGCCCCGCCTCGATCTCAGAGAGCGTGCGATCGAGGTGGTCCACGCGCACGCCGGTTACGGTGCGCGCGGCGCGACCGAATCCTCTCCCCCACTGGACGGGTCCTGCCGGCGGCGTCACGCAGGCGAGCGACCAGGCGCGACAGGATGCCGCGCACTTTCCGCCATCGGACACGGCGCCGCCGCCGCTGGATCCCAGGGTCGGCGGTCGCGAGCTGGACGACCGGCGGATGAGCAGCACCGCCGGGAGCCCTCTGTGCGTGAGCCGGACCCAGCGTCGTGCCGAACAAACCGACGACGAGCGCCAGTGGAAGCATCCTCTTGCGATCGAGATACATGACTTCTGAGGTCTTCTCGGGTCTTCTGGAAGTGGCGAACTGCTTTGACTGCGACTCGACATTCGCATGGGCTCGTGAGAGCAATGTCGACAGCAGCTAAGAGTTCTCTACATGCGCTAGGTCGGGTGTCGGCGAGCGAACCCGCTCAAGCCGCGCTCTCTGGCTGGATCCGTTTGTACGTGGCGTGGCGGGGGCGCGTCCCGCCGACGAGCCGCCGGGATAGACGATCGCGTGGCGGCCCCGCCGAGTGAGAGCCCGGCGGGACCCGATCCCGGCGTGACGCTCGAAGCGGTCGTTCAGGTAGCCGCTCGTCGTTCAGAGGCGGAGCGCTGCCGCCGCGAGCTGGCTAGGGCTGAATGCTCCACGCGATCGGGTAGTTCACGATCGGGATGAAGGTCGCACCGACCGCGTCTGCGTCGCTGCGTGCGTTGACAACCATCTGCTTCAGCTGGCCCATTTGCTCGATGGTCGTCGGTCTGCCACAGGCTGACGTGGACCATTGATCCGTCGACCGACGCGCCGGCGTAATAGGCAATGAGGCCGCCCAATCTGCCGATCGCGGGAATGAGGTAACTGCCGGTATCGCGCGTCATCTGCTCGACCTCCTCGAACCGGGCTGGGTCGAAGTTTGCACGCGAGACGCGAATCACGGCCGTTGACGGAGGCGACGCTGCGGTCATCTCCACTCTCCTTCGGGTCCGGGCGTGGAGCACTCCGGAGTGTCGATGGAATCCGTCGCGGCCGCCGCCGGCACCACAGTCCCGACTCTGCGCCGCCGGTATCCCAACAAGCGATCCTCTCCCAGGAGCATCGAAACCCCCGGCACCATGGCCACCACCACAACGTCAGAGCCCTGCCTAACGGCGCGATCGTTGTGGCTGTCCGACCGGGCGCCCGGCTCACGACGGTGACGGCGACCTTCCGGTCCTCCCGCGCCAGGCTGAGCGAAGCTCAAGGCGGTCGGCCGTTGGGCCATTCCCGGGCGCGGGCGCGAAGGACGGTGCGTGGTTGTGGCCGGTTTCGCGCTCGTTCTCCGGATCGGATTCAATGGGGTCGTGCGGGCGCTGGTGATCTCCGACACTCACTTCGGCGCCTGGACCGGAGAGGACATCCTGCGCGAGCCGGAGAACCTGGCTCTGCTTGGGCCACACCTCGACGTCGACGAGGTGATCATGCTCGGGGATTTGTTCGATCTCTTATTCGCATCCTCGCGGGACGCGTTCTCGGCTGCGGAGGGCCTGTTCGGCCTATTGCGCGAGCGGCTTCAGGGCAAGCGGTTTGTCTTTTTGGCAGGCAACCACGACCACCACTTCGTCCAGCGGCGACAGGAAGAACTGCTGGAACTGGAGCTGGCCGCTCGGCCGCCTGCCGGCGCGCCGGGATCGCTCGCCGGCGGTGATTCATTTCGCCGGTTCCTCGAGCGCCGGCTCGCGGGCGTCGAGGTCGACGTGCGTTACCCGACCTACACGTTCGGTGGGGTGCTGTGCACGCACGGCCACTATCTCGACTTCTACGCTGCGCAGGCTGGCGCCGTCCCGGGAAGGCTGCTTGAGCGCCTGATGTGGTCGATCGCCGTGGGGCCAGCCGATCGAGAGCCGACCATCGAAGATCTTGAGGCGAACACGCAGATTCTGACGGGCCTGCTGTTCACGATCGCACAGCTGCCGAACGGCACTCGGGCCCAACGCCAGACGTTCGCGGACTTGCAGGCTCTCGAGCGGACCTTGCGGATCTGCACGGCGCCGGTTCGGAGGTTCGAGGGCGTCGCAGCCCGGTTGGGGCAGCGTCTGGCTGCGTCCAGGGCTTTACAGGGGCCGATGCACGGCCGGCTTGCCACCATCCAGCAGGCGCGAGCGTCCTCGTACGAGACGGCAATGGCCTCCGAGATGGAGCGGCGGCGCCGAATAGGCGCCCCCGGCGGCGGAGAGCTTGCTCGGCGTGCGCTCGGTCAAACCCTACGACCACGGGATCCCTACGATCGGGCGGTCGCTGCGTTCGAGCAGGTGGTCATGCACCTGGGCTGGGCTCGTGACACTGACAAGATCGTGTTTGCCCACACACATCAGCCGCTGGAGGACGTCCGCGGGCCGAGCGGGACGGTCCGCTACTGGAACACCGGCTCGTGGATCTACGAACCCGACTTCACGACGCACGAGGCGTACGTTCGATACCTGGAAAACGCCTGGCCGGGGACCGCCGTGCTGATCGACACCGACGAGCCTTGCCCGCGACTGTTGCAGTTGCGTGAGCACCTCAATCCGCTACGTGCGGACGGGGGACCGTGAACGATGTCTGGTCGGATCTCTGCCACCGGCAGCGCGGCCCGCCGAAGCGTTTGAGATCGACAGGTTCGACATGGTTTTGCGCGCGCACGTTACCCCCACGCCTCCGGGTCGAGTTGCCCAGGCCCAGCGATCGCTGACGTCGCGCGGCGGGCGCGTGGTCGCGGCGTCGCGGGTTCACAAATCGCGGTCGCGCACGGATATAGTCGCCGCATGAGGGGCTTCGGCGTGTGCGTTTTGACCGCGGTGGTCGCGCTGAGCCTCGCCGTTTCAGCGGCCACCGCAGAGCCAGGACAGGTTGTTTGCCCGATTAGCCCCGGCGCGCCGTCCGGCGGCGACGTCCAATGGGCCTTCTCGGATAGCGGCCGCCCCGCTGGCAACACGATCAAGTCTTCCTACGTACACGGGCGCGGAAGCTGGACGAACGGCCACGCCACGGGCACCGTCTGTGCGACGGACTCACCAACAAAGACGGGTGTCGTGCGAGACCTGGTGCTCGCCGTCGGTGGCCAGTCGAAGCTCACCGGGCGGGTCATGGAGAACGGTCTGTTGGGGGTACGG
>DASPPG010000125.1:0-35690 GCA_035625625.1 Solirubrobacteraceae bacterium
CCACAACACCCCTCCTCCACCCCCGCCACGAACATCCTCAGGACACGCCACCGTCCCCGCTTCGCACGGAAGACGAGTCTGCCTGAACCCCGGTTGACGGCCGAGAGGCGGGGACCGACCGCTCAGACGTCCTTTCCGCGCAAGGGAGAGCCGTCGCGAGTGCGCTGGGCATGCCCGCGGAAATACGAGAGCAGGTCTTCGGGTGACCGACGGCACTGCCGGTTCACGCCTGGAGGAGCGGTGAGCCGGACGGCTCGCTGGTGGCCGCTTTGACGGCCGAAGGGGGAAGAGCACGAGGACGCCCGCGACCTTCTGCGATTCGTCCCGCTGCAGGAGCCAACTTGCGGCCGTCGCGCACTTCTGCTCCGGTCGGATCGTTAGCAGCGATCTTGCAAGCACCGGACACGTGGGCCGAGCGCGCAATTGGCGAGGAGCGGGAGCGAAGACTTGGCGCGGTGCCGACCTGCTCTGAGTTCACCGCGCTACCCGGCCGCATCGCCGGGGTTTGGCCTTGATTTGGCGGCCGGTCCGGGCGGTAGCGCTCGCGGGCGTGATGTCAGCTCGCGATTCGTGGCTTTGTGCGTATGGTGAGAACGCGTGGCAGGCGCCGGCACGGTTGACGCATCGGAACCGGACGAGGCGCTACCTACGCGATCCGAGGATCGGGGGCGACCTTTCGACGGGCCTGGCGGCGCTCCGGGGCACGGGCACCGGACGGTTCCTCAGCCGTGGCCGGTTCGGCTGCGGCGGCGATCGCTTGCAGAGCCGCCAGGTGCCCGCGCAAGGCCGTGCGTCCTGGCTTGGTGAGCGTGACCTGCCGGCGAGAACGTGAATCCGCCCGCACACGGGAAACCTCCACGTACCCGGCTTCAGCGAGCGCTGACAGGTGCTTGCTTAGAACCGAATCCGAGATTTCCAGGCTGTCCCGTATGTCGGAGAACGGCAACCACCGCACGGGTGAGAGCATCGCGCATATTTGTAGACGCAAGGGTGCGTGGATCAGCTCGTCAAACGCTGCTTCGCTCACCGTGGCCACGCCCGAGATGTACGACGCCGATAGGAAGCCTGCGCGGCGAACAGGCAGGCCGCAACGATCACAGTCACGGCTGCACCGAGTCCCCAGCTGGCAAGGGCGGAATTGTCGTGGCTGGCGAGCAGATGGGGGCCGATCACGCCGCCAACGAGCACCGCGACGGAGATGAGCGTCACTTCAGTGACGCCCCACTTAGGCTTCGGCCACGAACGCAACGGACGCCACTGGTTGCGAGCGGACATCTTCAGAAGCTCGGCAAGGGACCACACGGCGGCGATGATGGTCACCACGTTTCCCGGTCCCTTGTACGCGGGCGCGATGGTCTGCGCTCCGCAGAAGACGCTCAACGCGAGGATGAACCCCGCTGGGGTCGTCGCACGACGGACCGATGCGTCGTGTGCCTGGCGGGCGGTCCCTAGCTGCTCTCGGGCCCCGCTGGGAGGGATCGGACCCGACGACTGATTTTCCATACCGGAAAGTTAGCATATGACTTGCCGATACGGAAAGTCACGCGAGCTTGTACGTCTGCCGGTGCGTCCTCCTTCGATTCATCGGGCACGAACCAACGCTTGGTCAGAAGGGTGCTCCCCGCACGATCCTCAAGCAAGCATCCGATGACGCCAGCGTTCAAGCCGAGTTGCGCTTACACAGAGCGACGCGCATCTCAGCACACATGCACAGAACCCGGCCCGACCGTCGGATACCGTTGGCCGCGTGGAGGAGATACGCCATCAATTCCGTGAAGACCTGGCCGAGCTAGAGCGCCAAGCCCTCGATGGCCTCGAGATGGTGATCGGATCATTAGACCGCGTGCTCGCGCCGTCGAGATCGGCGACGACCTCGAACTGCGCGAATGGGCCATGTTCATGATCCTTGTCGCCCGCGCGATCGAGCGCATCGCGGACAACACCGTCGACATTGCCGAGCAGACCGTATTCGTCGTAACCGGCCTGTTCCGCGAGTTCACCGACGCCTCGCAGCCCGCGTAACACAAGCGCCACCAGGCCAGCCCGACCGTAGCAACACATGCGGAACCAAATTACCTATGCTCCGGACGCGGAAAGGAGACACTTCACCTCCGCGGTCCGTGCCTACCCTCACGTCGAAGGGATGGCTCTCGCCGGGCCGGAGCCTTTCGCTTCCGCTCGAGATTCACCAGTCTGAGCACTGCTGTCGCTCCCGAGCAAGACCAGCGAACCCTTGAGATCGCTAGCGACGAGAGCACAGCTCTCCAAGAATGCCCAAGAGTTCGCGATGCTCGACGGCGCTCGTGGAATAGAGGACGAGGAGGAGCGGCGTTTCCATTCGAAGCAGCGCGCCGATTGAGTGCGCCCGGCGGTCGCCGCTGCTAGCCGCTGGCGGCTCGGTCAGCAAGCGCCGCTGGATGTCGCTCTCTCGGCCAAGCGGGCACCATGCCGGCCTCGACGCGATCGACGTCGGCGTTGTCGCAAGGGACAATAGGGAGCACTGGACGACGCACTGTCCTGGACACTGTTGGTCGGCCTGCCGACGCGACAGCCGCGCACATCGGGGTCGCGTGCGTGCCGCGATTCTGCCTACGCGCAGCGATCCCGTCGTTTGCTCCATCAGCGACGGTGCACAAACGGCCGCGCTGGTGCTCCCGCCCGAACGCGGGCACGTTTGAGAGCGGCTGAGCTCGCGCCCTGATCCTCGATCGAACGGCGAGCGGAGCACCAGTGCGCGCCGGAGATATATGGTCATCCGGCGACGCCCATCAGCCAAACCCAGTCCCCGGTGGTCGGCCGGCCTCGAGGGAGAAGGACGTCGTCCACCCCACCAGGAGAGGAGACCAATGTTTGCCGTCATCGGCCGAGTTGAGCTCAAGCCGGATCGAGCGGACGAAGCGGTCGCCATGATCGGCGAGCGAGCAGCGGCGATGGTGCAGGGTATGCCCGGGTTTTCTGGTGGCTACTGGGCCCGGAACCTGGACGGAGACGACATTCAGCACACCTTCTGGTTGTTCGACAGTGAGGAGAACGCTCGCCAAGCTGCGGCCACGTTCACGTCGCTGCGCGACCTGCCGGATGCCCCGGCCACGTTCGTCAGCGTGAATGTTTGCGAGGTCGTCGGCCAGGCTTAAACATCCGAAGAGCCGCCCAACAGGAGTCGTGACGAGCGCCGCGACCCGACGAGCGCGTCCCGGATTCGTGGTTCCCCACGCCGATATCGCGCTGTGGTTCCTGACTAGGTTCGGCGAGGGCGGTCCCGACCAGCAGGGAGCGTCGCGGACCGCCGATGTTGGTCGGGCGCGCCGCCGACCGGGTCTGCACGTGGCGGCGGCGCGCGTGGCATCGAGCGGACGAGCGTCGGGCAGCACCTTCGGCACGTGGCCGCGCAGCGCACCCGGCCGCACCGAGCAACTGTGACCGCGGGTCACGTCCGGCTGCGCCCTCGGCGTCTCGCCGTGGGGCCCTTGCGCTGGCCGACGACCGACGGTAGGTTTTACACAATCTCACTATGTAAAAGAAGGAGTTCGCAGATGAGCGCAACCGCCACATCCCCTGCGACGCCGGAGCTCCCGCCCACCCCCGAAATGTCGGTCGATCGCGGCCGGTCATCGAGTACGCTGGCCGCCAGCGTCGAGCCCGTCAATCCGCACCACCGGGGCGGGAGGGTTCTGTTCGAGGTCCGGTTCACGAGCCCGATGAGCGATCTGGACCTACCACCATTCCGGCCTTTTCCTCGAGCGCGGGTCCGGCGAATCCCAGTGGCTCCTGCAGGCCCGGACATGGGGCAGACCCGCGCCTCAGGCCGTTCACGAGTGGCATCTCCTCGCCGCCCAGGCGGCGCGCCAGCTTGACCCGCACGTCACGCTACCCGAGCGCCTGGCCAGCGCGCAGCCCGCGCCAGCCAGCGCGCCAGCTGGCGGTACGCGCCCGGGGGCTCACCACCCGGGCGGGCATCCGCCGCGATGCTGCCTGTGAGAAACTTCGCGCGTGGCCTTTGGCGAGAGCGACGGTCCGGGTGATGTGCTCGCCCAGCCGACGCGGGCGCGGCTGTTCGCGCGGCTGGCCAGCCTGGGTCGCCCGGCGCGCTTGCCGCGCGGGCGCCCCCCCCGGCGGAGGTATCCCAGACCTGATGGAGCGTCCCGAGCGCCTGACCGTGCCCACGTGCATCGGCTGCGGGGCGATGGGCCGGTTCGGGACCTGTGAGACCGGCTGCCGGGAGGAGAAACTCGAACTCGTGCGGGCGGCCGCGCACGCCGCGATCGCCAGCCTGGAGGCAACAGCCGAGAAAGCGGGTGAAGCGTTTCGCGAGGTGGCGGAGCGGCTTCTCTCAGGGTCGCCCGAAGGGGATCGGCAATCGCAGGCCGCCTACTGCTCGTTGCAGGAACAGGCCCGGGCCGCGCTCGCGGAACACGTGGACGCCGACGACCGAGAGATCGATTGGGATGAGCCGGCGGAGGCGGCGACGACCTGGTGGTGCCCCGACTGCGGCGCGATCGACGCGCCACAGCCGTGCTTGGGGATCTGCGTCTGGAGGCCGGTCGAGTGGGTGCGCCGCGACCTCTATGAACGCGAGCGCGAGCGAGCGCTCGTCGCACACGCCCGCCAGCGGGCGCTTCGGCAGGTGCTGCGACGGATCGCGTTCGTGACCCCGCGGCCGGGGCAGTGGGAGCGCAACTGGGAGGCGCTCCAGACCCAAGCGGCCCGCTCCTCGCCTCAGTGAGTCGAACTGGTGGCGTCCGAGGAGCAGCACTCTCGTCAGGTGTGCGACCGCCCCCGTATTTGCAGCGGTCTCGATCGAGGTAACCGGCCTCTCTGACATTGCTGGCTTGGAACGCCACCAGCCGCCAGCTTCTCCGGGGCGAGACTTCTGGTTCGTCGCCTCAGCGGCTCACAAGGGATCGGAGGTTGCCAGCTGACCGGCATCCGTCGCGGGGCGTACATTCCCGGCCATGGCGCGTCGCGCGAACCTACGCAGAAGGCAATCTCGCCCGGGACGTCGAGGCGGGGCCGCGAACGCCGAGCCCATAGATCCGCTCGAGGACGTGTTCGAGTGCGGCGGAGAGTTGATCTTCGCCGTCGGCTTCACGCCCGGCGGCGCTCCGTACGGACCACGCGTCGAGATCGTGGACGGCGAACTTCGGTTCCCCGGCGACGACGAACCGCTGGATCTCAACGCCGAGATCTGACGACCCGCACCAATTCATCTCGCTCGCGGGTGCCCAACCGCTTTGTCGCCCGCTGGGCACTCGGGTCGCGGACTGGCGCTTCGGCCGTACGCCGACGCCGAGCAGAAGCCACGAGCGACCAGAATCGCGCCGACGAGACGACCGAGCCTTCGTGGATGCAGCAGTCTGGTGGCGCCGGCGGCGGGTGACTCCGTGACGCCTACAGCAGTCGCCGCGGTCTGGTGACTGGTTTGCGGCGCGAGCAGCAGCCGAACCTGGGTTACGCAGCATGGGGTGGTGCTTGCCGCCTACGACCATGCCGGCTAGCACCAGGTCACTGGCGCGGTCCGATCGTGGGGCGAATGACTAATCGCGATCGAGCATCGGTAGGTACGCGCATAAGGCCGGCGGCAACGTCCCCGGACGTTTATTCGGTGGCATGCTGAACGCGTGAAGCGTCATCCGGCGCTTGTGCAGCTCTCCCGAGACCATCATCACGCGCTCCTGGTTGCGCAACGCTTGAAGCGGGCCGTGCACTCCGAGGCGGACGCGGCGCGGGCCGCCTTCATCGAGTTTTGGGAGGCTGACGTCCGAGTTCACTTTCGCGAGGAGGAGGAGATTTTGCTGCCCCGCTTGGCGAGGTTCGCAGACCTGGATGAGCCAATCGTCGCGCGGGTGCTGATCGATCACGTTCGGATCCGCTGCCTTGCCCGAGCTCGTTCGGTTGGTGTTGCTGCTGGCTCCAAGCGCACGGCAGCACGGGCGATAGCGTCTGGGCGAGTCGAGCACCCAGTCTTGGGCCGGTCTTGCACTGCATCCTCGAATGTTTGGGAGGTAAGGATCCCACCCCCCGGGACGCTAAGACCATGTGCCGTGCTGCGCTGCCAGCTCACTTCTGACCGTGCTTTCGGTGCGGCGAGTCGCGCTTGCCGCGAACGAGGTCGGGCCTGATGTCTATGCTCGTGCCCCGATGGACCACACGCTCGACCGTGGTGATTCGGTCTCGGAGCGGACGTCGCAGGGTTGGCTTGACGCGCTCCGTGCAAGCGGGCCGCCCCAGCAAGAGGCGATGGCTGATCTTCACCGGCTGCTCTTACGCGCGGCAAGGTTTGAGCTGAGCCGCCGCCGCGCTGCGCTCAGCCATGTGCGGGGCGAGGAGCTTGAAGACATCGCGTTGCAGGCCGCCAACGACGCGATGGTCGCCGTGCTCGCGAAGCTCGATGAGTACCGCGGCGCGAGTCGCTTCACGACATGGGCGTACAAGTTCGCGTTGCTCGAGGCGGGTGTCAAGCTGCGCCGGCGCGCCTGGCAGGGGCGCGAGGTCGTCCTCCAGCCGGACTCCTGGCCGGCCTTCGCCGATCAGGGGTCCTCGGCGCAGGAGCTTCTCGAGCGAGCTGAGCTTCTGAACGCCCTGCGCAACGCGGTCGAGGGCGCGCTGACCCGCCACCAGCGAGACGTGTTCGTGTCGCTTGCGCTCAACGAGGTACCGATCGACGTGTTGGCGGAGCGGCTTCAAACCAGTCGGGGCGCGCTGTACAAGACGCTGCACGACGCGCGTCGCAAGCTGCGGCGGGAGCTCGCGACGGCCGGTTTTGTCGTGCCCGAGGCTGGCGTACGCGAGGAGGAAGCACGATGAGCAGCGAACAGGATCGCGAGTTGGTGGAGCGGTTGCTGGGCCCGGCGGGTCCCGAGGTGGGTTGCGACGAGTGTTTCGAGATGCTCGACCAGTACGTTGAGCTCGAGCTCGCTGGTCTTGACGCCGAGGAGCGTCTTCCGGGCGTACGTGCCCACTTCGAAGGGTGCGGTGCGTGTCGGGAGGAACATGACGCGCTGCTCGAGCTGGCTTCGGCCGACGGTCCGCACGCTCGTTAGTTGGTGGTCGTGACCACGGGCGGTTTAGACGGCTGGCGGGAGCTCAACATCCAGCGGGGCCGCGATCCTGGCCGCCAGCCACGGCGGGCACCGGCGGTCGACCAGTTCGAGGATGGCGTGCAGGTCGATGTCCGCGGTGTGGACGAGCACGGTCGCCTCGCGCCGGGAGAAGCCGGCCGCGGTGAGCTGGCTGGTCCGCCAGGCAAGCAGCCGTTCGGCTTCGCTCGCCTTGCCCCGGTGCCTACCATGCGGGACTGGATCGCTCATCCGCGTTGGACTCGTGCCGAGTGGGGGATTGGCATATTCGGGGAGCGGCGTCTCACTGGTCCTCGCCGGCGTGTCTCCGGCGACTCGCGTGCGCGCAGGTAACGCCGGGCGTCGCTGCGACGTGGCTCGATCAGCTCGTCCGCGCGACTGAAATCGGTTGGCTTGACCGGTAGTGGGCGCGGCGGGGGAAGGATCACGATGTCAATCTCGCGGCTGACGGCCGCCGGCTCCGTCTGGAGCCGTCGCCCGATGTGCAGCCTCGTCGCGTGAAGGAGCATCGGTAGCGCCCCACGTGGGGCCTCGTCGAGCGCGCAGGGTGGACCGGTGGGAA
Organism: Solirubrobacteraceae bacterium; assembly: GCA_035625625.1. Taxonomy (GTDB): domain Bacteria; phylum Actinomycetota; class Thermoleophilia; order Solirubrobacterales; family Solirubrobacteraceae; genus Palsa-465. Next base: position 7,639 of record DASPPG010000125.1, read on the forward strand.
GGACGTAGATCCTGTTCGCTCCAAGCTCGAGCGCGTGATTGAGCGGAGCGTTGTTCGACGCCCGACCGTCGATCAGTCGGCGCCCTTCGCGTGCAACCGCCTGGAAAATGCCAGGGATCGCGGCGCTCGCCATGACGGCGTCCACAGCGGCCCCTCGGACAGCCGGACCTCCTCGCCGGTCAGGACGTCCGTGGTGATCACGTGCAGGGGCACCGGCGACGCCTGCAGGCGCTCGATGATCGCGCGTGCTCGAGGATCAGCCGAGGAAGACCGCGAGCGGGCACGAGATGGTTGCGGGCGCCAAGGAAGCCGACGATCAGGTCGGGGGTGATGCTGCGCTCGTACAGGGCCGCGAGCATTCCCGCCTGGACCGACCCAAGCCTCGCGCCGCCGGAGAGAACGAACGCGCTCGATCTTCTCTCGCCGTTCATGTGCGGTTAGCGCGCGCAAGGGAACCGATCCTTACGGCCGCTCTTCGCCGCTGTTCCGGCCCGTTCTCCGACACGTGACCTCCGAGGTAAGACGGACGTCGGTGTGGTCGCAAAGGCCGTGAATGGTTCTCGCAACTTCGAGGAGATGAGCACATGTCCACTGCCACGTTCACGACTACTGAGACGGCCACCGCCCCGTCTATTCGCGCCGCCGTCGCACGAGCGAAGGATGATCCGGCGTATCAGGCGTTCTGGCTATTGCGGATCGGCTTCACGGTTCTGCCGATTGTGTTTGGCGCCGACAAGTTCGCCAACGTCCTGGTCGACTGGGAGAAGTACCTGGCGCCGTGGATCCGCCATGCCAGCCCGCTCAGTGCGACCCACACGATGCATGTCGTCGGGGTGATCGAGATCGTCGCGGGCGTGCTCGTGGCGGTCGAGCCGCGTTATGCGGCCTACGTCGTGGCCGGATGGCTGGCGGGGATAGTCGTCAACCTGTTGTCCTACTCCGGCTATTACGACGTCGCGCTTCGCGACTTCGGGCTGATGCTGGCCGCCCTGGCCCTCGCCCGGCTGGCGTCGAAGTACGACCCTCCGGGGCTGCGGAGGATCCGCTGAGGCGCTGCAAGGCTTGGTCCGCGATGACGTTCGCACGCGTGATGAGTTCCTTGAGCCTGGCCGGAGGGAGAAAGACATGAGCAAGCAGACGTTCGTGATCGTCGGCGCCAGCCTGGCTGGTGCCAAGGCCGCCGAGGAGCTGCGCGAGCGCTGCTTCGGTGGGCGGGTGGTGTTGATCGGGACCGAACCGGATCGGCCGTATGAGCGCCCGCCGCTGACCAAGGACTACCTGCGGGGCGAGTCCGAGCGCGAGAAGGCGTACGTTCACGAGCCAGGGTTCTACGAGCAGCGTGAGATCGAGCTGCGGGCTGAAGGTCACCCTGCTCGACCCGTTGCCGCTGCCGAGCGAGCGGATCTTCGGCGCCGAGATCGGATCCTTCTACCGCGACGCGCACGCGAGCCACGGCGTCGACCTGCGTCTCGGCGAAGGGGTCGAGTCGTTCGAGGGAGACGAGGTCGTCGCGCGGGTGCGCACCAGTGCCGGCGGGGAGATCGATTGCCACTTTGCCGTGGTCGGGATCGGCGTCGCGCCGCGCGTGGCGCTCGCGCAGGACGCCGGGCTGGACGTCGACAACGGGGTGGTCGTCGACGAGCGGCTTCAGAGCTCGGCGGCGAACGTGTTCGCCGCCGGTGACGTCGCCAACGCCTGGCATCCGTTCTACGGGCGGCGGATCCGGGTCGAGCACTGGGCCAACGCGCTCAACCAGGGGCCGATCGCCGCGCGATCGATGCTCGGCGAGAAGGTCAGCTACGACCGGATCCCGTACTTCTTCTCCGACCAGTACGAGGTCGGGATGGAATACAGCGGGTACGCCACCGAGTGGGACGAGGTCGTGTTCCGCGGCGATCGCGACGCCGGCGAGTTCATCGCCTTCTGGGTTCGAGATCAGCGAGTCGTTGCGGGGATGAACGTCAACGTCTGGGACGTCAACGAGTACGTGCAGGCGCTGATCCGCTCGCGCCAGACCGTCGACGCGGCCGCTCTGAGCGATCCCGATACGCCCCTCGACGCGCTGGCCGGCGGTCACGTCGCGCGCAGTTGAGACGGTCTGAATGCCGCCAAACACCAACCTGCAACTGCTGCGCAAGGCGGGTGTCTCGATCTGGCTCGACACCCTGTCGCGCCAGCTGCTCGAGAGCGGCGAGTTCGTGGAGCTGATCAGCGACTACGCCGTGACCGGCGCGACATCGAACCCGACGATTTTCGCCAAGTCAATCACCGGCTCAGACCTCTACGACGAGCAGCTGCGCCGCCTCGTCGCGGCAGGCGAGGACGACCCCCAAGAGCTGTTCTTCTCGCTCGCGCTCGACGACGTCCGCGAAGCCGCTCGGCTGCTCCGCCCCGAATACGACCGCTCCGGCGGCCTCGACGGATTCATCTCGTTCGAGTGCACCCCCGATCTTGCCGACGACACGGAGGCGACGATCGCTCAGGCCACCGAGCTGTGGAAGCGCCTCGATCAGCCAAACGTGATGATCAAGGTGCCCGGCACCGAGGCCGGCCTGCCCGCGATCGAGGCGCTCACACGACGCGGCGTCAACGTCAACATCACGCTGCTGTTCTCGATCGCGCGCTACGAGCAGGTGATCGACGCCTACCTGCGAGGGCTCAGCGCCAGGGCGCAGGCGCGGGAGCCGCTTGACGCGATCACCTCGGTGGCGTCGTTGTTCCTGTCGCGAATCGACACGAAGGTGGACACGCAGCTAGCGGACGACTCACCGCTGCGCGGCCAGGTCGCGCTCGCCAGCGCCCGGGTCGCCTACCAGCGCTACCTGGCCAAGTTCTCCGGCCCGGAGTGGGAGCGGCTCGAGCGGGCCGGCGCCAGGCGCCAGAGGCCGCTGTGGGCGAGCACCGGGACGAAGAACCCCGACTACTCGGACGTCATCTACATCGAGCAGCTCGTGGGGCCGGACGTGGTCAATACGATGCCCGAGCAGACGCTGCGCACGTTCGCCGACCACGGCGAGGTGGCACGCACGCTCGCTGCGGATCCACCGGCGGCCCTGCAGATCCTGCCCGAACTCGTAGCGGCCGGAATCAACCTCGACGCCGTCACGCGCGAGCTCGAGCGCGACGGCGTGCGGTCATTCTGCGACTCCTATCACGACCTGCTGGGCTGCATCAAGAGCAAGCTCAGAGCCGTCGCCCACGCATGATCAGCACCGTGCGAGGCGATCCTTGACGCGCCCGCCTTGCAGCGGCGCCTGGAGGCCTTTCGCCACGTGGACGTCGCAGGGTTAGGGCCGGTGTCAGCGCTTCCGGGACACGGACGAGCTGCAGGTCGAGGTAACGCGGGGCGTCGGGACGGGTACGCACCGCTTCGCGACTACGGCGTCATCGGCGACGGCCGCACGGTCGCGTTGGTCGCGCGTGACGGCGCGATCGACTGGCTCTGTCTACCCGACCTGGACTCACCGAGTGTGTTCGCTGCCATGCTCGACGCGGTTGACGGCAGCTGCTTCCGCCTCGCGCCGGGCGAGCCATTCGAGGTAGAACGCCGGTACCAGCCGGATACGAACATCCTCGAGACGACGTTCGTAACGGGTCAAGGGACGGTGCGTGTGACCGACGCGATGCTGCTGCCGAGGTCAGGGCTAGCGCCCGCACGCGAGCTGGCACGTCGCGTTGACTGCCTCAGCGGCCGGGTCCGAATGCAATGGGCGATCGAGCCGCGGTTCGACTACGGCCGGCGACAAGGGACGATCGGCAATCGCGCCGGCGTTCCGGTCGCGACGTCGGGGTCGCTCGCGCTTGCCCTCAGATCGTGGGACGCGGGGGCGCCGCGGTGCGAGTCCGGCTCGATCGCGGGCGCGGTCGAGCTCTCCGCCGGCCAGAGCTCGCTGCTCGTACTCGCGGCCGCCCATCGGGAGCCTCTGGTGTTCCCCACACGGCCGGAGGTCGAGGCGCGGCTAGAAGCAACGCGAGTGTTCTGGCGGTCCTGGGCCCGGGACCGCGCCTATGAGGGCCCGTGGCGTGACGCCGTCCTGCGCAGCTCACTCACCCGCGGCTGCAGGTGCTCTACCGCCTCGACGGCGGCGTCGGCGGCGCCGAGGAGACGCTCGCCCTCGCTGGATATCGCGGCTCGCGGCCCGTGCGGATCGGCAACGGGGCAGCTGAGCAGACCCAGCTCGACATATACGGCGATTACCTTCAGACCGCCTGGCTGTATCAGCGGGCGGGTGGCAGCATCGACACTGACACGGGACGGAGGCTGGCCGAAATCGCCGAACTGGTGTGCCGCACCTGGCGGGAACCCGACTCCGGCATCTGGGAGGTCCGCAGCCAGCCCGTTCACTTCACCCAGTCAAAGATGATGTGCTGGATCGCGCTCGACCGCGCCGCCAGGCTCGCCGACGACAGCCACATCCCCGCGAGTGGCGTCGACCATTGGCGCGCCGAAGCCGCGGCCATCCGAGAGTTCGTCGAGCACCACTGCTGGTCTGAGCGACTCACCAGCTACACGCGCTTCGCCGGCAGCGACGAGCTTGACGCCAGCCTCCTGCTCGCAGCGGTCATGGACTACGACGCACCCGTCGACCGACTCGACTGCACCATCACGGCGATCCGCCGCGAACTCGGCCACGGACCGTTGCTGTACCGCTACAGCGGCGAGGACGGCCTCGGCGGACCAGAAGGGTCTTTCGTGTGCTGCTCTTTCTGGCTCGCGCAGGCGCTCGCTCGCGCCGGTCGAGTCGATCAAGCCGCCGAACTGATGGCCGAGCTGATCGGTCTCGCCAACGACCTCGGGCTCTACGCCGAGGAGATCGAGCCCAACACGGGCGAGTTCCTGGGAAACCTGCCCCAGGGCCTCGTGCATCTCGCCTTGATCAACGCCGCCAGTGCGATCGAGGAAGTCCAGCGATGAACATTTGGGGGGCTGTCGCGGGCGGCTTCGTCGGGACGCTCGTGCTCACGACCACCCTCCGCGCGGCCAGCGAGCTTGGGCTGACGCGAATCGACCTGCCTTTCCTACTCGGCACCGCGGTCACCGCCGACCGCAGCCGCGCCAAGGCGCTCGGGTACCTCCTTCACTTCCTCGCCGGCCAGACCTTCGCGTTCATCTACTTCGCACTGTTCAGCGCCATCCACACTAGTGGCTTCGCGCTCGGTGCGCTGTTCGGCCTGGTTCACGGGCTGTTCGCGGGTACCGCGCTTGTCAACATCCTGCTCCCGGTGGTCCATCCGAGGATGGGGACGTCGCTAACCGCGGCCGACTCGCGTCCGCTACTTGAGCCGCCTGGATTTCTTATGTTCAACTACGGGGCCAGTACCCCGCTCGTGGGCGTAGTCGCCCACGTCGCCTACGGCGCGATCGTCGGCGGCTTCGTCTCGCTCGCGAGCTGAGTGCCGCTGTCGGGGATGGTCAGCCGGCTGAGGTAAGAGCTGGTCAGGTCGCTGCGCTAACCGGGTGATGGCGCAACGAATCCGCAAAGAGGAGCTAGCAATATGAGGACCATCTTGAACTCACCCCGCCGTGCGCTCGCGATTGCGACCACGGCAGCCGCGCTCGCGGCGCTCAGCACCGGCTTGATTGCGTCCATATCGACGGCGAGCGCCTCATCTGCAAACCAAACCGCGATCACGCCGAAGGCCCTCGCCTTCCATGACGAAATGCGCGCGCTGTGGGAGGCGCACGGCACATGGACCGAGCGCGCAATCGTGGACTTCGTCGGCGACCTACCGGACACCAACCTGGTGATCGGGCGGCTTCTCCAGAACCAGGTCGACATCGGCAACGCCATGAAGCCCTACTACGGCGCCAAGGCCGGCAACGAACTGACCGCGCTGCTCAAGGCGCACATCAACGCAGCCGTGTCGTTGCTGGAGGCGGCCAAGTCCGATGACGCCTCGGCGGTAGCCAAGGCCCACGTTGCGTTCTACGCGAACGGCAACCAGGTAGCCCACTTCCTTCACGCCGCCAATCCGCAGCACTGGTCGCTCAAGGCAATGCAGACCATGATGCGCATCCACCTGAACCAGGTGGTGTCGCTCGCCGTCGATCAGCTCAAGGGCGACTACGCGGCCGCCATCAGCCTCTACGGCACCTACATCGGTCACATCCTCGACATGGCCGACATGCTCAGCGACGGCATCATCCACCAGTTCCCGGCACAGTTCCAGTGATCCGGAGGGATCGTGGGCGGGCCACTGACACTCGCGCTACGGCCGACCGCCCGCAAGGACCGGTCCGCCGATGCCATTCTCGCGGGCGACGGAATCGTTCCGGCAGGTGGCTGCCGCTGTCGGGGTTTCCGAAACCTTCGAGCAGGAGCTGGGGATACGTCGTGGCCAAGCTTCTATGGGCCGTGGAGGACTCGAACCTCCAACCTTGGGATTAAGAGTCCCCTGCTCTACCAGTTGAGCTAACGGCCCTTGGCGGCGATGTTACCCCGCGTCCTGCGCTCGAGGAGGCTCGCGCCGCGGGAGCCGGGCTCGCACGGCCGGGTCGGAGCGGCGGAGCGATGGATCAGCAGGATTCGGCGACGGACGGATCGGTCTTCGCCTGAGCGATCTTGCTCTTGAGCAGCGTGCGCTGGACACTGGGAACGAGGCTGAGCGCCTTGTTTGAGGCAAGGTCGCCGATCCGTGTGTTGCCCGCGGCGTAGGCGTTGGCGGCGAGACATTCGAACGCGGTCGCCTCGGTGGGCTCGGCGGCCGTTATGGCCTGCCAGGCGGTGGCGGCATTCGAGTACTGGCCGAGGTACTCATACGCCCGAGCGGCGAGGATCGCCACGGTGGGATCGGGTGGCTTGACCAGCTGCTGGTAGCGCTGCCAGTCCTGAGCGAGGTTGGTGAGCTCCTGCTTGCCGGCGGAGGTGAACTCGCCAGTGCTGGAGTTGAAGTCGGCGGGGTTCGAGCTGGCGTTGCTCCACCGCGCCTGAATCAGGCTGGCCCAGACCTGAGGGTTGTTCGGACTGGCTTGGGTGGCCTTGATCGCCGCCTTCTCGGCCTGGCTCACCGCGGCACTCTGGTTGGAGCTCGATCCGCCTCCGGTGATCGCGTTCAGGATGCCGCCGTTGCCGTTGCCGGCGCCGACGCCGAACAGGACGAGGCCGCCCCCGATGAGCAGGGCGAGGAACAGGTAAAGCACCTGCACGGTCCGGCGGCGACCGCGGCTTCGGAGGTCGAACAGCATGGACTAGGTGGTGGGATCGAGACCTTCGCTCAACGCGGCCTGCGCCTCGCGGGCGGCGCGCGCCGCGGCTCTACGGTCGGCGATCTTGAGCATGACGATACTGGCGAGGAAGAGTATGACGAGAGGGAGCGTCTCCAACCCGGTGGTTACCGGATCCGCTCCTGGCATAGCCGCGGCGATCACGGCGATGATTACACAAGCGTAGCGCCAGTTTTTCGTAAGAGTTCTGCCGTCGATGACCCCGATCCGGTGCAACCCCAGCAGCCCGAGCGGAAGCTGGAAGGCCAACCCGATCGCGAGCATGGTCAGGACCTGGAACGAGTAGTACGACTTGGCCTGTACGAGCACGTCGAACTGATCGTGGTTGTAGCCCTGGAGGAAATGCACGGCCGGCGGCATGACGATCCAGTAGGCGAACGCGGCCCCGGTCAGGAACAGCGCCGGCGCAACGATCATCAGCGGCGTCACCACGCTGCGCTCCTTGGGATTGAGCGCCGGGAGCACGAACGCGTAGGCTTCGTAGAGCAGCACGGGCAGCGAGAAGAGCAGCGCGAAGTAGGCGGCCACGGTCAGCGTGACCGTGAACGGCTCCCCAACCCCGATCGTGATCGGCTTCTCCTGAGTCGGCGCAGCCTTCGGCAGGTCGCGGGCGAGTCGCTCGAATGCGGCGGCCGCCTGGAGGTCCAACTGCCGGGCCTGAGCTGACAGTCCGGGCGACTCGGACTCAGTCCTGTCGGCGGCCGCCTGGTCCAGGTCCGCGTTGCGCTGGAGGACCGACTCGGACGCTACTGAGCCCAGCCCCTGCTGCGTGGTCACGCTCGAGTTGTGGGGCAAGGCCCGGTTGAGCAGCGTGAGCAGCGCGTGGTTTTGCCAGAAGCAGATGCCGAAGGCGACCAGAAGGACGGCCAGGCAAACCATGAGCCGCGATCGCAGCTCGTCGAGGTGATCGACGATGCTCAGACGATCTTCATGGCCGATGGGCCGCAGGACCTTCGCCATGATCGAACCTTCGGAAGGGAACTGCTACGCGCGGGGCTGGGAACCGACTTCGGCGGACTGGCGGTCGGTCGTGGCGCCCTGCGGCGCGGAAGGGCCGCTGGCCGCGGTGAGCTCGGGCCGGGACTCGGCCTCGTCGTCCTTGGAATGTCCGGTGATCCCGTCCTTGAACTCGCGCATCCCCTGGCCAAGCTGGCGGCCGAGGCCGGGCAGGCGCTTGGGCCCGAAGATCAGCAGCACGATCACCAAAACGATGATCAGGTCGGTGGATGGACTCTTGATGAACATTGGAGCTGCCTCCAGATGGGGTTTTTCGAAGGTTACAGGTACTTCGCGGGGCTGCTCTACCGCCGCTTGGCCAGTCGCGAAAAAGCTCCTCAAGTTGCCCTTCGCCCGGGCCGATTAAGGGCACGGAGGCACCAATGAATCCCGAGCAAGAACAGCCCTCAGTCCGCCGCATCGTGCTGCCCAGTGGTCGCAGCATAGAGGTGGTCCGCTTCGGCGAGAACAACCACGCCACGCGCGGGCTGCACGTGTGCCCCGACTGCAGCTCCGAGCTCGTCCAGCCGATCGACTGGTCCGAGGCTCCGGAGGACTCCTGGAACCTGGTTCTCAACTGCCCCAACTGCGACTGGTACACCGAGGGGCTCTTCACCGCCGACCAGGTACGCGAGCTCGAGGACCGGCTCGACGAGGGCCTGGCCGACATGCTGCGTGATCTCCAGCGCCTCACGCAGGCGAACATGGCCGATCAGATCGATCGGTTCGTCACCGCCCTGCACGCCGACCAGATCCTCCCCGAGGACTTCTAGACCGGTCCGGACGGGCCCTCCTGGCCCCAGGGATGCCGCCGCAGGCGGCCCATCAGGCGTAGCGCTCGACCATCACGTCGGCGGCCAGCTCGAGTGCCTCGCGCTGACGGTCGGGCAGCGCCGGCAAGCCGAGTTTGGCGTCGGCGACGAGACCCCGGGCGCGGCGCCGCGCGACGTCCAGCGCGCCCGTGGCCGCGATGCGGTCGCACACCGCGGCCGCATCCGAGGCGGTCCGCACCGAGCGCAGATCGAGCGCGAACAGCTCCGGATCGCGGTCCCGGGCCAGGATCAGCGGCAGGGTGACCGTGCCGTCCAGCAGATCGGCCCCGCGGGGCTTGCCCGTGCGCTCTGGGGGACCGGAGACGTCGAGGACGTCGTCGAGGATTTGGAAGGCGAGGCCGATCCGCTCGCCGAAGGCGGCGAGCGCTTCGGGATCGGACTCCCCCTCGAGGGCGCCGAGCTCGCAGGCGGCGCGGAACAGGACCGCCGTCTTGAGTCGGCAGCGGTCGAGATAGCGCTCGACGCTCACGCCGGCCTGGTAGGCGTCCTCGCGCTGGTTCAGCTCGCCCAGCACCAACTGGCGGCTGGCCCGGGCCAGGACCCTGACGGCGTCGACCGATCCGCCGGCGGCGAGCTCGGCGAACGCGCGCGAGAACAGCAGATCGCCGGTGGCGGTGGCCGCCGCGCGGCCCCCGGTCGCCACGACTGTCGGACGGCCCCGGCGCAGGGCCGACCCGTCGAGCACGTCGTCATGGACCAGGGTTGCGCCGTGGACGAGCTCTACCGCCACCGCGGCGCGGACCAGGCGAGCGGTCTCGGGGGGCGGCGCACCAGCGGCCAGGCAGACCAACAACGGCCGCAGTCGCTTGCCGCCGGCGGAGATCGTGTCGCCGGCGTGACGCCCCAGCAGCGGTCCGTGGCTGGCGGCCAGCTCGGCCATCCGCTGCTCGACGCGGTCCATGATCCGGGTCAGCGCCTCTCCGCCGGCGTCGACCACTGCTTGTGCGCCAGTGTTCATCAGGTGGGTACCAGTCCGACGTGTAAGGCGATGATGCCCCCGGCCGTGAGGACGTAACGGATCTCGCGCAGACCCGAATCCCACATGCGTGTGGCCAGCTGCTCCGGTCCCGGGAAGCGCTTGACCGAAGTGGGCAGATAGCTGTAGGCCTGGGAGTCGACGATTCGGCCGAGCGCGGGGACGGCACGGTCGAACCACAGGTCGAAGAAGGTCGACAGAGGAGGTCGCCGCGGGGTGGTGATCTCGAGCACCACGACGCGGCCGCCCGGCCGCACCACCCGGGCCATCTCTGACAGTCCGCGCACCAGGTCGCTGAAGTTGCGCGCGCCGAAGCCGACCGTGGCGGCGTCGAACGCGTCGTCGGGATAGCCGAGCGCCAGTGCGTTCCCCGGCTCGAAGCGCACCGAGACGTCACGCAGGGATGCGGCTCGGGCGGCCGCCTTGGCCCGGGCGAGCTCGAGCATCCGCTCCGAAAAGTCGATGCCGACGACCTCGCCGCCGGGAGTCACCGCACCGGCCAGTTCGAGGGCGAGGTCACCGGTACCGGTGGCGACGTCGAGGGCGCGGCCGCCGGGCGAGAGCGCGGCGAGCTCGGTCGCCCGCCGACGCCACTGGTGGTGCAGGCCGGCGGTCATGACCGTGTTCATGCGGTCATACAGGCCGGCGATGCGGTCGAACATCGCGCGCACCTGGGGCTCGTCGAGCGCGCCGGGCGAAGCCGCGTCCGGCGGGCGGTGCGGCGGGTTATCTAGCGCGGCGGGCGCGAAGTCTGCATTCGCCATGGTCCCCGGTAGCGGCTACTGCAGGGTCGATAGGAAGTAAACGACGTCGTTGAACTTGTTCGCCGGCAGGCTCCTGAACGACGGCATCGGCGGCGACGGGTCGCGCAGCGTGGAGGCGATCTGCGCCGCCGGAACCGTGGCTGCGATGTGGGTCAGGATCGGACCGGGGCCGTTGTTGCCGCTCTCGCCGATCGTGTGGCAGGCCAGGCAGCCGGACTCGCCGACCACGTACTCGCCGGCCTCGAACGTCGCCTTCTGAGAGGCCGTCAGACTCGCCGGCGGCGACAGCGTCGGTGGGTTGTTGGGCGACCCGGTGTGCGCGCCGCTGTAGGTCAGATACGCCATCGCGGCGATCGTCGCGATCCCCGCGGCCAGCGCGATCGGCCGCCGCTCGATCCGGCGCTCCGGGCTGCGGTCGTAGAACGGCAGCAGGAACAGCAGGATCATGCAGATCGTCGGGACGCCGATCGTGGCCATCGGCGTGAACTTCGGGACGTTGCGCATCACGCGCAGCACCTCGAAGAGGAAGAAGAAGTACCAGTCAGGCCGCGGGACGTACGTGGTGGTGGTCGGGTCCGCCTTGGGTCCGAGCTCGGCCCCGAACATCAGCGACAGCAAGATGATGACCGCCATCACGATGCAGGCCATCGCGCCGTCCTTGGCCACGGCGTAGGGGAAAAACGGCTTGCCCTCGTTCTTCAGTTGCGAATACTCGCGGAGGTAGGTCTCCTTCTCGGCCTGGTTCATGCGCGAGGTCCGTTCGAGCGGGCGGACACGGCGCTCACACCTCCGTCTCGACTAGCGCGTGGTCGCCGTCTTCCGCGAGGTGCGGCTTGATCCACGGCGGCGCGGCGATGCCGAGCTTGGTGATCAGGTACAGGTGGGCGCCAATCAAGGCAGCCATCGCCCCCGGAATGAGCAGCATGTGGATCGCGTAGAAGCGCGACAGGGTGGTGGCACCGAAGTCCGCCCCGCCGAGGAGGAAGTCCGACAGGAACGGCCCGATGAACGGCCCGCCGGCGTTGATGTTGATCCCGACGACCGACGCCCAGTAGGAGCGCTGGTCGAACGGCAGCAGGTACCCGGTGAAGCCCATGGCCAGGGTGAGGATCAGCAGGACGACGCCGATCACCCAGGTCAGCTCCCGGGGGTACTTGTAGGCGCCGTAGAAGAACACCCGCCCCATGTGCAGGAAGATCAGGATGATCATCACGGACGCGCCCCACTTGTGCATGCCGTGCACGAGCTGGCCGAGGAACACGTTGTCGTTGATGTTGCGGATCGACTCGTAGGCACCACCCGCCGCGTCCGGGCGGTAGTACATGGCCAGGAACACGCCGGTGACAGCCTGGTTCAGGAACGCGAACAGCGTGGCCGAGCCGAGCGTGTAGGCCCAGTTGATCCCGCGCGGAACCTTGCGCCAGAGGAGCCATCGCAGGCCTGGGGAGAGGGCCGTGCGCTCGTCGAGCCAGTCGACGACGGTGACGCCCGCCTCGGCCGGGCCGACCGCGCCGTTGTCGTTGTTCTCCCCTGGCCGCTTGGGGCGGGGCTGGAGCGACTTGGGGAGGGGGGGCATTTGCGCTAGTTGTAGGGAGGCCGGTCGGTCGTGTCGGGCTGCGAGGGATACATGTACTGACCGATGCCATCGAGCGGCTCACCGGGAAAGCGCGGCGAGAAGCGTTGGAGCTCGCTGTTGACCGAGTAGCGCGGCCCGATCTCGACCAGGCCGTCGGTCAGCCGGGTGTAGAAACGGTCCAGCGGCCGCACGGGCGGCCCGCCGGCCACCATCCCGCGGAAGTCGTAGACCCCGCCGTGGCACGGGCAGATGAAGCGCTCCGCGGCGGCCACGTAGCGCACCGGGCAACCCAGGTGCATGCACCGCGAGGACAGGGCGACCCAGTGGTTGTACTGGTCCTCGGGCTCGGTGTCGATCGCGGGGTTGCGCGCCCGGACGTAGGCGATCGAATTCCCCGCCTCGCCGATCCCCGGCGTGATCACAATCACCTTGGTCATGTAGGTGTTGTCGGGGAAGTCGGCCGGTGTGCCGATCGGCTGCCACAGGACGGGCGGCTCTGTGAAGATCGGGGCGATGGCGAATCCGAGGGCGGGCAGCGTGAAGGCGGCGGCGGCGATGCCACCGACCCCGTTGGCCCACAGGTCCATCAGCCGCCGGCGGGTGATCGTCTCGCCTTCGAACGCCCCCGGCATCCCGCGCTCCAGCGTGTACTTCGGCTTGATGTCCTTGTGGCGGTCTGGCACGACGCCTCGCGATCCTTACGGCGACTAGACGCCGACAGCGTACCGCCACGGCCGCGAAAAGGTCACCACGGAGGACGGCGGTACGCCGTTGCCTAACAAGCTCGCTACCAACGTCACAAGCAGGGGGTTTTGTGACGTGGTAAGTCGGCTGGTCGCCGTCGACCTTGCGTCGAACGTTACGAGGTGGCGTCGCGACGGGATGCCGCGGCGGCTCGGAGAGCCTCGGAAGCGTCGGGGGCGTGAGCCTGGGCGCGCTCCTTGGCGCGGCGATGGTCCTCGCTCGGGCCCCAGCCGACGGATACCGCGCCCGCCTCCCACACCGCCTGCGCGAGTTCGGGGTCGGAGGCGCTATGCGCCTGGGCGGCGAGGGAGATGACGTCGGCCAGTTCGGCCACCGCGTCGAGGTCGCCGAGCTCGGCCAGGCGGGTCAGGCCGAGGGCATAGAGCTGGTCGCCCAGGAGCAGCGCCAGGTCGTTGTCGCCCGGGCGGACCACCAGCGGCGCGTCGTAGTGGAGCCGGTAGCCCTCGAGGATCATCTCCAGCAGTACCTCGTACTCGCCCTCGCGGCCGCGGGTCCTCGGCCCGGTGGCGCCGACCTGGGCCGGACCGGGGCGATCGAGGGTACCGCTGTCGTCTCCGGCGTCCGGATCGGCCACGAGGCCGGCGACGGTTCCCCCCTCTGCGCCGAGCGCCTCGCGCAAGGCTCGCGCCCCATCCCGGACGCTCCTCATCGTCGCTGCACCTCCTCGAACGCGGCACGAGCCGCGGTGATCGTCCGGTCGAGATCGGCCTCGGAGTGAGCCAGCGAGGGGAACCAGGCCTCGAACTGGGAGGCCGGCGGATATACGCCACGCGCCAGCAGCGCCCGACACCACGTGGCGTACGCCTCAAGGTCGCAGGCGGCGGCGTCGCCGTAGGAGCGCACCGGCGACTCGCTGAAGAAGACGGTCAAGAGGCCGGGCTCGGCCTGCACCTGAACCGGGCAGCCGACCTCGTGCGCGGCCTGCTCGAGACCGCGCGAGGCGGCGACGGTGATCTCGGCCAGCCGCGCGTACGCCCCGGCGTCGAGGTGCTCCAGGGTGGCCAGCGCCGCCGCCACGGCCAGCGGATTGCCCGACAGCGTGCCCGCCTGGTAGACATCGCCCGCCGGCGCGATCCGCTGCATCAACCGGCGGGGTCCACCGTAGGCCGCCGCCGGCAGGCCGCCGCCGATGATCTTGCCCATGATGGTCAGGTCGGGGAGCACGCCGTAGCGCTCCTGCGCCCCGCCCCGGGCGACGCGGAAGCCGCTGATCACCTCGTCGAAGATGAGGAGCGCACCGGACGCGTCGGCCTGTTTGCGTAGCAGCTCGAGGAAACCGGACTCGGGTGGGACGACGCCCATGTTGGCCGGGACCGGCTCGACCAGGATCGCCGCCAGGTCGTGGCGGGCGGTGGCGGCGGTGAACGCCGCGCGGTCGTTCCAGGGCACGATCACGGTGGCGGCGGCGGCCGACGTGGTGACGCCGGGGCTGGCGGGGATGCCCTGGGTGGCCAGGCCCGAGCCTGCCTGCGCCAGTAGACCGTCCACGTGCCCGTGATAGGCGCCGGCGAACTTCAGGACCGGGTCGCGCCCGGTGACCGCGCGGGCCAAGCGGATCACGCTCATGGTCGCCTCGGTGCCCGAGGAGGTCATCCGAACCATCTCGACCGACGGCACCCGGGCGACGATCTCGGCCGCCAGCGCGACCTCACCCTCGGTCGGGGCGCCGAACGTGGTACCGCGCTGCGCGGCGTCGGCGATGGCGTTCAGAACGTCGGGGTGGGCGTGGCCGAGGACCAGCGGGCCCCACGAGGAGACCCAGTCGACGTAGTCGTTGCCGTCGGCGTCGGTGATCGTCGCTCCGCGCCCCGCTGCGATGAAGATCGGGTCGCGCCCGATCGCGCGCATCGCGCGGACGGGCGAGTTCACCCCGCCCGGGAGGACCCTGCGCGCCCGCTGGTACAGCTCGGAGGAGCGGGTGGTGTCCAGCGCGGCGGTGGTCGGCTTGGCGGCGGTCACACGCCCGCGTGCTCGCGTTCCCAGGCGCGATATTCGCCCGTGAAGTAGAGCAGCCTGATCTTCTTGAACTCCGTCGAGGAGTACAGCGTGGCGCGCTCGGTGACCCCGGTCTGGGCGGCGATCGAGGCGAGGATCGCGTCGCACTCCTCCTTCGAGCGGCCGTGGGCCATGGTGAAGATCGAGTACGGCCAGTCCTCGTAGGTGGGGCGCTGGTAGCAGTGCGAAATGCCGCGGAAGGCGGCCATCAGCGGCCCGAGCTCCATGATCCGCTCGTCGGGAACCTTCCAAACGCCCATCCCGTTGGCGCTGAAGCCGGCGCGGCGGTGGTAGAGGATCGCGGCGACGCGGCGGAGGAGTCTCCGTTCTTGCATCTGCTGCAGGTGGGAGAGGAGGCGATCCTGGGGAATCTGCAGTTTCTCCGCGGCCGGGGCGTATGGCTCTGGAATCACGGGCATGTCGCCCTGGGTCGCGCGGATCACCTCGATGTCGAATTCGTCGTAGGGCTGAGGCTCGGTCTCCGCCGGTGGCGCCACCTCCACCGCCCTTGCCAACGCTTCGGTGTCGCCCTCCATCTCGAGGTCCATGCGGATCTTGAACAACTGGAGGGTGGGCAGCTGGCGAACGGACTCCGCGCCGGCTTCGCCTGCCAGCACCTCCAGGGTGCCGTCGAGGCCGAGCGGCGAGCCGGGCTCGGTGGCGATCGTGAACCAGATGTTGAACTCGTGGTCTCGCAGGTAGTTGTGCGAGACGCCCGGGTGCTCGTTGATGACGTTGGCGGCGCGCCAGGGGTTCTCGGGGTCGACCTTGGCCGCGACCAGCATCGACGAGTAGCCGAGGGCGCGCGTGTCGAAAATCGGGGTGACCTGGCGGATGATGCGCTCGTCCAGGAGCTCCTGTACGCGGGCGATGGCTTCGTCCTCGGCGATGCCCGCCTCAGCGGCCACGGCTTCATACGGGCGCTGCGCGATCGGGAAGCGGCCCTGCATCAGGTTGAGCAGGCGCTTGTCGAGGTCGTCGAGTGGGGTGGCCGCTCCGTGCTTGCGAGAGCGGAGCTTGGGGCCGAAGCCGCTCGACCGCGTGGCCCGCGCGTCTCCGGGGCTTACTGAAGCCATCGCGCGGCCTCCTTGGCGTGGTAGGTGATGACGATGTCGGCGCCCGCGCGTCTGATGCAGGTCAAGGTCTCGAGCACGGCGGCGCGCTCGTCGAGGTAGCCGGCGGCGGCCGCCGCCTTGACCATCGCGTACTCGCCGCTGACGTTGTAGGCGGCCAGCGGCATTTTCGTCTCCGTCTTGATCCGGTGGATCAGATCAAGGTAGGGGAGCGCCGGCTTGACCATCACGATGTCGGCGCCCTCCTCGACGTCGAGTCTCGTCTCGCGGACGGCTTCGTCGCCGTTCCCCGGATCCATCTGGTAGCCGCGGCGATCGCCGAACGCGGGCGTCGAGTCCGCGGCCTCGCGGAACGGGCCGTAGAAGGCCGAGGCGAACTTGGCCGAGTAGGCGAGGATCGGGGTGTCGGAAAAGGCTTCGTCGTCGAGGGCGTGGCGGATCGTGCCGACGCGGCCGTCCATCATGTCGCTGGGGGCGACGATGTCGGCGCCGGCGCGGGCCTGCGATGTGGCCGTACGGGCGAGCAGCTCGAGCGTGGCGTCATTGTCGACCGTGCCGTCGGCTTTGAGCGCCCCGCAATGGCCGTGGCTCGTGTACTCGCACAGGCAGAGATCGGTGATGACGATCAAGTCCGGGTGCGCTTCCTTGATCGCGCGCGTCGCAAGCTGCACGATCCCCTCGTCGTCCCAAGCGCCCGAGCCCTCCTCGTCCTTGGCTGCCGGCAATCCGAACAGGAGCACCGCGGGGATGCCGAGAGCCTGAGCCTCGCGTGCCTCATCGACGGCGTGGGCGATCGACAGGCGATCCACGCCCGGCATCGCTACGATCGGCTCGCGGCGGTCGATGCCGTGCGCGACGAACATCGGGTAAACGAAGTCCGACGGGCCGAGGGTTGTCTCGCGTACCAGCCCGCGGAGCGCGCCGGTCGCGCGCAGCCGGCGAAGACGGGTCTGCGGAAAAGGCATCCCGGCTGAGGATACCCCCGCTCTTATTGCGCGCCGATTAGACCAGCGTCCAGAGGTCTACCCGCCACTCAGTGACCAGGCCGTTTTGCACGTAGGGATCCGCCTTGGCGAAGGCTTCGGCCGCGTCCCGGTCGGAGAACACGATCGCGGCGCCGCGCGGCGGATCACTCAGCGGTCCCGCCAGCAGGATCCGTCCGTCCTCCTGACCGGCACGGAGCGCGGCCAGATGCGCGTCTCGGTGCGGGGCGCGGCGTTCGAGGATGTCCCCGACGTAGTCGTAGAAGAGCACGTAGCGGCGCTCGCGATCGGGCATCTCATTAACACCTTATGCGTTCGGGGCGGTACGCTGAGGACGTGGCCGATCTGGAAAAGCGAGGCAGCTATACGCCGAGGCGGGTGCGCGAGCGGCGTGCCTACCGGCTCGTGGTCACCGGCGGCGTCGCCGGAGCGGTGTTCGTGGTCTCGCTGGTGCTGTCGATCGTCGGCGCGATCGGGGCGACGCTCCCGGTGATCTCGCTGATCGTGGCGGTGATCTGCCTGGTGATGTTCAGGCAGATGGTGCGCGCGCGCTAAGCGCTAGGCGAAGCGTCTCATCGCCAGTCGGGCCAGCGCGCCGAACGCGAGCGTGAGCACGGCGAGGTGGACCAGCGGCCAGCCGATCCCAGGGGCCGCGCCGGAGAACGCGTTCGAGACGGCCTGCAGCGCGGCTCGGAACGGGAACACGAATGCGACCGCATCCAGGATCGATCGGAGCGTCCCCGACACCGCGTCGCCGGGCACGAGCGCGACGAACGCGATCGGCAGGGTGAACACAAACGCCATCAAGGAGGCGACGCTGACCTCGCGAGCGAGGCCGCCGATCGCCACTCCGAGGGCGCCGAAGGCGAGCCCGCCCAGTCCGAGTGCCGCGACCCACAGCGGGAAGCGGGCCCAGTCGAGGTGAACGAACAGCGACACGAACGCCGACATGAGCAGCGTCACTCCGGCCGCGCCGGCGGCCGATATGACGACCTTCTCGGAGAGGAGGGACGTTGGCGTGACGAGGCCGCGGATTAGCCGCGAGTACGCGTTCTCCGAGCGCTCAAGCGCGAGCAGACCGGCTGCCAGCAGCACCCCGACGAACATCAGCGACACGATCACCGCGATCGCCGCCGCATAGGAGGCGGTCGGCGTGGTCTTTCCGGCCAGCTCGATCTGCTGAATCGTCAAAGGCGAGCCGATCGACTGCAAGACGGGGGTTGCGAACCCCAGGCCTCCGATGGCGAGGCCAGCGAAGGCGACAACCTGATTGAGCGCCGGCTTGAGTGGGGATTTCGCCGGCAGCGAGGCGATCGTGCCCTGGACGATCGCGCGGGTGTTCTTCAGGCCGAGCAACGGGATGCTCTGCCCGAGGAACTGGAGCGTGCCGCCGTTCAGGACGGTCCGGAGGTCGGTGGCCGCGACTCCCAGCACCTGGTTGGAGACGGCCTGTTCGACCTGGCTGGCGCGGGCGCTGATCGCCTGCTGGGCGAACTCGCGCTCGAGCGGGTCACGCGTGTTCAAGACCAGCTGGACGGTCGGGTTGCCGACGCCCTGGGTGATCAGGCTGTCGATCTGCCCGACGATGTCGGCCGGGATGATGAGCGCCGCCTGGGCCTGGCCGCTCTTCACCTTGGCGATCGCCGCGGCGCGCGAGTTCACCCGGATCGCGTTGATCGACGCGAACAGCTGGTTGGCGTAATGCGAGACGTTGACCCGCTGGTTGCCGATGCTGAGCTCGCCCCTACCGGTGGGCACCGCGTCGTAGAGCGCCACCGTCGGCTTCCCCGGTGGGCTCGACAGCGCGAAGCCGATCATCAGCGCGATCACGACCGGGTAGACGACGAGCAGCCCGACGAGCAGGGGCGAGCGCTTGAGGATCTGCAGGTCCTTGATGAGCAGCCATCGCACGTGCCGAGTATCCGTGCCGAGTGCGCGCTAATGCCCGCGGTCGTGAAGGAAGCGGACGAATGCGCTCTCGAAGTCGCCCGGGCTCGCGTGCTCGGTGCTGACGGTTCGCTCGAGCTCTGCCGGCGTGCCGGTGAAGAGCAGCTCGCCGTCGCCTAAGACCAGCACTCGGCCCGCGTAGCGTTCGGCCTCGGCGACGTTGTGGGTCGAGAACACGATCGTCGTGCCGCGGTCCGCGAGTCCGCCGATGAACTCCCACAGCCGCTCGCGTTGGCGCGGGTCGAGCGATGCCGACGGCTCGTCGAGCAGGAGGGCCGGCGGCTCGGACAGGAGGCCGATCGCGATGTTGACCCGCTGCTGGTTACCACCGGACAGGCGCCCGACCTCCTCGCCGGCGCGGTCCGTCAGGCCGGTCTGCTCCAGCATTCCGCGGGTGGCCTGCTCTGGATCGGGGACGCGCTCGAGGCGAGCGAACAGCCGCAGGTTCTCGGCCACCGACAACTTCGAATAGAGCGCCGGCTCCTGCGGCACCCAGCCGAAGCGCTTGCCGGGTTCGCGGATTACCTCGCCCTCCGACGGCTCCAGCACCCCGGCCAGGATCGACAGCAACGTGGTCTTGCCGGCGCCGTTCGGCCCGATGAACGCCACCACCTCGCCGGCGTACAGCTCGAAGCTGATCTTGTCGAGGGCCGTCCGCGCGCCGAAGCGTCGGGTCAGGTCGCTCACCGCCACCGTCACCCGGCTCTGGAGCGTTTCCACGCCGGTGGACACGAGGGCTCAGGCTACCGCGCGGATCGTCCGGGCCAGGGGGTTGGTCGGGTCGCGAGGTCGGTTTGGCGCCGCGGGCGCCTAACCAGGCATCCTCACGCGGGGCTCGAGCGAGGCGCCGCACGAACGGCAGAACGCGTCGCGGGGCCCAGCCGACGCCCCGCAGTCGGGACATCGCTCCACGCCGACGTTGGCGAGCACCCCCGAGCCGAGCGTGCCCCACGGCTCGAGCACCAGGTGCCGGCGCAGGTAGAGGACCGTCTGGCGGATCACCGTGGCGATCGGCAACGCCAGCAGCGCGCCGGCGATCCCATAGATCTGGTACCCGATCAACAGCGCGAGGATGACGAGGATCGGGTTTATCCGCAACGAGATCCGGAACACCTGCGGCGCGACGAAGTGACCCTCGAGCTGCTGCAGGGCGACGAACAGCGCGATCAGCCAGACGGCGGTGATCGGACTCTCGAACAGTCCGATCAGGATCGCCGGCAGCGGTCCGATGATTGGCCCGATGTACGGGATGAACTCCATCAGCCCGTAGAACGCGCCGAGGAACAACGCGAACCGCTGCCCTCCCTCGAAGATCCCGACCGCACCGAAGATCCAGAGCGCCACGGCGGCGCTCGACCCCATGATCAGGCTGAACAGCAGCTGGCCGCGGACGTAGCCGAAAACCGCACGCTGGACGAGCAGCGGGAAGTCGTCCTCGGGCGTGCCGTCGCCGGGGGGCATGATCCGCCGGACGAGGCGGTCGATCGAGTCGGCGTAGACCAGCAGATAGATCGTCAGAACGAACGTGAGGATCAGATCAAACGACGTCGTGACGATCTGGGTGGCCAGGCCACGGGAGAAGGACACGATGTCGCTCGAGCGCTTGAGCAGGGTCTTCTCGAGGGTCTGCAGTGCGGTCTCCCCCTGGTGCTCGATCTGGACCTTGATCCCGTGTTGGTTCAGGAAGCGCTGGAGGTCGGCGAGGTCCCGGTTCGCCACCGCGGTGTAGTGCGGGATCTTGTCCGCCACGCGGCCGACCTGCGTACTGACCGGGTCGGCCAGCAGCACGCCGATCCCGCCGAGAATCGCGAAGATGCCGATGAACACGACCGGGATGGCCAAGCCTCGCGGCAGGCCCCGGCGATGGAGCATCCTCACGAGCGGGTTCAAGATCAGCGCGGCCGTGCTCGCCCCGAGCAGAATCAAGACCACGACGCCCGCCGCCCGCGCGAGCGCCCACAGCGCCAGGAGACCCAGGGGCAGCAGCACCAGCTGCACCCAACGCGGAACGACCACCGGCGGCAGCGGCACGCCGTGTTCGTCGTCCAGACCGTCGGGATGGACGCCTGCGTCCTGGCGCGCACCGGCAGCGCCGGCGCTCGGCCCGGCCGCGCCCGGTCGCCTGGGGAACCTCAAACGCATCCAACTGGAAGTATGAGCACCCGCAAGACATGAGCAAAACCGTCTCCATCCTGTTCGTCGGCGACGTGGTCGGCGGAATCGGCAAACGGACGCTGCTGACGTTGCTGCCGTCGCTGCGCGATCGGTACGCCCCAGACTTCGTCGTGGTCAACGGCGAGAACGCCGCCGGTGGCGTCGGGATCACGCCGAAGATCGCCCGCGAGATGCTGGCCGGCGGCGTCGATGCGATCACCCTCGGCAACCACACCTACCGCCACAAGGAGATCTATTCCTACCTCGACGAGGAGGAGCGGATCGTGCGCCCGGCCAACTTCCTGGCCAGTCAGCCCGGGCACGGGTGGTGCGTCGTGTCCGGCTCCGCTGGACGGCTGGGAATCGTCTCGCTGTCCGGAAACCTGTTCATGAAGGCGGGGCGACCGGCGTTCCCGGAGGCTGACGCCGCGCTCCGCGCGCTGCAGGGGAAGGTCGACCACGTGTTGGTCGACATGCACGCCGAGGCGACGAGCGAGAAGGTGGCGATGGGATGGCACCTGGACGGACGGGTGACGGCTGTGGTCGGCACCCACACCCATGTGCCGACCGCCGACGCGCGGGTGCTCCCGGGCGGGACCGCGTACATCACCGACGTCGGCATGACCGGTCCACGAGGCGGGGTGATCGGGGTGCGCCGCGAGCAGGCGGTGACCTCGATGGTCACCCAGATGCCGATCCGGTTCGAGACCTCGAGCGAGGATCCCTGGCTCAACGGGGTGGTGATCCGGGCGAACGAGCCGATGCGGGCGAGCGCGATCGAGCAGGTGCTCGAGCCGGCTCCGGGGGTGACGTAATCCGGCGGTCCTCGGTGGCGCGGGAATCGGCTACAGGCCCGCCGCCACCGGCACCGCCGCCTCCCGGGCCGGCCGCTCGCCCACCGCGGCCGCCACCGCGTGCCCGAGCTCGCTCGGGAAGCTCCCGAACAGCGCCACCGCCACCAACGGGAAGAACCACACGATGTAGGAGTACAGCCAGTAGCCCGCTCCCAGCTGGAGCGCGATCAGCAGGGCCCCGCCCAGTGCCGCCACCTCGATCACCCCGCGCCGGCGCGGCACGAACATCACCGCGATGCCCAGCGCCACGGTGGCGCCCTGGACCAGGTGCTGCTCGATCGACAGACCGCCCCACAGGCCCCAGATCGAGAACGGAGAGCTGCGCCCGGCCTGGTAGGCGATCGTGGCGTGCCAGAACGCGTGGAGGTTGTTATCGAGCAGCACGGGCAGCATCGCGACGACGATCGTCAACGCGTAGGCGACCACGTACCAGATGATCTGCCGGCGACGGGGTGGTGGGTCGACACCGCGCAGAAGCAACGGCGCCAGCGCCAGCGGCGCGAACTTGGTCAGACCGGCGAGCGCACCGACCACGCCGCGCGCCGGCGCCGAGGTGATCACGAGCAGCGCGAGGACGAGCAGCATCGCCACCAGTGAGTCGTTGGTGTTCGAGCTGAGCGTCCACAGCGTGAACGGGTACGCAGCCCAGGCATACGCCAGCACCACGCCGAGCGTGGGACCGCGCAGCCGGCGTCCGAGCCAGAACAGCAGCAGCAGCGTCATCAGGTCGAACACGATCGCGGCGGCGTGGGCGGCGGGAAGGTCGTCCCACGTGCCGCTCCAGCCGAAGATGGCCCGGAACGGGACGTATGCGTAGTACGCGACCGGACCGTAGGTGTCGCCGGCGGCGTTGTCCTTGGGCCAGTTGCCGTACAGGTTTTGGCCCTTCAACACCTTGTCGGCCCCGATCACGCCGGCGTACCCAACATCGATCACATTCGAGTTGACGACGTTCAGCCCGACCCGGAAACCCACCAGGAAGACCACCCCAACGGCCAGCCACGAGACAGGCACGCCGAGGCGCAGCGGCTCCCGCGGCCGGCCCCGCCCGAAGCCCAGCCGCAGCATCCGGACCAGCAGGTAGAGCATGAACGGGTAGGTGATCGGCGTCGACATCCCGATCATTCCGTGGTTGAAGAAGGCCAGCGAGATCGACAGGCCGAGCAGCATCAGAAGGTCGAGGTGCAACAGCGACCAGGCGCGCCGGCCCCGCCCGGCCCGCCACGTACGGGTCCGTCGCCACGGGATGAACGGGGCGATGAAGAGCACGCACAGCGGCACCCACACGTACCAGGCGTTGACCCGCCGGCCGAAGGCGCCCGGATAGCCGCGGGCCATCGTCCACGCCACCTGGAAGCCGGTCCACACCTGGGTGACCTTGCCGGTGGCGTCGTCGATGTAGACCTGCAACAGCTCGACCTGGTTGGCTCCGGAGGAGAACCAGCTCACCTGCCATTGCCCCGTCCCCTTGGTGTACTCGTAGGGAATCGCGTCGGGATGCCGGCGCAACTCGGTGCGAACGGCCGGATTGGCAGCCGCGATCCGCTCGACCTGCGACGCGTTCAGGCGGAACCCGCTCGGTGGCACGGTCTGTGAGGTGACGAGCACCGGCGTGCCGGGAGCCGCCGTGACCGTCGTCGTCACGGTGACGGCCGCCCGCGCGGAAGGTGCCGTACTCAGCAGGGCCAGAGCCACGGCCAGAACGAGCGCTCCGACGAGCGCCGCAAGCTTCGCGCGCCGGTCGCCTACGCCCCGGAGCTGGTCATGGTGGGCATCTAGGCCCGAAAGCTCCAAAGCTTTTGCCCGACGAACGAGAGCGGCGTGCCGGCTGCGATCGCGATCGCCTGCGCGGCCACCTTCATCATCCCCGCGTCGACCAGCGCCACCAGCACGACATAGGTGAAGCCGAAGGCGACGAGCGACACCAGGAAGAAGCGCATCGCCTGCCGCCCGGGGTGGTCCTGCTTGGCGCTGAACGTCCAGTGCCGATTCAGCACGAAGTTGTTGAGCACCGAGACGACCCACGCGATCACCGCCGCGAGGTGGTAGTCGATCCCCAGCAGATGGACGCAGACGGCGAACGCGGCGAGATTGACGACGTAGCCGGCGGCGCCGACCGCGCCAAAGCGGCACAGCTGCAGCCAGTTGTGGCTCTGGCGCATGCCGTGGCGGACCCGCAGTAACGGGCGGTGCACGCCGTGCCGCGCCCGAGGCTGAGACCCGGGAGGCAGCTCGGCGACGATGGCGGTCATCTCATCGGTCATCGGTGGGAATGTATCGGCGCGGCGTCGCAGTAGCGTAAGGGTTCGACATCGACTAATCGGCTCCTAACTCGAAAATGAATTTTTCGGCGGTTGCCCGTATAGGAACTCTTTCGGCGGTTGCCGCCTCAGGAATCCGTTCGGCGCCTGGACGGCCGGGAGCCGCGGTCCTCTGATAGCCGGGAGCCACCGTCTCTAACCATCCCCGACGCGGGATCGCCGATCCCGAAGTGTTCGCGCACCATCGGCGCCACGTCGCACAGCGACCAGCGGTCACGCGCCGAGGCCGAGGCTGGACCCGTGCCGCACCAGAGCAGCGCGCCCATCGAATCGGTCCGGTGCAGGGACCCGTGGCTGCCCCCGCCGACGTGATCGGCGCCCCCCCAGTCGACGAACTCGTAGCCCGGCGAGGCCGACAGCAGGACGTCGCCGGCGCGGGGGCAATTCAGAGCCGACCAGACACGCGCGAGGGCGTCCGGGTACTCGCTGCACAGGAAGCGCCCGTCCTGCACCTCGCCCCGCAGGGCGGCGAGATCACCCTCGACGTCCCAGCCGACACCTCGATCGTCCTCGACCCCGCTCCCCGGGGCAAAGCGAAGCTCCCCCCGGCGGCTGCGCACGACCGCCTCATCCCGATCCGGACCCGTCAGCCACATCGCGAGATCGACCCCGTCCAGGCCGCAGGCCGCCTCGACCGACCGGGCGACGAGCTCGTCGCGCCGCTCGTCGTCGAGCGCGTAAATCATCGCCGCCCGCTGGGCCGGGCTGAGCGCGATCTCGGCGTTGGCCGAGCGCGCGGCGCTTCGGGTCGCCACTGCGAACTCGCCGAACGCCCGATCGAGGCGGATGCGCTCCTCGACCGCGGCCTGCGAGTGGTCAGAGGTGACGATCACCGCATACTGTTCGAGGAAGGCGTCGGGACCGCCGGCCGCGTGCATCAGCCGCTCGATCTGGCGGTCGGCGGCGGCGATCGAGGTGACCTGGGCGTGCGGACCGTTCTTGTGCGACCAAGCGTCGTTGTCGGGCAGCGAGAACAGCATGAAGTCGAACAGGTCGTTTTCGACCAGGTAGGCCCCGACGCAGCCGGTGTGCTGGTCGCGAACACCGGGCATCCCGAGCTGTCCCCGGCAGCCCGTCTTCCGGCTGGCGTAAAGGTCGGCATAGAACAGCTCGCGCGGCCCGAGGATCGTCCGGCGAAATAGGGTCGAGGTGACGATCCGGGCCAATGCCGTCTCGTTGGAGACCTCGTGCTCATAGCGGCCCCGGTAGATCAGGTAGGTCGTGCCGGCCGTGCGGACGTCGGCGTCGTCGAGCGTCTCATAGACGGTCTCGACCTCTCCAGACAGGTGCTCGGCGTTCATTCGGTAGACGGTGTCGGTCAACGACCGCAGCACGCCGAACTGGCGTGACGCCGAGAAGCTCGAGCCGTACTCCACGTAGCGGCCCTCCTCCCGGTGATACCAGTTCATGCTTGGGATCCAGTGTCGGTCGGGGCCGACGCCGGTGGTGATCGTGGCCGCGCACACGGGCGTCACAGAGGGGAACGCGGCCGTGCACTCGTCGACGTAGCCGCCTTCGCGCCGGATCCGGGCCAGCGCCGGCGCCCTCCCGTTGGCGATCGCGCGCTCGAGCATTGCGGGCTTCATGGCATCGATCACGATCAGCACGAGCTTCTTGGGCGCGCTCACGTTGCCGGGGTCTCGCGGCTTGCGCTTGCCGCGGTCTCGCGGCTTGCGGCTGCCGTCATCCCGCCGCTTGTCGTCAGCGCTGCGCTTCCTGGGCTGGCTCACGGCTAAATCGTCCCCGGATCGGGAGCGCTCAACGCAGGATTCTCAGGCCCGCATACTTCTGGTCGCTGCGGCCCCGTCCGGCCACCACGAACCAGACGAGCAGCACGAGGATGACCAAGCCGACCGGCGGCGCGATCACCGACAGGCCGGCCGCGAACGCCGCCGCGCCTTCCGCGAGCAGAGGCAGCGCCGCGGCCGCCTCCGCGTCGAGCCGAGACCGCACGCGCCGGAGAAATGGAAGGCTGGCGGCGATTCCCACCGCGGCGCACACCACGCCGCCGATCAGCCCGGGCCAGGCTGCGTAATGGCCCCGCGCCAGCGATCCGGCGAAGAACAGCGCCCCGAGCGCGATCGAGATGGCAGCGATCACCGATTCGACGGAGCTGCGGTTCGTGGCTCCCAGCCTGGTCGCGATGACGAGCCCGATCGCCACGCAAACCGCCATCGCAAGCAGGAATGGCAGGCTCTGCAGAAAAGAGTAGTCGGTGTGGCTGAAGTGGATCTGGACGTTCGCCGCAGCCAGGATGCCGACCACCAGGGCCGCCAGGAACGGGCGAATGCCAACGGCGGCCGCGACGCCGATGCCAGTGAAGATGTCGAAAACGAGATGCACCGTGCTGTACCGTGACTACCCGTGACGATAGTGCAGAGGGCGAGATGAGCCCATCCCGCCGTCCGCGATCGACGGCGCGGGACATCGAGCGTTATGCAGCGCTGTTCGCCGAGCGGACGAAGGTCATGAAGTCCTCGGCGATGCGCGACCTGATGGCGCTCACCGAGCGCGACGACGTGATCTCGCTGGCCGGCGGGCTTCCCGACACCTCGACCTTCCCCCCCGATTCATACGCGTCGCTGATGAGCACGGTGGCGACCAACTCGTGCGCCCGCGCGCTCCAGTACAGCCCGACGGAGGGGCTGTCGGCGGTCAAGGCCTGTATCGCCGAGGTCATGCGCGCCGAGAGCATGGAGGTCAACGAGGACGAGATCCTGGTCACCACCGGCGGTCAGCAGGTGATCGACCTCGTGTGCAAAACACTGCTGGACCCCGGCGACGTGGTCGTCTGCGAGGCGCCGACCTACCCGGGGGCGGTGCCGACGTTCTGCGCCTACCAGGCCGACGTCGTCCAGGTGACGATGGACCGCGACGGAATGCTGGTCAGCGAACTCGAAGCGACCCTCGACCAGCTGGAGCGCGACGGCCGGACGCCCAAGTTCATCTACACCGTGCCGAACTTCCACAATCCGGCCGGCGTGACGCTGTCACTCGAGCGCCGCCACGAACTCGTCCGGATCGCCGCCGAGCGCGAGCTGCTCGTCCTCGAGGACAACCCCTACGGGCTGCTTCGCTACGAGGGCTCACCGCTCCCGACGCTGCGCTCGCTCGACGCGGAATTCATCATCTACGCGAGCACGTTCTCAAAGATTCTCTCCCCCGGCGTGCGGCTGGGCTGGACGTGCGCGCCCGCGCCGGTGCTGGCCAAGATGAACCTGGGCAAGCAGGCCTCGGATCTGTGCTCCTCGTCGATCTCGCAGTACTTCGTGTCGGCGTACTTCGAGTCCGGCCCGTGGGAGGACTACGTGCGCTCGCTGATCGAGATCTACCGCCGCCGCCGCGACGTGATGCTCGACGCGCTGGCCGAGCACTTCCCGCGCGAGGCGGAGTGGACCCATCCTCAGGGCGGCCTGTTCATCTGGGCCACGCTGCCCGACTACATCGATACCACCGACCTGCTGGCGCGCGGCCTGCAAGACCACGTGGCGTTCGTGCCGGGCCGGGCCGCCTTCGTCGACGGGCGCGGCGGCTCGTCGATGCGCCTGAACTTCTCCGGGGTGGACGACGAGTCGATCCGCGAGGGCATC
>DASPPG010000126.1:0-72460 GCA_035625625.1 Solirubrobacteraceae bacterium
CGCGGCGCTCACCGCCCGGTCAACATCGACGGCAGCAGAGAGCGGCGCCCGAGCGATCACCCCGCCGGTCGCGGGATTGACGATCGGCTCGGACTGACCGTCGACCGGATCGACGAACTCGCCGTCGATGAAGTTCTGAAGCGTCGAAGTCACTGTCGCCACCACCACACCACCCCTCGCTGGACAAATTGATACACGCGCGTTATATCGGGTGCGCCCGTGCGCGGCAACCGACGTGGGCGCGTACGTTGACCCGCCGCAGTCCGCGGATTATCATGCCTTATCCGCAATGCGATTGCGTAATAAGCAACGTCGTGGCGGTGCTACCGCCGTGTACGCTCACGCGGCGTATGACTGACCGAACGCACGCTCCGCTGATCGGCATCTCGTGCGGATTCACCGACTACGGCGACTATCTGGGCGTCGCCTTTAGCGCCCCGATCGAGCGCCTCGGAGGCGTCGCGGTGATCTTGCCTTACACGGAGCGGCCAACACCCCTCCTCGCGCGGCTCGACGGATTGCTGCTCGCCGGCGGGCGCGACATCGAGCCCGAGCGCTTCGGCGGTCGCCGCCACCCGAGGGCGACCGCACACTCACCGCTGCGCGACAGGGCCGAGCTCCCGCTCGCCCGGGAGGCGATCGCGGCCGGCGTCCCGCTGCTTGGGATCTGCCGGGGCATGCAGGTGATCAACGTCGCGCTCGGCGGGTCGCTCCATCCCGACCACAGCGTGCTTCCGTCCCCCGCCGACCGCCATCGCGGTGGCGACTGGGACATCTGGGAGGAGGTGGTGAAGGCGCGCCTGGGGACAGGGCCGCCGGTAGAGCATCCTTCCCACGAAATCGTCGTCGCCCCGGACAGCCGTCTCGCCGGCGCGCTCGGAGCCGCCTCAACCGTCAACAGCTACCACCACCAGAGCATCGCGACGCTCGGGGAGGGGGTCGTGGTGGTGGCAACGGCGCCGGACGGCGTCATCGAGGCGATCGAGGTCCCGGGCGCCCCCGCGCTCTGCATAGGGGTTCAGTGGGAGCTCCAGGAGGAGCCTTCGCCCACGCTGCTCGCGCTGTTCGTCGAGGCCGCCGCAGAACGGGCCGGCGCAGGTGCGATATAACTGCGCCGTCATTTGTACAAATTCATCAAAGCAGAGGTGAGGGGTGTCGACCGTAGATCTGCATCGCACGGCGTTCGACAAGGTCCAGCGGGAAGCGGGCGCGAGCTGGACCGATTGGGAAGGCTGGGCGTGGGCCGCTGACTTCGGCGATGCGGTCGCCGAGCACGTCGCGACACGCACCGCGTGCAACCTGTGGGATGAGTCGCCGCTGCGCAAGTGGGACCTTGACGGCCCTGACGCGCTGGCGCTGGCCGATGCCCTGTTCGCCAACGACATGGCGGCGCTCGAGATCGGGCAGGTCCGGTACGGCCCGATCTGCGACGACCAGGGCAAGATGGTCATGGACGGCACTGTGTTCCGCCTGGGCGACCAGCACTGCCTGTCGATCACCAGCTACGACTCGGATCTCGACTGGTTCAGGCAGGTAGCGAGCGATCGTGGCCTCGACGTGCGGGTCGAGGACCGAACGGCGGCGATGCCCCACCTCCAGGTCCAGGGCCCGAAGTCGCGGGAGGTCCTCGGGCCGATCACCGAGGGCGCCGACGTCAACACCCTGCGCTACTTCCGCTTCTTGGCCGAGGGGGTCCAGGTCGGGGGAGTGCCCGTCATGCTGTCCCGGACCGGGTACTCCGGCGAGCTCGGCTTCGAGCTGTACTGCGCCCCCGAAGACGCGGAAGCACTGTGGAATGCCGTCCTGGAGGCCGGCCAACCGCACGGCATCCGGCCGATCGGGCTGTCGGCGATCGAGATGCTCCGGATCGAGTCCGGCCTGCTATTCCCCGACGTCGACTACTTCCCGCACCAGACGGATCCCTACGAGGTCCGACTCGACAATGTGATCAAGCTCGACAAGGCCGGAGACTTCGTCGGACGCGAGGCGCTGCGCGAAATCGCCGCCCGAGGGACGTCGCGGCTGCTCGCCACCCTGCGCATCGAGGGCGACGAGGTCCCGGAGTACGGCGCCGAGGTGACCCTCGACGGCCAGGACGTCGGGATCCTGCGCAGCCCGTGTCAGAGCCCGACGTTCGGGATGGAGGTAATCGGCATGGCGGCAATCGACCGCGGGCTCGTCCACGATGGCCAGCGCGTCGACGTGGCTGTCGGCAACGGCGCGGTCAGCGCCACGGTGGCGCCGTTCCCCCTATACGACACCGAGAAGCGCCGGCCACGCAGTTAGGCCGCCGGCTGGCCTAGGTCCGCGGGCCCTGCCGCGCGTCCCGGGACTGAGACCACCGGGGCGCGCGAGTCGCCGCCGGACTGCTCTAGCGTCAGCGCGGCGGAGTCCATACGGCTATAGGTGCCGTCCTGACAGAGGCGGGCCGCGCCGGGGCCCCAGTGGCGGCCTGCGGAAGCGATCACAAGCCTCGCCATTCCTGGTGCGGCTGCACGACGTTCATTCCTGAACCCGTTCACGGGTGAACGGAAAGGGGGCGAGTGGGCTCATAGGCACGGGGCGCGTGACCCCCGAGACTGAATGGGTACGGGCCCCGGGAGGGGGTTCCAACGGGCACCATCGACGGATTTCGCGCCTTCGGGCGCCTCGGTGCTGACGGGTCGCGTGGTCGTAACGAAGAAGCTGAATTGTCTGTGAGACGTCTTTTTGCGGTTCTGCTCGGTCCCCTCGTCCTGTTGAGCGGACTGCTGACGATCATGGGCGTGTCCGGCAGCGGATCGGATCCGGCGGTGGCGTCGGCTGCTGCTCCAGCCCAGCGGATCGGGATGCGCATCCTGCTCATCACCGACGGCACCGATTGCACAGACGCCAACGCCACGCCAAGTGGGATCGCCTATTGCGACTGGGCAAACACCCTCACCCGGGAAGGCGTCCCGTATCAGCCAGTGGTGACCAGCGACGCGAGCCCCGGAAGCGTGCCGCTCCCGGCCCTATCGTCGACGCTCCCCAGTGGAACTCAGGTCGCCAACTATCAGGGCGTCGTTGTTGTGATATCCGGCACCGTCGGCTTGAGCGACGCCCAGTGGAGTCGGCTCCAGACGTTCGAACACCAGTTCTCCGTGCGTCAGGTCACGGCGTACGCGGTTCCGAGCAGCGACTACGGCCTTGGTTCCGCCAGCCCGGTTGGTGGCGCGGCGCTCCCGCTCTCGACGGCGCTGACGCTGACCGCGAGCGGAGCACGGGTGTTCCCGTATCTGAGTCGCGTTTCGGTCGATTCAACGCAATCCACCTGGGCCTACGAGGCGAGCCCGTTGGCGGGCGCGCCGGTCGACACGCTTATCTCGGGTCCCAACGGGAGCACGCTTCTGGGCATCTACACGTCCCCCGACGGACGCGAGACGATGTTCCAGACCTTCAACGAGAGCCAGTACTACCTCCAGAGCGAGCTGCTGCGCCACGGTGAGCTCGATTGGCTGGCGCGGAATACCTACTTCGGCGACCAGCGCAACTACCTGGAGATGGACATCGACGACACGTTCACGCCCGACGACGTGTGGGACACGGCGACGCACTCGATCGACTATGACGAAGCCGATGCGATGCGCATGAACCCGGGCGACGTCGCGACGGCGGCCAGCTGGGAGACGAGTCACGGCCTCCGTATGGACCAGCTGTTCAACATGGGCGGGAGCGCCGCCTACCAGGCGGACAACGGCGGAGCGGATCCATTGCTGGCGGCCTTCCAGGCCACGTGCTCGTCGAACTGCGGGCCGGAGAACGCCGGGGCCGGAAGGCCTTACGCGGACTCGTTCGGGTGGATCAGCCACACCTACGACACGCCCTATCTGGACGTGGGCTGCGCGACCCAGAACTACATCGAAGCTGAGCTGAACGAGAACACGAACGTCGCGCACGAGTCGATCGGTGGGACACCTGGGACGGGTGGGCTTGGCCTGGCCGAGACCACGGACCCGTCGCTGTCGCTCGGATACGAGGACGGGCAGGTGTTCGTACCGGGCAATCACTCCGGGTTCGCGAACCTGGTGCCCGGGAACCCGGCCACGGTCGATCCGCCTGAGCTGGACACCGATCTGACCAGCGTGAGCACAACCGGCGGGACGTTGCCGGCCGGAACCTACGAGTACGCGGTCACCGACCAGTTCAGCAATTCATCAACGGCGGGTCAGTCGGCCGCTTCCGTGACACCTCCGATCGACGTGGCCACCGGGACCACGAATGAGATCACGGTGGACTGGCAGGCGATCTGCCACGCCGCGGACTACGTGGTCTACCGTGGGTATACCGCCACGCAGAACGCGACGACCGGGTTCACGTGGACGCGACTGCCGGCGGCCGCGGGCTCAGCCTTCGGTGCGGTGTCGACACCGTTCGATCCCACCTCTGCGAACACGGGCAACCCGGCCTCGACCACCGATGTCACCGGAGGCGGTGAGCCGGAGCTGAAATACAGCGACACGGGCGCTGCCGGGACGGCGACGACGGAGCCTTCCACCTCGGCGGAGAACGCGGTCGAGTCTCCCTGGGAGCAGAACCAGTGGTTTATTCCTGCGCTTGAGGCGGTCGGGATCACCGCGGTCGGCGACGACGCGTCCAAGCCCTACCCCAGCCCTCCTGACACCCAGTTCGGTATCGGAGCCAGCTATGCCGGGGCCACATATCCCGTCAATTCGACGTTCTTGGAAGGAACGGCACAGGTCGTTCCTCGTCATCCGGTCAACATCTACTACAACGCGGCGACCGACGCCCAGGAGCTTGACGAGTATCAGACGCTCTATCCGGCCGGGTCGTTCGCCTGCCCCACGACCTGCAACTTCCGTGATGTGATCACCCAGGTGGTCTCGGGCATGTTCGCCACCATGATGGCCAACGATCCACGCCCGAGCTACGTCCACCAGACGAACATCATCGGCACTCCACCGGCCGGATCCGAGGAATCGCCGGACCTGCTCCCGCCCACCACCTATACGCCACCGGCGACGTGCACCGCCGGGGCTCCGTGCACCAAGGGCGACGGAACCCTGTACCAGGCGCTTGATCCGCTCCTCTACGAGTACAACGAGTACTTCCAGGCCAACGCCCCCATCGTGCAGCTGACCGAGCAGGCGATCGCGAACTTGCTCGCCGAGCAGCAGGCATGGTCTGCGAGTACTGCCGTCAGTGGCGACATCGAGGGCAACGTCGTCACGGTGACCAACTCTGGGCCCGCGCTCGAGACGCCGCTGACCGGCACCAACGTCGGCTCCCCGTACGCCGGCACCCAATCGGGATGGACGCTGGCGCCGACCGGCACCAGCACCTACACCGCGCTCGCCGCCTGGCCGGCTCCCCCGACAGGACCGGCGATCCCCACGCCACCCACCGGGCCCGCGCCGGGCCATGGGTCTGGCAGGCTCACCTACATCGCGATCCAGGCGGCGCCGAAGGCGGTGTCGATCAAGAACGACAAGGTCATGGTCTCGTTGAGGTGCGTGGCGACGAGGGGCAAGACCAAGAAGGGCAAGGTCTGCGCGGGTCAGTTCACCCTCAAGGTCGCCGGCCGTTCCATCCGCCACACGTTCCGATTCAAGTCCGGCAAGGTCGATCGCATCGCGGTGACGCTCCCCAAGCACGTGAGGGCGCGGGCCGCCTCCCTGCAGCGCAAGCACCGCAAGCTCATAGGCGCGCTTGCCATTTCGACCAAGCAGCCGAAGGGAACTGCGCGAATCACCACGTACGGGAAGCTGACGATCAAGGGCTGATGCCCGGGCGACGGTTGATTCTGGACGTGGCGGTGACGGCCGTCCTCACCGCGGGCCTGCTGCCGGCCAGCGCATACGCAGCCACGGAGACGGTGGCGGTCAAGCTCTCGCCGGACCGCATCGTCGCCAACGGCTCCTCCACGAGCACGGTGACGGCGGTCGTAACCAGCGCAGGCGTCGTGGTCACTGGACACACCATCAAGTTCACGGCCAGCGACAGCGGGGTCCACTTCAGCGCCACGACCGAGAAGGCGAACGGGGACTACGTCGCCACACTCACGAGCTCGACCGTGGCTGGAACGGTGATCATCAGCGCCATCGATGAATCGGCCGCGGAGCCGGCGTCCGGCGAGGCCACCCTGACACAGACGGCCGGTCCGGCCAAGACCATGACGCTTGCTCTCTCCCCCGCCTCCATCGTCGCTAACGGCAACTCATACACGACAGCGACGGCGACGCTTACCGACGCTCACGGAAACCCGGTCACGGGGGCGACCGTCGTGTTCTCCTCGTCGGACCCTGGGCAGAAGGTCGTCTCGGTGGCAAACGGCGGAAACGGTAGCTACAGCGCGCTGATCCAGGGCTCGACGACGCCGGGTCAGAGCACGATCACCGTAGGCGACACGGCCGCAAAGCTCAGCGCGGTGGCGGCGCTGACACAGACGTTGAGCGGCAGCAATCTGTCGCTCGCCGCCTTTCCATCGGCAGTGGTGACGAATGAGAATGTGACGTTGCTCGCCGCCGTGACATCCAGTCCGGGCTTCCCTTACGGGACGATCACCTTCGCGAACGGTGGCGCCCCGATCGCCGGTTGCGTGGCCGAGCAGATCACGCCCCTGACGCCGGCCGTCACCTGCAACACCTCGTTTGCGGCGTCTACGTCGCCCGAGTTGCTGACCGCAGACTTCGCGCCGAACGCCGACTCCGGCGTGGGAAGCGCGATTGGATCCACCGCCGTGAGCGTTGGTCCAAGCTCGACGTCGACCTCGCTCGACTCCTCCAAGACCACGGGAGCCGGTGACAGTACGACGTACACCGCCACCGTGCAGCCACCAGTGGACCGACCGGGTCCCGTCGAGCCGACCGGCCAGGTCGAGTTCCTCGACGGTGGTCAACCGATCCAGTCCTGCCTCAGCCAGCCGCTCACCAACGGGGGCGCGGTGTGCACGGTCACCTACGGCTCGAACGGGATCCACACCATCAGCGCGCGCTACAGCGGCGATCCCAACTTCGACAGCTCCACGTCGACACCGCAGACGGTGACCGTTGTGGCGCTACCGCCCGACGTCGCCGGAATCATCGGGTCCACGATGCAGTGGACCTTCTCGTTCACGCCGAGCTACACCAAGGTCCTCGCGCTCGTCGTCAACGGCCTGGCCGCGGAGGCCACCGTGAGCGTCACCTGCCACGGACAAGGCTGCCCGCGTCCCAAGCGCCTCGCGACGACGTCCAAGGCCAAGCGGTGCGAGAGCGGCCACAGGAACGGGTGCGCAGGCCTCAGGACTGTCGACCTGACCGCAGCATTCCGCAACCGCCTTCTGCGCGCCGGAACGCGGATCTCCGTGACGATCACACGACCGGGCTGGATCGGCAAGTCGTACACGTTCGTGGCCAGGGCAGGGCGGCGACCACTCATCCAAATCGCCTGCCTGGCTCCCGGGGTGACGCGACCGGGCGCGGGGTGTTGATGTACATCCTCGGGCTGCATCAACTGACTCAGCGAGAGACCCCGCTCAGGCGTCGCGAGCCGCCCACTCGAGTAGCGACTCCAGCGAGAACACTGCGTCGTCGATGCCCGCGTGCGGGTCGCCGAGCTTGGCGAACCGGGCCGGCACGGTCACGATCGTGAACTCCCGGGGGTCGACAGCCTCCAGCTCTTCCCAGAAGATCGGGGTCGAGACAGTGGCCTCGCGGTTTCCCCTCACCGAGTAAGCGCTCGCGATGGTGTGGTCGCGGGCGTTCTGGTTGTAGTCGACGAACACCTTGTGCGGATCGCGGTCCTTGCGCCACCAGACCGTGGTGGCGTCGCTCGGGATGCGCCGCTCGACCTCGCGGGCGAACGCGAGCGCGGCTTCCCGCACCTCGCCAAAGCCCCAGCGCGGCTCGATCCGCACGTAGATATGCAGGCCGTTCCCGCCCGAGGTTTTGGGCCAGCCGACGGCCCCGATCTCCTCGAGCACCTCGCGCGCGACTTGCGCGACGCGGCGCACGGACTCAAATGACGCCTCCGGCATCGGGTCCAGATCGATCCGCCACTCGTCGGGCCGTTCGACGTCGGCGCAGCGCGAGTTCCAGGGGTGGAACTCGACGGTCGACATCTGCACCGCCCAAATCACGCTGCCGAGCTCGGTCACGCACAGCTCATCGGCGGTGCGCCCGAAACGCGGGAAGTAGATGTTCACGGTCTCGATCCAGTCGGGCGCCCCCTTTGGCAGCCGCTTCTGGTGCACCTTCTGGCCGTCGACGCCGTCGGGAAAGCGGTGCAGCATGCAGGGGCGCTCGCGCAGGGCGCGCACGATTCCCTCGCCGACGCTCATGTAATACCGAGCGAGATCGAGCTTCGTCTCCCCGCGCGCGGAGAAGTACACGCGGTCCGGACTGGAGATCCGCACGGTCCTCCCCTCTACCTCGAGCTCCACTGCCGGGCTGCTCTGCTTGGCGGGCACGCTCACGCGAGATTAGACCCCGGCGACCGTCCGATCTCATCGCGCGGCGGTCTGCAGCAACTGTTGCGCGGCCCGCTCGCCGCTGCGCAGCGCGCCCTCCATCTGCGCGTGCCACTCGCCGGCGGTGTGCTCGCCCGCGAACGCAAGTGGGCCGACGCCACGCGTGAGCGCGTCGGTGTCGATCGGCGAGGTCGCCGACTCCGCCGAGTACGCGCCGCGCGCCCACGGATCGTCCCCCCAGGTGCAGAGAAGCGCTTGCGCGGGGTCAAGCTCGAGGTC
Source organism: Solirubrobacteraceae bacterium (assembly GCA_035625625.1). Taxonomy (GTDB): domain Bacteria; phylum Actinomycetota; class Thermoleophilia; order Solirubrobacterales; family Solirubrobacteraceae; genus Palsa-465. The sequence goes on from DASPPG010000126.1 coordinate 8,708, forward strand.
GGGGCGCAGCGACCGCAACGCCGTGATCCACCGTTCGGTACCGGATCGCACCTGGAGTGCCTCGAGCGCGCCCGGTGTGCCGGCGAACGCGGCCACGAACGGCGCCCGCACGCCGCCCGCGCCGAGCTGAGTCCAGCACCAGAAGCGCTGCGGAACCGACAGCGTCGCGCTCGGTGGCGCCGGCGCGCCGAGGGCGACGAACAGCTTGGCGGCTTGGCCGTAGCGCACGCCGCGCGTCGCTGCGACCGTTGCGTCAGGAAGTGGCGGATCGAAGCTGATCGCGCCAAGCGCCCGGGCGGGCACGGCGACGACAGCGGCGTCGGCCACCGCCAGGTGCGATCCAGCGCGGATCCGGACATCGCCCTCGCTCCAGGCCACTCGTCGCACCGGGCTGGCCAGATGGACCCGGCCGCCCAACCCGGCGGCGAGCTCCCGCGCGATGCGGTCGTTGCCGCCCTCCACCAAGTACGTGTCGAAGCGGCCGAACGCGGTGCCCCGCTCGCGCAGGACCGAGGCGTCGAGATCGTCCGCCGGGTAGGCGCAGCTGACCTCGAGCCGCGCTCGGATCGCCTCGGCCACGGCCGGGGCGAGGTGATACGTCTCGAGCGCGTGGCGCATGGTCAAGCCCGGAGACCGAGCGGACAGCGGCCCGGAGGCGATCCGGGCAACGGCCTCGGCCACCTGCTCGCTGGTAACTGACTCCCCGTCCCTGGGCTCGCGGTCGCCGTAGTGCATCCCCTTGCGAACCAGCGGCAGCCCGAGGCGCTCGGCGGTCGCGATGACCGTGTCGTTGCCGGGGAGGATGAACTCGGCGCCGCGCTCGACCACACCACCGGCAAACGGGACCGACCACACCCGTCCGCCGACGCGGTCCCGCGCCTCGAACACGTCTACCTCTATTCCGGCACCGGCGAGCCGGGCCGCCGCAGCCAGCCCGGCGAACCCGGCGCCAACGACGACTGCCTTCATCGAGCTACTCGGGCCCGATCGTCCAGCTCGGCGGGTTCTGGCTCGCCTGCAGGTAGCGACGGTTCCATCGCGGTCGCCCGTAGACGGTCCACGCCATCGCCGCGAGCGCCGCGAGAACGATGCCCTCGAACGCGTGGCCGGCCACGACCAGCACAATCAGCAACGCGACCACGACCGCGGCCACGGCCACCGGGATGCACCGGTAGCGAAGCTCCGTGCGCCGCAGCTGGTCATACTCGGCGACCGGGATATGCAGGGTGCTCCAACTCCGGCCGCACTTTTCGCACGTCCACCGCTCGCCGTAATGCAGTTCGCGGCGCTCGCCGCACTCACACTTGATCGTGATCGGCGGGCCGCGGCGAATCGATCGCGGGAGATCCGCCTCGCTGCTCATGGAGGTCAGTGCTGCGGAGGTTCCCACCCCTCGAGTACCGGGGGGGTCCAGTCGGTGCCCACTGTCCGCGAGCCCTCGACCCACGGCCCCAGCTCGAGCTGGGGGAACTTGCAGTGGCGCTCCTTGAGCGCGATCCCGTACGAGTTGCCCGACTGAAGGTGCTTGATCAGCACCTTGCGCGCGATCTCGTCCTCACGCCCGGGCGGGATCGGGAAGTAGATCTTCAGGAACGAGTTCGAGTAGCGGTCGAACACGGCCGGGACGCCATCCTCCTCGAGCAGCCCCACGTCCTCGAGCCAGTTGATGTCCTGGCCGGGCGTGGCCGCGAGCAGGTCGACGTCCTGCACCAGCGAGATGTCCTCCTGGTAGGGAAAGCGATGGCCAGAGAGGTACTCGGCGTCGATCGAGATCTTGTACTCGGTCTCGCTCACGGCCTGACCCCCTCGCGCTCCGGCTCCAGGAAGTCGATGGGATTCTCGACGTGGCGCTCGAGCAGTTGCTCGATCCTCGCCAGGGTGCGCTCCTCGGACACGCCCGGAATGTAGTCCGTTCCGGCCAGCGGCACCCGGGCCATCGCCGCCGCCTCGGTGGTCAGCGCGCACAGATCCTCGGGCTCGAGGCTGTGCACATCGGTCTTCCCGCAGGCGCGCGCGAGCATCTGGCACTCGAGCGTCATCGTGTGCAGGAAGTTGTAGACCCGCTGGGCGGCCTCGTCGACAACCAGCCGCTTGCGCAGCTCGGGATCCTGGGTCGTGATCCCGACCGGACAGCGGCCGGTGTGGCAGTGGTAGCACTGGCCGGCCGGCACGCCCACGGTGCCCTCGTAATCCGTCACACCCGGAATTTCCTTGTTGCAGTTAAGCGCCATCAGCGCCGAATGGCCGATCGCCACCGCGTTCGCCCCGAGCGCCAGGCATTTGGCCACGTCGGCGCCGTTGCGGATGCCGCCGGCCACGATCAGGTCGATCTCGTCGGCCATGCCCACGTCCTCGAGCGCGCGCCGGGCCTCGGGGATGGCCGCCATTAGCGGGATGCCCGTCTCCTCGGTGGCGATGTGGGGGCCGGCGCCGGTCGAGCCCTCGGCCCCGTCCAGATAGATCGTGTCCGGACCACACTTGGCCGCCATCCGCACGTCGTCGTACACCCGCGCGGCTCCCAGCTTGAGTTGGATCGGGACCTCGTAGTTGGTCGCCTCGCGGATCTCCTGGATCTTCAGGGAGAGATCATCTGGACCCAGCCAGTCGGGGTGCCGCGCCGGCGAGCGCTGGTCGATCCCCACCGGCAGCGAGCGCATCTCCGCCACCTGTTCGGTCACCTTCTGGCCCATCAGGTGGCCGCCGAGGCCGACCTTGCACCCCTGGCCGATGAAGAACTCGACGCCATCGGCCAGCATCAGATGATGGGGGTTGAAGCCGTAGCGGCTCTGGATCACCTGGTAGTACCACTTGGTCGACAGGTCGCGCTCGGGCGGGATCATCCCGCCCTCACCCGAGCACGTCGCCGTGCCCGCCATCGAGGCGCCCTTGGCCAACGCCATCTTGGCCTCGAGCGACAGCGCGCCGAAGCTCATCCCGGTGATGTAGATAGGGATGTCGAGCTCGAGCGGCTTTTTGGCAAAGCGCGCGCCGAGCACCGTCTTGGTCACGCACTTCTCGCGGTATCCCTCGATCACGAACCGGGTCAGCGTCCCCGGCAGGAACATCAGCTCGTCCCAGTGCGGGATCGGCTTGAACATCGAGAAGCCGCGCATCCGATAGCGACCGAGCTCGGACTTGACGTGGATGTCGTCGATCACCTCGGGGGTGAAGATCCGGCTGTGGCCGAGCCGGTTGCGGGCCATCGGTGCGTTCTCGTCGGCGGACATCAAAGCACCAGCTTCCTTTCCGAGGGCTCGAGCGAGTCGTAGTTGTAGAGCTTCTTGCCGCACACGAACTTCTTCAGCTCGGGCGGGTCCCCGAGGCCGTAGATCGAGAACTTCCGGGTCACGAACTCCGTGTCCGCGTCGGTCCATTCACCCGGCACGCAGTCGATCCCGAGCGAGGCGACCTTGCCGGCGACGTAGAGCGTGCCGTCGTACATCGAGTCACCGAGTCCGTGCCCGGCGTTGCCGCAGATGATCTGGCGGCCCCGCTGCATCATGAAACCCGTCATCGAGCCGGCGTCGCCCGCGACGATCACCGTCCCGCCCTTCTGGTCGATGCCGGTGCGGGCGCCGACCTTGCCCTTGACCACGACGTCGCCGCCCCGGAGCGCCGCCGCCGTGAGCGACCCGGCGTTGCCGTCGATCACGCACACGCCCGACATCATGTTCTCGCACGCCGACCAGCCGACCCGCCCCGTGATATGCACCTCGGGACCGTCGATCAGGCCGCACGCGAAATAGCCGAGGCTGCCTTCGAAGGTGACCTTGCACCGGGCGAGGATGCCGACGCCGAGCGAGTGCTTGGCGCCGGGGTTCCTGACCGTCACCTGGTGAACGCCGAGCTCATAGATGAGCCGTCGCAGCTCGAGGTTGATCTGCCGGGTGGTCAGCTCGCGGGCGTCGAAGGTGGCGCGCTCGCCCTCGACCTCGGCGACGTTCGGGACGCGCTCGTCCAGCTCCACTAACCCTCGCGCGTCGAAGCGCGCCGGCGGGACTACCGTGTCCATACCATCACCTCGCTCTCGTACGGGTCGTAGGTTTCGATCTCGCGGTCGATCACCGCCCGGATCGCCATCTCCTCGGAGGCGAGCACGACCATGTCGTCGCTCTCGTAGAGAACCAGCGGCTTGGCCGCCAGCTCGTCCTTGGCCATCCCGAGCGCGTCCTCGGACACACAGATGTAGGTGAACACTCCATCGAGGTCCTCGAGGCTCCGGCGCATCGCCTCCTTGAGCGTGTCGCCGTCCTGCATCCGCTGGGCGAGGTACACGGCGATGATCTCCGAGTCGCAGTCCGAGGCGAAGCGGTGACCCATCCGCTCCAGGCGCCGGCGCCACTGGTGATAGTTGGTCAGCTGGCCGTTGTGGACCACGGCCACGTCGGAGAACGGATAGGCCCAGTAGGGGTGCGCGTTCGAGATGTCGACGTCGGACTCGGTCGCCATCCGCACGTGCCCGATCCCGTGGGTGCCGATGTAGCCGTCGAGCTTGTAGGACGCCCCGACGGACTGGGCGTCGCCCAGGTCCTTGATGATCTCGAGCGCGGAGCCGGCCGACAGCACCTCGACACCCGACACCGACTCGACGTAGTCCGCCACCCGCTTGAGCTCACCGTCGTAATCGAGCGTGGCCGCGATCGTGTAGTCGTTGATGTCCGCGATCGCGTCGACACGGGCGCCGGCCGCGCGCAGCCGCGCCTCCACCTCCCGCCGCCGGTGTCTGAGCCGTTCGGCGTATTCGATGTCCCCGTTTTCGCCGCCATCGGCGAGCTTGATCCGCATGATCAGGTCGGTGGTCGGCCGACGGTACAGGGCGTAGCCCGTCGAGTCGGGGCCGCGGTGCTTCATCGACTGAAGCATCCGCGTCATGTCCGCGCCCAGCCGGTGAGCGCCGTTGCCGTTGCGATAGATGATTCCTGCGATTCCGCACATGGATTCGACTCCCCCCGGACGCGGTTAGGGGAGAACCTCGAGGTACTCGTTGCGCTCCCAGTCGGTAACCGCGGCCAGGTACCGCTCCCACTCGTCGCGCTTGTACCAGTCGAACACCTTGTACAGACGACCGGGGATCGCGGCCTTGATTGTCTCGTCGGCCGCCAGCGCACCCAGCGCCGCCCCCAGACTCTCCGGCACGCGCTCGATCTCGACGCCCTGCTGGAGCAGGTCGTAGGTGTTGCCCTGCTGCGGCGGGCCCGGGTCGAGCTTGCGCCGGACGCCATCGAGCCCGGCCTGGAGCAGCGACGCCGTCGTCATATAGGGATTGCACGAGGAGTCGACGCCGCGGTACTCGAACCGCCCGCCGGTCGCCACGCGCACGGTCGTGGTGCGGTTCTGCCAGCCCCAGTTCTTGTAGATCGGGGCCCAGAAGCCGGTGTCCCACATCCGGCAGTACGAGTTGACCGTCGGGTTGCCGATGCACATCAGCGCGCCGAAGTGCTCGAGCATCCCGCCGAGGAAGTTGCGTGCGATCTCCGACAGCTGCGCCGGTCCCTCGGGGTCGTGGAACACGTTGACCCCGTTCTCGTCGACGAGCGTGAAGTGGTGGTGGTGGCCGTTGGCCGAGACGCCCGTGAACGGCTTGGGCATCCACGTCGGCAGCACGTCGTGCTTGCGGCCGACCGCGGCGCACACCTGGCGGTAGGTGGTGAGGTTGTCGGCCGTCCGCACCGGGCGGTCGAAGCGGAAGTTCAGCTCGAGCTGGCCCGGGGCGTCCTCATGGTCGCCGTAGCTCATGTCGAGACCGAGCTGCTGCCCCCAGTCGACCACGTCGAGCAGCACGGGACGGAGCTCCTCGAACTGGTGGATGTGGTAGCAGTAGGGCTTGGTCACGCCCTCGGGCATGGCGCCGTCCTCGGGCTTCTTGAGCCACATCGTCTCGGGCTCGATCCCGATCAGGAACTGGTAGCCGAGCTCCTGCTCGAATTCGTGGGCCACGCGCTTGAGGTTCTGCCGGCAGTCGGCGTCGAGCAGCTCGCCGGTTTCGGTGTCGTAGCAGTCGCAGTACACCCGTGCAACGCGCGGGTCCCACGGCAGCTGCGCGAACGTGTCGAGGTCCGCCACCGCGGCCAGTTCGGATTCCTCCGGACCGAACCCGATGTAGTTGCCGAGGCGGTCGGTGAACAGGTTGGCGGTGGCGCCGTACACCAGCTGGTAGCCCTTCTGCGCGACCTGGGGGAAGAACGTCGAGACGACGCCCTTGCCCATCACTCGGCCGGTGACCGATACCTGCTGGAAGAACACGTACTTGATGCCCTGGGCCTCGATCCGGCGCGTGATCTGCTCGATCTGCTCGCGCCGGCCAGGCGCGTTGCGCGCCTCCTCGAGCGTCGCCGGCGCCGGCGCGATCCGCGGGCTGGCCAGGACCGTCTCTACGGTTCCGCCCAGGGGTACTGTGGTGGCACTCGGGTCGCCGCCGTCGACTGCTACCGCCATCTGCACTCCTTTCTGCACCCTCGCCGGCCGCGCGATGCGACAGGACGGACGGACGCCTTCACTCTCCCACCCGGCGGCCGGTCTGCCGACAGCCGTTGTACAAATTCGTACACCCGCGTTTATATCAGTTGCCGATGGCGCCCGCAAGAGCGGCGCCGGCCGCCCGGTCAGCTCGCTCACGTTGCCCCGAAGATGAGCTCGCTGAGTGGATCCCGCGACGCCTGCTCGGAGGGATCACGGGTAGCGACCCAGGCCACGGCCGCGGCCAGCGAGTCCGCGTGATCGAGGGGCGCGGCCTGGTCCAGCAGTGCGTCCCGCTCGGCGATGCTCAGCAGCGCGAGGCACTCGTCGCGCAGGACGCTCTCCGGCCACAGCTCGGAGTCGATCGCCACCACGATTCGCTCCGCCTGGGCAAGCCATTGCGGAGCGCTCTCGGGCGCCACCGCGGCGGCGTAGCGGGCCACGAGCCACAGCGCGAATGCGGTGAGCGGCTGGACCCTCGTGCGGGCAACCACCGCAAGCACCTCGGCCAGGGCAGGTTGGGGGATCGCGCGGTCGCGCGCCGACGCGGCCAGCAGACGGGTGGCGATCGCAGTCGCGAACATGTATTCGTGCCCGAGCTCCTCAGCGCTTGCCGCGCTCCGCGTCGCATGCTCGCAGGCGTCATCGAAGCGCCCGTCCACATACGCGTCGAGAGCAAGAAAGTAGTGCGTCCACCCGAGTGCCTTCGGGCTGGCCTCGGGCGTGATCAGCGCGAGCAGCAGCGGTCGCATCCGGCGCATCTCGTCCCGATCCCGCGCGTTGAGCGCGCGGCCGAACAGGTTGCCGGTGGCCGTGGCAACCGCCTCATGGTCTCCAAGTTCGCCCGCCCGGGCCGCGAGCCGGCGCGTCCACTCCGACCTCGCCGGGCTGAACCCCTCGACAAACGATGCCGCCCGGATCAGCGCGATCTCCTCGTTTGCCGGAACGGAGAAGCGCGCCAGCAGGCGCTCGACCAACTCCGCCGCCTCCTCTCGCAACATCCCGGCAAACCAGAGCGGGCGCAGCCCGAGCGCGAGCGAGACAGCCGCGCAGTCGTCGCCGGCGTCGATCGCACTCTCCAGGGCGGCGCGGAGGTTGGCGTGGTCCGGGTGCAACGGACCGGCAATCCCACCGGGAGAGGTGCCGGCATCAAGCGCCTCGCTCGCGCGCCGGACGCGCCCGGCGAAATGCTCGCGATGGCGCGCCCGCCTTTCGTCAAGTTCGCCGGCCCGCGCCAGCTCGTCGAGCGCGAACGCCCGCACCAGCTCGAGGAGTTCGAACCGCCGGCCGTCGACCGAGCGCCGAATCAGGCTCGCCTCGAGGAGCTCGTCCGTCTCCGGGCGGATCGGGCGGCCCACGACCGCCTCGAGCGAAGTTAGGTCGAAGCCACCAAGGAACGTTCCCGCGGCCCGCACGACTTCGCGCGCCGTGGGCGTGAGCAGGTCGTAGCTCCACCGCATCGTCGTTCCGAGCGACTGCTGACGGTCGGGAAGATCGCGCAGCGCCCGCCGGCCAATCGACAACGGCTGCGCGAGCTGCTCGGAGATCTGATCCGACGTCAGCGACGAGGATCGCGACGCGGCAAGCTCGATCGCCAGGGGAAGTCCGTCGAGCACCCGGCAGATCCGTGCCACGTTGCGGGTGAGGCTCGAGTCGATCACCAGACCACGGTTCGACGCCGCCGCGCACTGAAGGAACAGCTGGACCGCCGGGCTGTTCGTGACCCCCTCGCCGCTCTCGCTCCTCGGCAGCCCGAGCGGCTCCACCTCGAATACCTGCTCCCCACGAATCCTCAGCGGCATTCGGCTCGACACGAGCACACGCAGCCTCGGCGCAGCGGCGAGCAGCTCCGCGGGCAGGATCGCCGCTCCGAGCAGATGCTCGAAGTTGTCGAGCACCAACAGCAACTCGCGGGCGCGCAGGTAACTCGCCAGCGCGTCCGCGCCCGGGCCGTCGGTTCCGTCGCCGTTCGCGAGCGCGCCGGCGATCTCGGCCGCCACCAACGTCGGGTCGGTCACCCGCTCGAGGTGAACGAACGCCACGCCGTCGGAGTAGTCCTGCTCATGACGGGCGGCCAGCTCGATCAGTAACCGCGTCTTCCCCACCCCGCCCGGGCCGGTGAGCGTCACCAGGCGCACATCCGGGTCGGCTATGAGCCCGCTCAGCGCTTGCAAGTCGTCCTCGCGCCCGACCAGTCGGGTCATGGGTCGGGGCAGGTTCGCGGACGCCACCGCGGCGACGGCCGGCGCCGGAGCGCGCTGCGCCGCGGGCGAGTACAGGAGCACGGGGTCGCGCTCGAGGATCCGCCGCTGGAGCTCGACCAGCGGGGCGCCCGGATCGAGGCCGAGCTCGTCGGCGAACAGGCGACGAGCTCGCTGGTACGCCTCGAGCGCGTCGGCCTGACGGCCGGCGCGGTATAGCGCGAGCATCAGCTGCCCCCATACTCGCTCCTGGAAAGGGTGTTCGGCGACCAGGCGCTCGATTTCCGCCACCAGCTCTCCCGATGCACCGTGCTCAAGGTCGACCTCGATCCGCTGGACGGTCGCCTGCAGGCGCTTCTCCTCGAGCGCGCGTCGCCAATGCCCGACGGTACCCTCGGCCGCCACGTCGGACAATGGGTCACCGCGAAATAGGGCGAGCGCCTCGCGCAGCAGGGCGGACGCGCGCTCCGGATCGGTCCTCGCCTGGTCGACGAGTTCATCGAACCGCCAGGCGTCGATCTCGAATCCGCCCGGCAGCAGCGCATAGCCGGCGGTGTCGAGGACGAGGAGACCGCCCAGCAGCGCGCGCAGCTTGGACAGATGCACATGCAACGCAGACACCGCGCTCGGCGGAGGCCGATCACCCCACAGCTCGTCGATCAGCCGGTCGCGGGACAGCGGCACGCCGCCGGCCTGAAGCAGCAGCGCGAGGAGCGAGCGCTGGCGGCCGCTGGGCACCGGCACGTGTTGTCCATCGCGCTCGAACGCGAGCGAACCAAGCACCCCGAAACGAGCAATGCCGCGGGCCCCCATCGCGACACAGGGTAAAGCTCCGCCTCCGGTGGCGCACAAGCGCCGCTTTGGCGCTCCTTTGGTGCGGCTTAGGCCGCGACGCTCAATCTGCCCCCTGTCAACGCGAGATTCCACAGAAGGGACAAGCAGATGGGGCTCTTGAGCAAGATGCGCACGATGACGGGGTCGGTTCCGAAGGAGCTGCTACAGAACGGGCTGCTCGGTCGGGGGATCATCGTCAGCATTCAGCAAACCTCGGTGAGCACGGGGGCGGACTTCGATCCCGCGCACGTGTGCGTGTTTACGGTCGAGGTTGCGCTCGACAATGAGCCGCGCTACACCGCCACCTGTCGTCAGGCCGTGCGGGCGACGCTCCTGCCCCGATTGATGATGCCGGGCGCCACCGTCGCGGTCCGGGTCGATCCGAACGACCACAGCCGGATCGCGCTGTCGCTCGCCGAGGAGCCGCCGACGGTGACAATGACGAGCGCGGATCCGAACACCGGCTCGGCCGCGCGGATCCTCGAGTACGGCTGTCCGTGCCGCGCGGTCATCGTGCAGTTCCAGCCGATGGGGATGCGCAATGCGAGCGGCAAGGAGGTGTACGCCTTCATGCTGACCGTAATGACCGGGGGCCGCCCGCCCTACCAGACCCAGGTCGGCAACCCGGTGCCGCCGGACGCGGTGCCGTTGGTGTACCCGGGCAACACCGTCCCGGCCAAGCGCATGCCGGACGGGGCGGACAACGAGATCGTGATCGATTGGGACGCAGCGCTTGCTGAGGCTGCGGCGGCCACAGCCTGAGGCGGCCGCACCTCAACTCGGCAGCAGGACCGCTGCCGGCACTACGGCGCCGCCGTCAGGCGCCGCCGACACTAAGGCGCCGCCGACAGGCGCCGCCGTCAAAACCCAAATCCAAATCCCAAACACACAAACCAAGGGGGTAACAATGGTTCTGGTCACAGGCAACTGGCGGGTCGCGCTCGCCGGACTGGTGGCGTCGCTGGTGGTCTTCGGGGTGCTGTTCTTCGCCGTCATCCGGCCCAGCGAGAACACCGCCAACCAGGCGCTGAAGAGCGGGCTGCAGCAGACTCAGCAGGTGCTGAACCAGGCGCAGAAGCAGAGTTCGGCCGCCGCCGGCACCGCCGGCCAAACGGTGAACAACGCCGCCAAGCTGGCCGGCTGCCTCGCCAAAGCGGGGGTCGACACCTCGAAGGTGGAGGCCTGCCAGGCGCAGTACTGACACTGACGCGGCGGCGCGAAGCCGCCCCGGGGGCGCGGGGCAGCGACAACGGGGGCGCACGGCAACACGGGGGCCCGGCAACACGGGGGCACGGCAACAGGGGGCAACCAGCAGCGGCCCGCCAGGCGAGGAATGCCTGGCGGGCCGCTGACGTCTGTGACCCGAGCGGTCAGGCTTGACGTCAGCCCGGATGCGGCTTATTCTGCGCCTGCGTGATACGCAATACAATTGCTTATAGCGCAACAAAATGACCGGACCGTCTTTCCCGACCACCGTCCCAACGCTCGTGATCGGCGCCGGGGTCCACGGACTCTCGACCGCGTGGCAGCTGGCCGAGCAGGGTCAGCAGGTGCTCGTCGTCGACAAGACCGACGTGGCCGCCGGCGCCTCCGGCATCGCGTGTGGCGTGATCCGCAACAACTACTTCCAGCCCGCGATGGCGGAGCTGATGGCGGCGTGCGTCGAGATGTGGGAATCCGACCCTGAGGCCCTGCACTACCACGGCAGCGGCTACATCGCGCTGGGGCCTCCGGCCCAGGAGAGCGACCTGATTTCCGTGCATGAGCGCCAGCAGCGAATCGGCTATCCGTCGCAGCTGTTCGTCGGCGAGGAAGAGGTCGCCTCCCACATGCGCTCGCTCTATGGCGACTGGCGCGCGCCCGGCCTGACCGTGTGCCTCCACGAGCACGCTGGCGGCTTTGCCTTCAACATGGAATCGATGCTCGGCCTCGCCGACAAGGCCCGACGGGCCGGCGCGGAGATCGCCACCGGCGTCGAGGTCACTGGCTTCGAGCTCGACAACGCGGGCGCCGTCACCACCGTTCACACCAGCGCCGGCGACATCGCCGCTGAGCAGGTGGTCGTCGCCGTCGGGCCGTGGATCCCGCATCTGTGGGCGATGCTCGACCTCCCGGGGCGGCTCGACGTCCGCCAGCCCAACGGCTCGGTCGAGACCGATCTGCCGATGTGGACCTACTGGTACCTCCAGGAGGGCGAGATCGACTTCAACCCGGCCCTGTTCGCGACCGACGACGGGCTCCCCTCGCCGGTCCTCCACGTCGACTCGGACCAGACACTGCGCGACGACGAGGCCAGGCTGATCACGACCGACCCGTGGGGCGTCTACTTCAAGCCCGACCGCCACTCCGTCCAGGGCGGCGCGCAGCCGCTTACCGTCGGACCCGAGTTCGAGGTCGATCCATACCCCACCGGCACGGTCGAGCCGGGCTTCCCCGACATGTGGTGCGCTGCGCTGTCGCACTGTCTGGGCCGCTTCGAGGGCGCGCGACCCACCTACCGCCAGACGCGCAGCGGCGGCGTCGGCGCCTTCACGGTCGACAACTTCCCGGTGTTCGACTACATGCGCCCCAACGTGTTCGTCGCCGCGGACTCCAACCACGGCTACAAGATGATCGCGGTCGGTCGCGAGATCGTGCGCGTCCTGAGCGGCGAGCACTCCTCGCTGCTTCACCCGTTCCGCTTCGAGCGGTTCGCCACCGGGGACCTTCACCCCGTCTCGCACAGCCCATATCCCTGGAGTTGATGGGCCAGGCTTCGCCTCCGGCGTCCGTGAGGCCAGGGGAGCCCGTCCGGACCGGATCTGGGGTCCCACGGCACAGCCGAGCGCCCCAGCCTGTCCCTGGGTCACGACCTGTATCTCCACCCCTCGCGCGACGACGTGTTCACTATTGAACGCCTTCGTCCGCTAGTGACCCCCTCGTTCTCGGTCGAACTCCTCCCGCATCGAATTCCCGGTACGCGACCTATGTTCAGCTGCGCGCGAGCAGCGGGACGTCGTGGACGATATTGAGCGGCGTGAAGCTTTTCGGGTAGGCCACCGCGATCTTGCCGGACGACGTGATGCCGTATACCAGGGCGGTATGGTCCTCTGCGTCATCGTACTTGTTCACGGTGACCGCGATGCCCCACGCCTTCCAGACCGGGAGCAGTTGCTTACGGGTTCCGATCAGGTAGTCCATCCGTCCGGTCGCTCCTCTTGCGGCGAGAAAGTCCTTGACGGCGACCGGTGTGTCGTTCTTGGGATCGACCGTCACGGCGATGATCTGCAGCCGGCGCGCCTCCTGGCCGAGTTGTCGCTGGGCCGCGGCTAGCTTCGAGACAATCAACGGACATATGTCCGGACAGTGGGTGTACACGAACGTCACCAGGACCGCCTTCCCACGAAAGGCCGAGAGGTCCACCGCCTGGCCGGTGTAGTTGCGTAGCGCCAACGGTGGCGTCGGCTCCGGCGGCTGGATCACGAGCCCCTCGAGAGTCGACGTCGTGGTCGTTCCACCTGCGTGGGAACTCGATCCGCAGCCACCCAAGACCGTTCCGAAGAACAGAAGCAGGAAAAGCGTGACCCCCCGGCGCACGCGTCGCATCAAGAGCGAGGTTACCGCCACCCGCCGCGTGCGACAACTATCCGGGTTGGCCGTGGGAACTCCTCGGAGGCCCAGGACCCAGCTGTGCCGAGCTTGACAGCCCTTCGTCCGGCGTTATGCTCGACGCGGCGGCACCGTGGGGTTCGATCGGCGGGCCTGTGCTGGTGTCGGGACCGAGGATGGAGAACACAGGCGGCCAACTCGAGCGCGGATCCGTTGTCGCCGGCTATCGCATCGACAGCGTGATCAGCCGCGGCGGGATGGGAGTGGTGTATCGCGCGACCAACGTCGCGCTGCACAAGGTCTACGCGCTGAAGACGCTCGCTCCCGAGCTGACCGAGGACGTCCAGTTTCGAGAGCGGTTCAAGCAGGAGATGCGGGTTGCCGCGTCGATTTCACATCCGAACGTGGTCGGGATCCATTACGCGGGCGAGCACGAGGGCATGCTCTTCCTGGTCATGGACTTCATATACGGGACCGACCTGCGTCAGCTCCTTCAGGAATCCGGTGCCCTCGAGCCAGATCGCGCCGTCGACCTCCTCGCACAGTTCGCCTCCGCGCTGGACGCCGCACACGCCAAGGGCCTTGTGCACAGAGACGTCAAGCCGGCAAACATGCTGATCACCGTACGGGACGGCGAAGAGCACGGCTACCTCACAGATTTCGGAATCGCCAAGCGCTCCGATAGCGTCGCCGCCCTGACCTCCACCGGAGCCGTCGTTGGCACCGTGCATTACATGGCGCCGGAGCAGGTGACCGGCGACCACGTCGATGCTCGCACCGACGTCTACGCCCTCGGCTGCGTCTTCTTCCAGATGCTCACCGGCAAGGTCCCGTACGAACGCGAAAATTCGATCGCGACGCTGTTTGCGCACGTCCACGATCCGCCGCCGCCGCTCCCCGACGAGCTCGCCGACCTATACCCCACCTTCGGCGGCGTCATCGAGCGGGCCATGGCTAAGCAGCCCCAAGACCGCTACGTCTCAGCCGGTGACTTCGCCCGCGACGCAGCCTGCGCGCTGTCGGGGACGCGCTATCAAGGCCCGGCGACGGTCGTGGCCATCGGGGAGGCCAGGCCGCGCCTGCCCGAGGACGAACCACAGCCCGTCGACGTGCCCGTGCTTCAATCCACGCGACTATCGCAACGGACGGTCCCATCCACCCCGACGCCAGAGGCACCCTCGGTGCACAAGCATGGCGAGGAACCCGCCGACCGGCGGGGACATCGGTTGCGGTGGGCGACGCTCGCAGCCGTTCTCGCCGCGGCGGCCGCGGTCGTGGCGGTCATCGCCCTCACGTCGGGCGGGACATCGTCGCCTGCTTCCGCGAAGGGAGGATTTGCCGCAGCATTGCGGGGGGTGCCGACGAATCGGGTCAGCGCCACGGGGAGCGCGACGATCCAACTGCACGGCAACGTTGCCACCGTCACCGTCAACACCAACGGACTGCTCCGAGCGGCGCATCTGATGCACATACACGGCGGCACCGGGAACTGCCCCCCGGCCTCCGCGGCCCAGTTCTATAACGGCCACCAATTCATCAGCGCCAGCGTCGGCGATAAGTACTACGGCCCGGTGGTGGCATCGTTGACCCAGATTGGCGACACTAGCCCTGCGAGCCACCTGTCATCGAGCCTGTACCCCCAGGTGGGGAACATCCGCTACAAGCGAACCTTCACCCTCGGCCCTGGGGTAGCCCAAGACATCCGTGACGGGCTTGCCGTAATCGTCGTGCACGGGATCAACTATGACGGCGCCAGCACGTACGACAACTACCTTGGTCCCGGAGTGGAAGCATCAGCGCCGGCGCTGTGCGGGCCTCTGTTCCCCCTGCAGAGCGCCTCCGCCCCGCGGACCGGAGGCTCGGCCCCTACCACTTACGTAGCGTCGCTGAAGCTGTACGGGCCGACTCCCGGCCAGCAGTCCCTCACATCGCTGTTCTGGTGCCACGGCGGCGGAGGATCCGTTACTTCGTCGCCGCCCGCGGCGCGAGCGCGCGCTCGCGCGCCCACATGATCGGGCAGAAACTTGCGTGACCGATTGTCGGCGTAGGCGGCGCCGCCGAGGTGGCGCCTGGCGCGGACCGAGGAGCGCTGGACGCCTCGCCCGTCGTCAGGTCAGGCGGGCGACGATCAGCGGCGGCCGCGTCGGGATACGGCTCCCGCCCGCCGGCTCGGACGTGACGAGCAACTCGCTGACACCGTTCAGGCTCCCGACCACACCGACGTCGCCGGCGCCACCGATAGTGACGGAGAAAAGCGTGTTGGTCGGCGACGGCCGGCTCTGACCGCGCTCGAGCCACACCTCGTAGATCCGCCCCGGCGCCGGCGCCGGCAGATGGCGGACGATCAGCTCGCCGCGCCCACCGGCGATTCGCAGCTCGGCGCTCCCGGGCGCGCCGATCACATCGGCCTGAATTACCCGGGTGCTCCCGCTGCTGCCCGACGAGCCAATCGCTACTCCCACGACGACGCTGACCGCCAGAACCGCCGCGGCTCCGAGGGCGGCGAGCGCCCGCCGGGGAATCAGGACGGGCCGGCGGGCGGGACCCGGCGACCCCTCCTGCGGGGTGGCGCGCACCTCCTTCAGCACCCGCCTGCGCAAGCCCTTGGGTACCGGGTGCTGCGGGCTCGCCGACGGCAGTCCCTGGGTCACGCCCTGGAAGGCGCCCACATCCTCCCGGCACGCCGCACACGTCTCCATGTGTGCGCGGAACTCCTCCACCTCGGCGGGCTCGAGCGCGCCGAGCGCGTAGGCCGCAGCGTCGCCGCTCCGAGCGCACCCGCCGGCCATCTGATCCTCGCCGCTCACAACGCCATCCCCGCCGCGTCCCCGAGCGCGAACCGCAGCTTGCTCAGGCCCAGCCGCATCCGGCCCTTCACGGTACCGGCCGGAAGCTTGAGCATCTCGGCGATCTGGGTGTGGGTGAACCCGCCGAAGTAGGCGAGCTCGATCACCTGCCTCTGATCGGGCGGTAGCCCCTTCAGCGCGTCGCGGACCTGGCGCGCGTCGTCGCGTCGCTCGACCTCCCGGTCGGTCAGCTCGAGGGCCGGGAGCCGCTCCGCCAGCCCCTCGTCACCGACACTGGTTGCCGCCTTGGCCCCCTCGCGACGGAAGGCGTCGATCGCCCGGTTACGCACGATGCTCAGGATCCACGCGCGGACGCCGCCGCGCGCCGCGTCGTAGGCGGCGGCGCTGCGCCACAGCGACAGGAACGCTTCCTGCACGATGTCCTCGGCCATCGCCGACCGGCCGCACATCCGGTAGGCGAGCGAGAACGCCGAGCTCGCGTGGCGGCCGAAGATGAGCTCGAACGCGCGCACCTCGCCGTCCTGGACGAGCTCCATCAACTCCTCGTCGGCGAGAGCGCGCACATCGACGATACGCACGGACCGCCCCAATCGGATCACGCCGAGTTCCTATTGCCGCCCACCGGAGCCCGGCCCTCCCAACGCGCGCCCGAGTTCGGCCGCCGCGGTCCGCAGCGGCTCGCGCAGGGCGCGCCGCTTGCCGCCCGGGAGCCGCGCCGCCGGCCCCTGGAGCCCGAGGATGGCCTCAAGCGCACCGCCCCGGCCGAACACGGGCGCCGCCAGCGCGTTCAGGTCGGGCTCACGCTCGCCGACCGCCTCGGCGACTCCCGCGGCCCGGACCGACTCGAGCTCCGCGGCCAGCGCGGCGGGGTCGGTGATGGTGCGCTCGGTGAACGCGGTCAGGTCGCGATCTGGGCCGAGTGGCAGCCCGACTCGCGGCCCGAACGCCAGCATGACCTTGCCCGCCGCGGTCGCGTGCGCGACGCTCGGCCGTCCGAGCCGTGCCAGGCTGACCACGCTCGAGGGTGACGGCACGAAGTCGACCGTGATCGCCTCTCCGCCGCCCGGGACCGACAGGGTCGCGGTCTCGCCGGTCTCCTGCACGAGCCAGGACAGCCTCGGTCGTGCGAGCTCCCGCACGTCGAGCGCTCCGAGCACGCGATCGGACAGCGCCACCAGCTTCAGGCCCAGCCGGTAAGGACCCCCGGGGGCGCGTTCGACCAACCCGCCGGCTTCGAGAGTCCCAAGCAGGCGAGAGGCCGTGCTCGGATTGACCCCGATCCTGCGCGCCAGCTCGTTGACGCGCGCGCCGCCGTCGCTCTCGGCGAGAGCATCGAGCAGCGCGATCGCGCGGGCGACCGAGCCGACGGGTTGGCCGCTCACGCGCCGTTGTCCCTCGGGCGGCGGCGGCCGGCGGCCGCGCGCGCGCCGCGGACATTCGCGATCGGGTTGGGACGCGTCGACTCGAATGAGCGCATAACGGTCACGTCGAGGCCTCCCGGGGCGAACAGGTCGCGCGAGTAGGCCACGCGCTCCTCGCGGCCCGCGTAGTAGAGCTCCTCGAGCTCGAGCACGGCGGTGGTGCGCTTGACCCCCAGCAGCTTGCCGGCGCGCTCACGCGGGTTGAGCAGCGAGGGGATCACGCGCGTGCGCGCGAACGTGACGGGGACACCGATCGAGATCAGGACGTCGAGCACCATCTGGCCGCCCGCGAGCCGCTCGCGGAGCGCGGCGTCGTCGGGCAGGGACACCTTCGGGTGGACCACGTCGAACATGACCGCCACGGGTGCCTCGTTGGCCACCAGCGTGCGTGCCACCGTGGTGGCTTGTGCGATCGGCGCCAGGCCGAGCGCCTCACCGACCTCGGCGCCTACCGGCCGCCGCTCGATGTGCAGGTCGACCGCGGACAGCGTGAGCCCCCGCCGCTCCGCCAGCGACGAATACGGTTCGAGGCGCTCGAGCCGCTCGCCCAGAGCAGCGGCCCCGGTGGCGCGCCCCACGAACGTGCCGCTTCCCTGCCGACGCACGATCTCGCCTCGCTCCTCCAGGCGGTGGAGCGCGCTGCGCAGCGTGCCGCGCGAGATGCCCAGCATCGTCGCCACCTCGTGCTCGGGCGGGAGGCGATCTCCCTGCCGGTAGCGGCCGCCGGCCAGCCAGATGTGGAGGGCCTCCTCGGCGCTGTCGACGAGCGACGGCGCGCGCTGGTCCGCCGAGCGGTTCTCACCGCTGCCTGCTGCCCGTCGCCATCGTGGCGCCACCTCTTCGCGGGCCATCTGGTTGCTCTCCTCCCACGCACTTTTGGACATATTGTGCCAAGAGGTGCAGAACGCCCGTGCGGTGCCGTGTCGCCGCGGTCAGCGTCCTTACGCGCGACGGCGTACTCGTTCAGCTGAGCGCGTGATCGCGGGCGAGCCCTGCCCGACGGGCCAGCCTGTTCGCCTCGTCGACGGCCGATCCCTCGGTCAGGTTGATAGCGACGAGCCGCGCGGCCGCCTGCGACGCCGCGTCGGCCAGCAGCGCGCCGGCGATCGCGTCTCCGGCCAGGTTGGGATTCCCGGTCTTTGCGAGCTTCGCGCCCAGCTCGGCCAGCTCGGCGCCGATGCGGGCGACCTCGAGCGGCGAGCGCGACGCCTCGGTCTGAGCTGCGTCGACCCGCGCGGCCCGCTCGGGGTCCTCGCGCGGGAGCCGCAACGCGTCCAGCACCGGCTCGTAGGCGTGCAACTCGACCTCCGCCAACTCGAGCGCCCGCTCCCGCAGCGCCGTGATGCCATGCGCTAACTCGTCACTGTCGGGGGTGAAGCGCGCCGCCATCTCGACGAGCGCCGCGGCCAGAGCGCATGCCGTCGCCGCCACCGTGCCGCCGCCCGGCGCCGGCGTGCGCGCCGCGACGGCGTCCAGCAGCTCCTGCAGTGAGCGCTCAGAAAAGGCCGACGGTCCGCCCCTCGGCGTCGATGTCGATGTTGAGCGCAGCCGGGGTCTTGCTGAGGCCCGGCATCTGGACGATGTCGCCGCACAGCGGCACGAGCCAGCCGGCGCCGGTGTAGGCGCGGATGTCCCTCACCGGCAGCGTGAAGTTCTCCGGTGCGTTCAGCAGCGACGGATCGGCCGACAGCGACAGATGGGTCTTGGCCATGCACACCGGGAAGTGACCGAGCCCCTCGCGGGTGAACTGAGTGATCTTCGCCTCGGCCTCGGGATAGAAGTACACGTCCTTGGCCCCGTAGACCTGCTTGGCGACCGCCTCGATCTTGTCCTGAATCGGCTCGTCGTCCTGATAGAGCTGATGGAACGTGTTCGGCTGATCGCAGGCCTCGACCACCGCCGAGGCCAGGTCGGCCACGCCGGCGCCGCCCTTGGTGAACCCCTCGTTCGCCTCGGCCGCGAACGCCCCCGCCTCGAGCGCCAGGCGCTTGACGAGGTCCACCTCCTCGTTGGTGTCACCGGGGCGGCGGTTGACCGCCACCACCGCGGGGACGCCGAACGTGCCGATCGTGTTGAGATGACGCCGGACATTGGCAAACCCGGTCTCGATCGCGTGCAGCGCCGCCGAACGGTCGGCGCGGGGGTCGTCCTCCAGCCCGGCGTGATGCTTGATCGCCCGGACGGTGGTCACCAGCACCGCCGCCGACGGCGTCAGCTTGCCGAACCGGCAGACGATGTCGAAGAACTTCTCCATACCCATGTCGGCGCCGAACCCGGACTCGGTGACGACGTAGTCGCCGAGCTTCATCCCGATCAGGTCGGCGATCAGCGAGTTGTTGCCGTGGGCGATGTTGGCGAACGGGCCGCAGTGCATGAGCACGGGCTGGCCCTCGAGCGTCTGCACCAGGTTTGGCTTGATCGCGTCCTTGAGCAGCACCGTCATCGCGCCGGCGGCCCCGAGGTCCTCGGCCGAGATCGCCTTGCCGCCGTCGAACGAGTACGCCGCGGTGATCCGCGAGATGCGCCGACGGAGGTCCTGCAGGTCGCGAGAGACTGCCATGATCGCCATGACCTCGGAGGCCGCGGTGATGTCGAAGCCGGTCTCGCGGGGGTAGCCGTTGGCCCGGCCCCCGAGGCCGACCGCGATGTCGCGCAGCGCGCGGTCGTTCATGTCCACGGCGCGCCGCCACGGGATGCGGAGCGCGTCGATGTGATGCGGGTTGCCGTGGAGGATCGAGGCGTCGATCATCGCCGCCAGCAGGTTGTTGGCCGCTCCGATGGCGTGGATATCTCCGGTGAAGTGGAGGTTGAGGTCCTCCATCGGCACGACCTGGGTGAGACCGCCGCCCGCCGCGCCGCCTTTGATTCCGAACACGGGGCCGAGCGAGGCCTCGCGCAGGCACGCCACCGGGTTCTTGCCGATCACCCCGAGCCCCTGAGTCAGACCGACCAGCGTCGTGGTCTTGCCCTCGCCGGCCCGGGTCGGGGTCATGCCCGTGACGCATACGACCTTGCCGTCGGGCCGGTCCTTGAGACGGTCGAGCACCGACAGCGCGACCTTTGCCTTGTAGCGCCCGTAGGGCTCGATCTCATCTGGGTCGAGTCCGGCCCGGTCCGCGATCTGATCGATCGGGTGGAGTACCGCTTCCTGGGCGATCTCAAGGCTGGACTTCATGGTCGTCTCTCCCGTACTCGATGCCACTGCGTTCCTCTCCTCTTCTAGTGGCTCACGGCGGCCGCCGCAAGCTCTGAAACCAGCCTGTCCTCGTAAAAGCGCTCGAGCGCGAACGGCGCGATCAGCTCAGGGGTGCGGCCGGTGGCCACCAGCTCCGCGAGCGTCCTGCCAACGATCGGCGCGGCCTTGAAGCCGTAGGTGCCCCACCCGGCGCTCACGTGGAAGTTCTCGACCTCGGTCTTGCCGAGGATCGGGCTGTAGTCGGGGCTGAGGTCGCACAGCCCGGCCCAGCTCCGCAGAAGGCGCGCGCGCTCGAGCTGCGGGAACAGCTCGAGCGTGTGCCGCGTGACCTCCTGCAGGAAGTTCAGCGTCCCCTGCATCCGGTAGGTCGTCCAGGGCTCGATCTCGGCTCCCATCAGGAACTCGCCCCGGTCGGTCTGGCTGACGTACACGTGCATCTGCGAGGAGACGATCACGACGTCGAGCAGGGGCTTCACCGGCTCGGTCACGCACGCCTGGAGGATGTGGGTGGTGATCGGGAGCGGCACCTGCACCATGTCGCAAATCAGCGTGCTCCAGCCGGCGGTGCAGTTGAGGACCGCGCCGGCGCTGATCGTGCCCCGGTTCGTCTTGACCTTCGTCACCCTGCCGTTGGAGCGTTCCAAGCCGAGCACCTCCGTGTCCTGGTGGAGCTCGGCCCCGCCGCGGTCGGCGCCACGCGCGAACCCCCACACGACCGCGTCGTGGCGGATGATCCCGCCCGGCGGGTGGTACAGCGCGCCCATGATGGGATACGTGGCGTGCGGGTTGTCGACCTGCATCGCCGGAGCCAGGCGCTTGATCTCGTCTGGATAGATCACCCGCGAGTCGATCCCGTTGATCCGGTTGACCTCCGCGCGGTTGGCCATCACGAACATCGCCCGGTCCGAGTGCGCCAGCGTCAGGTGGCCGCACTGAGAGAAGAGCAGGTTGAAGTTGAGGTCCTTGGATAGGCCCTCGTAGAGCTTGACGCTGGCGTCGTAGAACTTGGCGCCCTCGGGGGTCTTGTAATTCGAGCGCAGGATCGTCGTGTTGCGCCCGGCCGCGCCCGATCCGATGTAGCGCTTCTCGAGCACGGCGACGCTCCGGATCCCGTGGTCCTTCTGCAGGTAGTAGGCGGCGGCCAGCCCGTGCGAGCCGCCGCCGACGATAACCACGTCGTAGGCGGGCTTGAGCTCGCCACGTGAGCGCCACATGCGGCGGGGGCGGAAGATGTCAAGCACCGGCGGCCACTCCGACCAGCGCGTCAACTCCGACCGGGCTGCCGCCCAGCGATCGCGCGGCGTCCTCGACCACGGTCCACATGTACTCGGCGACCGCCCACCCAAACAGCAGCAGGAAACGGTTCTCGGCTTCGACGAGGATCATGCCCGGCTGGCGCGCGATCGAGCCGGGGCGAAAACTCCCGGGAGGTGCGACCTGGGGGCGAAGGTCGAGCGCGCAGAAGCGCGCGATCACCTCCCGGGCTTGGGGGCCGAAGATCGTGAGCGCGGCGAAGCAGGTGGTGACGTCGAGACCGCCGTCCGAGACATCTGACCCCCCGACGACCAGGACACGCTCCCCGGTCAACGGACACCACCACGCGTCGCCCGACCGGGTTGCCGTGCCGAACTCGCGGCCGATGCCGTCTCCCCTCAGCTCGAACTTGCGCAGGTGCGACACGTCGGCCCAGGCCACGGTCTCCTCCGCCCTCGCCTCGCCCGGGTATTCGACCGCGATGTTCCAGCCGTCGACGAGCTCGAACTGGGCCCCGGCGGCTGCGGCGAGGCGCTCCATCGGGCTGCGGGCGATCGCGCCGCCGTCGGCCGCCGCGCTCGGGCTCAGGAACTCGAGGCTCACGACCGCAGCACCTCCCCGCCCGGGTCGTAGAACGGCCGCGTCTGGATGTGCGCGGAGAATGTCTTCCCCTCGTCCGAGATCGTCACCTGGGCGCCGTCGCGCGCGAACGGGCTCGGCACCCACGCCATCCCGATCACCCGATCGAGCACCGGCGAGAAGCGCGCGCTCGTCACCTGGCCCGCGGGATCGCCCGCCGCGTCGACGATCACCGCGCCCTCCGTCGGCACGTACCCGTCGGCCAGCGTGAAGCCGACCAGGCGCGTCGCCGGCTCCTCCTCGGCGTAGTGCTCGAGGGCCCACTTGCCGATGAAGTCCTGGTCCTTGTCGAGCTTGACGATCCAGGGCATCGCGGCGCCGAACGGCGTCGACTCCGAATCGGTGTCCTGGCCGACCAGGATGTGCATCTTCTGCAGGCGCAGGATCCGCTGGGGCTCGAGCCCGAACGGGCGGATACCGTGCTTTTCTCCGGCCGCCATCAGGGCGTCCCACAGGTGCTCGCCGTAAGCCGCCGCGCAGTGGATCTCGTAGCCGACCTCGCCCACGAACCCGATGCGCAGGATCAGGCACGGCACGCCGGCGACGGCGGCCTGTTTGGCGTCGAGGTACTTGAACGCCTCGGGCGAGCAGTCGAGGTCGGTCAGCTCGGTCAGGGTCTCCCGGGCCTTGGGACCGGCCAGGTTGACCGCGGCGAGACCCTGGGTCAGGTCGGTCAGCCGGACGTCCATCTTCCAGTCCGCCAACCACCACGAGAACCACTCCTCGACGGCGCCGGCGCCGCTCGAGGTGGTCGTGACGTAGAACGTCTCGTCGTCGAGCCGGCCAACCGTGCCGTCGTCGACGATCCGCCCGGCGTCGGAGCTGATCACCCCGTAGCGAATGCGGCCCGGCTTGAGGTCAGAGAAGCGGTTCGGGTACAGGCGGTCGAGGAACTCGCCGGCCTCCGGCCCGCGCACGAGCAGCTTGCCGAGCGTCGAGACGTCGATCAGGCCGGCCGCTCGATGGACGGCGAGAGCCTCCTGCTGCGGGTCGCCGTAGTCGTAGGCGCGGCGCCAGTCGCCGGCCCACTTGATGTTCGCCTCCAGGTCGCGGTGGCGGCCGTGGATCGCCGAGCGCTTCGCCGGCTCGATCGGGCGTCCGGCGAGCACCCCCATCGGCACCGAGATCCACGGCGGTCGCGCCGTCGTCGTCCCGACGCTCTCCAGGCTCTGGCCGGTCTCCTGCGCCATCAGGCGAATCGACGCGAGCTGACACATGCGCCCCTGACATGGGCCCATCGTCACGATCGTGTAGCGCTTGGACAGCTCGATCGAGTCGTAGCCCTCCTCGACGCTGAGCTTGATGTCCTTGGCGGTGACGTCCTCGCACAGGCACGCGAAGCACTTGCCGCGGCTCTGACCCGCGACCGGAGGCGGGATGGCCGCCGGCGCGGGTGCAGTCGTGGCCGGTGGCGCTATCGCCGACTCCCCACCCAGAGCCGACTCCCCACCCAGAGCCGACTCCGGTTCCAGAGTCGACTCCCCTCCCGGAGAACTGGTACGTACCAGTTCGGCACCGGTACGTACCAGTTCCGGGACGACGGTGGCGGCGGCTTGCGTGCCCGCGCGCTCGCCCGAGCGCGCCACCGCCTCGAGATCCTCGTAGCCCGCCACCTCGCCGGCGGCGAACACGTTCGGCGGTAGCTCGGCGATGACGAAGTGCCCGCGGTGCGCGTCGTAGCTCGTGCGCGCTCCCGCCTGCGAGAGAAGCGAGGTCGCGGGCATGAACCCGCCCGAGACGACGACGAGGTCACAGTCGAATGTCCGGACGCTGTCGTCGCTTCCGACCGGCGCGAGGGCGGCCTCGGTGACCTGCTTGGCACCCTTGGCCTCGACGATGGTGTGGTTGGTAAGCACCAGGATCCCGCGAGCGCTCAGCCCCTCGGCGGACTCGCTCGCGGTCGACGCTGGACGCAGATCGGCCACCGCGAGCACCTCGACGCCGGCGTCGTGGAGCGTGGCCGCGGCTTCGAGCCCGCGGTCGTTGGTGGTGGCGAGGACGGCGCGAGTTCCGGGGCTCACCGCGTAGCGCTCGAGCAGGCGCAGCGCGCCACCCGAGAGCATCACTCCGGGGAGGTCGTTGCCCGCAAACACGAGCGGCTGCTCGATTGCGCCGGTGGCGAACACGTGCGCGCGGGCGCGGATCTGATGGAGCGTGTCGCCCTGCCAGACGGGGACCATCCCGTCGAAGTAGCCAAGCGCGGCCGCGCGACTGAGGGTCTCGACGCCGCCCACCGGTTCGATCTGGCCTTCGTCGACCAGCACCACGTCGGCGCCGGCGTCGGCGGCCGCCGCGGCCGCGGCCTGACCGGCGGCCCCGCCACCGATCACGAGCACGTCGGCGTGCCGGCGCCGGTACTCGGTCCGCCACTCACGCTCGGGCTGCTCTTTGCGAAGCACTCCGAGGCCGGCGGCGTGTCGGAGGACCTTCTCGTATAGCGGCCACAGCTTCCGCGGGCGGATGAACGTCTTGTAGTAGAAGCCGGGAGGAGTGAACTTCGTTCCCACGAGGTCGGTGGCGCGCATCACGTCGAGCTCAAGCCCGGGACTGGCGTTCAGGTGCTCGACCCGCATCCCTTCCCTGACGGGTTCCACGCAGGCGCGCACCCCCGGCGCTCCGTCCACGGCCACGATGCAGTTCGGGCACTGGCCGGCGCAGCACAAGAGCCCGCGCCGGCGGTGGTACTTGAAGCTCCGGGAGAACGTGCGCCGGCCGGCCGCGTGTAGCGCCGAGCCGATCGTGTCCCCCTCGTAGGCCTCGACCGGCTTGCCGTCGAACGTGAACCGCAGGACGTTCTCGCGGTTGATCTGCTCGGCCGGTTGCTCGGGGAGCCGGGTCATGCCGCGCCACCGCCGTCGCCGTGGCCGCCCGGCAGCTCGGTCAGCAGCACCTCGTTGGTCCTCGTGTCGCGCTCGGCGATGAACCAGGCGCGACAACCCGAGCGGTGAAACCACCACTCGCGCTGGACGCCGGCGCGGTTGCGGCGAAAGTAGTTGTACTCGCCGAGTTCCCTAAGGCTGGGCCGCTCGGTCGGCCGTGGCGAGATCTCGCCGCCGTAGCCGAAGTCGGTCACCTCACGGATTCCGCAGTTGGGACAGGTGAGCAGGAACGACACTTTCTCTCCGGTGCAAACGTACGACCCCGGCTGTGATCGTGTCCAATATCTTGTTAAGCTCGATTGAGTCGCTAGGCGAATCAATAAGGCGCCGCCGACCATTCGACTAAGGCGCCGCCGTCAGGCGCCGCCGACCATTTGATTCATCGTGGAGCTTCGTCAGCTGCGTTACTTCGTCGCCGTCGCGGAGGAACTGCACTTCCGCCGCGCCGCCGAGCGCCTGCACATCTCCCAGCCTCCCCTGAGTCAGCAGATCCGGGCACTCGAGGACGAGCTCGGGTTCGCGCTGCTGGTGCGCACCCGCCGGCGGGTCGAGCTGACGCCGGCCGGGGCCGCGTTCCTGCGCGACGCGCGAACGCTGCTCGCCGAGCTCGAAGGCGCGGTCGCCACCGCGCGCCGGATCGACGCCGGCCAGACCGGGAGGCTCCGGATCAGCTTTGTGGGATCGGCGCTGTTCTCGATCGTGCCGGGGACGGTGGAGCGCTTCAGGCGCTCGCGACCGGGCGTCGAGATCGAGCTGCACGAACGGCCGACGATCGACCAGCTGCGCGCCGTCCGCGCCGGCGTGTCCGACGTGGGGCTGGTGCGCCCGCCGATCGAGGACGACGCCGGCCTCCAGGTGCAGACCGTGCTGCGCGAGCGAACGGTGGCGGCGCTGCCGGCGGGTCACGAGCTGGCCGCGCTGAGCCGAGTGCCGCTGCGCCGGCTGGCCGCCGAACCGCTCGTGCTGTTCCCGCGCGACCAGGCGCCGGGCTTTCACGACCTACTGATCGATTCGCTCGCCGGGGCTGGCGCCGCCCCCAGGGTGATCCAGTACGCGCCGGAGATGCTCACGATCATGGGGCTGGTCGCCGCCGGCACCGGCGTGTCGCTCGTGCCGGCATCGGTCAGCCGCCTCGCGCTCGAGGGCGTCAGCTACCGGCCGGTGAGCGGCGCACCGCGTTCGGAGCTGGTGGCAATTACGCGTGCCGGCGACGACTCCGCACTCGTGCGCGCGTTCGTGGCCGAGGCGATCACCGGCTACCGCAACTTGTGATTGATTGCCGGGGCGGAGTCGGCCGTCCGCGGGCCGGTTGAATCGCCGCGGTGCCGAAGTCGTGAGCCCCGCCACTTCGCCCGCGCCCTGCACAATCTGCCACTCGGTGGCGCGATCCCGGGCCGTGGCATCTGGTGCATGCCCCACATGCACCAGATGCCAGGGCCGCGCCACCGCGCGTCATTTGGCCGGCTATGCATGCGAGCGGGTGCGTCAGCTCCGCAACCAGGCCAGGCCGCCGCCCGCGAACCCTCGAAGCCGTCAACCCGCGGCGAACGGGTCCGGACCAGCGCGGAATCAACTACCTAGCCGCAGGCAAAGGTGTGGTCGTTTTCCTACCCGGTACCCTCGCGCGCGGCCGGACCCTGGCCCGGAATGACAGCCAAGGAGCGGCTCCTCGTCGACCCCCATGCCCTGGCCGAGGCTTCCGTCCGGCTGAGCACGGTGGCGTCCGGCGTGGACGACGTTCACGGGAAGCTCGCCCGTCACTTCGGGGCCGCGGGCGGCACGCCGGCCGCGGGCGTGGTCGACGACCTGCTGGCCCACTTTCCCCAGATGCTGCCGCGGTTCGTGCTGGCGAGCGCGCATCTGTCGCGTGCCGGTTCAGCTTTGCCTCGTCGGACCGGATCTGCTGCTGCCGGGAGCCGTGGCCATGGCTATCCCCGTCGCCGGCGCCGTGGCCTCAGCCAACCTCGGTGGGACCAGCGCCGGCGCGCCCGCAGGCGCCACCGGCGCGCTCGCGGGGGGCGGGTCGACGCCCGGCGGCCCGAGCCTACCTGCGGTCGACGCCGGGGCCACGCAGGGCGCGATCACGTTCGGTGACCTCCAGGAGATCGGCCGGCGGTTCGGCTGGTCGAACAGTGAGCTCCGGGCGTGGCGGCAGGTCGTCTCGGACGAATCGGGCGGACTTCCGACCGCCACCAACGCAGGTTCGGGCGCGTTCGGGATCGGCCAGTTCCTCGGTTCGACCTATAAGGAGTACCTGCCGTTCGGCGCCGGAAGCCCGAACCCGGTCGACCAGTTGAGCGCGATGGCGCAGTACATCCACGACCGGTACGGCAGCCCGCTTCCCGCCCTGGCCCACGAAAACACCTGCCACTGGTACTGACCGGCTAAGCCGCCGCCCTGAGGCGCCGCCGCCCGACGCCGCCGACCGTCCTCAGAGGCGCCGCGGACAATTCGACAGAGCTACAGACCCAGCGCGCGGGCGACTATCTCGCGCTGGATCTCGCTGGTGCCGCCATAGATCGTCGTCACCAGGGCGTGGCGAACGTGCCCCTCCATGTCGTACTCGGTGGCGTAGCCGTAGCCGCCCATCATCTGCATCCCTTCGAGCGCGGCGCGCTTGGCGAGCTCGGTCGCCTTCAGCTTGGCCATCGAGGCCTCGCGCGGGAGCATCTTGCCGGGATTCGCCTCGACCGTCTCGGCGACGCCGTACACGAGCTGCCGCGTCGCCTCGATCTCCGTCGCCAGATCCGCCAGCCGGTGCGCGATTGTCTGGAAGCTGCCGATCGCCCGCCCGAACTGCCGGCGCTCCTTCACGTAGGCGAGGACATCCTCGAACGCGCGCTGAGCGAGCCCCAGTGACTGGGCGGCGATGATCAGCCGCTCGTTGTTGAGGCCCGCCATCAGCTGCATCCACGCCTGATCGACCTGGCCGACCACGCGCTCCTTCGAGATGAAGCAGTCGGTGAAGTACATGTCGTTGACCTCGCGCACGCCCATCGTCTCGATCCCCCGGATCTCGAGCCCGTCCACCCGACGCGGCACCGAAATCATCGTCAACCCGTGGTGCTTGTCCTCGCCCCGCGTCGTCCGGCACACGACGACGATCTGGTCGGCGACGTGGGCCCCGGTGATCCACGTCTTCTGACCGTTGATGACGAACCCGCCGTCGGCGCGATCCGCACGGCACGACAGGTTCCCCACGTCCGAGCCGGCGTCGGGCTCGGACATCGCGATCGCCCCGGTCCGCCCACGCACCAGCCCGCCGAGGATCTCGTCCTTCAACGCATCAGACCCGAACAGCTCGACCGGGCGTGCGGCCATCATCGTCACCGGGAAGAAGCCCATCGGGATCAGGCCTCGGGCGAACTCCTCGCACAACAGGCACATGTCGACGGCGCCGCCGCCGGCGCCACCGTAGGCCTCCGGAATGGCAACCCCGAGCCACCCAAGCGAAGCGATCCGCTCGTACAACGCCTGGTTGTGCGGCTCCTGTCCCCCGTCGGTGAGCGCGTCGCGCTGCTCGCGGGTCCCGCACTCGCGCCGGGCGAAGTCGCGAATCGCCTCCACGAACGCCTGCTGCTCGTCGGTCAGGTGCTGGAGTGCCATCGCGCCCGAGACTACATTTCTCGACACGGGCAAGGTCTTTCCCACCGACGTTGAGCTTGACCGGCTGGTCCTCGGTCCGGACTCGGTGGCGTGGCGCGCCACCAGCGACTTTCGCCTGTACTTCGGGATGCTCTATCCGCTGCTGCTCCAGGTCGCGCACCCCACGGTCGACGCCGGCGTGACCGACCACTCGCAGTTCGAGCAAAGACCCTGGGAGCGGCTGCTGCGGACCGTGGACTACGTCAGCGTGCTCGTGTACGGCGGGCCCGAGGCGGTCGCGGCCGGCCGGCGCCTGCGCGCGGTCCACAAGCGCTTTCGCGGAACCAACAAGGACGGCTCCAGGTACTCGGCGCTCGAACCCCAAGCCTACGCCTGGGTTCACGCCACGTTGCTCGATACCTACGTCCGCGCCAACGCCCGCTTCGCCCACCCGCTGACTGGCGACGAAATCGACCGCTTCTACCGCGAGTACAAGGGCCTGGGACGCCTGATCGGCGTGCGCGAGCGCGACCTCCCGCCCACCTGGCCTGAGTTCCGCGCCTACTTCGACACAACCGCGCAGCACGTGCTCACACGCACCGACTCGGTGAACCGCGTGCTCGCCGTCGTTCACGACGCCGGCCCGCCGCCGATGCCGGTCACGGCGAGGCTGTGGCCGCTGATCCGGATCCCCGCGCGGCGCGCCCTGTGGCTGGGCAGCATCGGCCTGATCGACCCGTGGTTGCGCCGGCGCCTGAACATCGGTTGGACGGCGCTCGACGAGGCGCAGTTCCGCGCGTTGTGCACCGTCTCCCACGCCCTCGGTCCGGTTATGCCCGCCGGGTACAAGATGATCGGGCCGGGACACCTGCGGTGGCGCCGCGACGAGATCGCCTCGGGGCCGCTCGGGCGGGCCGCGTAGCGCGGCTAAATTGCCAACCAGATGCTGATCCGCGACGCCACCGCCGAACGCGACGCGGCCGCCTGCGCCGCGATCTACGCGCCCTACGTCCGCGACACGGTCATCTCGCTCGAGGAACGCCCGCCCACCGCGGACGAGCTCGCAGACCGAATCCACGGGACGACGCGAACCCATCCCTGGCTGGTGGCCGAGGACCATGGAGAGGTGATCGGCTACGCCTATGCTGGCACCCACCGCGAGCGCGCGTCCTACCGGTGGGCCGCCGACGTCGCGGTGTACGTGTCAGGACAGCACCACCGCCGCGGCGCCGGCCGGACGCTCTACGGGACCCTGTTCTCGCTCCTGGCGGCGCAGGGACTGCGAATCGCATGCGCCGGCATCACCCTGCCCAACGAGGCCAGCGTCGGGCTGCACGAAGCGCTCGGTTTCCGGCCGGTCGGCGTGTACAGAAATATCGGCTGGAAGCACGGAGCGTGGCGAGACGTCGGTTGGTGGCAGCTCGAGCTCGCGCCTCAGGACGGGCAAGACGGCGACCGCCCGCCGCCCGAGCCGGGACCGCCCAGCCGGCTCGCGCCTTTAGCCTCGATCCAGGCCTAATTAGTATTAGCCTCGATCCAGGCCTAATTAGTATTAGTCTTCGTCGAGCAACAGCGCGAGCGTCGGGCACACGTCCACGGCGCGCCGCGCCAGACCGACCAGGTCGGGCGGCACCTCTGACTGGTCGAGGATCGGGTAGCCCCAGTCGTCCAACCGGATCAGCTCGGGGAGAAGCTCGGCGCAGAGTCCATGCGCCTCGCACGTGATCGGGTTGACCCGCAGCCGCGCGCTCATACCGTGACCCTCATGCCGCGACCCTCACGCCGTGACCGTCCGGCTCACACCGCCGGACTTCCGTCGATCGCTCAGGCGCCCGCCCGGGACCCCGAGGGCACCGTCGCCGAGCGGCAGCCCCGCCGGCCTGGCCCGGCAGCGGGCGCGCCGGTGTCCGTCGATCTCATGCCCGAATACCCGCAGCGAACTCTCGACGAATCGGACCGCGCCGTCAGGGTGGTGGCAGGCGCCCCGGCCTCGGATCTCGGACGCCCAGCGCAGCACGCGGTCGCGTTCGTTCGGCCCCGCGACGCCGTCGGCCAGCGCCCCGACCGCATCGGCGATCGCCTGCAGACCGAACACGCACGGCCCACACTGCCCGGCGGACTGCTCGGCCAGATAGGCGATGACCCGGGCGCTCTCGTGCAGGCCGCACGCGCTCTCGCCGAGCGCGATCAGGACACCCGAGCCGAGCGAGCAGCCGACCGATCGCAGGTCCTCGCGTGCGAGCCGGAGGCCGACCGCAGCCGACGCATCCATCCATGTCCCGAAGTAGCCGCCGACGAGCAGGGCCTGAAGCGGCTCGGTGGGCCCTCCGGCCGCGTCCAGCAGGTCGCGCATCGGGGTTCCAAAGGCCAGCTCGTAGACGCCGGGCGCGGCCACCGCGCCGGTGATCGTGACCAGCGCCGAGCCGGGGTCGGCGACCGTGCCGAGCTCGCGGTACCAGGCCGAGCCGAACCGCGCCACGAGCGCCAGCTGCGCCAGCGTCTCGGGGTTCTGGATCAGCGTGGGCCTTCCCCGGTAGCCGCGCTCGAACGGGCGGGGCGGCACGAACGTGGGCAGCGGCCCGCCGCCGTTCAGGTAGTGGACGACCGCGCTCTCCTCGCCGGCCACGTATCCGTCGATACCGGGCACCAACTGGATCCCGATCCGTTCGTGCTCTCGCACCGCGGCCGCGCTCTCCAACGCCCGGACGACCTCGGGCGCATCCGAGCCGATCTTGACGATCACCTCCGACGCGCCGACGGCGCCGGCGGCGAGCACGGCGCCGTCGAGTACGAGGTGCGGCAGGCGCGCCAGCAGCAGTCGGTCCTTGGCGCTGGCCGGCTCGGTCTCCGAGCCGTTGACGATCACCGGCCCGACGCGCCGGCGCCCGGCCACCGCGCGCAGCTTTCGGGCGGTCGGGAAATCCGCGCCGCCGCGGCCGCGAAGGCCGCTCTGCTCGACCTCCTCGATCAGCTGCTGGGGCGAGATCCTCGGCAGCGGGCCGTGGATCCGCGTGTGTGCGGCCATCGTCATCGGGACACCGCCAGGCTCGAGGCCCGCGAGCAGCCGTGGCAAGCCCTCGTGACCGCCGTTGCCGGACCCGCCGGTGGTCGTCATCCGGTGCTCCCAGCCGGCGCGCCGGACAGCGTCCCCGTCACCGCGTTGTTGGAGTTGTCGATCTGGAGCTGGCCCCGCAGGTCGAGGATCGTGCCCTCGGCGTCGCTCACGCGAGCCACGAAGTCGCTGCCCTGGAGCTCGACGACGCGACCCTGGAGCGCCGACGGCGCGCCGGCAGCGGCGAAGTCGACCTGGCTGCCGGTCATCGACAGTCCCCCACCGCCACCTCCGACCGGAATGCCTCCTAGCCTGAGTCGCAACTGACCGTGCACCCGGCCGTTGACCTGCAGCGCAAGCGTGACGATCGCCCCGCCCGGCGTCGCGCTCTCGTTCAGGTTCCCCGAAAGCGTCGAGGAGAACGAGCTGTCGAGCGGGTTCGACCCTGACGGGGAGGCCGGGACCGAGGGCGGAGGTGAGGCCGTCGGCGATGCGGCCACGTGCGGGGTGAGGAGCGACGCCGGCGTCCCGGCCCGCCGTGCCCAGCCGCTCTGGAGCGGGCCCGCCAGGGCGAAGATGGCCAGTCCGATCGGGGTGATCACCGCGAGTCCGGTGGCCGGCACGCGCATCCCGGCGTGCTCGCCCGGCACGTGCGCGATCCGGGTCCACACGGCGACCAGCACGGACATGACGCACACGACGGTCAGCGCCAGCATCCACCACTGTTTGACGTCGCTGCCGGTGCCGAGCCCGTGCAGGACTGCCACCGGCCAGCTCGCGTACGCGAGCCAGTGCACGGCGCGCCAGGTGCGGTAGCCGAGGCGGCGACGGATGAGGCTGGTGATGGCGATCGCGAGCAGCAGGTCGAACGCCAGCGTGCCCAGCCCCATCCATAGCGGCCGGTACGGCGTCACGAACGGGATCACGCCGTCGAGCAGCGTGATCGGGGCAAAGCCGTCGAGCACGCTCGTGACGATGTGGATCGCTAGCACGACGATCACCAGCAGCGAAAGGTCGCGGTGGACGGCGTCGACGGCGAACCGCGGCCAGCGCGGCGCGGCCGCGAACCGCACCGAGCCGAGGATCCCGAGCACGACGCTGGCGGTCAGCAGCACCAGTGCCACCACGCCCGTCGCGCGCGCGAGGTACCAGTACCAGCTCGGCCCCAGAGTGGCGGCGAACGCGGGACTCATGGGCCGCTCGCCCCTCGGTCCGCGGCGAGGACCGACTCCTCGGACGCGGGCAGATCGTCCCCCTCGGAGGGCCACCCGGCCAGGTGCCGCACGGTCCCGTCGATCCGCACCAGCCGCGTCGGCAGCCCCAACCCTTCCAGCCAGTCGATCGCCTGAGCGCCGCGAATGACCGCCGCGGTGCTGGCGATGTTCGCGTCCAGGCACGAGCGGGCAGTGACGGTCGCCGTCCGCCACACGCTGTTGGCAGGCTGCCCGGTCGCCGGGTCGATCAGATGATGCGCGACTCCGGAGCTCGTCCGCCACCGCCGCACGGCGGTGCTCGACGTGGCGAGTCCGCCGGAGTGCAGCGAGATCCATTGACCAGGCGCGTCCACGCCGGCCCGGTGGTCGTCGGTCACCCGCACCCGCCATCCGTCCGCCGGCGGGGGCCCGGCGATCGCGAGGTCGCCGCTGAACGACACGAGTACGCCGCAGCCGGCGGCGTCAAATGCCCGCGCCGCCGCGCGATCGGCGGCCAGCGCCTTCGCGGTGGCACCGAGGTCGAGCGTCACGCCGGGCGCCAGGCGCACCGTGCTGGCATCGACATCGACGACCACCGTCCGCCAGCCCGGGATCGCGGCGATCGGCCGAGGCGGGAAGCGGGTTGGCTCGGCCGTGGCATCAACTGGCTCGAGCGCCGCGAAGTCGCGGTCGTATCCGAGCGTGATCAGCGCGTCCCCGATCGTTGGATCGACATCTCCGGCGGTCAGGCGCGCCGCGCGCAGCGAGGCGCTCACCGCCTCGAGGAGCACCGGGCCAACCGAGACCGCGCGGCCAGAAGACGCATTCAACGCCGACAGCTCCGAGTCCGGACGAAAGCGCGAGCACGCCTGATCGAACTCCGCCACCGTTTGGTCCACGGCCTCGACCGCGCAGGCAAGCGCCACACCGCCGGCGGCAGACGCGACGCCGACCACGGCGACGCCGCCGAACGCCTCTAGGCGCATCAGGTCGACGTTGTCGGACGGCATGCCCGCGAGAGGTCGACTACGACCCGCCGGAGACAACGGCCGGCGCCGCCGGCGCAGGCGCCTGACCGGAGCTGCCCTGCGAAGGCGCGGACGGCTGCGATGGCTGGGACGGCTGTGAGGGCTGCGATTGCTGTGAGGGTGAGGGCGACGACGGCGCGGAGGAGGGGGCCTGGTCAGGGCCTTGCAACCCGAGCTCGCTCGCGCTCGCCGGCGCCGGCATGCTGGGCACCGCCGAGCCCGTGCTGCCCGTCGATGACGCCGTGGTCGCCACCTCGGCCTGCGCGGAAGAGGACTTCGAAGCCAGCGAGCGGCCCGGCGCCACCGCCGACACGAGCGCTGCGAAGCCCGCGCTGAGCGCCGCCGTGGCGATGATCACCCAGCGCCGCGTGCGGCGGACGCGCTCGAGAGCGGCATCGCGGACCATCGGGGCGCGCGCTCGTTCCGAACCGAAGCTCATGCGATTTCCCATCGTGGCTTCACTATCGGAGGAGACTGTCAGCGGTCAGTAAGACGAATATGAGAATTTCTGTACTTTCCGAGCCTACTCCGACGCCGTGGTCTCCTCGCCATTGAGCGCCGGCAAGTCGAGCGTGAACGCCGACCCGTCGACGCGCACCGCGCCACCGTGCCGGGCCATGATTGCCGAGACGATCGACAGTCCCAGCCCTGATCCTGGTCGGCCGGAGGCGCCGGCGCCCCGCCAGAACCGTTCGAACAGCCGTTCGTAGTCCGCGGGGTCCGGGCCCGGCCCCTCGTCGCGCACGGTCAGGAGCGCCCGCCCATTCGCGGAGGTCAGCGAAACCGTCACCCGACCGTCCGCCGGACCGTGCACGAGCGCGTTCTCGACCAGATTCTCGACCGCGCGGCCCAACTCGACGCGATCCCCGCGCACGCACACCGGCTCGACGCGCGCAAACACCACCCGGCCGTTGAGTCCCGCATGAGCCCGGCCCACCTCACGGACAATCTCGGCGAGGTCCACCCGGGCGCCCTCCTCCACCGCCGCCCCGGCCCGCTCCAGGACGAGCAGATCGTCGACCAGCCTGGCGAGGCGCCGGGCGTCGCGCACAAGCTCATCGATTACCTCGGGATCGGCTCCGTGGCGGGCGGCGTACTCGGCATTGCCGAGCAGCGTGGTGATCGGCGTGCGCAGCTCGTGCGAAGCGTCGGCGAGGAACCGGCGCTCGCCGGCGCGCGCGGCCTCCAGCGAGGCCAGCATGCGGTTCAGCACGCCGGTCAGTTGCCCGATCTCGTCCGCGGCGCCGGTCTCGGGCAGTCGCCGCGCCGGGTCGGCGGTCCGCTCGATCTCGCCCGCGGCCAGCGCCAAGCGCCTCAGGGGAAGCAGCCCACGGCGGGTCAGGACAGCCGAAGCGAGCGCCGCCAGCAAAGCCACGCCCGCCCCGATCAGCACCACCAGAACCGCCAGGTGGTTGCTGGTCTGCGTGATGTCGGTCGTGTCGGAGGCGACCAAGACCGCGCCTCCGCCGGCCGGCCCGGTGAGCGCGATCGGCGCGGCGAACAGCCGGAACACATGATTATCGAGGTTGATGTCCTCGAAGCCGGTGGCGCCTGAGACCAGCGCCGAACGGGCCAGCCGGTCCTCCGGCAGGATGCTGGCTCCCAAGGTCAGCGACCGGGCCAGGATCCGCCCCCGCGCGTCGAGCACCTCGACCACGATCTGGTGGCCCGACACCGGGCTCTCGAGCGCGCCCGGGCTGTTCAGTAGCGCCGGAGCCGAGACGGCGAGCTCGGCTACCTGCACGGCGCGCTGGCGCAGGGCGCTATCCAGCGAGGAGCGCAGCTCGTGGCGGACGACGACGACGGTCGCCACGCCGAACAGGGCGAGTGCGGCCACGATCGATCCGGCGGCGGCGAGCACCAGCCTGACCCGGAGGCTCTGTGGACGCCGCACGCTACCGCTCCCCTGGGAACGACCATCCGAACATCCGGCTGGTCAGGAAAATTTTTGCCTGATCCACAAGTTTCTTGGGTAAAGCTGCCTTAATTGTCGTGGGCAGGTTTGAACAAGGATGTGGCGCTTTTGCTCGGTGAAGGGGGTTCATTGCTGGACGAGCCGGTCCACGCAGGGCCGATTCGGGTCCTGCTGGTCTCCTCGGATTACCGCACGGCGAGTAAGGTCGGCGAGCTGCTGCGCACCGCCTGGCAGCGC
This sequence comes from Solirubrobacteraceae bacterium, assembly GCA_035625625.1. GTDB lineage: Bacteria > Actinomycetota > Thermoleophilia > Solirubrobacterales > Solirubrobacteraceae > Palsa-465. Next base: position 44,993 of record DASPPG010000126.1, read on the forward strand.
GCACACCTCGTGACCTATCCCACGTGGAATGCGGTGGCGGCCCAGGCGGTCATCGACCATCCGGGTTGCTGCGTGCTGCTCGACGTCACGTCGGAGGACACGATGATGCTCCTGCCGTACGTCCGGATGTCGGCGCCGGAGGTCCCGGTCGTGCTGCTGGCGCCCGACGACGACGAGCAACTCGCGATCTTGGCAGTCCGGGAGGGCGCGCAGGACTGCCTCGTCACCCCCGCGCTCGACGCGGCCTTGCTCCGGCACGCCCTCACCTACGCGATCGAGCGCAAGCGCGCCGAGACGCGGCTGGCTCACCAGGCGCTGCACGACCAGCTGACCGCCCTGCCCAACCGCTCGCTGTTCCTCGATCGCCTCGGCGTCGCGCTCGAGCGCGCCCGCCGGTCGGGGGCGCAGCTCGCGGTGCTGTTCCTGGACTTCGACAACTTCAAGCAGATCAACGACTCTCGCGGCCACGGGGCGGGCGACCGGTTGCTGGCCATCCTCGGGGAGCGCTTCAGCGGCCTGCTGCGCCCGATGGACACCGTGGCCCGGTTCGGCGGGGACGAGTTCACCTTCCTGTTCGAGGACCTCACCTCCGAGCGCGAGGTGGTCCTGATTGCCGACCGCATCTGCCAGGCCGCGCGCCACCCCATCCACATAGACGGCGTGGAGCTGTCGGTCACGGTCAGCGTCGGCATCGCGATGGTCGCCGATCCAGCCGTGGCCCCCGAGACGGTGATCCGCGAGGCCGATGCCGCCATGTACCGCGCCAAGGAGCGGGGCCGGTCGCGTTTCGAGCTGTTCGACGAAGAGTCCCGGCAGCGGGCGATCGAACGGATCGAGCTCGAGGCGGCCATCCGCCAAGCGGTCGAGCGAGGGGAGCTGCGCGTCCACTACCAGCCGAACCTGGTCCTGCACGAGCTCGGCGAGGTGGCTGAAGTCGAGGCGCTCGTGCGCTGGCAGCATCCCACCCGGGGGCTGATCGCGGCGCGGGAGTTCCTGCCGGTGGCCGACGACATCGGCCTGGCCATCCCGATCGGACGGTTCGTGCTCGAGCACGCGCTCGCCCAGCTGGCCCATTGGCGCGCCCGAAAGCCGGAGATGGCGCTCTCGCTGAACATCTCCTCCCGCCAGCTGCGCGATCCCGACCTGCCCGACGTCGTGAGCGACGCACTCCGCGCCGGCGAGCTCGACCCGGCCGCCGTCTGCCTGGAGGTCTCCGAAAGCACCGTGGCCGAAGATCCCGAGGCCGCGATCGACGCGCTCGAGCGGCTCAAGGCCACCGGAGTGAGGATCGCGCTCGACGACTTTGGCTCGGGAGCATCGTCGTTGTCGCGGCTGCGCGAGCTCCCGGTCGACGCGCTCAAGCTGCACGAAAGCTTCATCGCCCCGCTCGGCTCCTCGCCCGAGGACACGTTGCTCGTGGGCGCCCTGGTCGATCTCGGGCATGCGCTCGGGCTGGCCGTGGTCGCGGAGGGCGTCGAGCGCTACTCCCAGCTTGAGCAGTTGCGCGACCTGGGCTGCGACGCGGCCCAGGGCTACGCCATCGGCCGACCGGTGAGCGAGGAGCAGCTCGAGGCCGCGCTGGTCGCCGGGCTCACGCCCGTAGCGTGAACCCGCGTCCACGGACCGTCCTGATCAGCGGCGGCGACCCGAGCTTGCGCCGCAGGCGCGTCACGTAACGGTCGACCACGTTCGCCTCGGCGCCCGCATCCCAGATCTCCTCGAGGGCCCGCTCGCGGGTGACGACGCGACCGGGTTCGCGCAGCAGCAGCTCGAGCAGGTCGACCTCGCGACCGGTGAGCTCGATCGGACGCCCGGCCCGAGTGGCCCGGCGTCCGGCGACGTCGAGCGTCAGATCGGCGTAGGAGCGGAGCGCCCCGCCCGCCGCCACCTCGCTTCGCCGCGTCAAGGCGCGTAGCCGCGCCACCAGCTCTTCGACCGCGAACGGCTTGACGAGGTAATCGTCCGCGCCGGCCTCGAGCCCGGCGACGCGATCGGGGATGGCGTCGCGCGCGGTCAACATCAGGATGGGCGTGGGATCGCCCTTGTCGCGCAGCCGTCGCGCCACCGCGAGGCCGTCGACCGCCGGCATGGCCACGTCGAGCACGATCACGTCGGGGGCCGTCCGTTCGGCCTCGGCGAGCGCCGCGCCGCCGTCCGCGGCCACGGTCACCTCGTACCCCTCGGCCGCCAGCGTCCGCTCGAGCATCCGCCGCAGCGGCGGGTCGTCGTCGACGACCAGGACGCGATCACCCACCGGCGACGTCACGGCGCAGGAACACCAGGAACGCCGTTCCCAGCGCCGGCAGGCCGTAGAGCGCGCACACCCAGGCCGCCCGCACGATCGGCGACCAGTCGATCGGCTGACGGAGCAGGCCCTGCCACGCGTTGAACTGCGTGCTCAGCAGGTAGGGCGTCGTGGCGCTCAGCCCGGGCAGCACGCCGATCAGCTGGAACAGGAGCGAGATCATCAGCGTCCCCACCACCGCCGCCGCGCTGTTGCGCGTGATCGTCGACAGGAGCAGGCCGATGCACACCACGGTGGCGATCGGGATCAGGTAGACGAGCAGGCTCAGGTAGACGAGCTCGAGCCCCTTGGGCGCCGACACGATCGAGCCCGACAGCGTCTGCACCGAGTTGAAGCCCGACTCGATCGAGCCGGCGATCACCGCCACCGTGCCGTCGATCGCGATCGCCACGATCGCGTAGGTCAGCGCCGTGAGCGCCTTGCCAGCGAAGATCTGCCAGCGCTCGAGCGACCGCGTCAGCACCGTCTTGAGCGTCCCGTTGTGGTCCTCGGAGGCGAAGATGTCGCCCGCCACGAGCGCGGTGATCAGCGGGAACAGCCAGATCGCGCCGAACAGCAGGATTACGAGCGGGAAGACGAGGCCGCTCTTGGTCAGGTACGAGGCGAACGCGAAGTCGCCGCCGCCGGCCCGGTGGTGGCGGAACTGCACCGCGACGACGAACAGGATCGGCACAATCGCGGCGGCGCCGAGCCCAAGGTAGGTGCGTTTCTGGTAGCGGAGCTTGCGGAGCTCCCAGCGATACACGGTCCCCACCCCAGGGCGCCGCCGCGCGCGTCCGGCGACGCCCGCGCCAGGGCGCAACCCCTCGGCGGTGCCGCTGATCGAGCTCATGACGACGCCTCCGCCTTCGCCGGCGCGTGGTCTCCGGTGCCGGCTTGCGCCGAAGCAAGGCCGTTGCCGACGCCGTCGCCCTCCGTGAGCGAGAAGAACAGGTCCTCGAGCGTCACCGTCTGCGGCGCCAGCATGGTGATCAGTGCCCCCGCCTCGATCAGCGCCTGCGAGAGCTCGGCGACCGCCGGGTCATCAGCGGTGAACGAGATCCGCCCATGCACCACCCGCACGTCGCCGACCCCGGGCTGGGCGCGGCACACGTGAAGTGCCCGCTCGTCGTTGGTGGTCGAGAGCCGGTAGGTCGCGCCGGCGCTGCGCTTGAGGTCGGCGATCGCGCCCTCGTAGACGATCTCGCCCCGCCGCACGATCGCCACCCGGTTGCAGAGCTCCTCGACCTCGGCCAGCAGGTGGCTCGAGAGCAGCACGGTCATCCCCTGGTCGGCCAGGCGCCGGATCAAGAGACGCATGTCGCGCATCCCGGCGGGGTCGAGCCCGGTCGCGGGCTCGTCGAGCAGCAGCAGCTTGGGGTCGCGCAGCAGGGCCGCGGCGATCCCGAGCCGCTGGCGCATGCCGTGGGAGTAGCCGCCGACCCGGTCCTTGGCGCGGTCGGAGAGCTCGACGGTCTCGAGCGCGTGGTCGATCCGGTCGCTCGCGTCGTCACCGTCGAACGCGGCCAGCAGCTCGAGGTTGCGCCGGCCGCTCATATACGGATAGAAGGTGGGGGCCTCCACGAACCCGGCCACGTCGTCGAGCGCCTGGACCGTCTCGAGCGGATCGCGGCCGAACAGCCGGACGGTCCCTTCGGTGGGCCGGATTAGTCCCAGCATCATCCGCAGGCAGGTCGTCTTGCCGGCCCCGTTCGGGCCCAGGTAGCCGTACACGTCGCCGGCGTGGACCGTGAGATCCACGCCGGCGACGGCAGTCAGTTCCCCGTAGAGCTTGACGAGCCCCCGGACCTCGACCGGGGGCGGAACCGATCCGGTCATGTTCAGGGCGCCAGCGCCTTAGCTGCCGCCTCCGCGGCCGTCGGCGGCACCGACCCGAGCACGGTGTAGTGCACACCGCCGGACGAGAAGGTGATCACCGTGCCGAGCGCGGTGTCCAGTTCCGTCCCGGAGGCGCCGTTGATCGACACGGTCGGGAGGCTGAGCCCCTGACCGTTGCCGCCTTGAGACGAGGAGGAGGAGGAGGAGGAGGAGGAGGACGAGGTCGACTGGCCGGAAGCGCTCTGCTCGATCACCGCGATCCCGCCGAGGCCCTGTCCGTAGGTGACCAGCGCGGCCGGGCTGCCGCCCCAGTCAAGCAGCTGCACCGACTGCTGCTGGACGCCGTCGAGCGTGCCCGGCGCGGCGAGCGTGAACGGCAGATGGGCCTGGACCGCGGCCGCACCGGTGATGTCGGTGTGGGCCTTGTGGGCCTTGCCAGCCTTGTGAGCGTGCATACCGGCAGCGGCGGCGGCGGTGCCGGAGGTCGCGGTCGAGGCGATCCGCACCACCTTCGCGCCGGCCGGCGGCGAGACCTTGAAGTCACTGACCGGGACCGACCCATAGGAGATGCTCGTGGCCTTCAGCTCGAGCACCGGGCTCGAGCTCGAGGTCGAGTAGATCGCGATCCCGAGCGGGATGCCGCGCGCGGCGTCCCAGGCGAGCTGGACCTGGCCCAGCAGTCCGCCGTCGTGCTTCGGGGAGATCTGGATCTTGTAGGCGGGCTGACCGGCCACGTTGCGCGGCGTCGGGCCGACAAGGTTCCAGTGCTGGGCGAGTTGGTTGATGTCGCTTTGAATCTGCGCCACCGTGGGGATCGCCTCGCCCTGCGAGCTCTTCGAGGAGGAGCTCCCGCTCTGCTGAGGCAGGGTTCCCTTGTAGACGGTGTTGGTCATCGGGTCGTAGATCGAGAACGAGCCGTTGTTGACGACGACCTGGGCGTCGCCGTTGTCGCCCTGGAGCTCGAGCCGCAGGCGGCCGTCGTTGGACATCCACAGGCGCCCGGTGGCGCCGTTCAGGATCGGATCCGTGCCCTGGATGTCGGAGGTATTGATCAGGTTGTTGGTGAACTTGATCCGTGCGGTGATCCCGGTGACCGCGGGGGCGCTGGCCGCCTGATGGAGCGCCGTCGCGAGCGACTCGCGCGGCGGCTTCGGACCCCCGTTGGACGCGGCCACGGCGATGGCGGTGCCGCCGGCGACGGCGATGACGACGCCGGCGATGATCGCCAGCAGACGCTGGGTTGAGACCGTGCGCAGAAACTTCATGACGACATCCCTTTCTCGTGTCCTGCGACCACGATAGGGCACGATCTTGAAATTACTTTGACAGTGCGCGCCTGCCCGGCCGGGTCGCCATCGAGCGAACTGTGCGCGCAGGCGGCAGCGCACAAAGTCTGTCGCCGGCGCCTGACGGCGGCGCCTTAGGCTAACGTCGGCACCTATGTGCCGACTGTTCGGAATGAGCGGTGGGCGCGAGCCGGTCCGCGCCACCTTCTGGCTGCTAGAGGCGCCCGACTCGCTCGCCCAGCAGAGCCGCCGCGAGCCCGACGGGACCGGCCTCGGCGCGTTCGACACGGACGGGCGCCCAGAGGTCTTCAAGCAGCCGATCGCCGCCTACGAGGACCATGCGTTCGCCCAGGAGGCGCGCGAGATCACCTCGCGCACGTTCGTCGCCCACGTCCGCTACGCCTCGACCGGGGCAGTCAGCCCCGAGAACACGCACCCGTTCGAGCAGCGCGGCCGCCTGTTCGCCCACAACGGCGTAATCGGCGAGCCCGAGCGGATCGAGCCCGAGCTGGGCGACGCCGCTTCGCTGGTGAAGGGCGAGACCGACTCCGAGCGCTACTTCGCGTTGGTCACCCGGGAGATCGAGCGCGACGGCGACGTCGGCGCCGCCATCGTCCGCGCCACGCGCTGGATCGCGGAGAACCTCCCCGTGTTCGCGCTCAACGTCGTGCTGATCACGCCGTCCGACCTGTGGGCCCTCCGCTACCCCGACGTGCACGAGCTGTACGTGCTCGAACGGGCCGCCGGCGGTCCCACCGGCACGCGCCACCTCGAGCACGCCAGCGCCCGCGGGTCGGTGCGCGTTCGCTCCGGCGACCTGGCCACGCGACCGGCCGTCGTCGTGGCCTCAGAGCGGATGGACGAGGACGCCGGGTGGCGGCTGCTCGAGCCCGGCGAGCTCGTCCACGTCGACCCCGACCTGAAGCTCACGGGCAGGGTCGCGCTCGACCGCCCGCCCGCCCATCAGCTCACGCTGGCCGACCTTGGCGGCAAGGCCGCCGCCTCGCAGGCGCCGGCCCAGCAGCACGCTTGAGTACGAGCCTGATCTACCGCAGCGCCGCCGGCTACGAGCTGCTGATGCGCGTCTTGTACGGCCGCCATTACGTGGCCCGGATGCGCGCCGTGGCCGAGCAGGTGCCCGCCGGCGCCTCGGTGCTCGAGCTCTGCTGCGGACCGGGGACGCTGTACCTGCGCCACCTGCGCGCGCGCGTCGGCGGCTACATCGGAATCGACGTCAACGCCGGGTTCGTGGAGCGTCTGCGCCGGCGTGGTGTCGACGCGCGCCGGCTCGACCTGGCCGCCGATCTGGAATCGCTCCCCGAAGCCGATGTGGTGATCCTCCAGGCCAGCCTCTACCACTTCCTCCCCCAGCCCGAGCGAATCCTCGACCGCATGCTGGCCGTCGCCCGCGAGGAGGTCATCGTGTCCGAGCCCGTACGCAACCTGGCGTCGAGCGAGAACCCGCTGATCGCGCGGCTCGGCCGCCGCGCCGCCGATCCCGGCGTCGGCGGGCACGCCGATCGGTTCACTGAGGAGTCGCTCGCGGCCCTGATGGCGCGCTACCGCGAGCAGATCCTGCGCTCGTTTCCGATTCCGGGCGGACGGGAGATGGTGTACGTACTGGCGGCGCAGCGGCCTGCGCGCCGTGCGCCTGCGCCCCCTCCGCCTGCTGATCGATCAGAAACAACGGCCGGTTCTTGACCTGCTCGAAGATCCGGCCCACGTACAGCCCGACCACGCCGACGCTGACGATGATGAAGCCGGCCAGGACCAGGATCAGCACGGCGAGGCTCGTGTAGCCCGGGACGGTCTTCTCGGGCTCGGCGAAGTAGTCGACCACCTCAAAGATCGCGACCACGATCCCGACGAACGCGATCAGGAAGCCGAGCAGGACGACGAGCCGGAGCAGGACCGTGCTGCGGAAGAACATCCCGTCGAGCGCCACCCGAACCAGGCGCTGGAGGGTGTAGCCACTCTCCCCGGCGTGGCGTTCATGGTGCTCGATCTCGATTGCGGTGGAGTCGAACCCCAGCCAGTCGAGCGCGATCATGAACTCACGGTCGCGGTCGTGCAGGCGCAGGAAGGCATCGATCACCCGCCGTGAGAGCAGGCTCAGGTTGCTGTAGTCCGGCCGCACGTCGGTCTCAAGCGTGAGGCGGCGGTAAAGGCGGCTGGTCGAGCGCCGGAACCACGAGTGGCGCCATCCCCTGCGGGTGGTTCGCACGATGTCGTAGCCCTCGCCGGCGGCCGCCCACAGCCGCGGGATGTCCTCGGGCGCCTCCTGAAGGTCGCAGTCCATCACCACCGCCCACTGGCCGGTCGCCAGGCTGAGGCCGGCGGTGATCGCTGCGTCCTGCCCGAAGTTGCGGCTCAGTCGATAGGCGCGCACATGCTCGTCCTCGCGGGCGAGGCGACCGAGCACGGTCCACCCCTCATCGCGGCTGCGGTCGTCGACGAACACGAGCTCGTAGCGGGCGGTGATCTGGCTGACGCTGTCGGTCAGGCGGCGGTGGAGGGCGAGGAGGCACTCCGCGCACCCGTACACCGGCACGACCACGCTGAGCTCAGGCGTTCCGTTCACCGCTCAGCCCTCTGGAAGAAGATGAGCATCGCGTTCGGCGTGCGGTGGAAGTACCCGGGCGCCAGCGCGATCAGCTGCCTCACGCTCATCCGCCGGGGGTGATCGAGCACGAACCGTCCGATGATCCAGTTGCGGACGATGAACCGATCTACGAGCTTCGCCCCCGGCGGTCCGATCAGCGCCGGCGTCGGCGCTCCGTGCGGCGTGTACCAGACGGGCGGGAGGTTGCGGAACGCGAATCGCACGGGCCGGAGCGGGAGCTGCTTCCGGTCCCCCACCACGTCCACCTCGTCGACCAGGACCCTCTGCGACTGGGCCTGGACCCAGTTCACGCGTGGCAGGTAGATCTTCAGCGGGTCGGCGGTGACGCCGTTGGCGGCGATGATCGCCCGAGGGACGAGCGCCGGGCCGAGCGCCCGGGCGACGCTTCGCCAGTCGGGTCGCTGGAGGTAGGCGTGGGTCTGGACCTGGATGGTCGCGTAGGAGAACATCGCCACCAGCACCACCGCGAGCAGCGCGCCGAGCACGCGAAGACGAGGCACGACGCACGCTGCCGCGATCAGGACCGCCACCGGGACGACGGCCGGGATCACGTTGCGCGAAAGGAAGTAGTCATGGCTGTGGCTGAGCACGCCGAGCGCGAGCGGCGCCGCCCATACGAAGCCGCCGATCACCGCTGCCACAGCCGCGCCTCGCCGGACCCGACGATCCCCGCGGAGCGCCAGCAGCACCGTGATGAGAACGAGCAGGACGACCCCGGCGAGGAGGCTCCGCGTCACTGTCGTGCGGCGGTAGAGGATGCTCACTCCCCATTCCGCGACGGCCTGGGCGAGCCGCACGCGCCGCGGCGTCTCGGCGATCCACCCGACACCGTGACCCGTGTCGGTGAGCGCGAACGGCAGCATCGCCACCTGTACTGCGGCGACGGCCGCGACCGCGACCGCCGTCACGCGCGTGCGCGCTACCCACAGCAGCCACAGCGCCTCGGGCGCTACCAGGAACCCGGCGAAGAAGTGAGTCATCAGCGCCAGCGAGGACCAGACCGCCCACCAGGCCAGGTTTCGCCGGGTCGGCTGCCGGCGAGCGCGGACGAACCATAGGAACGACAAGCCCGACAGCGCCGCCAGCAGCATGTAGGCGCGTGCCTCCTGCGAGTACCAGATGAGAAACGGATTGAAGGTCACCAACGCCGCCGCCACCACACCGGCCCGCGCGTTCACCAGATCCCGCCCGGACAGGTACGCAATGGGGACGAGCGCGACGCCGGCCAGCATCGAAAGGGTGCGCAACGCCACGTCGCTCGTCCCGAACACGTGCGCCCACACCCAGACGACGAGGAAATAGAGCGGGGGGGTCGTCTCGACGTGGACGACCGTGTTGATCATCGCCCCGAGCGGCAGCGACGCCTCGTAGGCCGTCAGCGCCTCGTCCTGCCAGAAGCTCTGGTTGTTCAGGACGATGATCCGGATGGCGGCGGCGATCAGCACCAGCACGCCTGTGATCCACACCTCGGCGGGGATCGCCCGGGTGCGCTCGGCATCACGTAGCCAGGGCGGGACGGGGCGCGCGGAGTAATCGGAGATGCTCATCGCGCGCGCCTCACGCCAGCAGCTCCGTCAGCGCCTCGGCCACGTCGTCCTGGTCGGCCTCGCTCACCTTCGGGCCGAGCGGCAGGCTCAACGTCCGCTCGGAGATCGCGGTGGCGACCGGGAATCGCTCGGGCTCCAGGACGTACTTGTCGCGGTAGTACGGATGCAGATGGACGCCGCGGTAGTGCACGCCGGTCCCGATCCGGCGGGCGGTGAGCCCGTCGAGCAGCTGGTCACGGGACAGGGTTGCGTCAGGTTGAATCGTCACCTGGTACAGGTGGCGCGCGTGCGTCGTGTGGGGATCGGCGGACGGTGGCGTTTCGACCGGCAGGTCAGCCAGCAACGCATCGTACCGGCCCCACAGCTCCGCGCGGCGCTCGATCCACCCATCTAGCAGCGGCAACTGGTGCAGTCCGAGGGCGGCCTGAACGTCGGTCATGTTGAACTTGAAACCCGGTTCGACCACCTCGTAGTGCTTGAAGCCGACGTCCGAGAAACGCTGCCACGCGCCCAAACTGAGGCCGTGCAGGGCGAGGCGCTCCACCCGCGCGGCCAGCTCCGGGTCCTCGGTGACCAGCGCGCCCCCCTCGATCGTCGTCACGTTCTTGGTCACGTAGAACGAGAAGGCGGTCAGGTTGCCGAACGCGCCGATCTTGCGCCCACGCCACTCCGCGCCGAGCGCATGGGCGGCGTCCTCGATGACCTCGAGGCCGTGCTCGTCGCGCAGACCCGCGAGGCGGTCCAGGTCGACCGGGCGACCGGCCAGGTGGACGGGCATGATCGCCCGGGTCCGAGGGGTGATCGCGGCCTGCGCCTGGTCGAGGTCGATCAGCGCGGTCCCGGGCTCCGAGTCGACCAGCACTGGGGTCGCGCCGGCGTGCTCGACCGCGTTCGCCGACGCCACGAACGTCATCGCCGGGACCAGCACCTCGTCGCCGGGCCCGATCCCGAGCACTCGCATCGACAGAATCAGCGCCGCGGTGCACGAGGACACGCAGCGGCACTCCGCCGCGCCGAGATACGCGGACAGCATCTGCTCGAAGCGCTGGACCTTCGGCCCGGTCCCGATCCAGCCCGAGCGCAGCGAGTCCACGACCTCAGCGATCTCGGCCTCGCCGATCAGCGGGCTACCGAAGACAAGAAAGTTGTCTCGCAACTGCTGCTGACTCCCTGTGCCGGAACTTCCATGCGCCAGCGGGCGTGGCCGGCATCCACGCCGAGGCTAAGTTTGCCTGGCTCGGCGTGAGCCAACGTTAGGGTTGTGCGACCATCGCTGACGGACATGGCGACGCTCGACCAGGCTTCTCCTTCTCCTGTACCGATCCCGGCAGTCGAACCTCGCCTGCCGCCGGGACCGCGGCTACCCCGGATCCTTCAGACCTTCGGGTTCATGCTCGCGGGGCCTCGCTTTCTCGAGGCGTGCCGCCGGCGCTACGGCAACGTGGTCACGTTCCGCACGGTGTTCGACCAGGGCTTCGTGATGCTGTTCGACCCGGCGGAGGTCAAGCAACTCTTCCAGGGCCCGGGCGAGCAGCTCCGCGCCGGCGAGGCCAACGCCATGCTCGGGCCGGTGCTCGGCGAGCGCTCGGTCCTGCTGCTAGACGGCGCCGAGCACCTGCGCCACCGGCGCCTGATGCTGCCGCCCTTCCATGGCCGGCGGATGCAGGCGTTCGGCGACGCCATGCTCCGGTCGGCCGACCTCGAGATCGACTCGTGGCCGGTCAACGAGCCGTTCGCGCTGCTGCCCTCCATGCAGTCGCTGACCCTGCGCGTGATCGTGCAGGCGGTGTTCGGCTACGAGCCCGGCGCCGAGGAGCAGGAGCTCCGCCGGCGCCTGCGGGCGATGGTGGCGCCGCTGGCCCGGCCCCGGTCGATGGCGCTGCTTGCGGCCCTGCCGATGCTGATCGGTCGGCAGGCCCGGCTGGACGACCAGTTCGCCGGCGCCCGGCGGGCCGTCGACGAGGTCCTGTACCCCGAGATCACGCGCCGGCGGGCGCTGGGCGACGAAGCGCTCGCCCAAACCGATGACGTCTTCTCCGCGCTGCTGCTGGCCGAGGACGAGGACGGCCGGCGGCTGTCGGACGCCGAGGTGCGCGACGAGCTCGTGACCCTCCTCCTCGCCGGCCACGAGACCACCGCCACCGGCCTGGCCTGGTGTTTCGACCTGCTCCTGCACGCGCCGGCCGTCCACGCCCAGGCGCTGGGGCGTAACGAGCGCTACCTCGACGCGGTGGTCAAGGAGACGCTCCGACTCCGGCCGGTGATCCCCGGTGTCGGCCGGGTCGTGCGCGGTGAGCCCTTCCGCGTAGGTAGCTACACGATCCCACCCGGAGTCGAGATCAACCCCTCCATCCGCGTCATCCACCGCCGCGAGGACCTCTATCCCGGCGCCGGCGCGTTCAGGCCCGAGCGCTTCCTGGTCGACGACCCGCCGGACACCTACACCTGGATCCCGTTTGGCGGCGGCACCCGCCGCTGCCTGGGCGCCAGCTTCGCCCTGATGGAGATGCGCGTCGTGCTGGACCGCGTGCTCGAGCGCGCGGCGCTGCGGGCCGCAGACCCGAAGCCGGCCGAGGTCCAGTTCCGCGCCATCACGCTGGCGCCCCGCGACGGGGTGAGGGTGATTCAAGACCGCCCGCCGGCGCCGGCCGGTGGCGCCTGACTTCCCCTCGCGCGTCTCAGCCTCGCCTCGCCTCGCCTCGCCTCGTACGCCAGTGATCTGCGTACATGACCTGCATAGCCTGCCAATTCGTCGCACCTCCGCGAACCGTGGCAGGCGATGCATGCGCCACGTGCACGAGCTGCCACGGCCGGCCTCGGCCACCCGACATGGCATGTTTTGCACGACGCGCCTGAGTGTTCGCTGCCTGTCGGCTGGCGTCGGTGACGGTTACCGTGGCGAGAGCCCCGATAGACCTTCTCGCTACCAGTGAATTGCACCTTTTGTGCAACCGATGTCTCACAGGCAAATTCCTGAGCCTCCGTGATCGGGAAGCCCGTGTCGTTTCCATCACCGCTGCACCGGCTCGGCCCTGACGGTGCGGGTCAACTGCTAGTACGAAGTCAGCCGCTGCGACGGCACCGGAACCTCCGCCAGGCCCCCACGAGCAACCGGCAGACGATCACCGCCAAGCCGCGCACGATCGCCGGCAGTGCGTCGATCCCGGCCCGAGGCGCCGGCATGCGCTGAAGCCCAATGACCTACGGGGTTGGAGCCGGGAGGTGGCGCGCAGGTTCGCCCTGCAAATCCTTTGCCGAAAGGCCAAAAAACGTCCCAAATCTAGGCAGCCTGCTTTACAATTGGTTCATCAAGTCATCGCTCAGCAAATCTGAGAGCTTGCGGCGAATGGCGAGGGGCGCGTTTCGGGCGGTGGATCAGCGCCCAGACCCCGTCAGCAGGTTCAACCTTGGCGTCCTCATGGAGGAGCGCGGCGATCTGGTCGCGGCCGAACAGGCCTACCGGACCGCGGACTCCCGGGGGCATCCGGCTGCGGCGGTAAACCTTGGCGTGCTGTTTGAGAGCCGCGGCGACATCGAGGGCGCCGAGGCCGCCTACCGCCGTGCCCAGAAGCGCGGCGAACCAAACGGTGCATTCAATCTCGGGGTGCTCCTTGAGGAGCGCGGTGACTCCGCCGGCGCAGAACGGGCGTACCGATTCGCCGATCAGCACGGCCATGCGGCCGCCGCCTGCAATCTCGGTGCCATGCTCGCGGAACGCGGCGATCTCTCCGCTGCCGAGGCGGCGTTCAAGCGCGCGGATGAGCGCGGCGAACCCAACGCTGCCGCCAACCTCGCGATGCTGCTGAGCGCCGCGGCCACCGCAGATCTGCTTTCACCGCCGGTACACGCAAGCGAGACGGCGACACCAGCCGATCACGACGTGGAGCGAGCCAAGACCCCCACGCGTCGGCGCCCGGAGCGCAGCCGCGAGCAGCGAGGTCTCGCTCACCATCGAAGGGTCACGCCGCGCCGAGCAGCGCTCGTCCTGGTGCCGGCCGCAGTCGCGGTCGTCGCCGTGCTTGCGTTCAACTCGCCGTCGATGAAGCCGCCGAAGCGCACGGTGACCTCGGCGGCAATCGCCGACAGCGTGAACCGCCCGTCGGTGACGGCAGCCGGCGAGGCCCCCCCGCATGTGCTCCCGGCTCTGCGCCCGGTTCGTACAACCGCTGCGCACGCGCCCAAGCGCAGCGTCGCCCACAGCGCGCGGCCGAAGCAGACCTTGCATCCGCGACATGCCTCTTCCTCGCCGGCTCACACAGTGGCGCCGGCGCCCGCTCCCTACCGCAGCGCGCCGACGTTTGTCGCGAGCGGCGGCGGCAGCGCGAGCACCGGCTCGCCCTCGGGTACGCGCGCTGTAGTGCCGACCAGTCCGGCGCCGAGCAATCCGCAGCCTAGCCGGCCCTCTGGTGGCAGCTCGGGTCCTGCACCCGTGAGTGGCACGGGGGGAACCGGGACCTCCTCGAGCGGGACCGGAGGCTCCTCGAACGGACCTTCAGCCCCGTCTAGCGGAACCGGACCCGCCTCCACGGCAGCCTCCTCGAGCGGGACCGGAACGGCCAGCGGCGGCGGCTGATTCGCGACCTCAGCCGCGGACAGCGTCCTTCGCGCTCGACGCGATCATCTCGTCGAGGATCGCGCCCAGCTTGGTGGGATCGTGGAGCGAACTGTCGGTCTTGCTGCGAAGGTCTCGCGTTGCGGACTGAACGCCCCATGCCTCCAGCGCACATGCGTCGAATTTGAGCGTCGCCGAGGGGTCATGGAGGACGACGTCTGCCCTGACCCCGTGTCGGCGAAGCGCAAGGAGATGATCGATGCCGCTGGTGCTTGCCGTCTCGCCCGAGGCAGGCTCAAGGTTGGCGATCCACAGCACCCGCGCGCGGGTGCGTGTCAAGGCAGCAGTCAGGTCGGGAACCGCAGCAGCGGATAGGAGGCTTCGGTAAAGCGAACCCGGAGCCAGCAGCACCCAATCCGCTTTATCGATCGCGTCGACCGTGGCCGCTGGGGCCTCGATCCGATCGGAGGCGAAGCTCACGCGTTTGGCTCCTTCACCAGACTTGGGTCCGGGTGCAATGGGCGAGTCCTCCACCGTCTTGACCTCGCGCGGCACCGGCTCAGTCGTGGCGGGCAGTACGGCCCCCGAGATGCCGAGCTGTTCTCCGAGCCATCTGCTCGCCGCCTCATAGTCCCCAAATGCCGAGGCCACGGAAGCGATCACCAGGTTCCCCAGCGGCTGCTTTCCGAGCCGTTCGATCGTCAGGGGTCGTCTGATGGCGCGTACCAGCGCTCCCTCTTCGCAGCTGAGCGACTCGAGCGAGCGACGCAGATCCTCCATGCTCCGACCAGTGGGGGGTGCTGGAGCATGAGTGTCTTGGCCCTGGTCATACGCGATGCTGACGACCACGGTCAGGTCGCCGCCGTGGTCTCGCAGCGCCCGCAGCACCGATACGAGGCCACGGCCACCACCGAGTATGACGATCGCTCTATTCGACGGTGACTGTCTTGGCAAGGTTGCGCGGCTGGTCGACGTTGCGCCCGCGAGCGCGGGCGATGTGATATGCGAACAGCTGCAGGGGGATCACGCCGAGTACAACCTGCAGTAACGGATCGGTGTCCGGGATATAGATCACCTGCTCGGCGTGTTCCGCGACTTCCTTGCATCCCTCGCTCGCGATCGCGAGCACTCGGGCCCCCCGAGCCCGGACCTCAGAGAGGTTCGATAGTAGCTTGGGGAGGACGCGCCGATCCGTGGCGACGCACACGACGGGCGTGTCGGGACCGAGCAGGGCAATTGGCCCGTGCTTCATCTCGCCCGCCGCGTAGGCATCAGTGGGGATGTAGGAAATTTCCTTCAGCTTCAATGCACCCTCGAGCGCAATCGGGAGACTCGAGAGGCGCCCGAGGTAAAGGAAGAACGAACTCAGGGCCAGGCGCTCGGCAATTTCGCGGACCGGCTGGTCGACGGATTCGACGACGTGATCGACCAGGCCGGGTAGGCGCTCGAGCATCCCCTGCAGTTCGGCAAGCGTCGTCTCCGGTTGTGCACCCGTGACACCGGCCAGGCGGATCGCAAGCTCATACATCAGCACCACCTGAGCCACGAATGTCTTGGTCGCAGCCACCCCGATCTCAAGGCCGGCTCGTGTGAACAGCACCCCGTCGGCCTCGCGCGTGGCCGCGCTCGCCGGCGCGTTCGTCACTGCCAACACCGTCGCCCCTTGTGCTCTGGCCAACCGCATCGCAGCCAGCGTGTCAGCCGTCTCACCGGACTGGGAGATGCCCAGCACGAGCGCATCCGGTTCCACGATCGGCTCGCGATAGCGAAACTCGGATGCCACCTCGACCTCGACTGGGATTCGCGCCCATCGCTCGATCGCGTTCCGTGCAGCCAGACCTGCGTGGTAGGAGGTCCCGCAGGCGACCAAGATGATCCGCCTCGCCCTACGCAGGCGATCAGGAGCGAGTCCGCCGCACGCATTACGCTCAACGTTGGCGCGCCATTGCGAAAGCGTGTCTCTTACGGCGGTCCCCTGCTCGTGGATCTCCTTGAGCATGAACGTCTCGTACCCGTCCTTCTCGCAGCGATCCTCGTCCCACTCGACCTCGGTCGACGCCGGGCGATGAGGTAGCCCCTTGACGTCGAAGACCAGAACCTCCCCGGGTCGCAGCACGGCGATCTCGTCGTCCCCCAGCACCGCGACCTCCCGCGTGTGAGCGATAAACGCGGTGATCGACGAGGCAATGAACTGCTCCTCGCTTCCGAGCCCAACCACGAGCGGGCATTCTCGTCTCACCCCCACCAGCACTCCAGGCTCGTCATCGCACATCGCGACGATCGCGTAATGGCCCTGGAGCTCGGTAAGCGAGCGCCGCACCGCGTCGGCCAGGTCACCGGCATAGTTCAGCGCGATCAGGTGAGCGACAACCTCGGCGTCGGTGTCGGAGCGCAACGGGACCAGATCGGCGCTCAGACGATCGCGCAACTCGAGGTGATTCTCGATGATCCCATTGAGTACGATTTTCACACGGCCGCTGGCATCCTCGTGGGGATGGGCGTTTTCTTCAGTCACTCCGCCATGTGTGGCCCACCGGGTGTGACCGATGCCCGCCGAGATGGTTTCCACAGCGGTGATGGCGCCGTGATCGATTCCGTTGGTAACGGCGAGCGCCGCCTCGAGCACGTCGAGGTTTCCGACTGTCTTGACACAGCGCGCTACCTCGCCCGCGCGCCATGCCAGCCCAGCCGAGTCATACCCTCGATACTCGAGCTTCCTCAACCCTTCGAGCAGTAACCCTTCGCAGGGTCGTCTGCCGACATACCCGATTATCCCGCACATCCCACGAGCCCCTTACTGAGCACGTTATCGTGTGTGCAATTGATTAACGCTCCGGCAAGGCGGACCGTCAATGGGATCAAAGAGCCATCCAGCGTTCATGCCCTGATCGATCGGCTACCTAGCCCGAAGTTCCCGGTGGGGGAACTTCGGCCTAGCTCTGAGGGAACTGCTCCTGGAGCGCCACGATGATTCGACGAAACGCACTGATCTCCTCGGCGATCTCGGCGCGCTCGCGCACGAGGGCCCGTCGTTCCGCCGCCGAGGATTCCTGGTCGGTCAGTTCGTCGAAGCGCGCATCCAGACGATGGCATTCGATGTCCAGCCGCAACGCGTAGGCGCTTAGGTCGCTGAGCGCGTCATTGACACGCTCGTCGAGATCGGCGCCTCGCCGTCGAAGATCAGGCTGAGAGCGACGTGTTGTCCTCGTCCTGGGTGCGGACTTCATCCGGTGCGCCGATCTCGATCTTCACTCCGAGCGTGCTGAGCCTCTCACGTACGGAGGTCATCGCGGCCTGGATTTCGATACACGCGCGGTCGAGTCCTTCGCGCAGCGCCAGGCATTCTGCAAGCAGGCTCCAGGTTTCGTCGAGCAACTCGTTCACCGGACTCGACGCGGCGAGCGTCCTGACCTCTTCGATCAATGTCCCGGGATCCGCCGGCTTGTGGCGGGCCGCCTTCAGGCGGGCGTTCTCCTCCTGAAGCAGCATCACCTGCAACCGAAGATCGTCCACCTGATCAACGGAATTGGAGAACTGCTGCTCCTCGATCAGTCCACGGGCGCGCTCGAGCCTGCGCTTGTACCCCTGGAACGGCTCCGTCTCGAGCCGCGCCACCGTTTGCGGCCCCGGCTGCTCGGACCCGGCGGGATCGGCCTGCGCGATTTCAACTACGAGGTGGCTGTCCCTAGAGTTGCTTCCAGCAGATGACTTGGACACGATGTGAATTCCGTTCTCTTCCGGGTCTGACCGGTTCTCAACAGGAGTCAATCGAGCAGCTCACGCCTAGCTCTTCGACCTGTCCTACCACTTTGACCGTTCGGCGCGGCGTGGTGTATGGGTCACCTCGTGCACATAGCGTTCAACGCCTTGAACTACTGGATCCAAAGCGTCGTGGCGAGCACTCCGCCGGATCGCGCCAGCCGAACCAGCAGTACCGGCAGAGCCAACATAACGCCGACTGCCGCCCCCGCGACGAGCGCCCCGCCGGACACGTGTATATGAACCGAACCGCGCAGCAGTAGCTCGGTCGCCAGGGCGAGGGCGGTCGCGATCAGGGCCGCGCGATGAAGCGCGAACGCCTCCAGTAGACCTACCAGCAGCGTCAGCAGGCCCACCAGCCCAAACGCCACGAACACGCTCCACTCGTCGGTGCCGTGCGTCCAGTGCCCCAGCGCGACCACGATCGCAGACAGCACGAATGTCGCACCCAGCAGCCTGGCGATCCCGCCGAGGAAGATCGACATCGCGGGGTCTGACAGGGCGATGCGGCTGGCTCCTCTCAGCGGCACGCCCCGGAGGCCACGTGGAACGGCGTCGTAGAAGTTCCACAGGTAATACCCGCCCCAGAAGCTACCGATCGCGGAGGGAAGCAGGGCGATCGACGGATGAAGGCCGTGCACGCCCCAGCCGAGGCTTGGATCCGATACGAGCAAGGCGCCGATCAGGCCGCCGATCAACCCTGCCAGCGCCGCCCGGCGCATGGAGCCGGCGCGCAAATCCGTCCGGGCCGTCACCGATCCCACTGCCGCCGCGCATAGCAGCAGCGTGATTCCCGCGAGGGAGCCGAGCACGACATAGGCATCCACGGCGACCTCCATCGCGATCGTGCCGACCACCAGCACCCCTGCGTACAGCAGGCCCCATCCCCGCATCGTGATGACGGTTCCTCCGACCCACACCGGTACAAGCATCGCGGCGACCGGCCCCCATGGGCGCATGAAGAGTAGCGGCAGGTCGAATAGGAGCAGGCACCACACTAGGACGGACACGCCGTCGCGTGCAAGGCACTCCAGCCCTTCCGGCCGGCTCAGGTACCGGCTTCGCAGTCCCCATTGGAGAGCGACGGCGATCGGCAGCGATACCCGAATGGCCGTCGACAGCACCGTCGGGCCGAGCTGCCTGCGAATCGGGGTCGCCCAGGCGGCCACAGACAGGATCAGCAACACCAGAGCGACCCCCTCGGCCAGGACGCTGTGGTGGCTCGCGTCGTCGAAGGGGTCGAGGTCGCCGATGGCGTGCGGACTGGGACCGTCGAGCTTGACCAGGCGTCGCGCCGCGGTCATGGCGCCTCGAGCAGGGCGCCCTGTCCAGGCCTCGAGCACGACGGCCGCTTCCAGTACGTCACGTGCCTCACGTCCGAGGCGAGCATCCAGCACCGCCGCGGCATGAGCGTCCCTCGCGTCCGAAGACGGGGTCGCGGGGCTCAGCTCACCCAGCTCACGCGCCTCCCCGTTCGCCGAGCTCATGCGGTCACCGTGCCGGAAAGCTCGTGTATCAGTTGGTCATAGGCACCAAGGCAGCGCGACAGCGTGTAATTTCGATGCACCCTCTCGTATCCGCGCCGGCCTAGGCGTGCTCCGAGCGCGGGGTTGCGCAGCAGGGTGATCACCGCCGTCGCCAGCTCGTGTACATCACCCGGAGGGGCGATCAGACCGCAGCCACGGATGACCGCTGGGACACCGCCGACGCTCGTGGCAACGATCGGGCGAGCCTGCCCCATCGCCTCGAGCAGCGTCATCGGCATCGCCTCCGAGATGCTCGTCATCAGCACGAGATCGCCGCTCCGGATCGCACCGGTCGGATTCCTGGTGCCGCCCATAAAGCGGAACCGGTCACCCAGCCCCATCTGGCGGTGCATGACCATGCACGCCTCGGCGTACATCTCCTGACCGAGAACTGGGGGGCCCCAACATTCGAAGCGTGCCTCGGGCAATTGGCTCGTCACCTCACGGGCGACGAGCAGCATCGTCTGCACGTCCTTGAGCGGGTCCAATCGCCCCAGCGTGATCACCTTCTGGACGTTGGGGGGAGCCGTCCACCCCTTCGGTGGCTCAATCCCGTTGGGAATCACCCGAATCTTGGCCGGGTTGACGCCAAGACCTCGCTCCCAGTCGGCGTTCGCGTCGGTCACCGGCGCGATCATGTCGGCAGCGGCGTAGACAGCACGCGTCATCCCGAGCGCGAGCCTCGGCGAGATGTGCCCGTGACCTGGCCTCGCGGCAGCCTCGCGGACTGAGGCCAGATACGCCTCGCGAACATAGACGCCGTGCTCGGTGAGGAGCAGCGGTGTGCCGTAGAGGGCCTTGTGGATGATCGCTGGAATCCCTGCCCAGCCTGCCGCGGTGACGTGAAGCAGGTCACACGGTGGTGTCGGTACCGCAGCCGTTCGAGCCACCCAGTACAGCGCCTGATACAGCCTGGCGGCCTCGATCGCGTCGTAGATCGGCGCCGGTGCAGAATCGCGGTGGCTTTCCAGCAGCAGTCGCTCCAGTTCTGCGACGAACGTCTCCCAGCTGTCCCGGCCGCGGAACTCGGGCCTGATCGACTCCGGGCTGCGCCGGCAGCGAACCAGCGCGGCCGTGAGGCCGGCGAGATCGCCCTCCCATGGCATCAGGCCTCGCAACAGCTGCGCGGGCAGCGAGCCCCGGTCTGTGACGCGCTGGCTGCGCAGCCGGCGCCGAGGGTGTCCCTCGGACCACAGGTCGATCGGTCGCAGGAGGCTCACGTTGGCCGGCGGCTTGACGGTCGGTCGTTGGTGCTTGCGTCCCGCCAGGATCGGTAGCACTTCCCAGTCGACGCCCTGTAGGCCGCTGAGAAGAGCGTGACACCATGAGCTCACGCCCCCGACCACGTATGGATACGTGCCCTCGGTAATCAGCAGGACGCGGGGCCGCCTTCGGTAAGCCACGGAGGGCTCCACCGGTCCCCTGTCTTGCGCAACCGGCTGCGGGGAGGCCGGCGCGCGAACGCCAATCTGTTCGCGCTGCACGAACCGGCGCGTCAACTCCAGGCGGTGGCTCCGCTGAAATGGATCAGCGGCCTGCCTTTCTCCCGCGCCCGCGGCTGAATGCGCATCATGTCCGGCCCACACGATCCGACATTGTGTAGTCGCCCGGTGACCTCGCCAATAGCCCAATGAGCCGGAATTACGTTCATGGTGTGAACTCTGCCGGTAATGCGGCTCTATAAGCCTGTGTAATGTCCCGAGCCGTTGTGGTCCAGCGTCAATGGAACCTCGCTCAGGGACGCACCCAGATGCGGATCCTGCTGCTTGGCGAAACCGGACGTGAGCCTGGCTACGAGGCCTGGAAGGTATCGCTGGCCCGGGCGGGCATACCGTTTGATGCGATCGCGCTGGCCCACCGAGATTCCCCGCTGAGAATCATCGACCCGTCCGGGACGGTCTGCTACCAGGCGCTGATCCTTGCCAAGGACGGGCTGATCGATCTCGCGCTGGACGATGACGAGCGTGCCACCCTTGACCGCGTCCAGCGTGAACTCGGCGTCCGGGAGCTAACGGCTTACGCGTATCCCGGGCCGCGGTGCGGTCTCGGGTCGCCCATCTGGGCCGGGAGGCTGGACGGCCTGACCGGGTCCCTGACGGCGCGCGGGCACGAGGTGTTTCCGTATTTGGTGGGTTCGGTGCCGATCGATGTCGGCACCTGGGGCTATCTCGCGCGGCCGGATCCCGGTCAGTGCTTCGAGACGCTGGTGGTTGGACCGGACGGCTCCAGCCTGCTCGGGGTCCATCGCGACGCGGGGCGCGAGCGGATGGTGCAGACGTTTGACTCCAACAGCGGACACCTGCACGGGCAGCTACTCCGTCAGGGCCTGCTTTCGTGGCTCACCCGAGGGATCTTCCTCGGGTACCAACGCAATTACCTCACGCTGCAAGTCGACGATGTCCTGCTCCCCAACCACAGCTGGGACCCCGAGCGGCACGTGACCGCAACCGACAGCGACCGACTGCTTCGGATGGGCCCCGAAGATGCGGCCCGAACGGCTCGCTGGTCGAGATCACGTGGGATCCGGCTCGACCTCGCTTGCAACGGAGCTGGGAGCCGACGGTACGTCGCGGAGCGCGGCACCGACGAAGATCCCCTGCTGACGGCGCTGTTGGCCGACCAGGACGCCTTTGGCTGGATCAATCACACCTTTGAGCACCAGAACCTGGATCAGGCGACACGGCCGACGATCGAGCAGGAGATCGAGCAGAACCTGACCTGGGCTTCACGGCATGGCATCGAGTTCGAGCCGCACGTGCTGATCACCGGCGAGCACACCGGGCTCGCCAATCTCGCCGCAGCCCCGCCGCGCAACGAGAACCCGAACCTTGCGCCTGCGCTCGCTGCCCGGAAGATCCATTTCCTGGCCTGTGATGCATCACGCCCTTACCCGGCCGGCTCCTCAGCAGATGCCCCCGAGGTGCCCGCGGGAGAGCCATTCCTAACCGGCGGCGCGTTGGCGATCCCGCGCTATCCCACCGCCCTGGCACACGACGTTGCGACTCCGGAACAGTTGCTGGATCGGCTTCGCTCGACAGGCCATTCGGCTGCCCGGTCCTGGCCGGAGGTCGCGTCGAGCGAAGCGCGCCGGATGCTCACCAAAGTGCTTGGAAATGATCCGCGCCCGCATTTCTTCCACCAGAGCAACCTGATCGAGAACCGAACCAATCAACAGGCCTCGGGCTCGAGCCTCCTGTGTGAGTTGATCGATGCGGTGCTCGATCTCTACCACAGCCTGATCCGCCCGTCGACGGCCATCGTCCAGCCCACGCTGGCCGAAATCGGCCGCTGTCTGCTGCGCCTGGAGGCATGGCGTCAGGCCTCGGCGCGCGCACTAGTCCTGGCCTACCTCGAAGGCGACGGGATCACGATTCATAATCATGCGGGCACGACGCTCGAGCTCCCACTGACCGGCGCGCTTTTCGGCGAGGACTACGGCTGGGGCCGGTCGGGGTGGCTCTCAGTACCGCCCGGAACGAGCGTGTTCGAGCGCGCGCCTGTCGGATAGATCCGATCAGCGCCCGTTGAAACTCTCGGGCGCCAGTTCCTCTTCGGCCTCGAGCATCTCGATCGCGCTGCGGCGATTTGGCGTTCCCAGCTTCTGCAACACCGAGGCCGTATGCCGGCGGACGGTCACCTCCGAGATGCCCAGGCGCGTGGCGATCTCAGCCGTCGGCTCGCGCCTTCGTAGTCGATCAAGGACCTCGGCCTCACGCGCCGTGAGCTCGACCTCACGACCCGACTTTGGCAGGACCAGGCGACGCCTCGTGCCCCTCTCCCGGAACTCGAGGATGAGCCGCGCCGTCATCGTTCGGGGCAACGCCGCCTCACCGTGCATCACGCCCAAGATCGCGTGCGGGAGACGGCTGGCCGGCGTGCTCAGCAGAAGGTAGCCGTCCGCACCCGCTCGAAGGGCTCCGAGCATGTCCTCGTCGCGCGCCGCACCGGCCATCATCACGATCTTCGTCGTCGGGACCGCGTGCTTGATCTGGCGTGCTGCGTCGAGCCCATTGCCGGCGAGCGTGACCGAGATGACGCATATGTCCGGTCGCTTCGCCGCCGCCATCCTCACGGCCTCCTCGGCGTTGGACGCCTCGGCCACAACCCGAAGCCCGTGAGGCTCAATCGCGCGCTTGATCCCGGTGCGAGTCGGCACCTGACCGTCGGCGAGCAGCACCGTCGGCCCACTCGTCGCCAGCTCGTTCTCGTCTGAACTCGCTCCGTTGCTCATAATCGCCCTCCGCAGCGTCTGCCCCCGGTTGCCCCCTGAGGGAACGCCGCTGTTCCGGTCCTCGCGTAAACGCTAGCACCTCGTAAGTCCCATGCGGCCAAAGCGTTCAAGTCTGAACGCAGGAAGGCCGAGGAAGCCCATTGGCGAAGCGCTCTCCCCGCAACAGACTCCTGGCCTGAATAGGGGCGCGAGGGTCCGCACAGGGCCGGTGTGTCGGTGCTTGTCCGCTCGCTAAAACCACGCACGAACGAGAGCTACGGATGAAACGGTTCTTTGGACTGCCCTGGGCGGCGGCATTTGTGGTCACAGCCATTCTCGCGCTGTTTGGAGTCACTCGAGTGTTCGGGGACGCGACTCCATCTGCGTCCGCCGCGCCGGTTGCGCAGCAAATCGGAATGAGGATCCTGCTGATCACGGACAGCACCGACGCGACCACCCCGAGCGGGATCGCCTACGGAGATTGGGTCAACACGCTCACCCGTGAAGGGGTGCAGTACCAGACCATGGTGACCAGCGACGCCAGCCCCGGAAGCGTGGCGCTTCCGGCGCTGTCAAGCACTCTTCCGGACGGGACGCAAGTCTCCAACTACGAGGGCGTCGTCGTCGCGACCTCCGGCACGGAGGGCATGACCACCGCTCAGTGGGACACGCTGCAGACCTTCGAGCACCAGTTCTCGGTTCGCCAGGTGACCGCATACGCCGTGCCCAGCAGCGACTACGGGCTCAGCGCGCCCAACCCCGTCGGCGGCGGGGTTCTGGCACCCACCACCGCGCTGACGTTGACAGCCGATGGAACCACGGTGTTTCCCTACCTGAATCAGGTGTCGCTCGATCCGACCCAATCGACCTGGGCCTACGAGGCGACCCCGTCGCCGGCCCCAGGCGAGAGCGTCGACACGCTGATCTCCGGTCCTGGCGGCACCTCGCTGCTGGGAATCTTCACCAGTTCCGACGGCCGCCAGACGATGTATCAGACGTTCAACGAGAACCAGTACTACCTCCAGAGCGAGCTGCTCCGTCACGGAGAGCTCGACTGGGTGACCCGCAACACCTTCTTCGGGGACCAGCGCAACTACCTCGAGATGGACATCGACGACACGTTCACGCCTGACGACGCCTGGGACGCGACGACGACCCCCGGCTCGATCGACTACAACGAGGCCGACGACCTCCGGATGAACACCGGGGACGTTGCCACCGCGAGCACGTGGGAGGCCAACAACAACTTCCGGATGGACCAGCTGTTCAACATGGGCGGCACCGCCGCCTACCAGGCTGACAACGGCGGCTCAGATCCGCTCCTCGCGGCGTTCCAGGCCACATGCTCGTCGAACTGCGGGCCAGGCAACGGGGGCGCCGGAAAGTCGTACGCGAATTCGTTCGGCTGGATCAGCCACACCTACGACACCCCCTACCTGGACGTCGGCTGCGCGACTCAGAACTACATCGAGGCGGAGCTGAACGAGAACAGTGACATGGCCGCGGAGACCGGCTCGGGGGGGACCGGTGGTCTCGGCCTGACGGAGGACAACACGGGCACGACCGCACTGGGTGCGGAGGACCCGCACGTGTTCGTCCCAGGCAACCACTCGGGGTTCGCGAATCTGGTGCCGGGAAACCCTGCCACGGTCGATCCCCCGATCCTCGATGCCGCGACCGCTGGGGCCGCCAGCAGCGGGACCCTACCCGCGGGCTACTACGAGTACGCGGTGAGCGACCAGTTCGTGAACTCGTCGACGGCGGGCCAGTCCTCGGCGGATGTCGTTGCCGTGCCGACGGAGGTTCCCGCCGACGGGTCGGTAAGCCTCACCTGGCAGGATATCTGCCATGCCGCGGACTATGTGATCTACCGCGGCTACAACGCTACGACTGCTGCCGGGCCCTTTACCTGGACGCAGTTGGCCCCGGCCACAGGCTCGACCACCGGAGAGATTGGAGCGGTCTCGACCCCGTTCGATCCGACCTCGGCCGACACCAACAATCCGACCTCGACCAGTGATGTCACCAACGGCGGCGAGCCCGAAGAGACGTTTCCTGACACGGGTACGACAGCGGCCTGCGCGACCAGCTGCCCGACCCCGCCGACGACCGAGAACGCGGTCGAGTCGCCGTGGGAGCAGAACGAATGGTTCGGCCCGGCGCTCGCGGCGGTCGGAATCACCGCGGTCGGCGACGACGGCTCAAAGCCGTACCCCGACCCCGCGAATGACGAGTTCGGCATCGGGGTCAGCTACACCGGCGCCGAATACCCGGCGGACTCCACGTTCGTAGTGCCAGGCACCTCGGCGCAGGTCGTCCCGCGCCACCCGGTCAACATCTACTACAACGCTTCGACCGACTATCAGGAGCTCAACGAGTACCAGTCGATCTACGGCTCCAACGGCAGCACTCCGGACACAGCGGTCTGCCCAACCGGGACCTGCACCTGGTCGAACGTGGTCGATCAGGTCGTCTCGGGCATGTTCGCGTTCCTGATGAACAACGATCCACGGCCGAGCTATGTCCACCAGACCAACATCATGGGGACACCGCCCGCCGCATCCGAAACGCCGGGGACCGACCTCCCGCCGGCCAGCTATACGCCGGAGCCCGGCGGCGGGCCCGATGAGCCCGCCGGGACGGGTAATCCCACGACGACGGGAGATGGGACGCTCTATCAGGTGCTCGATCCGCTGCTCGCGCAGTACCGCGAGTACTTCAATTCCACGGCTCCGATTGAGCAGCTGACCGAGCAGCAGATCGCCGCCCTGCTTGCGGAGCAGTCGGCATGGGCGAGCAGCACAGCGGTCAGCGGCTACATCGAGGGCAATACCGTGGTCGTCAGCAACAACGGGGCGGGGATCGAGATCCCGTTGACGGGGGTCGAGAACGTCGGCAGCCCCTACGCGGGTACTCAGTCCGGATGGACCGAGGCCTCGACGGGGACCAGCACCTACACGGCGCTGGCCACGTGGCCGGCTGAACCGACTAACCCCGTCGTGCTGACTCCGCCGACGGGTCCCGCCCCGGGTGGCACTCTGGCGAGCGGCGGAAACCCGAACCCTCCCGCCCCGACTGCGCAGAGCAAGCCCAAGCTCTACTACGAGGCGGTCCAGGTGGCTCCGAAGACCGTGTCAATGAAGGCCGGCACGGCGACCGTCTCCCTCAAGTGCGAGGCGAAGAACGGGAAGGCGGCCAAGAACCACTTCTGCACCGGTTCGTTCACGCTCAAGGTGATGGGCAAGAAGGTCACCGACTCGTTCAAGATCAAGGCGACCAAGACCGCCAGGATCACGGTCAAGCTCCCGAAGAAAGCCGTGGCGGCGGCAACGTCCGGGAAGCCCCGCACGCTGCACGGTGCGCTGACGATCTCGACCAAGCAGCCCAAGGGAGCACCGAAGGTCACGCGCGGGACGCTGAACATCAAGACCTGAGGTGGCTTCAAGGTTGGATCGAGACGTGAGGTCGTAATGGTGGTTCGCCGTAAGGTTCTGAGGTTCTGTCTCCTTGCAGGGACTATTGGCCTGTGCCTGCTGCCTGGGACGGCCCAGGCAGCAGGCACAGGCGTGACGCTCACCGTGTCGCTGAACCCGACCTCGATTATCGCCAACGGGACCTCCACCACGACCGCCACTGCCACCGTTGACGACAGCACGGGAGCGGGGGTCGCCGGAGACACGGTCGCATTTACGTCTACCCCCAACCTCGGCGAGACGGTGGGGACGGTGATGGACATGGGTGGCGGCGTCTACACCGCCACCATCACGAGCTCCACCACCGTCGGAACCGCAACCATCAGCGCGACCGATACGACTTCAACCATCACGACCACCCACACCGCG
>DASPPG010000127.1:0-55513 GCA_035625625.1 Solirubrobacteraceae bacterium
ACGCAAGTGCTGAGACGTGACTCGCCGGCGCTGGATGGCGCTCTGCTTTGCCCTGGGGTCGACGTGCTTTCTGATCGGCCCGTTTCCGGGCTACGCCAACCTGGTTGGCGACACGGCTGACGCGGTCACGTTCTTGGTCGGGTCGATCCTGTTCACCGCCGGCGGGGCCCTCCAGAGTTGGCTTGCCTGGCCGGCTCGCCAGTCACCCGGGGGTGGGCGGCCGGCGTGGTGGGCGGCGATCATCCAATCCGCAGGGACGCTGTTCTTCAACGTCACGACCTACCAGGCGATGCACACCGCCCTGACGAGCTCGGAGTACAAGCTCGTATGGCGGCCCGACTGGCGCGGGTCGATCTGCTTCCTCGTCTCAGGCGCGATCGCCTACCGCGCCTCCCCACGCCGCGCCTGGCATGGTTGGCTGCCGGTGCGCGGCGGCGCGGGATGGTGGCAGCCGGCGGTGAACCTGCTCGGATGCATCTTCTTCGGCGTCTCGGCGGTCGCGGCTACGTGGTTCCCTCGACCGGGTCGATGCTCTCGCAGGCGGCGTGCAACTGGAACACATCGCTGGGGGCGGCGTGCTTCTTGGCGTGCGCGCTCGACACGTTGATCACGGACGAGGTCTCCAAGATGCCGGGAATCCGCCGGTTGCGCGAGCTGGAGCGGGACCTCGACCTGGACATCCGCCCGGTGATGTGAGGCAGGGAACGTGACGGGTACGATCGCGACCAGCTCGATCGGCTCGATCCAGCTCGCGAACTCGTTTTCGCCGACTGCCTGTCGAAGCTGTGTCCGCATCTGCGTCCAGTGGTGTCATGGGCGGCCCGGAACGGTGTGGCCCGGATCCCGAGCCGAGCGGGTACGTCTTTGGATCCATGTCCTTCCCGCTGCGGCTGCGTCCAACGGTCCGGTGGCGCGAGCCGTCACCCGAATGGGGTGGCCCGCGTCACCGCGCGCGGTCGTGTGCTTGCGGCCGCTCGCTCAGAACAGGCTTGAGGTGAACGGCGCGGCCGGGATAGGGATACTCAGCTGGACGGCGTGTTTGACCAACGCGTTCTCGCCGGAGGCCACGTGAGGACCGGCGGTCAATTAACAATTACCGGGGAGCCGGCAACCCCCCTCGCGATCGGATGGCCTTGGCCTGTTCAACGACACCGCGTAGGATCTCGTTCTTGTCGTGCCTCCTTCTGTCGTCCTTGCTTCGTTCGCGACCAGCGCTGCCGCCAATGCCTGGATCGGGATTCGGACCGCTGGCGACCTACCAGCCGCCCGCGCGGCGGACGGCGGCGTCGAACGCTGATGGCACACGTTTTCGATTACGAGGATGGCCGCGTAGATGCCGGGTTACAGCGCTGCCCTGAGTGTCTTGATCGCTCGCCGCGTCTGCAGCGGTTTGTGCTCGTTATTCAGCGTCGTGTCGTTGTCGGTCATGCTGCGGCGCCGTGTGCGAGGTTGGCGTGCTGCGCGGCCTCGTGCAGCGCCTTCTCTTCCTCGTGGGTGTTGGGTTTGAGGTCGAAGATGACGCGCTTGACGGTGCCGGTGAACGCGTACGGGGCGTTGTCCTCGTAGGCGAGGTCGACGACGAGGCCGTTGTCGCGGCCGATGTCCATCCCGGAGTAGCTGGTGAACCCGAGGGGGACGGTCTGGGCGATTCTGCCTTCGCCGATCTGCTCGTCGTTGGCGTAGAAGGTGACGGTCCCGCCCGTTCCGGGCTTGGGCTCGTCGGCCTCGAACAGCATCCGCACGGTCACCTCGCCCGCGGGGAGCTTTCGTCTGGCCGTCTGCTTGTAGGTCTCGACGCCGAGCAGTGAATAGGTGTGGTTCAGCCTGCCTTTGCTGTTGACCCACAGCGCGAACCCGCCGATGAAGTCGGCGTTAGCAACGATTACTCCCTCGGCGCCGCCGTGGGGGATTTCGAGCTCGGCCTCGATCGCGTAGGAGCGACCATAGATCCGCGGGATCATCCCGCGCTGGATGTTCTGCACGTCGCCGGCAAACGTGTACCGCGTGTTCGTCGGTAGCGGCGGCAGGATCCCGAGGGCAAGGGAAAGGCCGCCCATGAGCGGCAACACCCGGTTTCGCTCAGCCTCCTTCCACCACAGCTCCTGGAGCTCCTTGACCTTGTCAGGGTGCGCGGCGGCGAGGTTGTGGGCCTGGGAGAAGTCGTCGGGGAGGTAGTACAGCTCCCACGGAGCGTCCCGGTCGGCGTCGAAGTCTCCCTCCGGCCCGAACCGCTTGATCGTCTCCGGCGAGAAGTCCCACGGAAGCCGGTCTGGCCTCGAGGCCGCCCACCAGCCGTCCTTATACATCGCGCGGCTTGCGAACTCCTCGAAGTACTGAACGGTGTGGCGCTCCTCGGCGCCTGAGTCGTCGAGTGTGTGAAGGAAGCTGGTTCCGTCCATAGGCTCCTGGTCGATCCCGTCGACCGTCCTCGGCTCCGGGATACCGCTGGCCTCGAGCACGGTCGGGCCGATGTCGATGCAGTGGATGAACTGCGGCCGGAGCTCGCCGCTGGCCCGGATCCGCAACGGCCAGGCCACGACCATCGGATTGCGGGTGCCGCCGAGGTGGCTCGCGTTCTGCTTGCCCCACTGAAACGGCGTGTTGCCGGCATGCGCCCAGGCCGCGGCGTAGTGTGGAGCGGTGTGATCGCCGCCGAGCGCGTCGATCCCGCCGTACTGCTCGATCAGCTTCATCTGCTGCTCGGCGTCGAGCACGATGCCGTTGAGGAACGTCATCTCGTTGAACGAGCCGGTGGTAGTGCCCTCCATGCTCGCGCCGTTATCACCCCAGATGTAGAAGATGAGCGTGTTCTCGAGATCGCCCATCTCCTCGATCGCGTCGAGCAACCTGCCGACGTTCCAGTCGGCGTTTTCCGAGTATCCGGCGAAGACCTCCATCTGCCGCGCATAAAGCTTCTGCTGGGCGTCGGTGAGCGAGTCCCAGGCCGGGAACGCGTCCGGGCGGTCGGTCAACTCGGCGTCCTGCGGGATCACGCCGAGCTTCTTCTGCCGCTTGAAGGTCTGCTCGCGCAACTTGTCCCAACCCTGGTCGAACTTCCCCTTGTACTTGTCCGCCCACTCCTTGGCGACGTGATGGGGGGCGTGCGCGCACCCGGTCGAGTAATACATCATCCACGGCTTCTCGGCGTCCTGCGCGCGGACCGCGTGCAGCCACTCGACCGCCTTGTCGGTCAGATCATCAGGGAAGTAGTACGGGCCGCCGTCCTTACCCTCCGGCACCCCGAGGACCGAGTTGTCCTGGGTGATGATCGGGTCGTACTGCCCAGCCGCGCCGCTCAAGAACCCCCACCAGTGGTCGAACCCCCAGGACTGTGGCCAGTGGTCAAACGGCCCCGCAGCGCCCTGGACATTGTCCGGGGTTAGGTGCCACTTGCCAAACCCGCCGGTCACATACCCGTTCTCACTCAGGATCTGGGGTAAGCCCGCGCAGCTCTTGGGCTTCGCCGCCGTGTAGCCCGGGAACGGCCCCGGGTACTCGGCGATCGAACCGAACCCCACCCGATGCTGATTGCGCCCCGTCAACAACGCCGCCCGCGTCGGCGAGCACACGGCCGTCACGTGAAAACGGTTGTAGGTAAGGCCCATCCGCTGCACCCGAGTCATGTTCGGCGTCTGGATGGGGCCGCCGAACGTGTCGGGCTGGCCAAAGCCGGCGTCATCGATCAGGCAGATCAGCACATTCGGCGCGCCGTCCGGCGCCTTCGGCCCCGGCACGATCGTCCAGTCTGGTACCGACTCGCTCAGCGTCCTGCCCATCGTCCCGCCGAAGTTCCGATCGGGAATCGGCAGCACGGTCCGATCGGGGCTGAACTTCCCCATAGCCTCCGCCAACGACTCCTTCAGCGCGCTGACGCCTTGCTTGTCGCTCTGCACAATCGAGCGGAGCAGCGCGCGGCCCAGCGCGCGCTCGACCGCGAGGCGCTGCTCGTCGTCGAACACGGCGATGATCCCCGCCGACCCCGGCGGCAGGTTCTCCCCGATCTTGTCGTGAATGCCGGTCGCGACCCGATGGTCGACGAACTTGCCGACCAGCCCACCCGCCACCGCCCCGGTCACCGCCGTGGAAACAAGCATCGGCGGCGCGAACAGCCCCACCGCCAGCCCAACGCCAGCGCCCCACTTCACGCCCGTCCGACCGAGATGATCGCCCGTCTGCCTGACCGACACATTGCCGTGCTTGTCGTGGGTCACGAGGATCACGCCCTCGATCTCAACCTTCCCGTCCTTGACCCTGGCCACCAGCCGGTCAAAGTCGCGAGTCGCCATACCGATACCCCGGTAGCCAGCGACCAGCACATCCGTCGCGATCTCAGGTGTCTTGGGCATGAGCTACGTCCTCCATGTTGTCGATCACGGTCGTATGAGTTGCGACGCTAAGCGCGCGGCGTGGGGGCAAACATCGCCCGAATTAGGTGAGGACACCGGCATCGGACCACGGAGCTGATGTCATCGAGCGCAGCCCCGGGGCTAGTGGGACGCGCCCGGCGCGAGCCCGGGGGCGGATCGGGGTTGCGCCGTCGCCTCCGGCGCGGGTGTGCGGGACAGCAACAGGGTGATGATGTAGGAGACGACGACGCCGACGATGATCAGCGGCTCGACATTGCTACCGGCGTGGACGGTGAGCAGGGTCGCGAGGACGACGGCGGAGAGGGGGAGGCGTAGGACGGCGACGACGGCGGCGCCCATGCCGACTGCGACACCTGCCTGGATTGGGAACCCCGGGAGATGCGAGGCCATGATCCCGGCAGCGGCGCCGAGGAATAAGGCGGGGAACGTCGGGCCGCCGCGGTAGCTGCCTAGCGACAGTCCGTAGGCGAGACCCTTGAATACGATCAGCCAGGTCAGCGCGGAGAGCGACCAGGTTCCCGCCTGACTGACAAGCCCGGGGAGCTGGTCCTGGCCTGAGAAGAGGACCTCGTTCACGCTCTTACCGGTGGCCTGCGAGAACGCGATCGCGAGCCCGCCGATGACGAGCGCGATGGCCGGCAGGAGCACGAGCAGCTGCCGGCGGGAAACGAGCCGATAGGTGAGCAGACCCCCGTGCATCACGAAGCTCGTAACAACCCCGACTGCGGCGGCGAACGCGATCGTCCACCCAAAGTCTCCGATCGTCAGGCGGGCAGCCGTGGAGAGCGAAAGCGGTCCGAGCGCGTAGGCGCTGGTGCTGAGGCCCGTGAAGTGCCCCATCCCGACCGAGACGAGCGTCCCGATTCCGGCGGCTAACAGGCCGGGGACCAGGACCACGCGCAGCTTCGGGCCGCCAAGCCCCGTCGCTTCGATCAAAATCACCGCCGCGATCAGCGGCGAGCTGAAGATGAACGAGAGCGCAGAAAAACTCCCGGCGGCGGCGACCACCATCAACGCCTGCGGCGGCGTATCACGGCGCGCCAGGCTGATCGTCAGGGCCGCAAGGCCCGCCCCGATGGCGATCAGCGGAGCCTCCGGGCCGAGCACCAGCCCGAAACCGATTGTCGCCAGGCCGGCCAGGATCACTCCCGGCAGGACGCTTGGACCGGACGGCCCGCCGGCGGACAGGCCCTCGGCGGGAATGTGACCGCCGTTGCCGGGCAGGCGCTCAATCGCGAGCGCGACGATCAGCGCGCCGATCGCCAGGATCGGGAGTGGCCACCATTTAGGCGGTGCGTTCTGATACCCCACCGCGTGCGGAAGATGCGTGTACAGCTCCTGCTGAATCTGGTGGATTCCCTCCAGGAAGCACCAGGCCGCTAGCGACACGATCACGCCGATGACCGCGACCACGACAAGAAGTGCGACATAACGCTTGCTGCGAATGGTCGCGTCGGCCTGCTCGGGCGTGAGCTCTTGGGCCGTAGCGTCTTGCGGCGTCGCGTGCGTTGGTCCGATCATGACGTGCCAGCGCCACGGCGTTCGAGTTCGGTTCTCACCGCTTGCAGCTCTTTGGCCAGCTCATCGAGCCTGCGGATCACGGGATCTCCTTCGGTGGCTCGTCGTTCGGCGTCTGCGCGGGACACGAAGCCGCTGGTGATCGCGGCCGTCACTACGGAGAGCAAGGACAGCCCTCCGAGCATCAGAAAGCCGGCGATGATCTTCCCCGCCGTCTGGTCGGGGATTACGTCCCCGTACCCGACGGTGGTCACGGTCTCGAGCGCCCACCACATCCCGAGCCAGACGCTTGGGAACGTCTTCGGGTCGACGAGCCGTTCGACCACCTCGAACAGGACCACCGCAACCGCCCAAAACGCGCCGATCAGGTACGCCGCGTCGCGGGGCCGCAGGCCCTTGCGGCCAAGCCGGCGGTCTAGCCACCGCTCGGGCCGGCTGAGTGACGAGTGCGATTCCATCCTCTGCTCAGTGCCTGCGGGTTACGGCACGGCCTCCTGCAGATCATCGCGAGCCTTACGCACCACTCTTTCAATACGCGGGTTGGCGACGGTCGTGAAGGAGATACACGGTCGGGAGGGCGAGCGGGAAGAAGAACGGGCCGAAGACGAAGTAGCCGGTGAAACCGTGTCCCTTGCGGTGGACCCGAGCCGGCCGGAACGCCACGGCGATTCACATGGCCAGCACGGCGATCCCGATCAGCGCCCGGCCGAATTATTGACACTGCGTAAAGGGTGAACATGAGGTTGGTCGTTTCGGTAGTGTGGTTCTCGTCCGACGAGAGCGTCAGGTGACGAGTCCGACGATCCCTTTGATCACGAGGAGGATACCGACCGCGGCGAACCCGCGAACCGCGAATATGTGAGTGTGGCGGCTGACCCACAGCTTGGCTCGGTCGACCGCGTGAGGTGTCCATTCCGGTGCGACCACGAACGAAGCGAGCGGCACCTCGAGCAACCACAGCATTACCAGGTTGAAGCCGATCACGAGCAGCACCGTTACCGAGGTCGAATACTTCAGCTTGTGAATCTCGTCGAGGCCAGCCAGGTATGAGGCGCCCGGGAGCGTGAGCAGCGCGCCGATGATGAACGTCGTCCGCGCGGACCCCTTGCTGAGCTCGCGCTGCCACCGCGGCGGGCCCTTGTCGGGGTTCGCCGCCTTGCGCGCTTGCCTGCGCTCTCTCAGGCGCTGGTCCCTCCCGGTGTACAGGACGAACGCGATCGCCAGCGCAATCGCTCCCAATCCGATGTCGACCGCGGGGCTGAGGGTGTTCTCGGTCGTGTTGGTGGCGCTCGAGTTCGACAGTGAGAAGACGATCACCAGCCCGAGTGTGATGCTCGTCATGTACGCACCGAGGAGATAGCCCAGCATGAGCCTCTTGGGCCTATCGAGCAGCAGCATCACGGTCGTGGCGGCGACCAGCGTCGGGTTCAACGAGGCAGTCAGCGACAGGAGAACTACTTGACCCATTCGCCTAGGAAGAGACGCTCACGAAGTCGACGCGTATCGACGGGCCGCTGGCATCGCATATCGCCGTATCGAGTTCGGCACGCAACCTGCGAACGAGCGGCGAGTGAGGCAGCCGTTGCTCGAGGAGGCGCGCGCAGTGACGGTAGTGAGTCAGCCGTTGGTTGCAGATGCCACCGGGACCGGTCCGTTTGATCACGAGGCTCAGCTCGCGAACCTTCGAGATCTTGTCGGCGGCGAAGACCGTTAACGCCTCGCAGCCGGCCAGGGCGACTTGCTCGCACAGCGCCGCCTTGCGCTCGACGTAATCGATGATGCGCTGATCCTCGGTGAGCGCTAGCACGAGCTCCGCCACCGGCGATCCGAAGCGTGTTTCGAGATCACTCGCGGCGGTGCCCACCTTCGCGATCGTGTCGTGCAGAAAGCCAGCTGCGATCACGTGATCCGGCGCCGCTGTTGAGTACAGCAGACCCCCAACCTCGAGCGGGTGCAGGATGAACGGGGCGCCGTCCCCGTCTCGTCGATCGCCGACGGACGCGGCGTAGGCCAGCGCGGCCATCGCTGTCGGAAAGCTCTCTCCGGCCGGCGCGACGAGTCGTCTCGGCGTCATTGCCCAAGTGATAAATCAGCGGTCACGGTTGTGCCATGAGCCCGATGCTCTCCGCGGGCGTCATTTGCCTTCGTCGAGCATGGATAGCTATCGATGGATCGTGGAATGTGCAGCAATCCGGGACACGGACACAAGGAGGCGTACCTCTCGACCGAGGGGCGGCGTGCACCACCCCGCTGGGTGGCGCACGTCCAATAGCCGACCGTTTCCCACCATGCGCCACCCGCCCGAGCTGCGTTGGTGCGCGCTCTAGAACGTTGTCTGTGGACGCCCTCTCGGCATCCTCGGGCCCAGAACCGAAGGGCCACGACGACGAGCGCAGGACGCGCCCGGATCCGGTCGGATCTTCAGGGTGGTGCCTGTGCCGGGGCGGTCCGCGTAGAACGCCAGCGAATGTTCGGGTCAGCGCCCGGTTCAGCGCGGCTGGTCGAACCGCGCCGGCTCCGACTCGACTGCTGCGAGGAACATGAGGGTCGCCTTGACGCGCCGGCTGATGTCGGCATCGCTGGCGAGGTCGAGCTTCAGAAAGATCGAGTTGATGTGCTTCTCAACGGCCCGTTTGGTCAGGAAGAGCGAGTCGGCGATCGCCGTGTTGCTCTTACCCTCCGCGATCTCGGCTAGCACCTGAAGTTCGCGCGACGTCAGCTCCGAGAGCGGCGAACTGCCATCGCGGAGGCGCCCAGAGACGAGGACCTCGATGATCTTCGGGTCGACCGCAGAGGCGCCCGCGGCGACCGAGCGGACTGCCGACAGCAGCGTAGCCCGGTCGCGAATTCGATCCTTGAGGAGATAAGCGCGGCGGTCCGAGCCAATCTCGAACAGCGCTAGCACGTAACCCGGCTCGGAATACTGGCTTAGCACCACCACCCCTAAGTTCGGGTGGCTCTCGCGTAATCCGTTTGCCAGACGGATCCCCTCGTCCGTCATCGTCGGCGGCATCCTGATGTCGGTCAGAACTACGTCGGGATCCTCTCGCTCGACCGCCGCCATGAGCTCGCCGTAGTCTGCGCACGAGGCGACCACCTCGAGATCCGGCGCGCCCGAGATGAGGCGCATAATGCCCTCTCTCACGAGGAGGTTATCCTCGCCCACGACGACCCGCAGCGCCACGGCGCAACGGTAGTCCGATCACACGCCTCTCGCCAGGATGCGCGCATCCCTTGGGTGGGGGTGCTGACTGCCGGACGCTGGGGCGCACGCCTCATTGTCGCCCGTGCTGAGACTTGGCAGCTTGCATGATCCGGGCTGGGGCCCGGCGCCACGCATAGGCGACACGTTGAGGAGCAAGGAGGTGAGGAGTCTGACCCGCGAGAACACCACCTCGAAGGTTGGATCCGTGCAGACTCGGGGGCTGACGTCGCGCACGGCAAGAGCGGCACCGGTCCCCCGATCGGCGACGGGCCTGCCTCCGTTGTCGGGAGCAGCTGTTGGCAGCCCCGGCAACGCGGATGCCGGACACGATAGCGTCGACGGCTTTCCTAATGGCGACCGAGGACGATGATGGCCCCGCCACCTCGCAACGACGGTTCCCGCGCGACCGCGCCGCCCGTCCGAGTGATGGTCGTCGATGACGCTCCGAGCTTTCGTCGCGTCGCTCGAGCGGTCATCGATGCGACGGCTGGGTTCGAGTCGGTCCGGGACGCTGCCTCCGGGCCTGAGGCGCTCGCCTACGTCGACGTTCTACAGCCGCACCTCGTGCTGCTAGACGTCCACATGCCCGAAATGGGCGGCGTCGAAGTGGCCCGCCGACTCCACGAGTCTCATCCCGAGATGGTGGTCGTACTGATTTCGCTCCAGGAGGTCCCGAACGACCCGATCGCTCTGGGGACCTGCGGCGCCGCAGCGTTCGTATGCAAGCAGGGATTTGGTACCCGGACGTTGCGCCGCCTATGGGCAGCCCACGGTTTGCCGCAGGCCACCGACGGTTGACGATACCTCCGCTGCGTAGCCGACGGCGAGCGAAGACGTTCTCCGCACGGAAAGACGTGACAACACGGGTGTCAAGGCGACCGTCACGGTAGGGGCAGCCAGCGGCATCCGGTCGCGGCTCAGCGACGACGGCGCCGGAACGGTGCCGGACACCGACCCCCCAGGTCATGAGGATCACGAGCATGCAGCACCGAATTGAGTCGATCGGGGGTCGAACTGAGATCGTCTCCCCATCCGCAGGCGGGACCTTGCGTGGGCGCGATAGTCCCGGACGGCACGTTCGGGCGATCCGCGGTGCCGCCGAGCGACGCCACCCCGTTGCTCATCCGGGGACATGCGCCGGTGTCCGGCGATCGGATGACCTGCGACGCGAGTTCGTGTTTGCACCACTCCCCCGGGTGTTAACCCTCCGCCCGGATCGGAGGTCCGCATCATTGTCGCGCGCACCGGATCTTGCGACTTTGTCCCATTCCCGCGGCGTGATTGGCGCCGCCTCACATAATCAATGGAGGTCGGAATGGCCGTTCAATCCACGTCTCCCACGTCGGGCTCCGCCAGTTACGCGGGCTACGACTACGACGAGGAGCGTGGCAGCGGTTGGGTTGCGTCCGCCGGCGTCCTGCTGCTGATCCTCGGGACGCTTCCGAGATCGCATCGATGTCGAGACCGACGCCGGCAAATCACTCAGATAGACCACGTGATGCAACGTCAGCAATACGAACCGAACGACGTGCGCTCTCAACGCCTGGGTTTGGCGATCCGGAAGCTTGCGGCGGATCTCGTCGAGGAGCGGCGGCAGCGCTCTCTGCTCGAGCGTGAGCTGAGGAACGTACGTGCCCGGCTCGCGGTTTACGAGCCAACCGACTCAAAGGAGAACCACGAATGCCAGCCCCTCACTTAGCTTCGAGCTCGGAGCTTCCCGCGTCCGGCCCGACGACGGTCACCCATCGGAACTCGCCGCCCCGCTCGGTTACGCACTCGACGGTGTCGGAGCGGGTCGCGCGGGGCAAGGCCGCACGAGCGGAGGTTCCGCGTTCCTCGCACGCCCAGTTTGACCCCGGACCGCGGCGTGTTGACCCCGTCGAACTGCTCGAGCGTCAAGCGCAGACGCGGGTGCCTGAGCTGGTGCCGATTCGCTACGGGCGCATGCTCGTCTCGCCGTTCGCGTTCTACCGCGGCGCCGCGATGATCATGGCGAGCGACCTGGTGCGCACTCCCCGCTCGGGCCTGACTGTCCAGTGCTGCGGCGACGCGCACCTGTCGAACTTCGGCGTGTTCGCCTCGCCCGAGCGCCGCCTCGTGTTCGACATCAACGACTTCGACGAGACGCTCCCCGGACCGTGGGAGTGGGACGTCAAGCGGCTCGCCGCCAGCATGCTAATCGCCGCCCGCGACAACGGCTACGCGGTCAAGGACCAAGATCGGATCGTGCTCGACACGGTCGCGGCCTATCGGACGGCGATGCGCGAGTTCGCCGGCATGGGCAACCTCGAGTTGTGGTACGCGCGGTTGGAGATCGAGCCCGTGCTTGAGCAGTACGCGGCGCAGTTCAAGCGGGCGCAGGTGAAGCGGACCGAGCGCAATCTGGCCAAGGCGCAAACGCGCGACAGCATGTCGGCCTTCTCCAAGCTGGCGCAGCGGATCGACGGGCGCGCCGAGATTGTCGATGAATCGCCGCTGATCGTACCGCTGCGCGTGCTCGTCCCCGGTCCGGACGGCGAAGCGACGTTCGAGGAGCTCCACCAGTTGCTACGCACCTTCCGCCGCACGCTCCAGCACGACCGGCGCGTGCTACTGGAGCAGTTCCAGCTCACAGACTTCGCCCGCAAAGTCGTCGGCGTGGGCAGCGTGGGGACGCGCGCATGGATCGCGCTGATGCTCGGCCGCGACGGCAACGACCCGCTGTTTCTCCAACTCAAGGAAGCCGAGGCCTCGGTGCTCGAAGAGCATCTGGGCAAGAGCGAGTTCAAAAACCACGGTGAGCGAGTGGTAACGGGCCAACGGCTGATGCAGGCCACGAGCGATATCTTCCTCGGCTGGATCCACGTCAAGGCCGGCTTGGACGGCGTCGCTCGCGACTTCTACGGGCGCCAGCTCAAGGACTGGAAGGGCTCGGCCGAGATCGAACAGATGTCGCCCCAGGCGATGGTCGTGTACGGCAAGCTGTGCGGCTGGACGCTCGCCCGCGCGCACGCCCGCAGCGGCGACCGGATCGCGATCGCCGCCTACCTGGGCGGCAGCAACCAGTTCGATCGCGCGATCGTCGAGTTCTCCAGGGCGTACGCGGATCAGAACGAGCGCGACTGCAGCGCCCTGGCCGGGGCGGTCACGTCCGGACGGATCGTCGCGCAGACGGGCGTGTGACGAGCAAATGACCGCTTGGAGAACCGCTTCGGTGACGGCCCGCGACTGGGTCGTCTTTACACCCTCGACGGAAAGGAGCGACCATGTGTCGCTGGCTCGCATACTCGGGTTCGCCCATCCTCCTAAGCAGAGCGCTGTACACCCCTGCGCACTCACTGATCGATCAGAGCCTGCATTCGACACTCGGCGCCGAGCCCACGAACGGCGATGGATTCGGCATCGGCTGGTACGACGCGATGCCCGAGCCAGGCCTGTTCCACAGCATCGAGCCGGCCTGGAATGACCAGAACCTCCGCGAGCTCGCCGCTCACATCACCTCCGGGGTATTCTTCGCCCACATTCGCGCGGCCATCGGCTCAGCCGTCCAGCAGACCAACTGCCACCCGTTCCGGCATGGCCGCTGGCTGTTCATGCACAACGGCTACGTCGCCGAGCTCGCGACGGTCAAGCGCGACCTGGTGCTCGCGGTCGACGAGTCTCTCTATCCGGAGATTAAGGGCCAAGCCGACACCGAGATCCTGTTTTACCTGGCGCTGACGTTCGGCCTCGAGGACGACCCTCCGGAGGCCGTCGCACGTACCATCGGCCTGGTCGAGGCCGTGGGGCATCAGAAAGGGGTCAAATATCCGTTTCAGGGCACAATCGCGACGACCGACGGCGAGCGGATGTGGGCGTTCCGCTACTCGAGCGAGGGCAAGTCTCGGTCGCTCTTCTTCACCAAAGACGTCCACACGCTTCGGAACCTATATCCGGAGCGAGAGATTCTGTACGAGGTCTCGGCCGACGCCCGCCTAGTTGTCTCCGAGCCGATGGGCGACCTTCCCGGCGCCTGGAACGAGGTGCCCGAGTCGAGCTACGGAGTCATCGGCCGTGGAGACGACCAGCTCCGGCCGTTCAAAGTCAAGCCCCCGACGAAGGTGGCGGTAACCGTTTGAGACCGGTGCGCCGCCACGCCGTGCGCAGCTCTCCCCATCCATCAACCGCTGAGCAATCGGAAAGAAGGTCTAGATGGCTGACAAGCAGATGATCGAAGAGCTCGAAGCCGAGGAATCGATGTTCGTGCAGACGGCACAGGGCATCACCAGCGACGGCACGACCCTCACCCTCAACGGGGTCACGCCGTCGACGCTCTACTTCTCCGACCGGCCCCAGCGGGTCGTCGGGCACATGGCCACCTCGGACTTCGTCGAGCTCTGGGGCGAAGGAGCCAACAGCTTCAAGGAAGATCCACCCAACGCCGTGCTCGCGTTCCTGCAGCCCGGCGATGACGTGCCGGAGGACGCGGTCGTGGTGATCCGGGAACCGCGCCTCGAGGACGGCCAGCTGTCTTACTCCATCGAGGCCCTGGAGGGAGAAGTGCCTAGACAGGCGGGGCCCATCACCCTGTTCATCGACCCATTCGGACGGCCGCTCTCGCCCGTGTCCGTGTGTGGAGTGCGCCGGCGGGAGCGGCGTCGAGACCGCCGACGCTTCTGAGAGGTCCCGGGCCGAGCAGGGTCTGATCGTGGGCGCCGTGGTCGCGCATCCCGGGCCGGCGTTTCACCTGCTCGCCGACCCGGCCGGGCGCGATCTGCAACCTCCACGCGACAGGCGCAATTGGAGGCACGGCCAGGTGAACGCGGGACCTC
Source organism: Solirubrobacteraceae bacterium (assembly GCA_035625625.1). Classification (GTDB taxonomy): domain Bacteria; phylum Actinomycetota; class Thermoleophilia; order Solirubrobacterales; family Solirubrobacteraceae; genus Palsa-465. The sequence continues at coordinate 13,881 of DASPPG010000127.1, forward strand.
GCCCCAGGCCGGCGCCCACGGCGCCACAACCCGTGCGCTGCTGCTTGGCCGCGCGACCAGGAGGGTCGCTCGCCTGCACCGTCGCGGGCGGTAAGAGCGCGGCAGCACAGTGTGGTGTCCACCGCCGGCACGCCGGGCGGCTCGCACGCTTGCCGTGCCTCGTCGCCGCTGTGATTCTTGACCACGGCGACCTGTCCACACGAGGGCACAGAAAGGAGACAGTCGTGCAGGTGACCATCGCGCACAGCGCCCGAGCACGTCGTCCACACGGCGGTCCAGACAGTGACCAGGCAGCTGCATGACACTTGTCCGGGCGCGCGCTTGGCCGAGGTCGCGAAGGACGATCGTCCGCTGCCGCGGCGTCCCGATCAACGGCAACCCACATGGGTGGACTTCAGCGAGGCCGCCCGCGACCGCTGGACAGGAGTCAGAGCGGCGTGATCCTCCCCAACTTTGCCGCGATCTGGGTGCTGCAATGTTTGCGTTCGCGTCGGCGGCCGTGATCGCCTCCGCGGCGCCGCAGCGGAAACTGACCACGACCCACCGGGCGGCTACCTGCGTATCCGGATCAACCGGTGTGCGCCTGTGAAGCCCACTGGGCGCAGTTCCGCATGATCGAGCGTAAGAGGCTCATGCGGCAGGCACAACGCGGAGACGGCCGCCCGAGCGAGGACACTAGCGCGCACCCCGGGTGCGCGGGTGCGCGCACCCTTTGTACGACGGGGCTCGTCGAGCGACACTCCGCTGATGGCTACTAAGGGAAATTCAAACCAGTCCCCCGAGCATCGACGGCTGGAGGACGCCCGGACCGGCAAGACAGCTTGGAAGGCGTGGGGCCCTTACCTGAGCGAGCGGCAGTGGGGGACGGTGCGTGAGGATTACAGCGAGAGCGGCGACGCGTGGGATTACTTTCCCCATGAGCAGGCGCGGTCGCGTGCCTACCGGTGGGGCGAGGACGGGATCGCGGGGATCTGCGATGAGCGCCAGCGCATGTGCCTTGCGCTGGCCTTATGGAACGGTGCTGATCCGATTCTCAAGGAGCGGATGTTCGGGCTCACGAACAGCGAGGGCAATCACGGCGAGGATGTGAAGGAGTACTGGTTCTACTTGGACAGTACCCCGACGCATTCGTACCTGAAGTGCCAGTACAAGTATCCGCAGCGGGCGTTCCCGTACCTGGATCTGGTGACCACGAATCGCGGGCGCGGCAAGCAGGAGCTGGAGTACGAGCTGCTGGACACCGGGATCTTCGATGAGGATCGCTACTTCGACGTGATCGTCGAGTACGCCAAGGCCGCTCCCGACGACATCCTGATGCAGGTCACGGCGCACAATCGCGGCCCGGATACGGCGACCCTGCATCTGTTGCCGACGTTGTGGTTTCGCAACACGTGGTCGTGGGGGGATGAGGTGCAGAAGCCGAGCCTGACGGGTGTTGACGGGGCCTCGGGCGTTAGTACCGTGCGCGCCACTCATCCCGAGCTGGGTGAGTGGCTGCTGCGCGCCGACGCATCAGCGGCGCTGCTGTTTTGCGAGAACGAGACGCACAACGAGCGTCTGTTCGGAGCGCCGAACGCGTCGGCGTATGTCAAGGACGGGGTGAACGAGTTCGTAGTCAACGGGGTCAGCGGAGCGGTGAACCCGGATCGCACGGGGACGAAGGTCGCGGCGCACCACGTGCTCGAGATCGCCTCCGGTGAGAGCGCCTCGATCCGCGTGCGCTTGACCGGCGCTGACGCGGCCCAGGATCGGGCGCCGCTGGGCGCGGGCTTTCAGCGGACGCTCAAGGCGCGGCAGGCGGAGGCCGACCAGTTCTACGCGACCGTGATCCCGGCGACGCTGCGTCCGGACGGAGCGATGGTGATGCGCCAGGCGCTGGCCGGGATGCTGTGGGGCAAGCAGTACTACGAGTACGACGTGCACCGGTGGCTGCGCGAGCACGGCGTCAACCCATGGGCTCCGGATGCGCCCGCGAGCTCGGTGCGCAACGTGCCGTGGTATCACATGATCGCGGGCGATGTGATCTCGATGCCCGACAAGTGGGAGTACCCGTGGTTCGCGGCGTGGGATCTAGCGTTTCACTGCGCGCCGCTGTCACTGGTCGACGTCGACTTCGCCAAGGACCAGATCGAGCTGCTGCTGCGCACGCGGTACATGCATCCGAACGGGCAGATTCCGGCGTATGAGTGGAACTTCAGCGATGTCAACCCGCCCGTGACCGCGTGGGCGGCGCTGTACGTGTACGAGCGCGAGGCGGAGATCCGGGGGGAGGGCGACCGCGCCTTCTTAGCGCGGGTGTTCAACCGGCTGCTGGCGAACTTCGCGTGGTGGGTGAACCGCAAGGATCCCGATGGCCGCAACCTGTTCCAGGGCGGGTTCCTCGGCTTGGACAACATCGGCATCTTCGATCGTTCCCAGCCGCTGCCCGGCGGCGGTCAGCTCGAGCAGGCGGACGGGACCGCATGGATGGCGCTGTACTGCCAGTGGATGATGCAGATCGCGGCAGAGCTGGGCAGGCACGATCCGGTATATCTCGACATGGCGCTGAAGTTCCTCGCCCACTTCGTGTGGATCGCCGTGGCGATGAACCCGCCGGAGAGTGACACGGCGCTATGGGACGAGCAGGATGGCTTCTACTACGACGTGATGCGGATGCCAGACGGGCAGAAGATCGAGCTCAAGGTCCGCTCGCTCGTCGGCCTGCTGCCGCTGTGCGCGGCGACCGTGTTCGACGGCGACTTGCTCGCGCGCCACCCTGAGGTGCTCGAGCGGCTCGAGGAGTTCGTCGCGCGGTTCTACGATTCGCTGCCGCAGCTGGTGAATCGGCCCGGCCCCAGCCCTGAGGGTCGGCGGATCACATCGCTCCTCGACGAGCAGCGGATGCGACGGATCCTCTCGATCATGCTAGATGAGGAGGAGTTCCTCGGTCCGCACGGCATCCGTGCGATCTCACGCCGCCACCTCGAGCAGCCGGTCAGCTTCGACTGGGGCGGGCAGGAGTACAACGTCCACTACCTCCCGGCCGACTCGGACACCTGGATGTTCGGGGGCAACTCGAACTGGCGCGGCCCCGTGTGGTTCCCGATGAACGTGGTGATCCTGCGGGGGCTAGCGCAGCTGCACCGGTACTACGGCGACCGGCTCCGGGTCGAGTGCCCGACCGGGTCGGGGAACGAGATGAACCTGCAAGAGGTCGCGACCGAAATCGGCACGCGTCTGGCGACCACGTTCACCGAGGACGAGAACGGACGTCGCCCCGTGTTCGGCGGAATCGAGAAGTTCCAGACCGATCCGCACTGGCACGACCTGATCCTGTTCCACGAGTACTTCCACGGCGACAACGGCGCCGGCGTCGGCGCCAGCCACCAGACCGGCTGGACCGGGACCGTGGCGGTGCTGTTCCTGCTCGGCGGCGAACTGCACGCCGAGGCGGGTGCGACCGCGGGACTCGCGGCCTGAAGCGAAGATCGGCCCACCACTAACCGACACTTGTATGCCGTATCCGGAGCACGCAGAGGAGGAAACAGATGACCGTCCACGCCCCGAGCCCGCCACTCGAGCTTCCCGCCACGGCGCTGTTGGGCGCGCATCACGACGGGAGCGGTGCAAGCTTTGCCCTATACAGCAGCGTGGCGGAGGCGGTCGAGCTGTGTCTGTTCGACGACTCCGGCGGCGAGACGCGCTGGAGCCTCCAACAAGGCGATGGCTATGTATGGGCGGGGTATCTGCCGGACGCGCGGCCGGGCCAGCGCTACGGCTATCGCGTGTATGGCCCGTGGGACCCGGAGGCGGGCGCGCGTTGCAACCCGGCGAAGCTGCTGCTCGACCCGTATGCCCGGGCGATTGCCGGCGACGTCCACTGGCACCCTGCGGTCTACGGGCACTCGGCAGACGACCCGAATCGACCTGACGACCAGGACTCGGCGCCGCACGTCCCCCGCTCGCTGGTGACAGCCGCCGACGATTTTGACTGGGGCGACGATCGCCGTCCCGGGCGGGCAATGGCCGACTCGATCTTCTACGAGGTGCACGTCAGGGGCTTCACCAAACTGCATCCCGACGTGCCGGAAGAGCTGCGGGGCACCTATGCGGGTCTGGCCCATCCGGCCGCAATCGACCACCTAAGGCGGCTCGGTGTGACCGCGGTCGAGCTGCTCCCGGTGCACACGTTCGTGAACGACGCGTTCTTGGTCGAACGGGGTCTCCGCAATTACTGGGGGTATCAGTCGATCGGCTACTTCGCCCCGCACAATGCGTATTCCTCGGTCGGCGACGGGGGTGGCCAGATCGACGAGTTTCGCCGGATGGTCCGCGACCTGCACGCGGCCGGCCTCGAGGTGATCCTCGACGTCGTCTTCAACCACACCGCCGAGGGGAGCGAAGCGGGGCCGACGCTGTGCTTCCGCGGGATCGACAACGCGGCCTACTACCGGCTCCAGGACGACCGCTCGCGTTACGTCGACGACACCGGCTGCGGCAACACGTTCGACCTCCATCAACAGCCAGCGCTGCGGCTGGTGATGGACGCGCTGCGCTACTGGGTCCAGGAGATGCACGTGGACGGGTTCCGCTTCGACCTCGCGGCCAGCCTCGGGCGGGCGACGAGCGATTTCGACGCATCCGGGGCGTTCCTCGAGGCGGTCGGTCAGGATCCCATGCTGGCGGGGGTGAAGCTGATCGCCGAGCCGTGGGACATCGGCTGGGGCGGCTACGACGTCGGACAGTTCCCCGCCGGGTGGAGCGAATGGAACGGTAAATACCGAGACACGGTGCGCGACTTCTGGCGCTCGACGCAAGGCACGCTGCCCGACTTCGCGACCCGGGTCAGCGGCTCCCGGGACCTGTACGGCCACGGCGGCCGGCGACCGAACGCGTCGGTGAACATCATCAACGTCCACGACGGGTTCACGCTCGCCGACCTGGTCAGCTACAACGGCAAGCACAACGATGCCAACGGCGAGCAGAACCGCGACGGCGCCGACGACAACCGCAGCTGGAACTGCGGTGTCGAGGGTCCCACCGACGACCCGGCCGTGCTCGAGCTGCGCGCGCGCCAACGACGCAACTTCATCGCCACGCTGATGCTCTCCGAGGGCGTCCCGCTGCTGCTCGGCGGCGACGAGTTCGCGCGCAGCCAAAACGGCAACAACAATTGCTACTGCCAGGACAACGAGCTGACGTGGTTTGACTGGAGCCAGGTCGCCAAGGAGAGCGATCAGGTCGACTTCACCGCCCGCCTCTGCCACCTGCGCGAACAGCACCCGGTCTTCCGCCGCCGCCAGTTCTTCCACGGCACGCCCGCACCCGGCAGCAGCCGCGACGACCTCGACTGGTACCGGCCGGACGGGATCGAAATGAGCCCAGGAGACTGGAGCGACTCAAACGCACGTGCCGTCATGGTCGCGCTCAGCGGTGACACCGGCGACCCCACGCGCCGCGACGATCCGTTCCTAGTCCTGATCAACTCCTGGTGGGAGCCACTTGACTTCAAGGTGCCCGATTCGCTGCGGAACCTGAGCTGGCAGGTTGAGATCGACACCGCCGACCCGGCGGTGTCCGGGCGCGCCGTCGACCCCGCGGCCGGCGTGACCCTGACCGGACGCTCCCTGATGCTGCTGCACAGCACGCAGCCAGCGGTTGCTTGAACGGATCCGGAGCGCGAGGAGATGTTCGAGGCTCTGCGCCAGCTGCTGCGCCAGCTACGAGCGACCGGCGGATCCTGCTCGAGCAGTTGGGGCTTGTCGACGTCCCGCGCAAGGTGGTCGGTATCGGTAGCGTCGGAACCCGCGCCTGGGTCGCCCTGCTGCTCCGCCGTGATGGCCAGGACCCGCTGCTCCTGCAGATGAAGCACGCAGAGGCGTCGGTGTTCTCCAACCACGGCGAGCGGGTCGTTACCGGCCAGCGACTCACGCAGGCCGCCAGCGTCATGTTCCTCGGCTGGCTCCACGTCGAGTCCGGGCTGGATCAGAGAGACTGCACGACTTCTACGTCCGACAGCTCAAGGATTGGAGGGGCTCGGCGGAGCTCGAGCAGATGGTCCCGCAGGCCATGGCCATCTGTGGCACGTTGTGCGCCTGGACGCTCGCTCGCTCGCACCTCCAGCGCGAGCTGGGAACACGCCCATAGCGGCGAGGTCTACCACGTCCGTCATCGAGAGAAAGGAACTACACATGAGAGGGGTTGGCCGGGCTATCTTCGCCGCGATCCTGTTGCTGATCGCAGGCGTGCTGAACATCATCTACGGCATCGCCGCCGTAGGGAACGCCCATTTCTTCAACGGGACCGTGTACGCGTTCTCGACCCTTCATACGTGGGGGTGGATCACGATCATCATCGGCATCATCCAGCTCGCCGCTGGGCTCTCGCTCATCCGTGGCGGAGGCTTCGGCCGGGTGATCGGGATCATCGCCGCCAGCCTCGGCGCGCTCGAATCGCTCCTATCGGTCGGCAACGGGCACCCGTTCTGGGCGCTCGGCATCTTCGCGATCTGCCTGTGGGTGCTGCACGGCCTGGTCATCTACGGCACAGAAGAAACAGCCGGCGCGTAGCTCGCGATCAACGGCCCATAGCCGACGGCCGACGCGATCACATCGCAAAGAGGTGAATCGGCTACTCAAAGACACACCCCGCTGCTGCCGCTTTGTCGGCCCGGGATGAGTGTCGTAGGACGACACGAAGGCCTCCGCACTCAACGCACGCGCGGGACGTAAGGGGTGGCATTGTCGCTGATGGAAGGAGTTGACAGATGGTGAACGATCAGCTAAGCCAGGCCGAATCGGGGATCCTTGGGTGGATCGATCGGGACATCACGGGACCGATGCAAAACTTCCAGGATCCCAGCCAGGAGTGGCGGCGGCTGTTCTCAGAGCTGTATGGGACGTTTCTGCTGGTGATCGTCGCCGCCGGCGGCGGGATGATGAGCCAGGCGTTCCCGAACACGATCAGCCGCACCGCCGCCGTGGTCGCCCCGGGTCTTATGGTGCTCGGGATCATCATGTTCATGGGCAAGGTGTCGGGCGCGCATCTCAACCCGGCGGTCAGCATCGCGTTCGCCTTGCGCCGCAACTTCCCGTGGCGCCGCGTGCCGGGCTACATCATCGTCCAGTTGATCGGCGCCACGCTCGCGGCGCTGTTGTTGCACGGGGTGATCGACGTCTCGGCCAAGTACGGATCGAACTACGTCGCGAGCGGCTACTCGGCCGGGCAGGGCTACCTGATGGAGGCACTGCTCACGCTGGGCCTGGTCAGCGTCATCCTCGGAACCGCCTCCGGGGCCCAGAACATCGGCATCTTCGGCGCGCTCGGCGTTGGCGCCTATATCGCGCTCGCCGGCCTCTGGGGCAGCCCGATCTCGGGCGCCTCGATGAACCCCGCCCGCACGTTCGGGCCCGACCTCGTCAGCGGCAAATTCACCGACTACTGGGTGTACATCGCCGGCCCTTTGACGGGCGCCATCGTGGCGGTCGGTCTCGCCTTCGTCCTCCGCGGCGCCGGCGGGGGTAGGGCCGGGTCCGCTGCCGCGCAGGGCGAGCTGTTCACCGAGGTGCAGCGGTCCGACCAAGGGTAAGCGAACGTGACCGTGGCAACTCCCAACATCACGGTGTACGAGTATGCCTCGCTCCTGCCCGGCTATCTCGAGTGCATAGCCGACGTACGACAGCGAGATCCGGCGCTCGACCGCGGGCGGACAACGTCGGAGCCGGTCCTCCAAAGACCCTGCTGGGTCGATCGACGGGGTGCGCGCGGACCTTCCGATCACGGTAGCGCTCAGCGACCAGCACCCCTGGTGCGGCGAGGCCCCGGTGGAGGCGGTCGCCGACGCGGCGGCACTGTCTACCGCACTGCGGCAGGTGAACGGACCGCCGCCTCAGGTGTATATCACCTGAATGGGATGAACCGTGCGCACCAGCGCGGTCGTACGCTTGGCTCCCTTTCTCCGAACTGGGCTGAAGTGACAGTGTGTCCGCGAGCGATACGTAGACGGACGGGGTGTTCCGCCACCCTGCGCTCGCAACGGTCCCCGTACGGATCAGCGGTAACGACAACAGCCGGGAATCAGCAACCCTCGCGACCGCGTCCTGTCGCACGCGTGGATGCCGACCCGGACGGCATAGGATGGAGGACAGACATGGCCGATATCGACGTTGACCAGCTCGGGCCGGTCGACTACCTCGTGGTGGGGTTTCCCGCCGACAAGGCCGACTTTTCGGGTGCGATGGCCGACGAGCTGAAGAAGCTGACGGATAGCGGCACGATACGGGTGCTCGATCTCGTGATGGTCACGAAGGCCGAGGACGGCACGGTTGCAGCAGCCGAGCTGCGCGACCAGGATGAGAGCGACGTCGGCGAGCTGCGATCGCTCGAGGCGGACCTCGCGCTTCTGCTAGCCACGGAGGACGTGGAGCGGGTGGGTGACGACTTGGAACCCGGAAGCGCGGCTGCGGTGCTCGTGTGGGAGAACACCTGGGCGGGCCCGTTGGCGTCCGCGATTCGCCATTCCGGCGGGGAGTTGATCAGCACGGGCCGTATTCCGACCCAGGCGCTCATTGCCGCGGTCGAGGAGGACCGCGAGGCAGCCGAAGCGGGAGCATGACACCGGACCGTTTAGAGAACGAGGTGCTCGCCCCCGGGCTGATCGGCCAGCCGTGGTCACCATCGTGACCGTCGCGATGACCGGCGTGACGGCCAGAGCGGTCGTGCGGACCGGTGTCCGTTCTGCCGTCGCTGCCGGGAGTTGCTCAGGTCTACTCGACGGCTCCGACCGGCGCGCTGCGGCTAGGCCTCCAACCAGCTCGTCGTGCTGGCGGCGCCATCCGAGTCGCGGTTCCCGTCCTGCGGTGTTAGACGAGCTTCCCGGATGATCATCGCGCACGCACGACCGGGTGCCAACAGTAACCTCGCACGATTGCGGATCTCGGTGGAGGACCACATGCTGAGAATGGCGGACCGTGTCCGACACTGACCTGTCACCAAAGACGCGCCTCCACCTCGCGCCGGGTATTCGGACGCGCTTGGATGCCGTCGGCCACGTCCTCGTTGACGCGCCGGACGGCACGATTATCGACGCGGGGCCGCAGGGGTTCGCGATCTTGTCGATGTTCGCGCGGCCGCTCGGCCTTGGAGCGGCGATCGAACGACTCGAGAACTCCGGCAACGGCTCGACTGATTTGCTGCCCACCCTGAGTGTCATCAACATGCTCATCGAGGAGGGCGCGCTCGTGCCGCTGGGCGCCGATTGCGTCCCGACGAGAGGCTGGGCTGATCCGGTTGAGCACGCGCGCATGCTCCACGATGACCGCCGGACGAGTGACTACATCGGTGCGCTGCGTGGGGCGGTGCGACCAGAGGATATCGTGCTCGACATCGGCACCGGCAGCGGGGTGCTCGCGATCGCGGCCGCCCGTGCGGGCGCGCGTCACGTCTATGCGGTCGAGGCGAGCGATATCGCCAACGTCGCCGAGCGTGTGTTCGCCGCCAACGGCGTGCGGGACCGCGTGACCCTGATCCGCGGCTGGTCCCGGGAGATCGAGTTGCCCGAGCGGGCTGACGTGCTGGTGACCGAGGTCATCGGCAACGAACCGTTCGAGGAGGAGATCCTCGAGACGACGCTCGACGCCCGACGCCGCCTGCTCAAACCCAACGCGCGGCTGATCCCCCACACGCTCGAGCTGGTGGCCCGTCCGCTGCTCATCCCGGAGGCTGAGGCGAGGCAGCGCGCGATCGGCCGGCACGCCGTCGAGCGCTGGCGGCAGGCGTACGGGATCGAGTTCCAGCCCCTACTCGACGCGGCTTTCCCCGGTCCGGTGAATAACCCGACCGAAGGGGAGGTCCTCGCCCGCTGGCCACCGGTCGGTCCTCCGGTCACGCTCACCCTGGTGGAACTCGGGCGCTACGAACGGCCGGTCGTCGACGCGTCGGCCGACCTCGCGGTGGCACCCGCTCGATACGTCAACGCCGTTGCGGTCACGTTCCGGGCGCATCTGCACGGGAGCATCGGCCACACGCTGGATCCGTGGAGGTGGCCGTCGTCGAGCTGGGCGACATCGGTCTGGGTGCTTCCTGATGCTGTACGCGTTGGATCAGCCGACGCGTTGCGCGTGCGGTACAGCCGCCGTGTACCGGGCCGGCCCGACGGACTGACCTGTGACGTCTCGCCCGTTCCCGGTGATGCCACGGTGCCCTTTGAAGTGAATGCTAATGGTGACTCGGTGCTGGCCAAGTCACCGAAACCGTAATGTCAACATCATCCACGATTTAGGAGGACGCAAATGGGATTCGTACGTCGACGCGCTCGCCGTCGGACAGCACTGCTCGTCGGAGGAGCCGCCTACGCCGCTGGCAGAAGCCGCGGCGGTGAGGAGGACTACGAGGCCGGCGGATACGACGAGCCGCCACCCGAAGCAGCACCGGCGGCCGCGCCTGCGCCCGCCGCGCCAAGCGAGACCTTCGATTACGACGAGCTCGAAAAACTTGGGAAGCTGCACGCGGACGGCACGTTGACCGACGAGGAGTTCGCGGCCGCCAAGGCCAAGATCCTCGGAACCTAGCCAACCCGTCCGGCGCGATGCGATCCCGTGTGCCCGACCGGGCAGGCGGGCTCCCCGAGCTCGTCGTCGAGGACTCACCCGCCGCAGCCGATCTGGCGCTACTGGAGGAGCGGGTGGCGGCCGCCGCAATCGCCGCCACTGGGCTGGATGAGGAGCAGGAGTTCGGAATCTTCGCCCGGGACAACGATGGTCGCGTCCTGGCCGGGATCTCCGGCATCGTCTGGGGCGGGCACTGCGAGCTGCAGGCAATGTGGGTCGAGGAGTCCCTGCGGAACCGCGGCCTGGCGCACGCCCTCGTCGCCGGCGCCGAGGCCGAGGCCCGCCGCAGAGGCTGCGCGCTGGTCGTGTTTCACGCCTACGACCTGCTCGCCCGGGGTCTCTACGACCGACTCGGATACGAAACGGTCGGAGTCATCGAGAACTGCCCGACCGGAAGCGCCGCCCGGTGGTACCGGAAGATCCTGTGAAGCTGCCGGGCAGCTGAATCGCTACGACCGAGCGCACCAGACCGCGTCATCTCGCTCGTCGTGAGCTGCCGTCAGCTGAAGCCCAGCATGTGGATCGTCGGCCCGCCCACCCCAGCAGCAACACCGGGCGACGCCAGCAACGGCGGCGCGAACAATCCCACCGCCACGTCAACCCACGCCCCCACCCCGCGCCTTTGCTACCGAGATGATCACCGGCCTGGCGCACCGAGACGCTGCCGTCCTGTGCGTGCGTGACCAGGATCACACCCCCGATCTCGACCCGCTTCTCCGTCACCCGCGCGACCAGGGACTCGAAATCCTCCGTCGCTATGTCGATCCTCTAGGTAGCCAAATACAATAACGTCGGTCCGTGTCTCAGCCATCAGATTCTCCTCTCGATACCGCGAACCGCACGGTTGGGTCGCTCCCCTGCTCGAGTGAACCGATGACCCACCAGGACAGATCACCCCCTTTGGGCTTAATTATCCAACGAGCCGCGGGGGACCTGCACACAACTACGCGGGGGCCTGCTGCCCGGGCGTTCACATGCTGGCCTCCTTGTGGATGGCGACGTTGCTGAGGAACCCTTACGCGATGCTCGCCTTACTTCGCCTTGCACCACAGACCGTCCCGATGGTGACGGCGTTCCGCGCGCGCCGCGGGGAGTGACCCCGAGGTGCACTGGGCACGGTGGAGTCAGGGCGCTGGGCGTCCGTACACGATCGGCGTCGAGGAGGAGGTCATGCTCCTCGACAGCTCGGATCATTCGCTCGTGCCATCGAGCGAAAGTGTGCTCGGACGCCTTCCGGACGAGCTCTCCAAGCACACCTCGCTGGAGACGCACGCTTCCGTGATCGAGCTGGCGACGGGCATCCACTCGGATGTCGCCGGGGCCGTGGCGGAGCTCACATCGCTGCGCGGGCAACTGGCCCGCGAGCTGCGCCAGATGGGCCTCGCTGCAGCGTCGGCGGGAACGTATCCGCTGGCGCGCTTGCGCGAGACGCACGTTTCCCAAGGAGCTCGCTACCGCGGCATCGCCGATTCGATGCGCTTCCTCGCTTTGAGGGATCCGACCTTCGCGCTCCATATCCACATTGGAGTTCCCGACCCGGACAACGCGATCCGGCTCTTGAACGGCCTGCGCGACGCGGTGCCACTGCTGCTCGCGCTGTCGGCCAACTCGCCCTTCTGTCAGGGACGCGACAGCGGCTTTGCCTCCGCCCGGACGATGATCTTCCAGGGCTTTCCCCGAACCGGCACGGCGCGTCCCTTTTCCGGCTACACGGAATACATCGACGCAGTTGACGCGCTGATCGCGTCCGGTGCGTTGCCCGACCCGAGCTACCTGTGGTGGGACGTACGCTTGCAGCCGGTTCTCGGGACCGTCGAGGTGCGCGTCATGGACGCGCAAACCACCGTCGGTGATACCGCGGCGCTCCTCGCGCTGGTTCACGCGCTCGCACGGCTCCAGCTGGAAGGCGAGCCACTCGAGGGCGCGATCGCCCCGGAAGTCCTGGCAGAGAATCGTTTCCTCGCGGCGCGGGACGGATTGGATGCCCGGTTGATCGACCCGGTGAAGCGCCGGCTGGTGCCGGCTCGCGTACTGTTGGACGCGCTGCTCGCGCGGTGCCGCGCACATACTGACGCAGTTGGCTCTGTCGAACTCGACCGGATCATGCGGCTCGTCGCAGCCAATGGCGCCGACCGCCAGCGCAGCTGGGCTCGCAACGGCGGCATCGCAGAGGTGGCCTCGATGCTCACACAGCGGTTCGGGGCGCCTAGCGGGCGACTCGTGTCCGACCGCCTAGCTCACTCGACAGAGCGCTCCTTTGCCTCGGCCTGAGCGGGCGCACACCTGTCAGATCAGGGGCGGCTAAAACCACCTGACGCTAACGGCTCACCCACCCTTCACATGCCGGTTGGCTCTCAACCTTGTCCGTGGCTTCCTACCAGAAGATGCGGGGGAGCACGATTGGCTGTTGCTGGCGGTCCGGGCAAAGTGTGCCTGTCCCTACGCGACGCGCTCGCCGTCGCGAGTCACCAAATTCCGGAGGGCAAGATGGCTGTCCATGCCACGTCTCAAAGTACCTCGGCCCAGTACGAGGAGTATGCGGACGACGACCGAGGCTACGGCTGGGTCGTATTCGCGGGTGTGCTCCTGCTGATGCTCGGGACCCTGAACTTCATCGAGGGCCTCGCGGCGATCGGCAACGCACACTTCTTCGTCGCCAACACCCACTACATCGCCGGCAGCCTCAACACCTGGGGCTGGGTAGTGCTGTGCATCGGGGTGATCGAATGGGCCGTCGGTATCGGCGTATTCGTCAAGAACCAGTTCTCGCGGTGGGTCGGGGTCGTCGTCCTCGCAGGCAACGCGATCGCGCAGCTGCTGATGATGCCCGCGTATCCGTTCTGGTCGCTCTCGATCTTCACCTTGGACATCCTCGCGATCTACGGCCTGATCGCGTACGGAAAGCGAATCAGCGAGGCCTGACAAAAGCGGCTTCTCTCGAAGCTCGGCGCGAGGCGACATGTTCTTCCGCGGTGGGAAACGACGCGTCTCCGGGCGTGACGCTTCGCGCTCGAGCGACCCCGAGGCCAACCGAAGCCAGCTGAAGCAGTCAGAGCAGTGGCGCAGCTGGCAGCTCTGCGCGCAGAAGGTGTGGCGGGCGTGGAATGAGTGGCTGGCCACCGACCGGCGCCAACGTGCCAAGTTATATCGTCGCTACATCGCTGCCCTCGCTGAGGAAGAACGAGCCGCCGCCAAGCTCGAGCACCTGATCAAGTGTGACGCGCAGACGCAGGGCACGGCGGCCGGCATGGCTCTGGCCGCGCCAGCCCACCGAAATCCAACGAGCGATCACTGACGTGTCCGAACGCGACGATTTCCCCAGAACCCGGCTGACACACCCCGAGCGCCGACTGTCACGCGATCGCTCCGACGGGCTGGACGCCGCGGTGGTGGAGTTGTGCGCCCAGTGCCTGGTCGGGATCGTCACCACGGCCACTCACGCAGAGCGGGTGAAGAACACCGTCCGGCCGCTGAGTGCATCAATGCGGTGACCGCGACGCCCACCCCGGGCGAATCTCCTCCTGCTGAGTTCTCCTGTGATCTCGTGGCCGGCACGATCGGCGCGAGCGGTTTGCGGGCTTGGTCGTGATCGTGCCGGCGATCTGTCGTGAGTAACGTACCCCCCGGCCGCTCATCTGCTGGCCAAGCCGGCGGAGGCGGTTTCCAACCTCGACTGCTCGTACTGCTTCATTCTGCCCAAGGCGATGCTGTATCCGGGCAGCCGCTTCCCGATGGCCGCCGAGCTGCTCGAGTCATACATCCGGCAGGTGATCGCCGCACACTCAGCCTCGCCGGTGGTCGAGATCGCGTGGCAGGGGCGAGCCGACGCTGATGGGGCTCGACTTCTTCCGCCGCTCGGTCGAGCTTGTCGATCGCCACCTGCGACCGGGGCAGCGGTCCCGTCTACACCATCCAGACGAACGGGACGAAGCTCGATCAGAGCTGGGCCGCGTTCTTCAAGGACTACGGCTTCCTGGTCGGGATCTCTATCGACGGGCCACGCGAGATCCACGACACCTCCCGGCTTACTCGCGGCGGCCGCGGCAGCTTCGATCAGTTCAATGCGCGGACTGGATCATCTGCACGCAGGCGGCGTCGATTTCAACGTCCTGACCACAGTGCATGGTGCCAACGAGCACGCGGCGTCGAGGTCTACCAGTTCTTGCGCGACGATTGCTGGGCCCGCTCTTTGCAGTTCATCCCGGTCATCGGAGGCGTCCCGGAGTCCGACGGCAGCAGCAGCGTGTCATGGTCGCCCTGACGCGACCGGCCCCTCTACACACAGGACGGCACCGGCGTCAGCACCCGCTCGGTCTCGCCGCATGGCTACGACCGTTTCCTGATCAACGTCTTCGCGGAGTGGGTGCGACGCGACATCGGCGAGGTGTAGGTCCAGACGTTTCGACAGCACATTCGCAAACTGGTCGGCCGAACAGCCCGTGATGTGCGTGCACTGCGAGGCGTGCCGAGTCGGTTTCGCACTCGAGCACACCGGCGATGTCTACTCCTGCGATCACTTCATCGAGCCACACTACCTCCTACTCGGGAACATCACCGACCACCGCCCGGCCGACCTCGTCGCGTCCGAGCAGCAGCAGCAATTCGGCCTGGACAAACTCCACGCAGTTCCGCGCTATTGCCTCCAATGCGAGGTTCGTTTCGCATGTCACGGTGGCTACCCCAAGGACCGCTTCACCGCCACCCCGGACGGCGACCCCGGGCCCAACTACCTATGCCCCAGCTTCAAGCAGTTCTTCCACCACGTCGAGGTGCCGACGCGCACGATGAAGCTCTTGCTCGCCCAGGACCAAGCACCCGCCGAGCTGATGAGGCTGTCCGACTCGCGCGACGCCCGCCGCGGACGCAACGAGCCCTGCACCTGCGGAAGCGGGCGCAAGTGGAAGTACCGTCACGACCATTCCTAACGTCACGCGCTCACGTCACAGCCGAGCGTCGGTCAAACCCAGGAGATCGCCTAGCTGCGGTATTGGTGGACGGGGTCCCTCGGGCCAGCGGCTCCCGATTACCGATTCCGCGGGACGTAACCTGGACTGAGCTCGCGATCGCGCTTCGGCTCCCCCGAGGTATCCAACCCCTGCGGCTGCCGCAGATGTGATGATCCCGGGCATGGAATCGTGCCCCGAACCTGCGTGCCGCCTCCGTCGGCAGAGACGATCTCGAGCGTGCCACCAACAGCTTCGACTCGATCACGCATGCCAGCGATTCCGATCCCGTCGCGATCTCCCCGGGAACGGATGCCGATACCATCGTCGCTGACTGTGAATGTGAGTGCATCCCGTCGTCGCGCGAGCCTCACCGTGACGGTGGCGCGCGTTCCGGCGTGCTTGGCAGCGTTCTGGATCGCCTCGCGAGCGCAGAAGTAGATCGCGGCCTCGATCGCGGCCGAGGAGCGCCCGATGCCCTCGTCCACGACATGAATCGGTGCCGGCGATCGGCACGCGAGCGACCGCAAGGCAGAGGCCAGGCCGAGATCCTGCAGCTCGGCTGGATAGATCCCGTGCGCGAGCGCGCGAATCTCCTCCAGCGCGGTGTCCAGGTCGCTTTGCGCCTCGTCGATCTGCTCGACGATCTGAGCGGGGTCGGACAGCTCGCGCGCGAGCTCCAGCCTGATCTGAATCGCCACGAGCTGCGCCTGCGCGCCGTCGTGGAGGTCTCGTTCAAGCCGCCGTCGTTCGCGCTGACCGGCATCGACGATCCGCGAGCGCGACGCGCGCAGCTCTTCGACCAGGCGGGCGTTGTCAAGCAGCAGAAGCGACGTTGCCGCCAGCCCCTCGACCACCGTGGAGTCGGTATCTAGCGCCGGGTCGTGGACCAGCGCCGCTACCGCCTGGTCTTTCCGTGTGACCCACGTGATGCTGCGTGCCGCAGGTTTATCCGAGAGCGTCAGGGGCGCACCGTCGACGTCGACGTACTCACTGTGCTCCGGTGACCAGAGGGCGAGTCTCAGCGACGAGTCGCCCAGCGCGTCCGCGAGCAACTTCTGCACGGTGGCAGGGGTGAGCGGCTTTCCGTTCGCGCGGATGGCGACCTGACCGAGGCTCATGGCCGCAAAGACATCGCCGCGGATCTGCCCGGCGAGAATTACGAACGGAATCGCGAGAAGCAGCAACCCATTCGTAAGCCTCAGCGTCCCGGCGAGCCTTGGGTAGACGGGATCGAGCAATAGCGCTATCACAAATTCCGCGACCGACGCGATGATCACAACCGCCAGCGGCTCGATCGCGCGGCGCCGCAGACGGCTTGAGGATCGAGCCTTCGCGAATACCAGCATCGCGACACCGAGCGACGAGATCACAAACAAGATACGAAAGGCGGTAGCGAGTGCCGCTCCCGCCGCTCCGTGGCCACTGACGAGCTGCAGCGCGTTCGGTGGGCAGCGTTTCCCGCAGTCGACGAACGTGCCGCCAGCCGGCAGCGACGGAGATAACGCCAGGATCAAGCCCCACACCACGACCGTGCTGAGCCCCAGCGCGAACATGAATCTGCGCTCCAGCCGTGTCTCAAGCCGACCGCTTGGATAGCACAGATACATGTAGGCCGAACACACCACGGCCGTGGCCCACACGACCATTCCCACCGTGTGGACGAGCGGTGCGCCCGACCCGACAAGCGAAGTCGCTGCCTGCAGGAATCCCACGCCCGTAACGACCGGGCCGAGCCAACTCTCAGGTTGGCGCCACCACGTGTAGACCCCGACCGCCAAATACGACGCGACGATGGCGCCTCTCCATAGACCGACCGGCCCCGGGTTGACCAGTACCGGGCTGTGCACGCCGGCCCAGACCGTCAGCACCGCCGCGACGGCGCCCGCCGCCCCCAGCACCGGCACCAGAAATGTCCCCGGCCGGTCGCCGAGACGAGCTAGCGGTGCTCGAATGACCAATCCGGTTTCCACCGAAGCTACATGTTCATTTACAACCCCGCGCAATGCATCGGAAAAAGCGCTCATCGGTCTTGTGGCAAACCACGGAGGCACAACTGGCCCCGGACCACGCGCTCAACATGCCCAGCGCAGCGGCTTGAACACGAGCCGCTTCTCGGCTTGCCCGCCCCGGGGGTCGGCAGGAAAGGGTCACGCACCAACCGCGCTCACCCGGGAAGGGATCAACCACCATCGATTCCCAATCGAGACGGCAACGCGCGCCGTTGTTCGTAATGCGCGGACGCGAAATGGACGCAGACGCCCGCCACGATTGTTCACTCCAGAAACCAATAAATGGCTCTGAGCAGGCGAAAGCGGAAGCCCTCTGTCGGACTCGAACCGACGACCCCTTCCTTACCATGGAAGTGCTCTACCAGCTGAGCTAAGAGGGCGCTCGGCGCCAGCGTAGCGCTTTGAGGCGGGGTGAAGCTAGCCGCTGTAGGCGGCTTGCAAGAGAGAGAGCATGGTGCCCGCGGTCTGGGAGCCGATCGGAGAGCCGCTCGAGTCGGCGAACCCGATTTCGAGGTGCGGACCGGTTGAGATGCCGACGATTCCGGGTCCGATCGAGCTCATGACCTGACCGGCGCCGACGTGGGTTCCGACCGGCAGCTGGTTGAGCGGGCCGGCGTGGCCGTAGTAGACGTAGCTGTAGCTGTCGAGGGGGCTGTCGCAGTGGAGCACGGGCGCCCAAGGGCCGAAGCCGCCGATGCCATGCAGGACGATCGTGCCCGAGCAGACGGCGTACTCAGGGGTGTCGCCGGGCGCCGAGATGTCGACGCCCTGGTCAGGCGACCATTCGCTCGGCGGCGCGGCCGCGCTCTTGGGCAGCGGGAAGGTGAAGCCACCCGCGGACACCGGAGCCGAGCCGGGCGCGATCGCGGGTGAAGAGCCGCCGCCCGAGGACCCGGCGGACTGCTGCGCCGCGCGCTCCGCCAGCGCAGCCTGGGCCGCCTCGAGCTGGGAGAGCTGGTGCTCAAGATGGCCGACCTCGGCGCGGGCATTCGCCAGCTGGCTGGCCTTGGCGTCCCGGAACTGCGCGAGCGCATTGCGTTGCTGCTCGAGGCCGGCGCTGGTTCGGTCCAGGCCGTCGCGCTCGGCCTGGACCTGATCGGTGAGTATCTGCTGGCGGACCGCGAGCTTGCCCAGCCGGATCGCCTCGCCGGCGACAGCGCGCCGGGCGGCACGGACCTGGTGGATGACGTCGACGTCCTGCTTGCGGACCCGCGCCATGTAAGAGAGTTGGTCGAGCAGATCCTGGAACCCGGTGGCGCTGAGCACGACGGTCACCACGTCCGGAGTGTTGGACTCATAGGTCGCGACGAGCTGGGCGGCGAGCATGTTCTCAGCGTGGGCCTCGTAGGCCTCGAGCTGCGCGAGCCGCGTTCGTGCGGCGGAAAGTTCGAAACGCAGCTTCACCAGCTGGTTCCACTTGGCAAGGAGCTCGGCCTGGATGACGGTGAGGCGCCGCCCCAGCGACGCGATGCTCGCGTCGAGCTGTCCTATCCGGCCCGAGGCGGAGCTCACCGCCCCCGCCAGCGCCGAGACGTGTCCCTGGCCGGCGCTGATCTGCTGCCGGAGCTGGCCGATACTTGCTGCCCTAGCGCTGGGCGACCCCGACCCGAGGCCGACCAGTCCGGCGACGACTAGGACCAGCGCCAACGTGATGGCGCATGTCGGACGGGTCAGTCGCCTCCTTCGCGTGAACATCGATCCTGTCGCGGCTTCCCGCCAGGGAGCGAGGCCTGGCGAGTGTCTGCGCCCATCGCCTTCGCGCGGCGGGCACGCTAACACGACCGTCAGATTCGCGGTCGGCTCCGACGGCGTCTGCAAGAAAATCTGCAAGAGGAGGAATCAGGGCATTGCGCCCATGGGGCGCTTGGGGCTTGAGGCCCCGCAGGCGCCGGTTCGACTTCCGCCCGGGCGGGGATGGACTCAGCTCGAGGGTGGCGTACGGGTGAGACCAGCTAGGCCGGCAGCGTAGAAGCCGTAGAGCGTCACCGCCACGATCGGGACAAACCAGCCGTAGGCCACGACGAACTTATTAGGGTCATGGGACGGGACGCCGCACTGCGGATCATCCGTGCCGGTGAGGATGATGATCGGGAACGCGAGGCTGATTGCATAGTTCCAGCTGCCGGGGAAGGTGGAGGGGAGCAACGGCACGGGCACGGTCGTAGAGACGGCCGTCTTGCCGGCAGGCGCGCCCGGCCGCGCCGTTGCGGCCGTGGGTGACAGCCCGATGTAGTGCTTCGGGCTGAACGACGCCAGGGCCAGGATGAGCGTGACCACAAAGACCACGACCAAGCAGTAGATCGCTTGAGTCGACCGATAGCCGTAGCCGATGACAATTCGCAGTAACCACTCATAGACGCTGGCCCGGAGGTCGAGCTCGGCGCGCTTCAGTCCGTCATTTCGCTGTGCGATGAGCACCTTGCGCGATGAGGAGTCGTCTCCGAGCGCCTCGTAAGCCGCCGCTAGCCCTCGTACGGCTGCGGAGCCCATTCGGCTTGCTTCAGCAGAGCTTTCCACCGTTTTCGCTTCGCGCTCGCCGAGAGCTCATCCGGAGGGTCACCCGCATGCGTTAGCGTCGGCATCTGGGTGTACTTCAGGCCATCAAGACGCAGAAGCGGGTGCTCGGGCGGGAGCTTCTCGTCAAGGTTCAGCCCGCCTAGATTCAGCGTGAACGTGGTCACCGTCAATTCACGGAGATCGAGACACGGCCGCCCTTCGATCTGCTCCAGGCGGCAGCGGAGCCTCTTGCCGATCGTGGTGTTGATCATCGAGACGGCCACGAACCCCGTCTCCGCGCTGGCGGAGAACGCTTCATCGATCAGCACGTCGCCCTGGATATTCGCCTCGTCCACGAGGAGAGCCGGCGCATGGTGATCAATGGGTGCGAGCGTGTTCTTTAGCGTCGAACCGCAGAGCGACAGCTGTCCCGTAATGCTCGCGCCCGCCAGGCATACCGTTCCCAGCGCGCACGCGCCGGTGGCCTTGAAGTGGCTGTCCTTGTCCTCGCAGAGGAAGGCGTCGTTCTTGACGGTCATGTAGTCGGCCATGAGAGCGGGGCCGTGGTCGCTCGTCAGGGTGGCCCCGCGCACAATCAGGCTGCTGCTGAGCGTGGCACTCGAGAGCCATACCGCCGCAGCGGATCCTGGCTCCTTCTCGTCCGCCGCCGCAGCGGTCTCGATCGTCGCGTCCTTCATCGACAGCCGGCCGGTCAGTGCGGCGCCCCACAGGCTGACCGAGCCATCCGCGTAGAAGCGGTCTTCCAGGAGCGTGGGACCCTTGACGCTGAGCAAGTCGGCGAGGAGAGCCGGGCCCGTCTTGTTGGTCAGCCGGGCTCCGTTGAGCGACAACTGGCCGGCGATACTGGCGCCGATCAGGCAGACCGCGCCGCGCTTGCCCGCTCCAGTGGCGGAGAAGTGCCGGTCGCCGGAGGTGTCGAGGAACGCGTCGCCAGTGACCGTGAGGTGGTCGGCCAACAAAGCGGGTCCCGAACTGCTGCTCAACGCGGCGCCACAGAGCACCAGCGGACCTGCGACGGTGGCACCCGAGAGACAAACCGCCGCGCCGGCCCCATCGACACCCAAGTTCGAAGGTACTTCGCCGAGCGCCGAAGTTGGCCGGCACGTGCGAGTCGGGTAACAGCCAACGATCGTCCTCTCCAGGGAGAGACGCCCGTCGACCTTCGCCCCCTGCAGATCGACGGTCGCCGGCCCCGGTCCAGCGCTCTGTCGCGTCAGCCTAACTACGCACGTGCCGTCAAGAAGCAGGTCGCCCGAGACGTGGGCCCGGTTCAGAGACAGCCGCTCGCGTGGACACATCCCTATCAACCGACATCCTCGGACCGCCATCATGCCGATCTGAGCGCGGTCCGCCACGATCGCGGGCAGCACACAGCTGTCAAGCTCCAGCCACGGCAGGCCTCCATCGCAGAGCGTCAGGGGGTGCTCGAGCAGACACTTGGTCAGACGCACCCCGATCTTCGTGTCACTCGGCAGCCCGTCGAGATTCAGCTCACCGTAGATCCGTGCGCCGCGGATCTGGATCCCCTTCGGATCGACCGTGATCGTTGGCTCGGCCTCCGCGGGGTGCACGGCCGGACGGCGTGTCGACAGCAGCCTCCGTCGCGCACGACCGTTCTGGACCGCCGGCGGGCTCCCGAGCTTGCCGTCGATCAGAATCCGCCGGATCAGTGCCGCGTCGAGCCTCGCGTCGCCGCCCAAGCGAGCCACGTCATCCAGCCCGGCCGGGGGCGGAGTGGAGCAATCCAACACATCGCCCAGGCTGGCCTTCAGCTCAAGTTCAGACTGCGTGCCCCCGGCAGCCATGGCTCAGCATAGGGCGGTCGGCCACGAGGATGCAACCGCGTCGGGAGCTGAGCGAAGCAGCGTTGTGGCGGGGAGCGGATCAGGCGCGCGAGACCTGGACCACGCGCAGGTCAGACGGCGCGCCGTCGACGCGCAGCCGCTTTGCGCGACCGGCCCGTACGGTGTCTCGATCGACCCGTGCAAGCAACGCGTCTGACACCAAGACTTGACCAGCCTTAGCCGCGCCGGTTAGTCGCGCGGCGATGTTCACGTCCACGCCGAGGTAGTCGCCACCCAGCTTGCGCGGCCGTCCCCCCCAGTGGACGCCGGCCCGCATGCGCGGGACGTAGCCGCCCATCCGTATGTCGCGCACCGCGTCCTGGCCGTTGAGGGAAGCCTCGATGGCCTCCTCGGCACCGGCAGCGCCCGGTCGCCTCGGAGACCGACTGCCACACCTGAAGCGCGGTCAGACCGAGCTCCTTGGCCACGCTCTCGCGACCAGGCTGAAGAGCCGAAACGTTCCGCGTTCGTCCGCGACGGTCCGCCACCAGCCTTAGTGGACGCGGCGCAATGGCTGCGCCACCCGCGCTAGTAGACGCGTCCTGAAGTATCGGTCGTAACTTAGTGAGAGGAGTTGGGCGCGTGGTGGCGAAGTTATGTATCGCGATGGCGCGCCCGGCTCGTCACAAGATCATGCTCACTGAGGAGGAGCGCGTGACCTTGGAGCGTCGTGCGCGGGCGGAGAAGTTGCCGTTCCAAGATGTGCAGCGCGCGCGGATCGTGCTGTACGCGGCGGAGGGGTTGGCGGACACGGAGATCGCGGCCAGGTTGGATACCTCGCCTGGTCTGGTGGGGCGGTGGCGAAGACGGTTTGCTGAGCAGCGACTAGATGGGCTCAAGGATCAACCGCGCGCGGGTCGCCCGCGTCGTTTTCCCCCCGGAGCAGGTCGCCGCGGTCAAGGCGGTCGCATGCGAGCTGCCGGTCCGGTACGGGCTGCCGCTGGGTCGGTTCTCACGCACTGAGCTGTATCGGCTGGTGATCGAGTTGGCCGTCACTGAGGCGTCGGCATCGACGGTCTGGCGGTGGTTGCACGAGGACGCGATCAAACCGTGGCAGCAGCAGTGCTGGATCTATCGTCGCGACCCCGCGTTCGCGGAGAAGGCCGGCAGGGCGCTGGATCTCTACGCGCGCGTGTTCGAAGGCAAACGGTTGCGCCCGGACGAGTACGTGATCAGTGCGGATGAGAAGAGCCAGCTGCAAGCGCTCGGCCGCCGCCACGAGACCAGCGCGCCAGGACCTGGACGCCGGAGTCGCTATGAGTTCGAGTACGAGCGCGGGGGCACGCTCGCGTACCTCGCTGCGTGGGATGTCCATCACGCGAACCTGTTTGACCGCGTCGAGAAGACGACCGGGATCGACCCGTTTGGCCGGCTCGTGGAGCAGGTCATGACCACTGAGCCGTACGCCTCAGCAAGAACCGTGTACTGGATCGTCGATAACGGCTCCTCGCACGCCGGGAAAACCTCGATCAAACGAATGCAGAACCGCTGGCCGAGCGCCAGGCTGATCCACCTCCCCGTGCACGCATCCTGGCTGAACCAGATCGAGCTGTACTTCTCGATCGTGCAACGCAAAGCGCTGACCCCGAACGACCTGGCGACCCTCGACGCGCTCGCCGAACGGCTGCTCGGGTTCGCTGAGTACTACCGGCAGATCGCCCGCCCGTTCGACTGGACCTTCAGCCGCCAAGACCTCAACGACCTGATCGCCCGGATCGACCGCCACGAGCCGCAACTCGCGCTCGCCGCCTAATCATCAGAACTTACGGACGCGTCTACTAGTTCCTCCGCAAGGCCGCCGCGCCGTAAGGCGTCAGCCGCCGGACACGGGAAGCACCGGCGTGCGGGCCGGATGCTGCGGGTGCGCGGGATCGAGCGCGGTCAGCACGTCGGCGTCGGCGATGTGGTCATACGCCATCGACAGGTGCTCACCCTGATCGAGCGAGCACTGATTCTGAAGCAGGATGTTGGTGACGTTGGGGCCGTAAAGGAACGCAGAGGTGTAGGGGGTGACCACCTCGTCGTTGTCCGACTCAATCACCGTGTAGTTGACATCCGGCACCGTGTCGCCGCCGGCGTTGAGCTTGGTCAGGAAGCTCGAGCCGGCCTCCTGCTCCTGGCATGCCGGGCAGTCGGCAAGGAGCGCGTTCGAGCCGGGGACGTAGCTGGACAGGGTGAATATCCCATCGAGCGTCGTGCCGTGGTTCGACGGCGCCAGGCCAACCAGCGTGTTCACCTTCGGGGCGCCGCCGAGGAACTTGAGGTAATAGCGGGGCATCATGCCGCCCTGGGAGTGACCGAGCAAGTCGACCTTGCTGGCGCCCGTCGCAGCCGGGACGCGGTTGACGAATGTGGCCAGCTGCTGCGCGGAGGCCCCGATCTCGCCCGTGGCGTAGATGCCGAGGGCCCCGCCGCCGTCATAGGAGCCGTAGTTGAGCGCGAATACGCAATAGCCGTTGTCGTGGAGCAGCGGCGAGAGCGCCTGCCAGTTGTCGGACATGTCCTCGAACGTCCCGTGCACGAGGATCACCGGATACGGATGAGCAGCCGAAAGTTTGCACGCCCAGTTGTTGGCGCCGGGCGGGCTCCCGTTGGGGCTGGCCTGCGCGAGTCCGATGACTAGCTCTCGGGGCGAGCTGGACGCACCCGAGCGCTCCTAGACATCAGCCAATGGCGGGACCAGGATTCGAACCTGGGAAGGCAGTGCCATGTGGTTTACAGCCACACCCCTTTGACCGCTCGGGAATCCCGCCGCGGCCCAGGAGTCTAACGTTGGAGTGGCTATTCGGCGATGTGCAGCGCGGGCGGTGGACGCGCCCGGAGTGGCTCGCCGGGTTCGACTTCGTACGCAGAGTATCTCGGGCCCCCGACACGGATCGACCAGCCGCCACCGAGCTCGATGGCTGGTATGTACCAGCGACGGCCGTCTCCAATGTGAACGAACACGCGGTCGCAACGCGTTGGATCGATCCGCTTGACCAGACCATTCCAACTCTGGTTGCCGCCCCGCGTACCGACCGTGACGACGAACCGGTTCTTCGCCCAACAGGTTGACATTCCCATCCGGACGGAAAAGCCCTGGAAATTGTAACAAAACTGTTACAATCCGCAGCCGACGGACGCCACGGGGCCGCCACGCGCCAGAAGCGCGCCGGCCGGCCTACGACGCGTCGCGCAGACGCTGCGCCTCGGGCAGCGCCTCGAGCTTCTTGAGCGTGTGGTTCTCGATCTGCCGAATCCGCTCGCGCGTGACGTTGAACGCCTTGCCGACCTCCTCGAGCGTGTACGGCCGCTCGCCGGTCAGGCCGAAGCGCATCTCGATCACCTCGCGCTCGCGCTCGGGTAGCGCCGCCAACGCGCGACGCAGGTTCTCACGGCGCAAGCGCTCGCTCGCCAACTCGAACGGCGACTCAGCGGTCTGGTCCTCGACGAAGTCGCCGAGCTCCGACTCCTCCTCCTCACCGATCGGCTTCTCGAGCGACACCGGCTGCTGGGCCATACGCAGAACGTCGCGGACCTCGCGCACGTTGGTCTCGAGCTCGGCGGCGATCTCCTCGGAGGTGGGCTCACGACCGAGCTGCTGGACGAGCTGGCGCTCGACGTGCACGACCTTGTTGAGCTTCTCGACCATGTGCACCGGGATGCGGATCGTGCGGCCCTTGTCGGCGATCGCGCGCGTCACCGCCTGGCGGATCCACCAGGTGGCGTAGGTGGAGAACTTGTAGCCGCGGCGGTAGTCGAACTTCTCGACCGCGCGGATCAGGCCCATCGAGCCCTCCTGGATCAGATCCAGGAACGTCAGTCCGCGCCCGAGATACGACTTCGCGATCGAGACGACCAGACGCAGGTTCGCCTCGATCATCCGCTGCTTGGCCTCCATGTCGCCGCGCTCGATACGCCGCGCCAGGGCCACCTCCTGCTCGGCGGTCAGCAGCTGGACGCGCCCGATCGAGCGCAGGTACAGCCGCAGCGAGTCGAGGCTCGGCTCGACGGTCAGATCGATCTCGACCTTCTTCGAAGTGGTCTGTTCGGCGCGCGCCTCGGCGGACGCCGCCGCGTTCGCCTCGACGCTCGAGTTCTCGGACTTGGCCGGCCGGCCGTCCGCTTCGAGCACCTCGATGCCCTGGTCGTCGAGGTAGGCGTGGAGCTCCTGCACCTGCTCCTTCGTGACCTCGGACTCCTCGAGCCACGTCTGGATCTCGTCGATGGTCAGATAACCGCGCTCTTGACCTTCCGCGATCAGCGGCCGCAGCTCTTCGAGCTCCGCAATCGGAGCGTCATCACTTAGAAGGATCGTCGACTTGTCGCTCACTCGCCCCTGAGCTCCTCCCTGTGCGCACAACGAGAACCCCCTCCGAGGGGCCCCCGGCGGCCCACTATCTCTCGTTCTCCCAATGCGCCGGTCAGGAGTGATACCACAATCACAGTGGTTGTCCAGGCCCGCCGGTACAGGGTTTGGCGAGGGACCGACGCGCCGGCGCTCAGCAGGGCTCCATAACCATGGATCCCCGGCGGCCCCGCCCGTGCCCCATGCCCAACCCGCGGGCCGGGGCAGCGGCCCGTCTACCCTGTAGGGGATGGCTCCGCACCCCGTTTCGAGCGTGTCCGTCACCGACGTCCAGGCCCGCGCCCCATCGGTCCAGCTCAGCCTCTCGCGCGTCGGCGTCACCGGCGTCGAGAAGGTCATCCGGATGCGTCACGACGGCACCGAGCAGCTGTTCTCGGCCCGCTTCGAATGCGTCGTCGAGCTTGGCCGCAATCAAAAGGGCGCACACATGTCGCGCTTCGATGAGGTCATCAACGAGGCGATCGGCGAGGTGGTTCTCGGCGAGTCAACGTTCAAGGTCGAAACCCTGGCCGAGCACATCGCGCAGCTCGTGCGGAACCGGCAGAACGCTCGCCGCGCCGAGGTGAGCATCGAAGCCCGCTTCCCGGAGCACAAGCCCGCCCCCATCTCCGGCATCCAGACCCAGGAGCTGTACACGCTGCACGGCGCGGCGGCGTGCACGGAGCTCGGCACCCGCCGGCTGATCGGCGTGACCGCGCAGGGCATCACCGCGTGCCCATGCGCCCAGGAGCTGGTGGCCGGACAAGCACGCGCACGCCTGGAGGAACAGGGCTTCGACAACGAGGACATCCGGAAGATCCTGGGCGCGATCCCGGTCGCCACCCACAACCAGCGCGGCCTGGGAACGCTGCACATCGGGTGCACTGAGCTGTGCGACGACGAGATCGACGCCGGAACGCTGCTCGAGATCGTCGAGCACGCAATGTCGTCGGAGATCTACGAGCTGATGAAGCGCTCCGACGAGGCGCACGTGGTCGAGAAGGCCCACCGCCGACCCCGCTTCGTCGAGGACTGCGTCCGGGAGATGATCCGCGGCGTCGTCGACGCGTTCCCGAACCTCAACGATGCCGCGTTCGTCGACGCGCGCCAGGTCAACCTCGAGACGATCCACCAGCACGACGTGGTCGCCGAGCGCCATGGCACGCTCGGCGAGATCCGTGAGGAGCTGACGAGCGGGATCGCGCCGACCATCCACACTACCCGCCGCGCCTGGCTCGACGCGGTGCCTTAGAAGTGCGCGCCGTAGTCCTCGAACGCCAAGGCGAGCCGCTCAAGCCGACGGCTCTCCCAGAACCCAAACCGCAACCCGGCCAGCTGCTGCTCAAGATCAGCGCCTGCGCGGTGTGCCGCACCGACCTGCATCTGCGTGATCACGAGATCGAGGCCACCAAGCTCCCGGTCGTGCTCGGGCACCAGATCGTCGGCCGCACCGAGGACGGGCGGAGAGTCGGCGTGCCCTGGCTCGGCTGGACCGACGGGACCTGCAAGTACTGCACGACCAACCGCGAGAACCTGTGCCTCAACGCGCGCTTCACCGGCCGCGACATAGACGGCGGGTACGCCGAGCTCACGGTCGCCGACGAGCGCTACTGCTTCGACCTCCCCGACGAGCTCGACGACGAGCAGGCCGCGCCGCTCCTGTGCGGCGGCCTGATTGGCTACCGGTCCTTGAAGCTCGCCGGCGACGCCCCGCGACTCGGGCTGTACGGGTTCGGATCGGCCGCCCACATGATCTGCCAGGCGGCGGTTCACCAGGGCCGGCACGTCTACGCCTTCACCCGCCCGAACGACACACGCACTCAGGAGTTCGCAAGAAGCCTGGGGGCAGTTTGGGCGGGGGGTAGCGACGAGACGCCGCCCGAGCTGCTCGACGCGGCGATCATCTTCGCCTCTGCCGGCGAGCTCGTGCCCCAGGCTCTCAAGGCGCTGGACCGCGACGGCACGGTGGTGTGCGCCGGCATCTACATGAGCGACATACCCTCGTTCCCATACGACGACCTCTACTACGAGCGCAAGATCCGCTCGGTCGCCAACCTAACCAGGCAGGACGGCCACGAGTGGCTGGCGCTGGCTCGCGACGCCAACATCCGGACGAGCATCACCAAATATCCGCTCGAGGACGCGGAGCAGGCGTTGGCCGACCTGCGCGCCGGTCGCTTCGAGGGCACTGCGGTGCTCGTGATCTGAAACAACTAGTGGGTGTCGCCTCAACGGCTGGACCCACTACGCTCCAGACATGCCCCTGATTCCGATGGTGATTGAGCGGACCGCCCGCGGCGAGCGCGAGTTCGACATCTACAGCCGACTTCTCAACGAGCGAATCGTCTTCATCGGCACCCCGATCGACGACATGATCGCCAACCTGGTCGTCGCCCAGCTGCTGCATCTCGAGTCCCAGGACCCCGACAAGGACATCTCGATCTACATCAACTCGCCCGGCGGCTCGATCTACGCGGGGCTAGCCATCTACGACACGATGCAGTTCATCAAGCCCGACATCCAGACGATCTGCGTCGGGATCGCGATGTCGATGGGCTCACTGCTCCTGACCGGCGGCGCCAAGGGCAAGCGCTTCTCGCTCCCCAACAGCCGGATCCTCATCCACCAGCCGTCCGCGGGCTTCGAGGGCCAGTCGACCGACATCGAGATTCACGCGCGCGAGATTCTCAACACTCGCCGGCGGATCGACGAGATCTACGCCCATCACACCGGGCAGACGATCGAGCAGGTGCACAACGACATGGAGCGCGACCGCTTCTTCAAGGCGAACGAGGCCGTCGAGTACGGCCTGATCGACCGCGTCATCGAGCACCACTAGCTCACAGGAAGACAACTACGTCGCGGGCGCTAGTGGACGGCAGAGACGCCGTACTGGGCGCCGTTGGCGGACTGGCCGAGGATCTCGAGCGCTCCCAAGTTCGCCGAGATGAACGCTAGGCCCGTGATCCAGGCAGGCAGCGATCGACCGGACAGGAAGAAGTCGCGATCGGTCTTGATCGAGAGCCGCGCGACGAACCCGATGCCGAGGACCACCGCGAAGTAGATCGCGATGATGATGTGGTCGATCGTTCCGGGATGCAGTCGCAGCATGAGCCTCTCCTTACGGAGGAACTCCTACCCACCTGACGACCAATCTCACGCGAACGTCGGTTCCCCCACCGGCTCGCGATGCATCGGCGCGCCGCGGAACGGCGCGCCGACGGTCACACCCCGGCGGTCGCCTCGACCTTGCTCGGCGCCTCCACGTGCGTCACCGGCAGACCCAGTCCGCGCGCCTTCGAGACCAAATCGAGCTTCAACCAGCGCGAGATGCCCAACGGCAACGTCGAGATGATGATCTCGTCATAGCCGCCCAGGTTGACGGCGTCGTGGATCGCCATCAGCGGCTCGGCGTCGCCGACACTGCCGGTGACTTCCGCACCCGCAGCCTCCGAGAGCTTGGGCAGGGCAACCTCGAGCACCCGCTGGGCCTCGTCGATGCCGGTGTCCTGGGGATCGACCAGCCTGTGGATTCCGTGTGGCTGCTGCGGCACAACGAGGTGAAAAGCGACCGGGCCGCGCTGCGAGCGCTCGTGGACGGCGTCCAGCAGCCCGGGGGTCGCCGCCGTCTGGTGCGCGACGACGAGGACGTTGGCCGGCTCTGGCATGACTCACCTCCAAGTGAGATGGACCGGTACCTCGAGTATCCCACCGCGTGCCAAACCGCACAAGAATGCTAGAAGAGAAATGACGTGGATTCGGACATCAATGCCCGAATCCCGAGGATTACGCCGCTTCGCCTCCTTCCGGCGGCGAGTCGGCCATCGCCAGCAGCGTCGCCACCGTGTTCCAGTTGCGCGCCGTGCCGCGTGCGCCGAGGCCGCCGCGCGAGGCCAGTTTGGCCCACAACTTCGAACGCCCGATCCCCTCGGGGTGCCAGGTGTAGAGCTCGCGCCCGACCGACACCAGGCGCTCGGGCTCGAAGGACAAGAGATCGAGACGCCCCAGCACCTCGCGATCAACCGATTCCTGGAGGAACGTGACCTGGTAGCGCTTGGGATCGACTGCCACCTCGGCCAGCGGGTTGCGCGCCACCACCTCGGCCAGCTCATCCCGCGTGCGCGCGATCACGTCGATTTCGAATCCGAACCGCTCCGCGATCAGCTGCTCGGCCTCCGCGGCCAACGCAGCGGGAGCGACGCCGCTCGACAAGACCACGTTGCCGCTCGCCACGTAGGTCCGAACGTCGCGGAACCCTGCCCCGGTCAGCAGATCCCTGAGCGCCGGCATCGCCACCCGCTTGTGCGAACCGAGGTTGACGCCACGAAGTAGGAGGATTTGCGAGCTATTGCGCGCCACGTTGCGGGTTACTACGGCACCGGTTGCGGACGACAGCGGATGTAGCCCGAGGCCCATCCGCCGATGTCATTCACGCGGGCGGGAGCTTGAGCCTAGCCCCCCGATTTCCCTCGAATACGGAGCCGCGTAAATGCGCAAAGCCAAGGACAAGACGGGTCGCCTCTCGGCCCAGGAGACGCTGGAGCTGTGGCAGCAGTACAAGCAGACCGGCGACGCCCGGATCCGCGACCGCCTGGTCCTCACCTTCGCCCCGATGGTGAAGTACATCGTCTACAAGAAGGCGCGGGAGATTCCGGCGCGCTGTGAGGTAGAAGACTTCATCTCGTGCGGCCTGGAGGCTCTGATTCGCTCCATCGACCGCTACGACCCGAACAAGGGCGCCACGCTCGAGCAGTTCGCGTGGACCCGGATTCACGGCGCCGTGCTCGACGAGCTGCGCCGCAACGACTGGGCTCCCCGGTCGCTGCGCCGCTGGGACCGTGACATCACCAAGGCCAACGAGCAGTTCGTCGGCCTGTACGGCCGCAAGCCCACGAGGCACGAGCTGAGCGAGTCCCTCGGCATCTCGACCGAGGCCCTGGTCACCCGCCAGGACGAGATCGCCCGCTCCCACGTCGGGTCGCTCAACACCGTGGTCCTCGCCGAGGACGACACCACGATCGAGCGGATCGACACCCTGCACTCGGACGATCGCGACTGCGATCCGGTCCATTCGGCGATGCGCGAGGATGCCAAGGCGCGCTTCCGGGCCGCCTTCGAGCGCCTCCCCGAACGCGAGCGCAAGGTCGCCGTGCTCCTGTACGTCTACAACCTCACTCTGCGCGAGATCGGCGAGATCCTCGGCGTCACCGAGAGCCGCGTCTGCCAGATCCACGGGCAGATCACCAAGAAGCTCCGCACCGAGCTCGAGGCCGACGAGCAGCTGTTCAGCGAGGTCGCGTAGTCAGTTGGTCGACGGCGCCTGACCGCGGCGCCTTAGGGTATGTCCGGCAGCTCGCCGGTAGCCGCCGCCTCGGCGGCGGCCTGGTTCTCCCGCTTGACGTCGAGCCAGATCTCCTCGCGGTAGATCGGCACCGCGCGGGGCGCGTCGATCCCGATCCGGACCGTCTGGCCGCGGACCTCGAGAACTTCGATCACGACGTCGTCGCCGAGCATGATCCGCTCGCCGGCGCGGCGGCTGATCCTCAGCATGCGCCCAGCGCTCGGGGGATCGAGACCAACCTCATGCGGCGTCGCTGGCCGGCGCGCCGTCGGCTTCGCCCTGCGGGACCAGCGGCACGCGGAGCTCGCACCCAGGCGCCTGGTTGATCACCTGCCACGCCCGGCCGTCCCGGACGAGGATCGGCGCCTTGAGGTTCGCCGTGAAGTCCTCGAGCGCCGGCGCCGCCCGCACGGTCACGTACACGTCCATCGCGCTGGACGCGTCGAGGCCGAGCCGTTCCGCGTCCTCGTCCACGACCTCGACGGCGAACTCGGCGAAGAAGCGGTGCGGGTTGGTCACCGGCAGGGCGAGGCCCGGGTCCTCGAGGGACTGCAGCCACATGAACGCGGCCTCCGGATCCTTCGCGATCAGCGCGTAGCGCGATCCGTCCAGACCGATCAGGCCTTCGGGGAACTCGATGACCGCGCTGGGGTCGATCTGCACGCGTCCGAAGCGCGAGCTTTCGATCGTCAGGGAGGACACAGCCGGGCGAACTCTAGCCTGTGCCGCTGCCGAGGAAGTTCATCAGCGACTCCTGAACGATGTCGGCGCCGCCCTGGAGAGCGGCCTCGAACGCCGCCTGCTCGCTCGAGAACTTTGTCTCGGTCGCCGCCATGTCCGCGTCCTCGGTGTTGGACAGCGTGTCCGTGGTGCTGTTCTGAAGCGAGGTTATGCGCGACGAGGCCATCTGTAGGCGGTCGGTGACGGCGCCCATGTTCGTGGAGAGCGCGGTGAGCGAGTTCAGGTTGTTCGTCAGGTCGGCCAGGTCGGTCCCGCTCAGCGCGCTCGAGTTGCCCGACTGCATGTCGTCGGCGATGTTGCGCAGGGTGTTCAGGAGCAGCCCGTCGCCGCTCGGCTGCCCGGAGGTGGTCTGGCCGTTACCGAGCACGCTGGACAGGTCGACATTCACGGCCAGCGAGGTGCCAGGGCCGATCTCGCGCGTGACCGAGGCGGTGTTGCCGGCGTAGGTGTCGTCCGAGCCCGACTGGTAAGGCTGGGTGGTGGTGGCCGAGCCGGAGAAGATGTATTGGCCGTTGTACTGCGTGTCGGCGTCTGACTTGATCTCGTCGATCAGCTGGTTGACCTCGTCGGCGGAGGCCGACATGTCGGACTGGTTCTGGGTGCCGTTGGCGGCCTCCTCCACGAGCTCCTGAACCCGCTGGACCGCGTTGGTCATGTCCGACAGCGCGCTGGTCGCGGCGTCGGACCAGCCGGTCCCGTCGCTGACGTTGTTCGAGTAGCTGGTCAGGTTCGACTGCGTGGTGTTCAGCGCCAGCACCAGGCTGGTCCCGGACGGGTTGTCCGAGGGCTCGTTGATCGTGAGACCGGTCGACAGCTCCTGCTGGGTCGTGTCGAGCTGGTCGAGGTCCGACTCGATGCCGGACAGCATCATCGACGCGGTCATCTGGTTAGTGATGCGTCCGATCATCTAGATCACCCGGACACCATCGAGATCAATGAGCTGAACGTGTCGTCGATGGTGCTCATCACCCGCGCCGAGGCCTGGTAGGCCTGCTGGTACTGGATCAGATTGGTCATCTCCTCGTCGAGCGAGACCCCGGACACGCTCTGGCGCTGGTTGCTGATCGCCGTCAGCACCGACTGGGCGGTCGTCTGCGCGGTCTGCGCCGACGAGACGTCGCCGCCCACCTGCGTGACGAACGCATCGTAGGACTGCTGGGCCGAGCCGCCACTCAGACTGGAGACTGCGGTCGCCTCGGCCGCCGTGTACGGCGTGCTCGCGGCGGTCAGGCTTGAGTTGACCGAGATCGTCGCCGCCGTCGTCCCGGTGGGATCGAAGAAGGCGGGCGCCGTGGCCCCGGCCGAGTCGGCCGTCGAAATCGCGGTGTTGACCGTGCTCACGAGCTGACTGGCGACGCCGTTCAGCGTGTTCAGGTAATTGGTGAGCGTCCCGTCCCCGGTGGTCGGGTCGTACAGCCCGAGCAGCGACCCCAGCGTGCCGCTCGAGCCACTCAGGTTGGCGTCGCTCAGGTTCTGCGACAGGTTGACGGTGCCACCGTCCACCAGCGGGGTCGCGTCGGCGGTCCCGTTCTGCGCCGCCGTTGCCGCGTTCCCGAAGCTCACGTTCACCATCCCGTTGGACTGGGTGGTCACGTACACGTTCGAGTACTGGGAGAGGTCGTCGATCGCGTTGTCGCGCTGATCCTCGAGCGTGTTCGCGTCGATGCCGCCGGCCTGGGCGTTGGCGATCTGCACGTTGAGCTGGGCGATCTCGTTGGCGTCGGTTGCCACCGCACCGTTGGACGTGTTGGTCAGCGTGTCGTATTGCTGGGTGGCCTGCGACTGCAGGCCCGTGATCTGACCGGCCAGCGTGTTGAGGCTGGACGCGACGGTCTGGCCGTCGTCGATCACGGTCTGCACCGCGCCCTGGCTTGTCGGATCGGTGGAGAGCGTGTTGAAGTCCGAGAAGAACGTGTTGAGCACGCTCGAAAGGCCCGACGAGGTCGGCTCGTCCAGGGCCGACTGGGCCTGGGTCAGATACGTCACGTTGTTGTTGTCGGCGCTCGTCTGCGAGTTCTGGGAGCGGTACTGGCCGTCGAGGAACGTGTTTCGCACCCGGGTGATCTGGTCGACGGTGACCCCCGTCCCGAGCTGCGATCCGGCCCCGTTGTTGCCGGAAAGCGATGGGATCGTCAGCGGGCCGGATTCGCCCAGGTTCACCCGCTCTTCGGTGTAGCCCGGCGTGCTCGCGTTGGAGATGTTCTGGCCGGTGGTGTCGATTGCCGCCTGCGCGGCCTCGAGGCCGCTGAGCGCGGTTTGCAGGCCGAGGTAGGTCGGGATGGTCATGGCGCGCTCAGACTTCCAGGTCGAGGACGCGGTGACCGGTGACGTCGGCGGCGGTGGTGGCCAGCCGATCGCCGCCGGCGTTGTAGCTCTCGTCGCCCCCGAGGCCGGCGAGCTTCAAGAGGTGATCGAGGAAGGCCAGCTCCTGGCTCATCAGCGCGCGGTTGACGTAGTGCTCGCGGCGGATCTCCTCGAGCAGCCCGCGAAGCTCGGCGCTCCGCGCGGCGGCGAGCTGAGCCGACTCGGGATCCATCACGGTCTCGAGCATGCCGACCGTGATCGAGGCGGGGTTCGAGCCGAGCCTCACGCCGGCCCGAGCGAGGAGCAGCATGCGCTCGTTCTCGAGCAGCCGGCGGCGATGGAGCTCGGCCTGAAGCAGGCCGGTCAGCTGGACCACGCTGCGCACGTCACGATTGCGGATCGCGGCGCCCTGCTCGAGCACGACGCCGAGCAGGCGCCGGGCGGCGACGAGCTGCGCCTCGAGGTGGGCGGTCACCTCACCCGTCAGGATCGTGTCGGCCTGGTCGTAGATAGCTGGCGTACTCATGTCGCGCTCCCGCCGGTCGAAGATGTGGACGACGTCGACGTGGACCCGGTGGAGGTGCTAGAGGCGAGGCCCTCCGGCGTGCCGATCTGGGGATCAATCGCGTTGGCGAGCTGGCTGGCGATGCCCACGCCTCCCGACGACATGATGGTCTCGGTTAGCGCGGTCGGGATCATGCTCGCGAACGCGCTGGTGCTGGGGTCCGAGCCGAGGATGCCGCCTGAGGAGTCGTCGCTCGAATCGTCCGAGCCATCCGAGCCGTCCGAACCATCGAGGCTCGAGTCGGACGAGCTCGAGACGGTCGAGGCGAGCTCCTGGGTGAGCTCCTGCATGAGGATCTCCTCAAAGCCGAGCGCTTCCTGGTAGGCCTGCTTGGCCTGCGTGTTGCCGTTGCGGATGTCGGCCGGCTCAAGCGCCTGGTTGACCGGCGGCAGGTTGGCCGAGGTGAGCGCCGTGTCGTAGGAGCTGGCGCCGGATGCGGACAGGATGCTCATGGCTTGATCTCGTTGGCGATCGCCAGCATCTGCGCCTGATACTGGACCGCCTGGCTGCTCATCGAGTACTCCTGCTGGGCGGTCATCATCTTGGCCATCTCGTCGCCGAGGTTCACGTTCGAACCCTCGAGCGCCCCCTGCTGGAGCGTCGCGTTCTTCGCCGCGTTGATCGCGCCGCTGGCCGCGGTCGCGCTGAACGTGTTGTCGCCCTGGGGCACCAGGCCGCTGGGGGCGGGCACGTCGACCAGCGACAGCTTGCCGAGCGTCTTGCCGGAGGCCTGGACGGTGCCGTTCGCGCTGATCGAGACCTGGCTGGGGTCGACGCCGGAAGGGATCGTGATCGGGGGCTGAACGAGCATCCCGGTCTGGGTCGTGAGCTGACGGTTGGCGTTCAGCTGCATCGCGCCGTCGCGAGTGAGGCCGATCGTGCCGTCCTGCCGACGGACCTCGAGGTACCCCGAGCCGTTGATGGCGACGTTGAGCGGCTCACCGGTCTGCTGGATGGCGCCCTCGGTCTGGTCGTAGCCGACCACCTGGGCCTCGGCGCCGCCGCCGGTCGGGACGTTCGAGCCGTATTCGCCGTTGGTGTAGAGCAGGTCATGGAAGCCCACGATCGTGGACTGGTAGCCCGGCGTGTCGACGTTGGCGATGTCGTTTGAAATCGCGTCGAACTGCTGCTGCTGGGCTTCCATGCCCGACGCGGCAGAGTAGAGACCCTCGAGCATCTAGTTGCCTCCCACTTGACTAGCCTCCGAGCGACCCGACGGACGAGGCGCTCTCCTGCATGGTTGAGTCGATCGCCTGGATCGCGTTCTCGCCGGCCTGGTAGGTCTGCAGCGAGGAGATCATGTTGACCATGGTGGTCGTCGGGTCGACGGCCGAGTTCTCGAGCTCGCCCGACTTGACCGTCCCGGTGCCGCGGCCGCCAAGAGTGCCGGTGTAAAGGTTGTTGCCCTGCTTGGTGACGTTCGTCAGGTTGAACACGCCGAGCGAGGACGCCGACACCGTCCCCTGGGCGCTGACCGTGATCGTCGCGCCGTTCTGGGAGAGCACCGGGTCGCCCTGGGAGTCGGTGAGCAGGCCCTGCGCGTTCTCCTCGAACTGCCCGTCGCGGGTGTACTGCACGCCCTGCGCGGTGCGGACGGCGAAGAAGCCCTCGCCGGCAATGCCGAAGTCGAGCGGCTGCCCGGTCGAGTACAGCGACTGCGGCGTCAGGTTGGTCACCGGTGAGCCGAGCTGGACTCCGGTGTTGAGCGCCCCGATCGGCTGGCCGGTGGCGGTGTTGGCCAGCAGCAGCGAGCCGAAGGACGACTGGACCGAGGCATCGCTCTTGTAGCCCGGGGTTGAGGCGTTCGACAGGTCGTTCGCGAGCTGATCCTCTCGAACCTGTTGGGCGAGCATCCCCGACGCTGCGATGTAGAGGCCGGCATCCATCGTCCCTCGTTAGTCGCCCGTCCGGGATGATCCTTGAGGCATGGATCCAATCGCCGTGGACGTTCGTCTGATCAAGGCCGTGCTCGGCACCGAGCTGAAGATCGCCCCGGGCCGCGTGCTGATGGCCCGAGTGGTCTCGGCTGACGGGTCGGGGCGCGGGTCCTTGAACATCGCCGGGACGACCCTCGAGGCCGAGCTGCCCAAGGAGGTCCAGCCCGGGCAGGACCTCCGCTTGACGGTCCGGCACGTCAGCCCCGATCGGGTCGAGCTGAGCATGTCGGATCCGAGCGCCGCGGCGGCGGGTGCGTCAGCGCCGGCCACCCTGCCCGGCGGGGGCGCCCTCCACGTCACCGAGCGCGACGCCAATTCAGACACCGCCGGCGGCCAACAGGGCTCCGGCCGCCACACCTTGTCCTTGCGCTACGCCGCCCCGGCGCTCGGCCCGATCGACCTGCGCTTCGACCTCGACTCGGAGTCGCTGCGCCTCACCGCGACGTTCGCCGCCGGCGATGCCCACGAGCGCGCGCTCGACGCCGCCGGGGACCTTCAGGCTGCCCTGGCCGACGCGCTCGGCCGGCCGGTGGCGGTCGACATCGGTGCCCGCCGCGAACCGCTCGATGTCTATGCCTGAGTCCGACCAGCCACCCCGCCGGCGCGCCACCGCGCTCCGCTACGAGCAGGGCCGGCACGCCCCGGAGGTCCTCGCCACCGGCGCCGGCCTCGTCGCCGACCGCATCCTCGCGGCCGCGCGCGAGGCGGGCGTGCCCGTCCGCCATGATCCGGCGCTGGCGCAGGCGCTCGCCGCCCTGGACCTGGGCGACGAGGTGCCGCCGGCGTTGTGGACCGCGGTGGCGGAGACGCTGGCCTGGGCCTACCGGCTCGACGCCGGCGCCGCCGGCCGACGTCACTAAGCCTGGGTCCACGGCTCAAGTCGGCCTCCGGACTGCCGATCAACCCGAGAGCCTTCTCCTCGGAAGGTGGTTCCCTCGAATGGCCCTACGCCTTACCGGCACATCCCTGTCCACCTCTGAGACCACCGGCGCTGCCGGTGATCCGTTCCCGCTGCTCGAGAGCGGCGCCGCGTTCGCCGCGAATCTGGCCGCGCAGGCGCGCGTCCACCTGGCCGGCAACCAGCGCGACCGCTATCACGCCCTGTTCGAAAAAGCGGCTGAACACAAGGACCCCCAGGCCGTATATCACGCGCGGGTCACGCTGATCGAGGAGGGGCTCCAGGCGGCGGGGAAGACGACCTCGGCCACACAGGCGACGCAGCTGTTCGTCGCGGTGGCGAAGGCGGCCCTCGACGCGCTCGAGGAGGAGCCCCGGGAGCCCGTAGTGCTCAACTACGCCGGTGTCGCCCTGTACGAGCTCTGGAGCCTCGACGCGGCGCACGACATCTTCAAGGCTACGCAGCGGCTCGACCCGGGCCTTCCGCACCTGAAAAGCAACCTCTCGGAGCTCGGCCGGCGCCGGCGCGAGCGCGCCCGGGGTGCCGGTCCGCGGGGCCCGCTGCACGCCGCGGTGCCGGGCCTGGCCTCGCGCGCGCGGACCGTCGCCAAGAAGGCGCGTCCCGCCACCGGCCTGACTCTTAGCCTGTGCATGATCGTCCGCGACGAGGAGGAGATGCTCGCCCGCTGCCTGGCGGCGGCGGCGCCCGCCGTGGACGAGATCGTGATCGTGGACACCGGCTCGAAGGACCGCACGATCGAAATCGCCCGCCAGTTCGGAGCGAGGATCATCGAGCGCGAGTGGACGGGATCGTTCTCGGACGCGCGCAACGCCTCCTTCGAGGCCGCCACCGGCGACTGGATCATCTACCTAGATGCCGACGAGGTACTCGTCGGCGAGGACATGAACCGCCTCAAGGCGCTCACCGGAAGAGTCTGGCGCGAGGCCTTCTACCTCGTCGAGACGAGCTACACCGGCCAGCTCGGCGACGGCGCCGCGATCACCAACAGCGCCTTGCGCGTCTTCCGCAACCGTTCGCACTACCGCTTCGAGGGTCGTCTGCACGAGCAGATCGCCCACCACCTCCCCACCTTCGCCGCCGGCCGGATCGAGCACAGCTCGGTCCGGATCGACCACTACGGCTATCTCGGCGCCGTTCGGGACGCCAAGGAGAAGTCGCGGCGCAACATCGAGCTGCTGCTCGCTCAGCGGGCTGAGGGCGCGCCGTCCGCCTTCCTGCACTTCAACCTCGGCACCGAGTACTCCGTCGTTGGCGACCACGTCGCCGCGCTGAAGGAGCTCGAGCGCGCCTGGAGCCTGGTCGAGGCCCACGGCGAGGAGGCTCATGACTACGTCCCGGCGCTCGTCCAGCGGATCGTCAACTCACTGCACTGCAGCGGCCGCCACGAGGAGTCGATCGCGCGAGCCCAGGACGGCCTGCAACGCTTCCCGGGCTTCACCGACCTGGTGTTCGCACAGGCGCAGGCAGCGGTTGCCCTGGGACGGAAGGACCAGGCGATCGGCTACTGGCGGCAGTGCATCGAGATGGGCGACGCCCCCAGCCGGTACGGCGGGGCCGTGGGGGGCGGTAGCTACCTGCCGCGGATCGCGCTGGCCGAGCTGCACCTCAGGGGCGGCGAGCTCGAGCCCGCGCGCGAGCTGCTCGAGTGGTGCCTGGCCGAGCATCCGAGCTTCATCGGTGTCGTGGCGCCATACGCGACCGTGCTGCTGCGCGGCGGCGCGGACGGCGAGACCGTGGCGGCGGAGATCGAGGCCCGCATCCCCGACACGACCGCGGCGGCCCGGTTCGCGCTGGCCAGCGTGCTGTACGCACACGGGATGATGGCCGCCGCCGAGCGGCAGTACCGAGCCGTCCTCACCGCCCGCCCGCACAGCTCCCAGGTCCGCACCCAGTTGGCCGAGTCCTTGCTGAACCAGGGCCGCTACGCCAAGGCCGCCGAGGAGGCCGTGGCGGTCCCCGAGGACGACGCGTTCGCTGGTCTGGCCCGCCGCATCGAGCTGTGGGGGCGTATCGCCGCCGGTGATCTCGAGGCAGCGAGGAGCGTCACCCTCCGGGCCGCCCGGGCCGGCGTCTCGCAACCTCAGCTCGAGGTGTTCGCCGCCTGGCTCGAGCTCGCCGGCGGGGCCGAGGAGCCCCGCAGCCTGACGGTCGCGGCCACGCCGCTGCTCGGCGTGATCCTCGAGACACTGCTGCGCGCGCACGACTTCGAGGCGTTCGAGAAGCTGACCGTGCTGCTCGAGCGCTCGGCCCTTCCCACCCGCGAGCAGCGCGAGCTGCTTGCCTCGATGTACCTCGCGCACGGCTTCCTCGCCTCGGCGGCGAAGGAGTGGATGGCGGTGTGCGAGTCCCGTCCCGACGCCCGCGCGCTCCTAGGTCTGGCGCGCGTCGCGGCGGCTCACGGTGAGCTCGGGAACGCCGCCGTGTTCGCCGACGAGGCCCTGCGCCACGACCCCGCCAACGCGGCCGCGCGAGAGCTCCTCGCCCGCTGCTCGACCGCCAACGAGCCCGAGCCGGCGGTGATGCGCGACTAAACATAAGGATGAGAAGCCCCTCAAGTTCTTCCCGGTGCGCTCGATTACCCCACCTGAACGGGAACGGATCCCGCTTTCCAAGGTAGGAACCGCCGCATCCAAGGAGGAATGCAATGAGCTTTGATATCGGTTCGGTGGGCCGGACGCCCGCCCCCGCGTCCACGCAAACGACCCGCTCCTCGGCCCCTGGGCCCGTCCAGACGACTGGGTCCGGGGATACGGTCACCGTGGACACCATCCCGGCGAGCCCTCCACAGGAGGTGCAGGACGCGATGGGAGTCGCCAACCAGGCCTACCACAATCTCCAGGCCAGCGGTAGC
The DNA here is from genome assembly GCA_035625625.1 of Solirubrobacteraceae bacterium. GTDB lineage: Bacteria > Actinomycetota > Thermoleophilia > Solirubrobacterales > Solirubrobacteraceae > Palsa-465. Next base: position 54,768 of record DASPPG010000127.1, read on the forward strand.
GAGCTGCGCTTCAAGGTCAACGAGGCCACCGGCAAGGTGAGCGTCGAGGTCCACGACGTGCACGGAAACCTGTTGTTCACGGTTCCGGCGAGCACGGCGCTCGACGTCGCGTCCGGCGAGCCGCTTCCGTCCAACTAGCAGTGACGCGGTAAACCCCAACCGGCGCCCGACCGACTACCGGAGGAACGATGTCCACGCAATCAGTCAGCTCCAGCACCTCGGCCGCCAGCTCCAGCCAGTACTCCACAGGCGACCAGTTGACGTCGCTCGGAGGCACCGCGCCGATGCAGGTGACGGGGCTTGCCTCCGGTCTTGACACCAACGCCATCGTGCAGGCCCTGATGGCCGCCGACCAGCAGCAGGTGACCAACGTCACCAATCAGCAGACCGCGCTGACGACGCAGAACACCGAGCTCACGGACATCCAGAACGCGCTCGAGACCGTCGCCAACGACGCCCAGGCGCTCGGCAACGCGTCGCTGTTCACGCCCACCCAGACGGTCACCTCGACCGACTCGACGATTGTCGGCGCCACGGCCACGGGCAGCGCCGGCGCTGTGGTCGGCGCCTATCAGGTCGAGGTTCAGGCGCTGGCGAGCGCCTCCCAGCGCACGTTCTCCTACACCAGCCCGACGTCCGCCGACACGGTGACGATCGACGGCCAGCAGCTCTCGGTGGCCGCCGGCGAGTCGGCCGATTCGCTGGTCAGCGCCGTCAACTCCAACTCCAATCTCGACGTATGGGCG
>DASPPG010000128.1:0-2175 GCA_035625625.1 Solirubrobacteraceae bacterium
TCGGCTGTGGAGCAGGAGTCCGGGATCTTCGCTCGAAGCGACGACGGTCGTGTCCCAGCGGGGATCTCTGGCATCGTCTGGCGGGTGTTGCGAGTTGCAGGCGATGTGGGTCGGGGAGTCGCCGCGCCATCGTGGGCTAGCCGCGCTTTCCGCGGTTGAGTAGGGGAAGGGCCGTGGGTTTGGCCCGTGGTGGCGGGGTTTGCGGCTGTTCTGCGCCTGGTTTTGGCTGGCTGTGTTGTGGCAACTCTGGCTGTAGGCTGGCGATGTTTCCGTCCGCCGGGCGGTCTATGGTTGTGGCAACGTGTTCGTCAAGGAAACGAAGGTCAAGCGTGGTGAGCGCGCGTATACGTACGTTCAGCTGGTGGAGGGGTACCGCGACGAGAATGGCAAGGTCCGCCATCGTGTTGTGGCAAGCCTTGGGCGCAAGGAGGAGCTGAAGGCCTCCGGGCAGCTGGAGAAGCTCGCGGGCGCGTTTGCACGGTTGGACCCGCCGCTGGCGGGGACCCGGCGGGAGGTCGGGGCGCTGCTGCTCGCGTGGCACTTCCTGCGGGAGTTGGACGTCGCCGGCGTCGTGGACCGGGCGCTGCCGCGCTCGGAACGTTCGGAGTTGTCGGTCGGCGAGGTCGTGTCCGCGCTGATCGCGAGCCGGTTGTGCTCCCCCTCGCCGTTGTATGACATCGCCGGCTGGGCGTCCGGGGCGGCCGTCCGGGAGCTGCTCGGGATCCCGCCGCAACTTCTCAATGACGATCGGCTCGGCCGCGCATTGGAGACCTTCGCGGTGTATGCGGAGAGTGTGCGCGGCCTGCTCGCGGCGCGTGCGATCGAACGCTTCGGCACCGACAGCGGCCGCTTGCATGTCGATCTCACCACGGTCCGGGTGGCGGGCGCCTATGAGGACTCCGCGCTAGTCGCGAAGGGATGGGGAGCCGATCGGCGGGTCGCCCGCCAGGTCCGCACGTTGCAAGCCGCCACAGGTGACGGGGTCTCGTTGTATCTGCGGCCGGATCCAGGGAACTGCTCAGAGCTCGCTCTGGTCGGCCAGTCGTTGGAGCGGTTGGCGGCGTTCGCCAGGCCGGGGATGCTGATGGTCTGCGACTCCGCGCTCGGGCAGCCCAAACCGTTGTGTCAGATCCATCGCGCGGGGTTGTCGTTCGTTGTGCCGCTGAAGGCATCCACCGGCTTTCAGGAGCGCTACCTGACCGACGTCGGGCCCGCAGCGCTCCGAGCGATCCGGCATGTCGCCGAGCGCGAGCGGCGACTCCCGCCCGCCAAGCGCACGAAGTACCGCGGCACGCTGACCAGCTGGGAGCTCGAGGACCCGGAGACCGGCGAGCCGCGGTGCTTCCAAGTGGCGTACATCCACTCATCCGAAGAGCACGAGCAGGTCGCCGCCGCGCGCGAGCGCGCGCTCACCAAGGCCGAGGAGGAGCTGCAACGAGTCCGCAACGGGCTCGGTGGCCGCTACTACAAGACCCGCGTCCAGGTCGAGCGGCGTGTCGGGCAGATCATCGGCACAAACATCCAGGGGCTGCTCGGTGTCACCGTCGGTGAGGACCACGCCGGCCGACCGACGATCAGCTGGGAGCGCGACCACGACGCGATCACAGACGTCGCGCGGACCGACGGCGTCTACGCGCTGGCGACCAACATGCCCGACAAGCGCCTGACCGCCGCGCGCGTGCTGCGCATCTACAAGGAGCAGGAAGTCGTCGAACGCCGCCACCGCGACCTCAAACAGACACTCAAAGTCCGACCGATCTTCCTACACAACGACGACCGCATCTACGCGCTCATCTCGATCATCGGGATCGCACTGCTGATCTTCGGCCTTCTCGAAACACAACTGCGCAAAGCGCTCGCGGCCGACACCGAGCAGCCCGACAAGCGCCTCGCGCTCCTCCCCGAAGACCGGCTCGCCAAACCCACCGGCGCCAACATCCTCTCCGCCTTCCAAGGACTCGACCTCACCTACACCCACCGAGGCATCGAACTCGACCCGCTCACCCCCACCCAGCAACGGATCCTCGACCTACTCAGAATCCAGCCACCCTGGCCTTGCCAGGGAGAGGTAGCGCTCGCGAACTGCGGAAAACGGGGCTAGAAGAGGTCTGAAAAAGTCGAACAGTCCGGCATGACACGCGTTTCTCGGCGACCGATTTGTCTCGGACCGCACTT
>DASPPG010000129.1:0-59841 GCA_035625625.1 Solirubrobacteraceae bacterium
CAGCCGCTCGCCGGATCCGCCCAGATCGTCGATTCTCTCAGCCACACTCACGCGACGCTTCCGGTTGCCTGCGAGACGCGTCGCGCTCGACACCATACGAGCATCAGATCGCGAGTGTCAAGGCACGCGGTTCAACGCAGAACCGCGGAAGCGCTACCCGGGTCCCCGTTCGTTGCGAAGCATTCACCACTCGGCTCCGACGGGCTCTGTGCTCCGGGGCGGTCGCAGCTGCCGCGCCGCTGCCTTTGCTGACCGTCGCGCGCGCGACTTGTGCATCGCATGCCGGATGCTGCGGTTCACGTAGGCGCCGCCCGCCGAGTAGGGGTGCAGAGCCTGCTGGTAGTCGATGCTCCAGGTCCGGATCGCGTCGACGTTGGCTCCCCGTCGGCGAGCACGATCTCGGCTTCGAGCAGGTTGTCGATCGCTAGCCCGTACTTGCGGGTGAGATGGCCGGTCCCGCCACCGAGTGCGAGGCCGCCGACCCCGGTTGTGGAGATGACCCCGCTCGGCGTGGCCAGGCCGTGCTCGCCGGTGGCGCGGTCGACCTCAGCCCAGGTGCAGCCGCCGCCGACCCGGACCGTGCGGGCATCCGGATCGACCTCGATCTGCTTGAGCAGCGACAGGTCGATCACCACGCCGTCGTCGCATGTCCCGAGTCCGGCGCCGTTGTGCCCGCCGCCGCGGACCGCGAGCAGCAGCTCGTGATCGCGCGCGAAGCGAATTGCCGAAGCGACGTCTGCAGGCTGGCTGCAGCGCGCGATCAGCGCCGGGCGCTTGTCGATCATCGCGTTGTACACGCTGCGCGCCCGCTCGTAGTCGCCGTCCTCAGGTCCGATCAGCTGCCCCTGAAAGCCCGGCAGCTCCTGACGCGCGACATCTGCGGGCGTAATGATGGTGCTCATTGCCCCTCCTTCTCGGATGGTCCCGGTGCGATGCGTCACGCTAAGCGGTGGCGGCGCTCCTGTCATCACGCGGACTGACGAACTTCTGGATCGCGGATTCCGAGCCGACCTGTTGCGTGGATCGTCAGATCTGACTATCGTGCCCGTGGGGGCTGCGTCGTGCACGATCTTCCCGCCTCGCTTCGCACTGCCGCGCCGTTTCCGTTCGTCGGGCGCGCGTCTGAGCTCGACGTGCTGCGGACGCTGCTGCCGGGGGCCAGCGGCGAGGGCCGGCGGGTGCTGCTGCTCGGCGGTGAAGCCGGAGCAGGTAAGACGCGACTCGCGCGAGAGTTCGCGGCCGAGGCCGCTCGCGACGGCATGCTGGTGCTCTACGGCCAGTGCGACGCCGTCGTGCCCACGCCGTATGGGCCGTTCGTGCCGGCGCTCGAGCAATTGGCGCGGGCAATCGATCCCGCCGAGCTGAGGGCGATCTCGGACGCCGGGGCAGGCCGGCTGAGCCGGCTGCTCCCTGAGCTGGCCGCGCCGACCGCCGAGCTCGCGCCGCCGGCCAAGGCCGATCCGGACACCGAACGTCACTGGCTGCACTCGGCGGTCACGGATCTGCTCGCCGAGGTCAGTAAGCGGCGGCCGGTGCTGGTCGTGCTCGAGGACGTTCACTGGGCTGACGCCCCCACATTGCTGCTGCTCCGTCACCTCGCGCGGGCGGCTTGGACCGGCCGCGTACTGATGTTCGCCACCTTCCGCGACGCGGATGCCGACCTGCCCGAGCTGCTGTCGCAGACGCTGGCGGACTTGCGCCGGTCCGACGACGTCGTGCGACTGCGGCTCGCTGGGCTCACCCGCGCCGAGATAAGCGAATTCGTGACGCGAGCTGTGGAAGGCGACGCGGGAGGCGACCTCGCCGAGGTCGCCGGGACGATCAGCGATCTCACCGAGGGCAACGCCTTTCTCGTCTGCGAGCTGTGGCGGGCGCTGCTCGAGACAGGCGCCGTCGAGCTGCTCGACGGCTCGGTCAGGCTGACCCGACCGGTGGCTGGACTTAGCACGCCTGACGGCGTCCGTGATGTCGTCAGCGAACGGCTCGCGCGGCTCGCGCCGGCCACCACCTCGGTGCTCGACCTCGCGGCCACCGCGGGCGCGGAGTTCGAGCTCGAGATCGTGCGGCGCGGCTCGCGCCTCGGCGAAGACGAGGTCGTCGCCGCGCTCGACGAGGCGATCCGCAGCGCGACGATCGAGGAGCTCCCCGGCCGCCGGCTTGCGTACCGGTTCACGCACGAGTTGGTCCGCAGAGCCGTATACGACCGGCTCACCGCGGCACGCAAGGCGCAGCTGCACCTCCGCGTCGGCGAGGCGCGAGAAGCGACGTCGGGACGCTCGGCGCGGGCGCTCGCGGACCTCGCCCACCACTTCGCCGCTGCGGCGCCGCTGGGAGAGGCCGGACGAGCGATCGAGTACAGCGTCCTCGCCGCCCGGGCGGCGATCGAGGCGCTCGCGTATGACGAGGCGGCCGAGCTGCTGCGGACCGCGCTCGAGCTCGGGGTGGACGGGGAGCGACAGCGGGCCGAGGTGCTGCTCGAGCTCGGCGCCGCCACGCACCTCGCCGGCAAGGCCCTGGACGCGATGGAGGCGTTCCGCCCGGCGGCCGAGATCGCGCGCACGATCGGCGACCCGGAGCTGCTCGCGCAAGCCGCGATCGGCTACGAGGAAGCGTGCTGGATGCCCAGCCTCCCCGAGGGAGCGGCGGGTCTCCTCGAGGAGGCGATCACGGCCCTCGGCGACCGTCACCCGCAGCTACGTCTCGCGCTGCTCGCCGGTCTCGCCCGCACGCTCGACCGACAGGGACAGCACGAGCGAGGCGCGATTGTGCGCACAAACGCGATCGCGCTCGCGCGCCGCCTCGGCGATCGCCTCGGCCTCGCCACCGTGCTGGCCCGGTGCTATTGGGCGCGCGGAGGGATCCCGAACGAGGAGATCCTCGAAATGCTGACCGAAGCCAAGGCGATCGGCGAGGAGTTCGGCAACACCGAGATCCAGAGCTACGCGATGGGGGGGCGCGTGCCGACGTTCGTGGCGCTCGCCGATATGCGTTCCGCGCGCCGGGAGGTCTCCGCACTACGCGCGCACGCGCAGGCAAACAGGACGCCGTTCGTGCTCCATATCGCCGAGCACTACGGAGCCGCGATCGCGCTCGCCGACGGCCGCCTCGAAGCGGCAGAGACGATGATGCGCAGCTCCGAGGAAGCGGGACGGCTACTCACCGGACGAGACGCCTCCGGCATCTTCGGGATCCAGATGTTCAGCCTGCTACGCGAGCAGGGGCGACTGGCGCAACTCGCACCGATGGTCAGGATCCTGGGCGCGGGCGACCGTAACGACGGGCCATGGCGGCCCGGTCTCGTGTCGCTGCTCGTCGAGCTGGGGATGGAGGCCGAGGCACGGCGCGAGCTCGCGCGGTTCGCCGCCGAGGGACTGGAGCCGCTGCGCCAGTCGCTGTGGCTCGCCTCCCTCACCTACATAACCGACGCTTGCGCCGCCCTCGGCGACGAGACGATCGCGGCGCTCCTATACCCCGAGCTCGCGCCGCTCGCGGGCACGAACGTCATGATCGGGGCGCTCGTCGCGTGCTACGGAGCCGCCGACCGCTACCTCGGCATGCTCGCGACGGTGCTCGGCGAATGGGACCGCGCCGAGCAACACTTCGAGCAAGCGATCGAACTGAACCGGCACATGCAAGCCAGCACCTGGCTCGCGCACACCGAATACGAGTACGCGCGGCTGATCCTTGCCTCCCGCCCCCACCAGCACCACCTGGCAACCATGCTGCTACAAGACGCCGACAAGCTCGCGGCCTCAATCGGGATGGCGGCGCTGCGCACCCGTATCAAGGCGCTCGGCGCTCCGGCCGGGCCCCCCGCCGCGCTGCCCGACGAGCTGTCCGCGAGAGAGGCCCAGATCCTCAAGCTCGTCGCGCACGGGCTCAGCAACCGCCAGATCGGCGCCGAGCTCTTCATCAGCGAGCACACCGCCGCCACCCACATCCGCAGCATCCTGCGCAAGACCGGCTGCGCCAACCGCACCGAAGCCGCCTCCTACGCCCACCGCCACGCCCTTGTCGACGCCCAGCGCCACGGATAGGATCGCGCGATCATGCCGCTCTACATGATCGAGCGGAAGTTCGCCCAGCAGCTCGAACCAGCCAGCGACGACGTCGAGTTGATCGAGGAGATCAACGCCGACGAGGGCGTGCGGGCTGGCGTTTACTAATCGTCGCTGGCCGCTGGAACTTGCCCCTCGACCAAAAACATGTGTGTCGCAGCGAATGCGTAACGCACAGAAAGCGTCGCTGACGCGGCGCACAATCGATCAGCGGCCGAGCTTCGCAGCACCGGACCGAATGTGAGCAGACCACAAACACGCAGGTCGCCCGGTCCGGGCCATCGACCGCTGCTCACCGAGTCATTGCGGAGGCGCGCGTGACCGAGATCTCACTCAGGGTGAGGATGATCTTCGACAGCGACGTCGAGCGGTGGAACGAGACGTCTGCCTTCTCGCGCGAGGGGCAGCCGGACTCGTCGGGTGCTTGCTCGACTCGAGCTGATAACCAACCTGGGCGGGAGCTGAGTAGTGCTCTCTCGGGGTAGAGCGGCGATCAGCTGGAGCTGGCGCTTCGGTTGTGCGCGCTGAACTCGCCGGCTCCCCGGGATGCGACGTCGGCGGTTGCGCGAGCTACCTCGGCGTCTCCTGCGAAGCTGTCGAGTAGCGCGCGATCGAGTGACTCGCGGATGGCCTGCCGATCGGCGCGGAGCGTCTCCTGTGGGAAGCCCGCGAGGAGCTCCGCCAGCTCGAGGGAGCGCTCGACATGCCGGCCATTCGCCACGACCTCGTTGATCAATCCCAGCCGGTGTGCTTCCGGCGCGTCGATCTCCCGTCCTGTCATCACCAATTCAAGCGCTCTGGAAACCCCGACGGTGGCCGCCAAGCGCTTGGTCCCGCCATCCAAGATTGGCACGCCCCACTTGCGATCGGGAAACCCGAACCGCGCGTCCTCGGTCGCGACCCGCAAATCGCACCACAAGGCGAGCACCAGCCCAGCGGCCACGCACCAGCCGGAGATCGCAGCGATGGTGGGCTTGGGCGAGACCAGACGCGTGAATCCCAGGACCCCCTCGTCCGAATTCACCCGAGGCCCGAGCGTTTCGATCGCCTTCAAATCAGCTCCCGCGCTAAACGCCTTCTCGCCGCTCCCGGTGACGACCAGCACATGCGCGTTCTCATCAGACTCAAAGCTGCGATACCCAGCGAGCAGTTCCTCGGCCGTCTGCCCGTCGATCGCGTTCCGGCGCTCGGGCCGATCGATCGTCAGTAGAGACGCGGCCCCCACCCGCTCGTACATCACATTCGCCATGCTGCGCGATCCTACCCTTCAGCGCGGTTTGGACCGCATCCGAAGCATGTCGGGAAGGGATGATGCGCGAAGCCGAGGCATCGCGAGCTTGCGGCCTGCGCGGCGACTAGTTCGACGTGCGGTGGGGGATCGAGTTCCAGCGTGGTCGCTTGGGCGTCGGCGAGGATCGTCTCGCCGTCGCAGCAGCAGACGCTCGTTGTCGTCGCGCTCGGTGGTGCGTGGGCGCTCGAGCGGCGGTGGTGAGCACAGCGACACCTGCACGGCGCCGTGAAGTTCGCGGGCGAGCAGGCCGCAGGTGTAGCCGCCGTGGCCCGATTGGGGCGGGCCGTGGAAGCGCCGCTCGATCACGATCGCGTGACGGGTGACCGGGCTCATCGGCTGCTCGGGATAGTTGGTGCGGCGCCCGCGGCTGAGTTGAGCGGACGTCCTGACGGTACGTCGATCAGCAGCTCTCGCAGCTCGCCGACCGCGGCGATCGCGCTCTCGTCGTCGGCGGCGCACGGGATTACGTTGAACGCTGAGCAGCCGGCCTCGATGCAGGGGCCCAGGAACTCGGCGACGTGCTGCGGCGTGCCGCACGGCGAGTAGCGCTCGAACGGCTCGAATGGCATTTGGTAGAAGGCTTGCATCTGCGCTGCCAGCAGATCGCGAGCGGACTCGCGCGTGGGAGCAAAGCCGCACCACACGTTGAGCGCAAGCTCGAAGACGCTGGGGTCCCTGCCCGCCTCGCTGGCTTCCAAGGTGATCTGATCGCGCACGCTGGCGAATCGGCGTGAGGAGACCCAGATTCCCAACCAGCCGTCGCCGAGCCTCGCGGCGCGGCTGACCGCCGCGTCGGATCGTCCGCCGACGATCAGCGGTATTCGCGGCGACGGTGCTGGCACGATCAGCGCATCTGTGAGCGAGAAGAACTCGCCGACGAAGTTGACCGGCTCACCGTCGGCAAAGCCGCGGAGGATCTGAAGGCATTCGTCCATCCGGCGCCCGCGCGTCTGCGGGTCAACGCCGCAAACCTCGATCTCATGGCGGTCCTCGCCGCCGATCCCGACGCCGAGCGTGAGCCGGCCGGGCGCGACCTGCGCGATCGTCGCGAGCTGCCGGGCCACCAAAACCGGGTGGCGCAACGGAAGGAGGTAGAGCCCGACGTACACCGGCAGCTCAGCCTGAGTGGAGAGCAGCGCAGTGGCCATGGTCAGCCCGTCCGAGCCCGCACCCACGAAGAAGCTGACGTGATCGCCGACGCGCACATGATCGACGCTCTCCTCGACCACGCCAGCGAGGGACGCCTGCAGCCGGTCGGGATCGAGCTCGAGCTGGAAAATTGGGGGAAACAGCCCTACACGGACGCTAGGCATGGATCTCCCCCTCGTACGTGGCTCGTCCGCTCATCAGCGGCCGGACAATTGGTGGCATCGCGTGCCAGGACGATCGACGGGCGTCGACCTGAAACCCGCACGCGCGCATCAGCTCGACGGTGGCCCGGTTACAGCGGCATCCGCACGCGAACCGTCGCCACGGCTCCAGCAGTCGGTCCTGAACGTAGGCAAGGGTCGGTGAGTCGGCACGGACGTGCTCGATGAACAGCAGTCGGCCGTCCGGGCGAAGCACCCGCCCGATTTCGCCTAGCGCCCTGTCGGGGGCACTCACAGTGCACAGCACAAGCGTGCACACCACCGTGTCAAACGACCCGTCGGCGAACGGCAGCGCCTCCGCCGCAGCGTCGACCACGGCCGCCTGACGCCCGGCGCGACGGATCCGCCGGGTGAGCCGCTCGCGCATTGCCGGCTCGGGCTCCACCAGCACGAGCTCGTGCAGCTGTTCAGGGTAGTGCGCCAGGTTCAGGCCGGTGCCGGCGCCAATCTCCAGGATCCGACCGCTCGCCTGAGCGAGCAGCGCGCGGCGGTTCCGTCGCATTCCGGCCAGCTCTGCGACCCACACGAACGGGTCGTACAGCAGCGCGCCGATCCGGGGCCATCTCGACGAGGACGGCGGCGGTTGCTGTGTGCTCTCAGTCTGCATCGTGGCCGCGACGATAGGTCCGAGGCGCCCGGTCGCGCATCGCCTGCCGGGGCCATTCGCCGCGAATGGCCCGTTCGGGTGATCAGGCCTCAGAGCAGGCCCAGGCGTGCGGCTTCGGCCACCGCGGCCGTGCGCGAGCCGCGACCCAACTTGTTGCGGATATTCGCAACGTGGCGATGCACGGTGTGCGGGCTGACCACCAGCTGCTCGGCGATCTCCCGGTCGCTGAGTCCGCGCGCCACCAGCGCCAGCACCTCCCGCTCGCGACCGGAGAGCAATACGGCGGGAGGCTCTCCGAGCACCCCGGCCGAGGCGGGCTTGCGATCAAGCAGAGACCGCGCCGCGCGGATCACCGAGTCCGTGTCCCCAGCCCACGGAAAATGGGCGCTCCCCTCCAGTGGGACCAGTGCGGCGTGTGGAATCGCGGCCGCCAGCTGTCGCCCGAGGCGGTAGGGAATCGCGCGATCCGACCGGCGGTGCAGCACGAGCGTCGGGACCTGAACCCGGGCGAGCTCGCCACGAACGTCGTTGCGATAGGTCAGCTCCAGTAGCGCTGCTGCCGTCTCGGCGCTCGTCGCTGCACGCTGAAAGCGCGCGAAGCGCTCGAGCTCGGGAGTGCCCACGTCGCCAAGGAAGATGTCCGCCAGCACCCGCGACCCAAGTCCCCAGTGCGAGCGAACCGCCCCCACGACCGCCGCCCGCACCTGCTCAGGAGCGATCGAGCCGCCGTCCGCATAAGCGCCATACAGCAACAGCCGCTCCACCCGATCGGGAAACCGGGCCGCGAACGCGATCGCCGCGCATCCACCGGACGAACCGCCGATCACCACGGCGCGCTCCCACCCAAGCTCATCGAGGACCGCTTCAAGCATCGCCACGTCACGCTCGAGCGTGAGGTCCTCCGGCCCGATCTCCCGATCGGACATCCCGACGCCCAGCCGGTCATAGCGCACCAATGAGTAGCCCCTCCCGAGCGACTCCCAAAACGAACGAAACGCCGGATCCCGCCACTCCAGCTCGAGATGACTCACCCACCACGCCGCGGCAATAACCGGCGCCCCCTCACCCCTGAGCTCATAGGCGACCCGGCGACCCCCAAACCCGAGAAACCGGATCCCTGGCACCACGCCGGTCACGAAGCCAGTCTACGGCGTAGACCTCCGCCCCTCCAGACGACCACCCGCTCGCATCATCCACCGCGACCGCAACGCTGGTCGCCGATCCCGCCCGAGAGCGGAACAATCCGGGTCGCCGTCCAGTCGAAGCAAGCGCGTAGACACCGAAACAAGTCCCCAACCCGCGGCAAGCCCGAACCCTGAGTTCCGCCACATCCGGGCATCGGTGATTGCGGGCTCGTTGCAAACAATCGGCAAAGCGCCAGTCTGCGGTGAGCGTGGGGTGGCGTCTCCCGCAGCTGAGCCAAAAGGGACCGCTCTCGCGATTGGCATCGACGAGATCCTCCACCGCAAGGCAATCCAGAAGTGTCGGAGGTGGGTTGCGAGAGTGCCCCTTTGATCGGTAAGCGGCTGGCTGGGCCGACCTCGATCCCGGCACGCGGACGCGGCCTCGCAGCCGCTCGCTCACCTACCTCTGCAACCTCGGCTCACCGTACACCCGGATTACAGCCGAGGTGCCTGATCCGTTGTCCTGTGCGGCGTTTCCGCGGCAAACTACGGGTGAGCTCTTTTGTCGGGTTCTCATAGGCTTTTGCAGATCCGAGCGGAGAGGAGTACCTATGTCGCTCGAGGACGAGGTTGAGCGGATCATGGATGTGGGCGTGAAGGCGACGCCAGCTGGCGTCCGCGCCCTCACTGAACGGCCTCAGTATCTCGCCGACCCCATCGGCGACATCGTCATGCCGATGCTCGCTGCCAACCGCGAGGCGATCCTGCGCCTTGCCCGCGAGATTGACGAGGTCGAGACATATCGTTCACCGGCTCGGATTAACCGAGCGAGCCGCATCATGGCGACGGTCGCCAATCGTTTCGCCAAGCCCTCTTAGGAGGTTGAGCAATGGGAGCAGAGAATTACGCACCAACGGCCGCGGAGGTTGCCGAGGCGGCCGTGTCTGAGGCGCAGATCGCGGTTCATTGGCGCGAGGAGGAGTACTACCCGCCGCCGCCATCGTTCGTCACGCAGGCGAACGCGGCGGACCCGGCGATCCTTGAGCGCTTCAGCGAGGAGCACTACCCGGAGTGCTTCATCGAGTACGCGGAGCTGCTCGCGTGGGATCGGAAGTGGGACACGATTTTGGACACGAGCAACCCCCCGTTCTGGAAGTGGTGGGTGGGGGGGCGTCTGAACGCGAGCGTGAACTGTGTCGATCGACACCTGGAATCGCGCGGCGACAAGAACGCGCTGATCTGGGTGCCTGAGCAGGAGGAGGAGGAGACGCAGGAGATCACCTACCAGGAGCTCCACCGACGCGTAAACGAGTTCGCCGCGCTGCTGCGTGATTTCGCCGGTGTGGAGACCGGTGATCGGGTGACGTTCCATCTGCCTATGGTGCCGGAGCTGCCGGTCTCGATGCTGGCGTGCGCTCGCATGGGTGTGATCCACTCCGAGGTGTTCGGCGGGTTCGCGGGCGCGGCGTGTGGTCACCGGATGGCGGACTCGCAGAGCAGGATCCTGGTGACGATGGACGCTTACTCCCGCAACGGGGAGCTGATCGACCACAAGGTCAAGGCCGACGAGGCGATCGCGGCCGCGCGTGAGGAGGGTCAGCAGGTCGAGAAGGTGCTGGTATGGCGGCGGCACCCCGGCGAGTATCACTCGCAGAGCCCGATGGTCGAGGGTCGCGACTTCTTCATCGACGAGTTGCTGGACAGGTACCGCGGGCAGCAGGTCGAGCCGGTGTCGATGCCGTCCGAGGCGCCGTTGTTCTTGATGTACACGAGCGGCACGACCGGCCGGCCGAAGGGCTGCGAGCATTCGACCGGTGGCTATCTGTCGTACGTGACCGGCACGGCGAAGTACTACCAGGACATCCACCCGGACGACACATACTGGTGCTTTGCCGACATCGGCTGGATCACGGGCCACTCCTACATCGTTTACGGGCCGCTGTCGCTCGGCACCACCAGCGTGATGTACGAGGGCGTGCCCACCTACCCGGACGCTGGGCGGCCGTGGCGGATCGCGGAGAAGCTGGGCGTGGACATCTTCCACACCGCACCGACGACGATCCGCATGCTCCGCAAGCTCGGCCCGAACGAGCCCGAGAAGTACGACCATCACTTCAAGACGATGACGACCGTCGGGGAGCCGATCGAGCCGGACGTTTGGCGCTGGTATCACAGCTTCGTCGGCAAGGGCGAGGCGGCGATCACCGACACCTGGTGGCAGACCGAGAACGGTGGCTTTCTGGGCTCGACGCTGCCCGGGCTGCAGCCGATGAAGCCCGGAAGCTGCGGCCCGGGCGTGCTCGGGATCTTTCCGGTGATCTACGACGAGAACGGCGACGAGGTCCCAAAGGGTTCGGGCAAGGCGGGAAACATCTGCATCCGCAACCCGTGGCCCGGATCCTTCCAGACGATCTGGGGCCAGCCCGACCGGTACGTGGAGACCTACTACGCCAAGTACAACAGGGACAAGGACAGCAAGGACTGGCACGACTGGCCCTACTTCGCCGGGGACGGCGCCGTGCAGGCAGCAGATGGCTATTTCCGGATCCTCGGCCGCGTCGACGACGTGATCAACGTCGCTGGCCACCGGCTCGGGACCAAGGAGCTCGAGTCGGCCGCGATCATGGTCGATGAGGTTGCCGAGGCCGCCGCGGTCCCCGTGATCGACGAGGTGCGCGGCAAGATCGTCGAGATGTACGTGGCGCTCAAGCCCGGGTTCCCGCCGAGCGACGAGGTCGCGCAGAAGGTCTCCCAGACGATCGTCAAGGAGATCGGATCGATCGCCCGCCCGAAGAACGTGTGGATCGTCGCCGATATGCCGAAGACCCGTTCGGGCAAGATCATGCGCCGGGTGATCGCCGCGGTCTCGAACTTCGCCGATGTCGGCGACGTCACGACGCTCGCGAACCCCGAGATCGTTGAGGAGATCCGCCACCACGTGCAGAGCGAGAAGCTCGCGCACGGCGAAACGCCGCGCGAGCTCTCAGAGAAAGAGCGAGAGGAGATCGCAGCATACGGCCACGCCGAATAGACACACCCTTCAGCGCGCCGTCGCCGATCGAGCAGAGGCCCGGGCGGGTTATTCCTGCAATAGACCCGCGGTGTCGATGAATTCGCCAAGCGCGGCTGCGCTTTTCGCGCACCCGCGGAAGCTGTCTAGGTCCCCCTGCTCAAGAGCACTCCAACACATCAGGTCGGTAAGACCTATCGCGTTCCGCGCGAGCCGCGGGAGCATCGACAACGGACACGACTCGACCTCACGGCGCAGCTCCCGAACCGCCGCGAGCCACTCGCCGGCGGGCGGTTGCACGTCCTCGAGTAACACCGAGAACTGGCCGACGATGTAGTGCTGGGTCACCGAACTTCCAAAAGCGTGCTGCGTTGTCAGCGTACCTCGCAACGCCCATTCCGGCAACAAGCTAGATCCACGAAGCGCCGTTACGCCAGGTCACGCCGGGCTGCGAGCACAAGAGCCCTCTATCTTCTGCTGTACGCGGCCGCGCCCGCCACCAGCACTTCGGCGACAGCTGGATCAGGACCTAGCGCGTCCAGCGCGAACGGCGTCGGCGACCACCGGAGGCGACCCTTACATCCCGGCGTGGTGCCCAGGCCTTCATCCGTAATCTACCCCAGCACGAGTCCGTAGCCGGCCCCGGACGAATCCGTAGCGTGCTCAGTTCCGCTGGAGCGTTGCGTCTGCTATGGCGTGTTGCACAGCGCAGTGCCCGGGAGAGGAGGTCCTCATGAAGACTCAAGCGCCCGATCCCAACTCGGCGTGGCCCCGAGCCAGCGTAAAGCGACGACCGTTCCGGCGCGTTGTCGTGGCCCGACGGGTCGACTCGGAACGGCCCACCCGCATGTGGTCCCTACTGCTGCCGCAGAGCTTTGACATTGGCGACCAGGGCGGCGACAGGCCAGCACCCAGACCGTCGATCGGCCGACGGCCGGCTCGCCCGCCGTCTGGTGCGCGAGCGCCTACTCGGCCGGACGCGGCAAGCTCGCCTGTCGTTGGCCGACCCCGAAGCGCTCGAAGTGATTCCGCAGGTGATCAGGTCAACCCGACCATCGCGCCTGACGACGCGTTGCTCGCCCGGCTGCTCGGGCCGATGCTCCGATCGGCGGTCGCGCTCGCCGACACAGGCTTGGCTGATCCTGGCGACATCGATCTAGCGATGCGCCTCGGGGCTCGCCATGCCAAAGGCCCACTCGAATACGCGCGGTCGCTCTCGCCCGAGCAGGCGAACGAGCTCGTGGGGCGCTGCCTGGAGGACATTCCCAGCGCTTCGGGCAAACGCCGGCCCGAGCAGGATCACTCATCGCCGCCGGCCGGACCGGTGGCGATCGTGGGAACCGGATTCATGGCCACGGGGATCGCCCAGACCGTCGCCGCGGCGGGCCAGCAGGTGATCGTAATCGGGCGCACGCTGCAGGCGGCCGAGCGCGCCGTCGCACGGGTGGGCGCGAGCCTCGACCGGGCGGTGGCTTGCGGGAGGATCGACGCGGAACATGCCGCGCTCACCAGGTCGCGGCTGACGGCCAGCGACCAGTCACGCGATGCACGCCGGGCTGGCCTCGTGCTCGAGGTCGTGGTCGAGGATCTCGAGGTCAAGCGGCAGGTGTTCGAGCGCTTGGACCGCGAAGTGCCGCAAAGCATCCTGCTTGCGACCGACACCTCGTCGCTGCGCGTGGCCGACATCGCCGATCCGGTCCGGCACCGCGAGCGCGTCCTCGGCCTGCACTTCTTCAGCCCGGCACCAGCGATGAAGCTCGTCGAGGTCGTCCTCACCGACACCACCAGCGAGGAGGCCGCCGCAGCCGCCGTTGCTTGGGCCTCCTCGATCGGCAAGGTGCCGGTGCGCTGCGCCGATCAGCCAGGGTTCATCGTGAACCGGCTGCTGCTTCCGATGCTCAACGACGCCGTTCGCGCCCACGAGCAGCAGACGGCGGAGATGGCCGAGATCGACGCGCTAATGAAGGGGCGGGCGGGGCATCCTATGGGACCGTTCGAGCTGCTGGACTTGATCGGGCTGGACGTGGCGCTGGCGGCGCAGTGCTCCCTGTACAAGGCGTTCGGCCACGAGCGACTACGACCCGCCGCGCTGCTCGAGAAACTCGTCGCCGCCGGCGATCTCGGCCGAAAGACAGGCCGCGGGTTCTACGACTACTCCCCATCGGCGGCCTCGCCACGAACATGACCGACGGACACCACAGCGCGCAGACCAGCTCGCTCTCGACCGCTTCTTCGGGATGGCTGGAAGCGATGGACGGATGCGGCTGACCAGGTTGTGGGTTAGACCTGGGTTAAACCCGCGCGTTGCTGATGAATCGAGGCTGGCGCGGTAGGCGAGTTTCGGTAGTCTTGGATTTGCCACAGCGAGATGTAGTCGTTCCTGGCTAGGCCAGCTCCGCGTTCCTGTTCTCGACTGAGCAGTAAGAAAGAAAGTCGAGAGTCAGTGCGTCAGTTGCGACACGGATCGCGCCCGTTGGGGAACCGTGGTGCTGCCCGCGGTGGGCTGCCTGCGGGCGCGGAGCACGCGTTCACCAAATCAAACGGAAGTTGGCGCGCGGTGGTTCGACGGCTGCCGCGGTCTTGCAACTGCTTGAGACGGGGTCGCTGCACCCGCGTTCCTTCACGCCGGAGGTTCTTTGCTCGATGGGCTCTCTGACCTATCGCAACAGCTTCGCATCCCGCGATCTCGCGGTCGACCTGGGCACCACGAACACGGTGGTGTACGTTCGCGGGCGGGGGATCCTGCTGTCTGAGCCGAGCTTGATCGCGCTCGACGCGCGCACGCGGGAGGTCCGCGCGGTTGGGATCGACGCAAGACGCCTGGTTGAGTGCGGCACTGAGTCGATCACCGCGGTCCGGCCGCTCAGGCACGGCGTGATCACGGACTTCGGGCTGGCAGCGGAGATGTTGCGCCGGTTCTTCCGACGGATCTACTGCAGCCGTAGGGCGCGCCCTCGGGTCGTCGTGTTAGGGGTGCCGAGCGGGGCCACCGGCGTGGAGAGGCGCGCGGCCGAGGAAGCTTGCCTGGCGGCGGGCGCGCGACGTGCGTACCTGATCGAGGAACCGCTAGCCGCGGCGATCGGTGCTGGGCTGCCGGTCGCTGAGCTGAGCGGCTCGTTGGTGGTGGACATCGGGGGCGGCACCAGCGAGATCGCGGTCATCTCGCTGGGGGAAATCGTCGCGTGGCAATCGATCCGCATCGGTGGCGACGAGCTCGATGAGGCGATCATCAAGCATCTGAGGCGCGAGCACGAGCTGCTGATTAGTCAGCCCGCCGCCGAGGAGGTCAAACGCGAGGTGGGATCGGCGTGCCCGACCGGCTACGAGGTGCAGGTCGAGGTTCGCGGCCGGGACATTCGGTCGGCGTTCCCTCAGACCGCCAGGGTGAGCAGCGAGGAAGTCCGAGACGCGCTCGAGAGACCAGTCGCTCACATCATCGACGCGGTCAGGAACACACTCAGTCGCACACCGCCCGAGCTTGGCGGCGACCTCGTCGATCGCGGCATGATTCTTGCCGGAGGCGGTTCCTTGCTACGCGGTCTGCAAGACCGGCTGCGCCAGGAGATCGGGATGCCAGTGCAGGTGGCCGAATTGCCGGTCACCTGTGTAGCGGCCGGATCAGCGACGTGGCTGGAGCAGCCGGAGCCGATCAACGGCTCTGGCAGCGCCTCAAGCAATTGGGCTCGGCGATGATCGCAAGGATGGATTTGCCCGTGGCTCAAGACACCATCCAATCGACGGGCAGTCCGAGGCGCGGTCGGCCGCTACCTAAGTCAAGTGGGCGGTCACGCGCATGTTGAGGGGATTAACCTGCAGAACATCGGCGTCATCCTGACGGTCGTCGGGGCGTCAGCCTGTGCATCGGTCTGTTGCAGTTCTATGCCGGAACGCAGGGCGCAGCAGCTGAGCTGACCCTGGCCTGCTAAGCCGGCAACGCAGGTGCGCCCGCTGGAGGCCTTGGCGGAGGCGCGTTCGATGAAGCAGGGTCCCGCTGGCTGGCCGCGACGCTTGTGGTGGCGTTCCGAGGCACAAGTGATGCATTGCCATTGTGGTCCCGTCTGACCAAGCGGCAGTGATCGATTGCTGCCGCATTCGCGGCGTAGCGGCGTCCTCGTCGAAGTCGATCCCGACACGACCGGAGCTGCTCAGGAGCGTCAACGCTGGCGGAGTCGCGTCGAGCGTTCTGCTCCCGCAGGGGGTATGGGCGTGGTGGCGGCCCTCTGTTTGTGCCGGCCGTCGCGCATCTCGTGGCTGATCGGCGTGTGCTTGACTGCCAGCCACTCCTGCACCCCCATCGTAACCTCCTCGGTTGATTCGCGGGCGCGATCCGCGGCTCCAGCCGTCAAGCCAGCACCGAGCGCGTGCGACGATCGGCTATTCACGGTTTCTTGGCGGTGGCTTGACGCGGGAAGGTGACGATGCCGCCATGAAGGCGCCCTCCGTATTTCCCGGTGCCGGGCCCGATCTGTATCGCGCGCTCATCGTCGGCGGCCCGCTGACGACGCGGGAGCTCGCGGAGCGCACGGGTTTCGGGGAGCGCTGCGTGCGCGAATGGTTGGGCTGGGAGGCGGATCGAGGCCACGTGACCTACGACTCCAAGGCCGAGATCTTCTTGCTCACGCCGGAGCAGGCCGCCCGCGTGGACGGCGGCCCAGCCTTCCAAGCAGCGGTGGGGTTACATCAACGAACGACACCCGATCAGGAGGTCAACGACATGGCTGGGATGCAGGTCAAGCGGTTCGAGTCGCCCGACGAGGTCCGGCCGTTCGAAGGCAACGGAAGGGCCGACGTGCTCGACATTGGCGGCAGGGTCGTGGGTCGCACGACCCTGGAGCCCGGCTGGAAGTGGTCGCGCAACGTCAAGCCGGTTGCGGGCACCGATTCATGCGAGATATCACACCTCGGCTACTGCCTGTCAGGGCGGATGAAGGTGATCATGGATGATGGCAGTGAGAGTGAGGTCAGCTCCGGCGATGTCGCGGCCATTCCGTCTGGACACGACGCCGAAGTCGTCGGCGACGAGCCGTGCGTGTTCATCGACTTCGGGGAGTTCGGCGAGTACGCCAAGCGCCAATAGACAAGCGACGTGCTGTGCCCGCGTCGCTACGCGGCTGCAGCGTCCCGTGCGGCGACGTCGGCGAGCTGGCGCAATGACATGCCGATCAGCGCCTTCTGGCCCTCGAGGTCGAGCTGGTAGGCATCGGGCACCTCGACGTGGACGCCGATCGTCGTCCCGCCTCCAGGACGCTCCTCGAGCCGCCAGTCGAACACGATGTCGGCCAGCGAGCAGGAGATCGTCACGCGTCCGTCGTGTTGGCTGGAGGAGACCACGCGCGGGAGGCCGAAGTCCGGGTGCTTGGAGGGCGCCGGGTTCCCGTCGATCTGCAGGCACCCCCACCACCGGGGGAACTGCTGCGGGTCGTAGAGCAGCTTGAACACGTCCTCTGGCCCGGCCACGGTATCGGCCGCATCGTCGAAGCTCGCCATCGTTCAAACCTCCGTTGGGGTTGTCACAGCAAGGCCCTCGAGATCGTCGAGGACCCGCTCCAGCTCGCGCTCCGGCTCGACCACGCCGACCGGCCGGCCGAGATCCGCCAGCGCACTCGTCCAGCGCTCGCCCACGTCCGCCGTGCCGACCCGGCGGCGCCAGCCGTCTGCTGCCTCGTGGAGCCGGCGAGCCGCGAGCGCGTGATCGCCGCGCGCGGCCGCCACGAGTCCCTGGACCCCGTTGATCCGCGCGACCAGCGTGTCGGGCCAGTCCCCGGCGCGCACCGGCTCGAGCGCGGCGGCTCGCAGCTCGCGCTCGGCTTCGTCGCAGCGGCCAAGACGAGCCAGCGCGTCGGCGCGCTCGAGCCTGGCGATCGGCCTGCTGAAGGGCCCCTCGGCAGTCAGCGCCGCCGCGTAGTGCTCGGCGGCGAGGGCGTGGTTCCCGCGCGCGAGCGCCACGCGCGCAAGCTCGTTCTCGGCCGCCGCCAGCAGCGCGTCGTCGCCGATCCGCCTCGCCAGCTCGGCCGCGGCGGCGGCCGCCGCCTGCGCGTCCGTCAACCGCCCGGCGTGGCCGAGGACCGAAGCCCGCGCACAGAGGGTCTGGATCTCGATCGGCGCCAGCCCGGAGCCGCGCAAGCCGACCAGGCAACGGTCGACGTACCGAAGCGCGCGGTCGAGGTCGCCCACGCACACAGCCGCGCCCGCGGCATTCACCCAGCAACCGTACGCGAGCTCCGGCCATCCGGCTCGCTCGGCGGCCTCGGCGGCGGCGATGCCGGGACCGTACGACTCGACGAACCGCTCCTGCCGCGCCAGCGCAAGCGCCCGGGCTCGGCCGAGCTCGATCGCGGTCAGTTCGTCGACCGGCGCGCCGCTGGCCTCGATCTCGTCGAGCAGCGTCGCGGCGCGTTCGGGATCTCCTCCCACCGCCTCCGCCCACGCCAGCGCTGCACGCGCTGGATCGCGCTCGGACCGCGAGCCGAGTCCCGCAGCATCAAGGATCTCGAGGCCCCGGCCGAACGCGGCGCGTACCTCGTGTGGCGCGCACACCAGACTGTAGTGCCAGGCGCCGCGACGAAAGTGCGCCCGTGCAAGCGCCAGCGGATCGCCCTCGCGCTCGAGCACGCTGCAAGCTCGCTCAAAGCTCGCCTCGGACTCCGCGCGCCGCCCGCACGCGAGCAGTGCCTCGGCGAGGGCGAGCGCGACCGACGCGTCGTCGGGGTGGATGGCCGCCGCCTCCGCGAGGAAGCCGGCCGCCGCGCCCGGCGCCGCGACCCGGCTCGCGTGCGCGGCGGCGCGCACGAGCTGGGGGACCGCCTCGTCGTCGCGACCGGCCCGCCGCAGGTGGCGGGCCGCATCGACCGCGACGGCGTCGTCCCCGGCGGTGATCAGCCGGCGGGCGATGCGTTCGTGCAGCCCCGCGCGGACCGGCGGCGGAACCTCCGAGTACGCCGCCGCGCGCAGCAGCGCGTGACGGAAATCAACGTGGCGCTCGCCGCCCGCGAGCAGGCCCGCACGGATGCCCGCGGCCACCGTGGCGGCAAACGCCTCGGCGGAACTCCCGGCGACGAGTGCTCGCGCATCTTCATGCGTCAATGGCCCGCCCGCGACGGCGGCCACCTGCGCAAGCGTCCGGGTCGTCGTGCCGAGCTCGGCGAAGGCCGCCCGCACCACCTCGCGAAGACCCGCCGGCAGATCCCGCTCACCCCGGGCCACGGCACGCGCCGCCTCGACGGCGAGCAGCGGACTCCCCTCAGCGGCCGCCACGATCTCCGGCACGCGATCGGCGGGTACCAAGCCGACCGCATCGACCAGGGCGGCGACGGCGTCGTCGGCCAGCGGCCCGAGCGCCAGCTCGACCGCGATGGACCCGCGGGCCCGCAATCCGCGGACCAGGGCGTCGAGATCAGCACTGTCGGAGGGCTCACGACGGCTCATCACCACGAGCACCGGAAGCGACCGCAGCCGCCGCGCGAGGTAGCCAACGAGCTCAAGCGTCGAGCGATCCGCGGCATGTACGTCCTCGATCAGCAGCAGCACGGGCGTCCGCGCCGCCGCGTGCCCGATCAGCTCGCACGTCGCCTCGAACAGGCGTGCGCGCTCGAGCTCCGGACTCGACCGCCCGCGTACCGCGGCATCCGGCGCCCACGCCGCGGCCGCGGGAGCCAGCCGCGCGAGATCAGCAGCCCAGGCCGGCGGGTCGCTCGGCGCCGCGAACGCCCGCACGAGTTCCCCGCACAGCTCTGCCCAAGGAGACAGCGGGGCCCCGCCGCCCAGCTCCGGCGCCGCGGCACAGGCCGCAAACCCTTCCGTCATGGCCACGCTCTCGGTCAGCTCGGCCACGAGTCGCGTCTTGCCGATCCCCGCCGGACCCGCGACGACCGCGACGCCACCGTACCCCTCTCTCGCCGCGTCCCACGCCTGCCGCAGGAGGCCGAGCTCGGCCCCTCGCCCGACCAGCCGTATCAGCCGCCGCGGCCGCACGGCGAGAGCTGGTTCCGGCACCGGGACATGACCGCGGGAGGGGCTGGAGCGAAGCACGCGCGCCAGGTCCCGCGTCTCGTGCGACGGCGCGATCGACAGCTCCCTCCGAAGCCGCTCGCATAGACGGTCATACACGACGAGCGCCGCCGGCCGGTCGCCGGACTCCGCCAGACGGCGCATGACCAGCCTCGCGACCTCCTCCGAGAACGGATCGAGCGACGCCCTCCGGCGGGCCCAATGCACGGCGCCCGGCAAATCGCCAGCCGACGCCGCCTGCTCCGAGAGCGCCGCGAGCACCTCTCCCAGCCGCTGCGCCGTTTCGTCACGCGCCCGGATCACCCACTCCTCGTCGAAACCCGCCAGCAGCGGCCCGCGCCACAGCGCCTGCGCCCGCTCGAGCTCTCCGGCCGCCGTCAGCGCCTCGAACTCAAGCACGTCAACCGCCGTGGTCCCGGCGTCGAGTCCAAGCCGCTCGCGGTCGGTCACCACAGCCGCCGCGGCCGGGCCCAGCGACCGTCGCAGCGACCACAGCGCGCTGCGCAGACTCGTCCGCGCGCTCGAATCGAGGACGTCCGGCCACAGGATCGCCGCCACAACGCTGCGCTCGTGCGGTCCCGGATTCAGCGCCATCCAGCCCAGCAGCACCCACGCCCGACGACTCTCGGGCGGGGAAACGCGGCTCCCATCCCAGTCCGCCTCGAGTCGCCCCAACACCCTCACCCGGAGCATGGCAACTCCAGATTAGCCGCAACAGTCGTTCTTTGGACGAAAACAGTCCAACGGCTACACGTCGCGCCCGGGAGTACACGCCTCGCTCAGACAACGAAATCAGCTACCTGTCCGTTTGACGCTCGATTCACGGTCACTCAACGGGGGGCTGAGACCGTGGTCTCGACAAACAACCGACCAGGAGGTCATCTCATGTCAGTCGTCGAGGCTCGTCGCGAGGCCGACCGGGACATCACGGAAGTCTTCGGGCTCGTGCCCGAGTTCTTTCAGCGGGTTCCGGACTACCTGCTCCCGACCGAGTGGGCGAGCTTCAAATCGCTCGTTCTCTCCGACCAGACCGCTATCCCGAACAAGTACAAGGAGCTGATCGGCCTCGCCGTCTCCGGCGCGACCCGCTGCCGGTACTGCGCCTACTTCCACGCCGAGGCCGCGCGACTGTTCGGCGCCACGGAAGACGAGATCACCGAGACGGCGTTGATCGCCAAGAACACGATGGGCTGGAGCACCTACCTCAACACGCTCCAGTTCGACTACGACGCGTTCACCGCCGAATTCGACCAGATGGCGGCTCACATCCGCGAGCAAATGGCGGCCGGGACGCCAGCCTGATGACCCGCTGCGGCTGACCCTGGTCGCAAGCCGGGGTCAGCCGCCCGCCCCAGGACCGCCGGTCAGCCGCTCACGGGCGTGATCGAAGTCCCTCAGGACCCGCTCAAGAATCTCGACCGCATCCTTCGGCGGCGGCTCCGGTGCTACGCGCATCGCCTCGAGTGCCATCCGCGCACCGGCCACCAGGGCCGAGAGCTCCTGACTGGTCGCGGTGACTGTGAAGACGTTCTCGCGCGAGCGCTCGATTCGCACGGATGCATTGTGCCGGTTGCCGGAGACCTTCACACAGGTTGCCTGCTCTCATGAAACAGGAAGTCGGTGGCGCAGAACGGGTTGATCCGGACCTTCGCCCGCTGCTCGATCACGTCGCAGCCGAGGCCCGCGACAACGATCTCATGCTCTCGATCATCGCCGAGCTTCGCTTCGAGGGCATCCGGGTTATCTCGGTCGCCGACGGCCTGGACAGCACCGACGAGTCGACGTTGGCGATCCAGGTTCGCGGCATCTTCAACGAGCTCTAGCTCCGCGACCTACGATCGCACAGGTCAGCGGCAAGAGCGGCGGCTACTACGGCTGCCTCGCGGCCACGAAGGGTGCTTGCGACAACAAGACGCTCGTGCGCCGGACGCTCGCCGAGAGGGTGATCCTCGGAGCGATCCAGGAGCGGATCGCCGACCCTGAGCACATCGCCTACGTGCTCCAGCGCGTCGAAGAAGAGATCGCCAAGCTCCGCTCCGACCTCCCCGACACGCTCAAGCTGAAGGAGACTGAGCTCACCACCGAGCAGCGCCGGCTGGCCAACTTCGTCGACTTCATCGGCGAGGGCCGCGGCAGCAGTGCGGCTGCGCGCTCTCCTCGGCCCGATCCGCCTCGAGCTCGTCACCCCCGACATCGGCCGCCCCTTCTACCGCGCAGTCACGACCCTCGACGCCCTCGCCCTCATAGAAGAACCGCCCCCCGCTGGTGCGGAGGGCGGTTCGAATTCTTTGCAAAGGTGGAGACGGCGGGAATTGAACCCGCGTCCGCAGTCGCGCAAAAGGTGGCGTCTACGAGCGTAGCCGGCGCTCTGGTCTCACCCTCGACTCGCCTCGCCGGCGGGGTTGTCGAGGGCCAGCTCCGAAGACTGTCCCCGGCGGGGCTGGAGCGCGCCTCACCGGGTAAGCCTGCTAGTTAAGCCGGCCCGCCGCCGCAGGCTAACGGGGGCCGGTCCACCTCACTTGCTGTTAGACAAGAAGGGTGCCGGTGTGAGAATCAGCGTGATTCGCACTTATTTGTTCCCGGGTGTTTTACGAGGCCTCCCGGGACCTCGACTCGCAACCACCCCCACGAATCGACCACGTCGAAGCCTGTCGTCCCCGGGGATGTGGCCTTCGAGTATAGCCGCGAGGGCGCCGTCTCTCGGCGTCGCGCAACGCGCGGAGCACCCAAACCGAAGGACATCGTAAGACCGTCGGAGAGGGAGCCAGGACCGTTCCTACAATCGGGAGCAATGGAATCGAACACGCCATGGATGCCGGCGCCCATCGCGGCGCCCGACGCGCCTACTTCGGAGCCCACGCCCGCTGTTGAGGCGCCGCCGCGAAAGCGGCGCTCCAGGATCAGGGAACGCCTGTCCGCGATCGGCGCGGCGATCCTCGCCCTGCTGGCGAAGCTCAAGAGCATCCTGGTGCTCCTTCCGAAGCTCAAGCTGCTCGCGTCGACGGGGACGATCCTGGTCTCGCTCGCGGCGTACGCGTTGCTTTGGGGCTGGCCGTTTGCGGCCGGGTTCATCGCGCTCCTGTTCGTGCACGAGATGGGTCACGTGATCGCGCTGCGCCGAGAGGGCCTGAAGAGCAGCGCGCCGATGTTCATCCCCTTCCTGGGCGCGGTGATTGCGGCGCGGTCGCTCGGTCAGAACGCGCTCGCGGAGGCGCGGGTCGGCCTCGCCGGCCCGATCCTTGGCAGCATCGGCGCGGCGGTCTGCATCCTCGTCTGGCACGCCACCGGCAATTCCCTGTGGGAGGCGCTCGCCTTCACGGGCTTCTTCCTGAACCTCTTCAACCTGCTGCCGGTCGTGCCGCTCGACGGCGGCCGCGCGATGGCCGCGATGGCACCTTGGATGTGGTTCGTCGGCATCGCGGCGCTGATCCCGCTCGCGTTCATCTTCCCGAACCCGATCATCCTTCTGATCCTGGTGTTCGCGGGGTTCGAGACCTACAAGCGCTGGAAGCTCCGCCGCTCCCCGAGCCCCGAGCAGCAGACGTACTACCGCGTCCGGCCAATCGACCGGGCGCTCGTGGCCGCCGTGTACCTGAGCCTCGTGGCGCTACTGGTCGTGGGCATGCACGCCACGCTGGTCGCGCGCACGATCAGCTAGAAACTGCTCGCACCCCTCCGCGCCCGCCTCCGGTCAGCCAGTGGGCCGGCTCAGGTCGGCGGCAGCCGGCGGGGGACCACCCGCGTCTCCTCGTATCCGGCGTCGCGACGCGTCCACCAGAAGGTGTAGATCAGCGCGAGCACGAGCCCGACGAGGCCGACCACGAACCGCACGGTTCCAGCCGTCTGGATGTTGAAACCGTTGACATGCGCGGTGACAGCCCACTTCAGGATCGCGCCAGCGGCGATCAACACAATGCTCGTCCCAATCGTCGTGTCGCTCTCCCTACCCCGGTAAGCGGACGCCTACCCCTGCCCCAACGAGCACCATATGCTTGTGCGGTCAACTAATTCCCGCGCCCCTCACGCACACGCTGAGACGGACTCCTACCGCCGCGCCTCGCGCAACTCGCGTTGGACGTCACGCGCCATCTCGCGCCGGCGGATCGTCTCGCGCTTGTCGTACAGGTCCTTGCCTCGCGCCAGCGCGATCTCGACCTTGGCCCGCGACCGCGGCCCGGAGAAGTAGATCCGAGTCGGCACGAGCGTCAACCCCCGCTCGCGCGTCCGCCCGATCAGCCGCTCGATCTCGTAGCGGTGCAGCAGAAGCTTGCGGGGACGCTCGGGATCGTGGTTCTCGCGCGACGCCGGCCCGTACGGCGCGATGTAAAGCCCCAGCAGCCACACCTCGCCGTCGCGCACCACGGCGTAAGCGTCCTTCAGCTGGGCATTGCCCTCGCGCAGCGACTTGACCTCGGTGCCGGTCAGCGCGATCCCCGCCTCGAAGCGCTC
The DNA here is from genome assembly GCA_035625625.1 of Solirubrobacteraceae bacterium. GTDB lineage: Bacteria > Actinomycetota > Thermoleophilia > Solirubrobacterales > Solirubrobacteraceae > Palsa-465. Next base: position 23,917 of record DASPPG010000129.1, read on the forward strand.
GAGCAGGTTGTACCGGTAGGAGGCCTGCCGGTTGGTCGCCACGTCGCCTGCGGCGGCCTTGCGCTTACGCGACTTCGCCATGACCCGTCAATCCTGCCAGCCAGGCAGCAGATCCACCCTCCCGCGCGGCGCGTCGATCCCGCCGACCCGCACGGTCACCGGATCGCCCAGCCGAAGCGCCGAGCCCGACCGCGTGCCCACGAGCATCGTGCCCTGCTCGTTCAGCTCCCACCAGTCGCCACGGAGCCGGCGGACCGGCAGCATCCCCTCGAACTCTGACCGCGGTCCGAAGGCCACGAACGCCCCCGAGCCGACCAGCCCGACCACCTCGCCGTCGAAGCCCTCGTCGGGATCCGCGACCGAACGCAGCGAGCGCTCGAGCAGGAAGCAGCACGCCACGTCGTCGGCGTCGCGCTCGATCGACATCGCCTCGCGCTCCCGGGCCGAGCACCACGGCCCCGCCGCCACCACCCAGCCCGCCTCGGGCGCCGGCTCCTCGCCGCCCAGCGCGGACAGCAGCGCGCGGTGGCAGATCAGGTCGGGATAACGCCGGATCGGTGAGGTGAAGTGGCAGTAGCTGGCCAGCTGGAGCCCGGCGTGGCCGCGATTTCGCTGATCGTAGTACGCCTGTTTCAAAGACCGGAGCACCAGGCTGGTCAACGCACGTCGGCCTCGCCCCTCGTGCGCGGCGGTCCACTGCTCGACCAGCTGGGAGGCCTGCCCGATCACGTCGGCGGCCTGCTGGGGGGTGAGGTTTCCCTTCGGGACCGGCGGCGTCGGCACCCCGAGCGACGCTAACTGGTCGATCAGCCGCTCCGCCGCAGCCCCGTCCGGCCGCTCGTGCACGCGGTACAGCGTCGGCACCCGCCGCGTGGTCAAGAAGCGGGCCACCTGCTCGTTGGCGGCGATCATCAGGTGCTCGATCATCCGGTGCGATTCGGTCTGCTCGACCGGCTCGACCGCGACCACGTCGCCGCGGTCGTCGAACTCGAAGTCCGGCTCGGACGAGTCGACCTCGAGCGCTCCGCGAGAGGCGCGGCGCGCCTCGAGCGCGGCCGCGGCGGCGCGTGCGCACGCCAGCCCGGGCCCCCACGCCCTGTCGGCCGCCTCGGACCCGGCGAAGATCCGGTCGACCCGGTCGTAGTCGAGGCGCTCGTCGGAGCGGATCACCGAGCGGTAGAACGAGGCGTGTCGCACACGGTCGTCCTCGAGCACGAGCTCGACCGTGACCGTCAGCCGGTCCTGTCCGGGGACCAGCGAGCAGGCGTTGTTTGAGAGCGCCTGCGGGAGCATCGGCTCGACCGCGCTCGGGACGTAAACGCTGGTCGCACGCCGGTAGGCCTCGCGGTCGAGCAGCGACCCGGGCCGCACGTAGGCCGAGACGTCGGCGATGTGCACCCACACCCGGCGCGTGCCGTCGGCCTCATCCGAGGCCGAGATCGCGTCGTCGAAGTCCCGCGCGCTGACGGGGTCGACCGTGAACGTCGGCAGCGAGCGCAGGTCGCGGCGCGCCGGCGAAGCGGCGCCGCCGGCGTCGCCTACCGAGACGGTCACGGGAACCGCGGCCGACACCTCCCGCGCCTCGTGCTCCACTGCCGGATCGAACGCCCGCCGGAGCCCGCGGTCGACCATCAGCCCCTCGAGCACGTCCCGCGCCACGTCGGCCCGGCCGAGCCGGCGCGCCACCGTAGCCCGGCCACCCGGACGGCCGTTGCGGCCTGCGCCCGGGCGCACGACGATCAGGTCCCCTACCGCCACCCGCCGGTCTCGGCTCACCACCATCCGCGGTCCCGGCCCGAAGAACGGTTCGGCAACCAGGAACTTTCCGCGGCGCTCGAGCACAGCCACCCGCGGGCCGGTGCCCACGTCGCGGGTCGCTGGACTCACCGCACCTCGGCCGCCACCGTCCGTTCGGCGACCTGCAGGGCCGTGTCGACGGTGGAGGTGGGCTGGGTGTAGGCGTAGACGTTGGGCGCGATGCCGGCGCCTTCCTTCACCCCACCGCCTCCGAGGTTTTGTCCGTTCGGCGTGAAGTACTCGCCGACCGTGAAGTCGAGCGCGCCGCCGTTGGGCAGCGGGTCGATCTCCTGGAAGACACCCTTGCCGTAGGTGTGGGTTCCCACCACCACCGCCCGGCCCCGGTCCTTCAGCGCGCCCGTGACGATCTCCGCCGCCGAGGCCGTGCCGCGGTCGACCAGCACCACCATCGGGATGCTGGTGGAGATCGCGCCGCCCCTGGCGACGTACACCTGGCGCGGCTGTGACCGGCCCGCGGTTGAGACGATCGTCCCGTCTGGGATGAAGATGCTGGCCACGTTGACCGCCTCGTTGAGCAGCCCGCCCGGGTTGTCGCGGAGGTCCAGTACCAGCCCGCGCGCGCCCTGGTGCAGCAGGTCCTCCACCTGCGCCCGCAGCTCGGCCCCGGCCCCTTCGACGAACTGCGTGAGGACGAGCACCCCGAGCTTGATCCCGTGGTAGGTCACGATCGTCCCGCTCGCCACCGGAACGACGATGTCCTCCCTCACCAGCGTCCGCCTGAGCCTGCGCTTGCCGCGCTGGATGGTCAGCGTCACCCGCGTCCCCGCCTCGCCCTTGATCAGGTCCGAGCCGAAGCTCGACGGACGGTGGGCCAGCGAGGTCGCGCCGACATCGATGATCACGTCACCGCGCTGCAGCCCGGCCTGCGCGGCCGGCGACCCGGGGAACACGTCCTGCACCTGGAGCCCAAGCGGCTCGGGGAGCACGTCGACCCCGATCCCGCTCAGGTGCGGGTTGTCCTCGTTCAGGAACCCCTGATAGTCGGACGGGTCGTAGTAGTGCGAGTACGGGTCGTCGAGACTGGCGACCATCCCTGCGAGGCCCTTGTTGACGAGCTGGCTGCGGTTGAGCGGGCGGTAGTAGCTGCGCTGCAGCAAGTCGAGGACCTGGTTGACGAGCGGGTCCTCGTCCTGGTCGACGAACGCGTTGCGCACCGGCGAGGGCAGCCAGCTCGGATGTCCGCCGAGCCAGATGCCGGCGAGCAGCACGATCAGCCCGGCCGCGACCAAAGTGGCGATCCGGGGGCGACGCGAGCGACGAGAAACCATGCCCGCAGGTTAGCCGGGTGGCGCCGAATGCCCCCGCGCGGCCGGGCCACTGGCCCAAGTGACCCGGCGTTGCGGGAGAGGCTTAGTAGAAGTTGTGGTCGTAACCGTGGGCAACGACCAGCTGCTTGCCCTGGGGGGCGCTGGCGTCCTCGATGTCCCGGCCGATCGGCTTCATCGTCAGGAAGTCGAACGGCGTGCCCCGCACCGACGCGAGGCCGGTCGGGATCTGCACGCTGTTGGTTGGCTCGAACGTGTCGGAGTTGATGGCCAGCTTCTGGGCGTAGACGTTGCCCGAACCCTCGCCGGCCAAGTTGAAGTAGGTGTGGTTGGTGTCGTTGATGACCGTCGGCGCTGTCGTGGTCGCCCGGTAGACGATCTCGAGCGCGTTAGCCTGCGTCAGCGTGTAGGTCACGACCGTCGTGACCACTCCCGGGAACCCGTTCTTGCCGTTCGGGTCGGTGTAGGTCAGGTTCAGCGCGACGCCGCCGACGACCGTCTTGGGGGTCGCCGCCCACACCTGCGTGTTGTATGCGTCGGGTCCGCCGTGCAGCGTGTCGACGTTGTTCGGACCGTTGTTGCCGGGCAGGTTGTAGAACGTCCCGTCCAGCGTGAACGAGCGGTTGGCGATCCGGTTCGCGTAACGGTTGATGATCGCTCCGAAGTACGTATCGCCGGAGCCCCCAGCCGCGGGCCACGGCTGGTTCTGGAAGTCGTTGACGTAGTCGCTCAGCTTCGGGAAGCCAAGCGCGACGTTCTTGAGCGCGCCGGTGCAATCCGGCACCCAGATCGACTGGATCACGCCGCCGTAGGTGGTGATCTTGACGATCATCCCGTGCCGGTTGCGCGGCGTGTACAGGTCGACCGGCCGGCCGTTGGCTGTACCCCAAGACACGTGCGTGATGCTCAGGCTGCCTTGCCCTGCCGTCCCGTGCTTGCTCGACTTGTGCCCGTGCTTGGCCGCATGGATCTCTCGCTTCAATTGTGCGCTTGCCCGGTCGCGAACTCCGCAAGCGGTTGGCGTACGCGGGCAACTTATAGCAGAAATGTGAGCGCTCACACGCAGGATGGAGGATTGTGGGAGGTCGGCACGGAGGAACTCAACCCCGCGGGCCGGCGGCTCGCGAACCGAGCCGTGAGAGCCGGCCTCAGAAACGGATCCGGTCGGCCAGCTCGGCTCCGGCGACCGTGAACCGATAGGTCGTCCGGGACACCAGCAGCTGGCCGGGGCGGAGCACCGGATCCGGCCAGTCAGCCTCGCCAAGGTGGTTGGGCGAGTCGGGAAACAGCTGCGTCTCGAGGGCGAACGCATCGCCCGGCCGGTAGGTCCGGCCGCCCGTACCGACGAGGTCGCCGGCCAGGTGGTTCGACGTGTACACCTGCACCCCCGGCCGGTCGGTATAGGTCCAAAGCACGATCCCGCTCCCCGGATCGCATGCCACCACGGCCAGCCGGTAGCCCGACCCGCGGAGCACCCAGTTGTGGTCGTACCCGCGCGCCAGCGCGAGCTGCTCGCCGGCCGGCGCTCGGGCCGAGCGCAGATCCCGTCCGATCGGCTTCATGGCACGGAAGTCGAACGGCGTACCGGCGACCGGCATGAAGCCGGTTGGGATCCCGACCTCGGAGACCGGCTGCATCACGTGAGCGTTGATCGCCAAAAGCTGGTCGTAGACGTCGCCCGTCCCCTCGCCGGCCAGGTTGAAGTACGTGTGGTTGGTGGGGCTGACGACCGTGGGCGCGCTGGTGCGCACGCGGTACTCGATCCGCAGCGCGTTGTCGCGCGTGACCGCGTAATGCACCTCGTTCTCGACCGTCCCGGGAAAGCCGTTCGTGCCGTCCGGATCGACGTAGCGAAGCCGCACGGACGCGTCCGGATCAGCCGTCGGCGCCGGCTCCCACACCCGTCCGCTGTAGCCGCCGCCCGGGCCGCCGTGCAGCGTGATCGAGTTGCCCGGGCCGTTGTTGCCCGCAAGCTCATACCGCCGGCCGTCCAACACGAACGAATGATCAGCGATCCGATTCGCGTACCGCCCGATCAGCGCACCGAAGTGCGTCCCCCCCGATGCACTGCCATCGGCACCGCTGGTGTTCGCCACGTAGGCGTCCAAAGTCGCGAACCCGAGCGCGACGTTGACCGACCGCCCGAGCCGATCGGGGACCCAGATCGACTGCACCACGCCGCCGTAGGTCGCGACCGAAACGGCCAGGCCCGCCGCGCTCGACAGCGTGAACAAGTCGACCGGCCGGCCGTCGACCTCTCCCCATGGCTCCGTGGTGACGCTCACATCGCCGCCATGGGGCGCCCGAAGCTCAGACCCGCAGGAAGCGGCGCAGCGAAAGCCCGGAGCCGACCGCCGAGACCAGCGCCCCAGCCCCGAGGAGGACCACGACCAGCAGGCTGAAGGCAATCGTCCGTGGCGCGGCGATCAGCGTCCAGTTGCTGGCGAGCGGGTCAAGCAGCGCGATCTTGGTGATGCCGAGCACGATGATCGCCAGCAGGGCGCCGACCGAGCCGACGATCATGCCTTCGATAACGAACGGCCACCGGATGAACCAGTCGGTGGCGCCGACCAGTTTCATCACTTCCACCTCGCGCCGGCGGGAGTAGAGCGACAGGCGGATCGTGTTGGCGATCAGCAGGATCGAGGCCACCACGAGCAGGACCGTAAGCACCGCGGCGGTGATCGTGACCAGGTTCGTGACCTCGAGGATCTTCTTGGTGTCGGTCTGCTTGTTGGACACGCTGTTGATCGCGGCATCGATCGAGCCACCGCCCGGCCCCGAACCGGTGATCTCGCTGTGCACGAGGAGCACGTTGCTCGGGTTGTCCGGGACCACGTGGAAGGTGTCAGGCAACGGGTTTGACCCGAGCAGCGCATAGGCCTCCGGGTCGGCCTGCTTCTGCTGTTCGTAGGCCTGTTGCTTGGAGACGAACTGGACCGACTTGACGTGCGGCAGGTGCAGCAGTTCGGCCTGCACCCTGGAGTCATCGGTCGCCGTCGCGTTGGTGTTCATGTACACGTCGACTTCGACCCGCCCACGCACGCTGTTTGCCGCTCCGTTGGTGGCCTGCACGATCGGGATGAACACGCCGAGCACGAGCATCGTCACGAGCACGGTGGCCAGCGCGGCGAAGCTCGGCGCCGCGCTGCGCCGCATCGACCGGATGGCCTCGCGGAGGAAAAATCCGAGCCGCATCGGTCAGGAAACCCCGGGCGGACGCGTCGCGGGGGCGCGCAGCCGCCGCGCGAACTCCCGCGTGGTCTCGTCTCGCGTGTACAGGCCGGTGGCCTCGTCGCGGACGATCCGGCCCTGGGAGAGCTCGAGCACGCGGCGGCGCATCTTGTCGACCATCGCCTGGTCGTGCGTGGCCACCAGCACGGTCGTGCCGGTGCGGTTGATCCGGTACAGCAGCCGCATGATGTCCACGCTCGTCTCGGGGTCGAGGTTCCCGGTCGGCTCGTCGGCCAGCAGCAGCGGCGGGTGGTTGACGAAGGCGCGGGCGATCGACACGCGCTGCTGCTCGCCGCCCGAGAGTTGATCGGGGTAGTTGTGCAGCTTGGTCGAGAGCCCGGTCAGGCGCAAAATGTCGGGGACCTTGTCGCGGATGTCGCGGCGCGTGCCGCCGGTGACCTGGAGCGCGTAGGCCACGTTGTCGTACACGGTCCGACTCGGAAGCAGCTTGAAGTCCTGGAAGACGACGCCGATGTTGCGGCGGTAGTAGGCGATCCGCCTCCGCGTAATCTCGTCGAGCGAACGGCCGGCCACGCGAATCGTGCCGCCGGTCGGGTCGAGCTCCTTGATTAGCAGGCGCATGACGGTCGACTTGCCCGAGCCGGTGGCGCCGACGAGGAACACGAACTCGCCGCGGACGATCGAGAAGCTGACTTCGTCGAGACCGACGTCACCGCCGGGGTAGCGCTTGGAGACCCCTCGGAACTCGATCACCGGGGCGGCGGGCTGGCCGGCCCCGGCCGGCTGGGCGTCGCGCGGGGCGGGGACGGCGGCCGCGGCGTCCTGGCGCCGGCTACTGATTCTGTTTTGAGACTGGGTGCTGGCCATTAGCTGCGGGGCAGCGTACCGAGACCCGTCGCCGAACGGCGTCCCAACCCTCCCTCTGCAACGCGATTTGCAGCTCCGCTACCTTTAGCCGCATGCCGTCGATCACCCGCCGGTCGCTTTCTAATGGGCTGCCGCTCTACCGGATCGCGGTCGAGGGCGCGCGCTCGGCCACCATCCTGGTGGCGTTCGACGCCGGTGCGCGCACCGAGCGCGAGGACGAAAACGGGATGGCCCACTTCCTCGAGCACCTGGTGTTCAAGGGCGGCGAGAAGTACCCCACCTATCGGGATGTCAACGAGGCGGCCGAGCGGATCGGGGCGGTGCTGAACGCTTACACCAGCCACGACCTGGTCGCCTTCCACATCACCGCCCGCTCCAACAAGGCCCTCGAAGCGGCAGACCTCCTGACCGACTTCGTAGGGCGCCCAAGGATCGACCCCGACGAGCTCAACCGCGAGCGAGGCGTGGTCGTGCAGGAGATCGCGCGGGCCAACGACCAGCCCTCGGTCATGGCCGAGCATCTGATCGACGAGGCGGCGTTCGGGGACCACCCGCTGGGCCGCCCCGTCCTGGGCCCCGCCGAACATATTCGTGACACGTTCACGCGCGAGGGCATCGTCGCCTTCCGAGAGCGGCGGTGGTCGCCCAGCCATGGCGGCGCGTTCCTGGTCGGCAACCTCGAGGGGTTCCCCGAGAACGGTGCCGTCGAGGAACTGTTCACCCGCTTTCCGGAGCGTCCCGAGCCCGAGCCGTACGAGCCGGCGCCTCCGGCGCACCCGCGCGTGCTGGTGCAGGAGCGCGACTCCAACCAGTCGCATCTGCGGATGTCCTACCGGCCGGAGATCGAGATCGCCGATCCAAAGGAGCGGGCCACGCTGGCCATCTACTCAACGCTGCTGGGCGGCTCGATGGGCTCGCGGCTGTTCGACGAGATCCGCGAGCAGCGCGGCCTGGCGTACTCGGTCCACTCGATCGCGCACGCCTACGCCGACGTGCCCGTGCTCCAGCTGTCGGCCGGCCTGGACTCCGGCAAGATGCTCGAGGCGTATCGCAGGATGCGCGACATCGTCACCGAGCTGCGCGAGGACGGGCCGACCGAGACCGAGGTCGAGCGGGCCCGCGCCTACGCCGCCGGTGCGCGTGCGATCGCGTTCGAGAACACGGGCGCGATCGCCCGCCACGCCGCCCAGCAGACGATCGTTTATGGTGAGGACGTTGATCCCGATCGCACGATCGAGCTGTTGGACGAGGTGACCTACGACGAGGTGAGAGAGGTAGCCGCCCGCGTGGCCGATAGCCTGTCGGTCGCGTGCGTGGGTCCACACACCGTGGAGGAGCTGGAGTCAGCCTGAGACGTTGGATTGCGGGGGGAATCGCCGCCTTGGCGATTGCTGGATGCGGCGGGGGGAGTCACGTCGCCAAGCCGAGCCCGGAGGCGTCGGTCGGATTGCCCGTGGCGCACACCACGACGGCGACCGTCACGCACACGACGGCCAGCACGTCGGCGCCGACGCCGATGACACCCGAGCTAGCGAGCCTGCGCGCGCAGCTCGGCAACGTGTTCGGCAAGGCGGGGCCGGGCGCGGCTTCGGGGGGCCTCGTCTACGACCTGACCACCAAGCAGACGCTGTTCTCGTTGCGCGCGGACGTCGGCCGGCCACCGGCGTCGGTCGAGAAGCTCTACACGACCGTCGCCACGCTGGCCGAGCTAGGCCCTCACGCCCGCCTGAAGACGACCGTGGTCGGCGCCGGCCACCTAGGCCCCGGGGGCGTGTGGCACGGCAATCTGTATCTGGTCGGCGGCGGCGACCCGACGTTCGGCGACGGCGCGTTCAACAAGATCTGGGAGCAGGGCTACGGGCCCACCGCCAACGAGCTCGTCGGGCAGCTGGTCCACGACGGGATTAAAAGCGTGTCGGGGTGGGTGATTGGCGATGCCGCGCTCTTCGACGGGCTGCGCGGAGGCCCGGCGACCGGCTACGCCCCCGACATACCTGATTTCGGTGGACAGCTGTCGGCGCTCAGTTACGACCACGGGTCCACGTACAAGAAGCTCAACCCCGGGGCGTTCGCGGCCAAGGAGCTTGTGCTCACGATGCACGACGCCGGCATCGGCGCCCGCCCGCTGGACCGGACTCTGCCCGCCCCCGGGGAAACGCAGCAGCTCGCGTCAGTCACCTCTCCCCCGCTGTCGGTCATGCTCAAGCTGATGGACGTTCCCTCGGATGACTTCTTTGCCGAGATGCTGACCAAGCAGCTCGGCGTGCGGTTCGGCGGCGCGGGGAGCATCCAGGCCGGGGCTGAGGTGATCTCCGACGTGATTGCCTCGTACGGAATCCACCCGACGATCGTCGACGGCTCGGGGCTGTCGCGCTCCGACCATTCCTCCCCGGGGCAGGTGGTCGCGCTCCTGCGCACGATCTGGAAGACGCCGATCGGCCGGATGCTGTCAGCCTCGCTGCCCGTGATGGGAGTCAGCGGGACCGTCCAGAACATCGCTCCGCACACGGCGGCGCAGGGACGCTGCATCGCCAAGACCGGCACGCTCAACTACGTGACCAACCTCGCGGGCTACTGCACCGCGCTCAATCACCACGTGCTCGCGTTCGCGCTGATGATCGACGGACCCAGCAACTGGGCGGCGATCCAGTTGTTCGATCAGATGGTCCCCGCGATCGCGCAGTATTGAAAGCGTTGCGCGCGGCGGCCGGCCACGCGACAATCGCGCCGTGGAGGTGACCATCGCCGTGAACAGGCGCGAGCTGCAGCGGTACCTGGCACGTATCGATGACCGGTGGCAAATCGATCGCGCCGTGCTCGGCGGCGCCCGCGTGGCCGACGAGCGGGGCGCACCATCGCAGCGTGAGCGCGGCCCCGAGTTCGTCATGATCCTCGTGTCCCCGTCGTTCGAGGGGATGCCCTGGCTCGAGCGGGTCTATCACGCCGCATCGCTCTGGGACGCGCTCGAGATGGGCGCGCCGGCCGACGTTCACTGCTACACGCCCGACGAGTTCGAGCGCAAGCGCGTATCGCTGCATCGGGTGGTCGACGCCGTCGGCAACGGGATCGACCTGCTCGCCGAGCCGGTTTAGCTAATCCCCACCATCCGCTCGATCGACAGCCGCGCCCGATCGGCCACCTCGGGCGGCACCTTCACCTCGTGCACGCCGTCGCGCAAGGCATCGCGCAGCTTGGGCAGCGTGATCATCTTCATGAAGCGGCAGTGCGCGGCCTCGTTCGCCGCTATGAAGTCCGTGTCCGGGGCGGCCCGGCGCAGCGGGTGGAGCATCCCGGTCTCGGTGGCGACGATCGCCGTCGGGGCCGGTGGGCCGTTAATCCCCCGGGCGTAGCCGAGCATCCCGCCGGTCGAGAGCATGTGGACACCCTCGGCGTCGACGTCTCCGGCGGCAACGTACTCCATCACGCTGGTCGAACAGCCGCACTCAGGGTGGATCAGGAAGTCCGCGCCGGGGTGCGCCGCGCGTACGGAGGCGATGTCGTCGGGCCTGATGCCGGCGTGGACGTGGCACTCGCCGTCCCACACGTGCATCGAGCGCCCGGTCAGCTTCTCGACGTAAGCGCCGAGGAACATGTCGGGCCCGAACAGGATCTCGATGTCCTCGCCGTGCTCGGCGTAGATGTGCTCGACGACCTTGACCGCGTTGGCCGACGTGCAGCAGTAGTCGGTAAGCGCCTTGACCTCGGCGGTGGTGTTGACGTACATGACGACGATTGCGGCGGGGTGGCGCGCCTTCCATTCGCGCAGCTGCTCGGCCGTGATCGAATCGGCCAGCGAGCAGCCGGCGTCGAGGTCGGGGATCAGGACGCGCTTGTCGGGGCACAGGATCGAGGCGGTCTCGGCCATGAAGTGCACGCCGCAGAACACGATCGTGTCCGACTCGGCCTCGGCCGCCTGCTGGGAGAGGCCGAGCGAGTCGCCAACGTAATCGGCGACATCCTGAATTTCTGGCAATTGGTAGTTGTGGGCGAGGATCACCGCGCCGCGCTCCTGCGCCAGGACGCGGACCTCGTCCTGAAGGGCAGGGATGTTCTCGAGGAGCAAGGGTGCGTCAGACGCACCGAGCATCGGCAGGTTCATGGAATCGGCTCGAGGAGGAGGGACAGATCTAGCGCCGGGGCGCTGTGCGTCAGCGCCCCCACTGACACGAAGTCTACTCCGGTGCTTGCGATGTCCCGGATCGTCTCCAGGGTGACGCCGCCGCTGGCCTCGAGCTTGGCGCGGCCGGCCACGTGGCGCACGGCCTCCGCGAGCTGCTCCACCGACATGTTGTCGAGCAATATCCAAGGTGCCCCGGCCTCGAGCGCCTCGTCGACCTCGGTCAGCGTCCTGGCCTCGACCTCGAGGGTCAGCTCCGGGGCGTAGGCGCGCGCCTTGCGGACCGCCTCCCCCACCCCGCCCGCGATCGCGGCGTGGTTCTCCTTGATCAGGATCGCGTCGAACAGGCCGAACCGGTGGTTGGTGGCGCCGCCCGCCGCTACCGCGGCCTTCTCGAGCGCTCGCAGCCCCGGAGTGGTCTTGCGCGTGTCGAGGATCGTGGCGCCGGTCCCCTCAACGGCGCGGACGGCACGCGCCGCCATGGTCGCGACTCCCGACAGACGTTGAAGGAAATTCAAAGCCGTGCGCTCGCCGGTCAGGAGCGCACGCGCCGACCCCTCGAGGTGCAGCACCGGGCCGGCGTCCCGCCACTCGCCCTCGGCCACTAGGCGCTCCACGACGACGTCCGGATCGAGCGCGCGGAACGTCTCGGCCGCGACGTCGAGGCCGTAGATCACGCCAGGCGCCTTCTGTCTGATCAGCGCCCGCGCCGCCGCGTCCTCGGGGACGGTCGCAGCCGTCGTCACGTCGCCGTCGCCGACGTCCTCGGCGAGGGCGCGCGCAACCACCTCGGTGAGCGTGGCATCGGGCACTGCCGGCGAGGATAAAGTCTCGGGCAGCCTGCACGCTCGCGCGTTCGACCGTCGCGCGCTGGCGTGGCGGCTGGCGCGCTTCGCCGGGGTCGTGCTGGTCGTCGGGCTGCTGATCGCCACCCGTCCCGGGGCTGGGCTCGCTGCGTTCGCGTTTCGACCGCGCGCCGCCGGCCGCACCCGCTGGACGCGGCTCGCCCGTCGCGGCGCGAGCCTCAAGGCGGTCTGGTCGGCGTGTTCGTCCTCTACGGGGCGCCGCTCGCGCTCGCCTCCTCGGCCATCCTGGTCTACCGAGCCGTGGAATCGCTGGTGCCGCTGGCCCTCGGGGCGATCGGCGTGGCTGGGCTTCGACGGGCGCCGCGACTGCTCGGAGCCCCGCTGAGGGTAGGAGGCGATCGTGCGCGTGATCGTCGGACTCGTCTGTCTGGTCTTCCTGGCCTTTTCCAGGCGTTCTCCGCCGGGAGATGGCGGTCGCACGACTGGACCGCCGCGCCGGGTCACCACCCAGCCCCGGCCGACTGCTCGAGCGCTCTCGCCGAGCTTCGATCGCGCCTGGAGGGCAGTGGCCTCCACTCCGAGGCCGATGAGGAGGCGTGCGCCGAGCGACTCGAGGAGCTCCGCAGAAGCTGTGAGCCCTACGCGATCGCGATCTCCCGCCACCTGGCACTCGAGCTGCCCGACTGGTTGCCAAAGGGGGAGGTGCGCGCAGAATGGCCCACGGCGGCCGAGCACGCGACCTGAGTGCTACTCGATCAACACCCGCACGGTGCGGAACGCCGGATCGGAGGCCCCGTGGAGCCGCGCTCCCTCGGCGGTCAGCTCGCGCAGGTAGGCCACGACCTCGTCGGTGATCCGCTCGCCGGGCAGCAGCGACGGCACCCCGGGGGGATAGCCGGCGATCGACTCGCACGAGATCCTCCCCACCGCCTCGTCCACCGCCACCGTCTCGCCCTGCCCGAGGAAGGCATCCCGCGGGGACACCACGGTCTCGTGCTCGAGGGACGACGGCGGACGGCTGATCGCGTGGCGTCTGCCTGGACGGGCGATCTGCCGCACCGTCTCGGCGAAATCGTGCGCCAGGCGCTCGAGCGCCTCGACCGACTGACCGATCCCGAGCACCAGCACCAGCGTCGCGTGCGTCGCCAGCTCGACGTAGATGTCGTAGGAGTTGCGCAGCGCCGCCGCGACCTCGTAGCCGGTGCAGCCCGTGCCGCGCACGTCGATCACGATCCGCAGCGGATCGCGGCCGGCGATCCCGGGCCGGCCGACGAATTCCTCGTCGAGCACGGCGCAACCCGGCACCGCCTCGATCGCCTCGCGGGCCCGCTCGGAGGCCCGGACGGTGCGGTCGAGCAGCGCCTCCCCGTGGACGGCGAGCTGGCGGCGGGCGGCATCGAGCGAGGCCATCAGCAGCGAGCTCGGGCTGGTCGAGCGGATCAGCCTGACGGCGCGGTCCACCCCCTCGGCGTCGACCCGCCCACTCGTCGCGACCAGCAGCATCGCCGACTGGGTCAGGCTGCCCACGATCTTGTGGGTTGAGGCGAGCATCGCATCAGCTCCGAGGGCCAGAGGCGATGCGGGCAGGCGCGCGTGGAAACCGAAGTGCGACCCCCAGGCGCCGTCGACGATCAGCGCCGCGCCGGCGGCGTGCGCAACCTCGGCGCACCCCGCGACGTCGGCGGCCATCCCGTAGTAGGTGGGCGAGACGATGAATGCAGCCGGAGCGTCGGGGACACGGCCGAACGCCTCGGCCAGCGCCTCGGGCGTGACTCCGTGGGCCATCCCGAGCTCGATGTCGTACTCGGGCGCGACGAACCGTGCCAGGCCACCGCTCAGAACGAGGCCGTCGATCAGGCTCGCGTGCGAGTTGCGCTGAAGGATGACCGTCGATCCCGGGGGCGCCAGGGCCAGACACAGGGCGTGGTTGCCCTGCGTGGCCCCGTTGGTGAGAAACCAGGCTCGGCCAGCGCCGTACGCGTCGGCGGCCAACCGCTCAGCGCGCTCGTACGGCGTCGGCGAGGGACCGACGTCGATTCCCTCGATGTCCTGCGGCACGTCGAGCAGCAGCGCCCGGTGGCCGAGCGCGGTTCGCAGCCCGGGGTCGGCGCCCTCGCCGCCCTTGTGGCCCGGGACGTGGAAGCGCAGCGAGCCGCGGAAGCCGTAGGCGGTGATCGCTTCTAGATAGGGCGCGGTCGGCTGGGCGGCCGGCTCCCGGACGTCGGTCACTTGGCCGATCTCAGCAGGTAGGAGCGCGCGAAGCCATCGAGGTCACCGTCCAGCACCCGGGCCGTGTCCCCCATCTCGTGATCGGTCCGGTGGTCCTTGACCAGCGAGTACGGATGCAGCACGTAGGAGCGGATCTGCGAGCCGAAGTTGACGTCCTGGGCTTCGCCCCGTTCGCGGGCGATCTCCTCGCGGCGCTTGCGCTCCTCGAGCTCGAGCAGCTTGGAGCGCAGCATCGTCATCGCCTCGGCCTTGTTCGAGGACTGCGAGCGCTCGTTCTGGCATTGCACGACGATCCCGGTCGGCTTGTGGGTGATCCGCACGGCGGAGTCGGTCTTGTTGACGTGCTGGCCGCCGGCGCCACTGGCGCGGTAGGTGTCGATCTGCAGGTCGTCGTCGTCGATGCTCAGCTCCTCGATGTCCGGGACCACGGGCGAGACCTCCACGCCGGCGAAGCTCGTCTGGCGACGGTGGGCGGCGTCGAACGGCGACAGGCGCACTAGCCGGTGCACCCCTTTCTCACTGGCGAACACGCCGTAGGCGTTCTCGCCCCTGACCAGGAAGGTGGCCGACTTGATGCCCGCCTCCTCTCCTGGCGACGCCTCGAGCAGTTCCGCCTGGTAGCCGCGCCGCTCGGCCCAGCGCATCTCCATGCGCAGGACCATCTCGGCCCAGTCCTGGGCGTCGGTTCCGCCCGCGCCGGCGTTGACCGTGACCAGCGCGTCGCCCGAGTCGTAGCGGCCCGAGAACAGGCGCTCCTCCTCGAGCCGGTCCAGCCGCTCTTGCACGCTGCGAATCTGCTCCTCGAGCTCCGGCGCCATCTCGGGGTCCTCCTCGGCCAGCTCGGCCAGCGGCTCGAGGTCCTCGACGTCGCGCTCGAGCTCCGTGTACGTGGCCAGGCGCCGGCTGGTCCGTGCGTGCTCGGAGCTCACCCTGGCCGCCTGCTCCTGGTCCTCCCAGAACCCGGGCGCGCCCATCTCCTGTTCGAGCGCGCTGACGCGCCCGCTCAGCTCAGCGGGGTCAAAGGTAGTCCGCAAGCAGCTTGAGCTGCTCGCAGATCGCCGCGAGGCGCTGGGAGAGGGGCTCTGAGGGAGCGGTAGCCATGTGCCTTCAAGGTAGCAGCGTGCTGGTGCGGCTGGGCTACAGTGGCCGCATGGCAACCCTCACCGATCCGGAAGTACACAAGCTCCTCACGGACCCGAACTTCGCGGTCATCTCCACCTTCAACCGGGATGGCACGGCCCACTCGACGGTGGTCTGGATCGACCTCCAGGACGGCCTGCCCGCGATCAACAGCGCCAGGGGCCGTATCTGGCCGAGCAACCTCGAGCGCGACCCGCGCGTCACGGTGGTCGTGCCCGAATCCGGCAACGAGTACAACTTCGTCGAGATCCGCGGGACCGTTCAAGAGGTCGGCGGGGCCGACGAGCACATCAACGCGCTGGCCAAGAAGTACATCGGCCAGGACGAGTACCCGTTCCGAGCGCCCGGCGAGGTGCGTGTGAAGTTCGTCGTCCAGCCGGACCACATCCGGCACCAGAAGCAGGGGTAAGGCGCCGGCGTCAGGCGCCGCCGACCATCCCATAAGGCGCCGCCGTCAGGCGTTGCTGATTAACCCAAATTCGTTCAGTTGCGCCCGTGCCGCCGCGCGCGCCGGGCGGCGGCGCGGTCGTGGGCCTCGCCGCGGCGCTCGTTGCGGAACTCGTCGCGCCGGCGGCGCGCGTCCAGCTCGCGCTCGACCCGGTCGAGCTCCGGCGCCGGCCCGTATAGCCGCCACCCGTTGCGCAGCAGCGGGATCAGCACGATCACCAGCACCCAGACCGGCCAGAACTGGCCGCTCGCACCTGACGCCAGCCAGACCGCTGTGCACAGCGCGAACAGTCCGAGTCCGCCGCCGGCCTCTTGGAGCATCCGACGCTGCAGCATGCGGCGACGGGCGGCGAGCTCAGCCTTCTGCTGGGCGGGCGTGGCCGGCAGCTTGGGCAGATCGGCGAGCGCGTCGCGGAGCTCCTGCTCGGTGCGGGCGCTGTAGGCGGCCTGGACGCGGTCGCTCAGCTCCTCCTCGCTCAGCCGCCCTGCCGCGAAGTGCTCGCGGATTTCCTGGGCGGCGCGCTCGCGCTGCTCGTCGGAGGCGCGCAGCTGGGGATCCGGGGAGTCGGCCATGGCGTGGAATCTACCGCCCTTGACAACGCCGCCCTGTCAAGTTAGCTTCCCATATGTCAAGTTGGCTTGACATGACTGCGTTGCGTCCGTGGAATGCGAAATCTGGTGCGAGAGAAGCGAACCGAGAGGGGCCTGTCACAGGGTCAGCTCGCCGAGGCGATGAGCGTGTCGCGCCAGACCATCAACTCGATCGAACAGGAGCGCTACACCCCCTCGCTCCCGCTCGCCCTGGCGCTCGCCCGTTTCTTCGATGCGACCGTGGAAGAGATGTTCGATGAGAACCATGTCTAAGGCGCCGCGCACCGCATTCCCGGCCACGGCTGCCATCCAGGTCTACGGATTCCCGTCATGGCCCTGGACCGCGGGGCCATGCTGCTAGGGGTCGACGCCTACGCCCCGTGGCACTTTTTGAACTTCTTGCCCGACCCGCACCAGCAGGGGTCGTTACGCCCGATCTGCTCCCCGGGCGCCACCCGCCGCTGCTCGACGTGCGCCGGCGCCGGTTCCTCGACCTCGCCCGCGGCACCGGGGGCCGCGGCGGCGCCACCGGCCGCGGCGGCGATCGCCATCGCGCCCTGGGGCGCGCCGCCGCCAGAGTAGGTGACCCGGCCAGCGCCACCCGTGGCCGAACTCGCGGCGGCGCTCGGGCTCCGGCGCTGGGGTGGTGCGGGAGGCATTCCGCCGTTCGGCGGGCCCTCGACCGGCGTCACCTGGACGTGGAAGATGAGCCGGGCGAAGTCGTCCCAGATGCTGTTCATGAGGTCGCGGAATAGGTCGAAGGCTTCGTTCTTGTAGGCCACCAGCGGCTCGATCTGGGCGAACCCGCGCAGGTGGATGCCCTCGCGCAGGTAGTCCATGTCGTACAGGTGCTCGCGCCAGCGCTGGTCGATGATCTGCAGGAGCAGGAAGCGCTCGACGTCGCGCATCAACTCGGTCCCGAACTCCTCCTCGCGGGCGTCGTAGGAGTCGGTGACCATCTCATCGAACGCCGCCTTCAGCTCCTCCCGATCGGCACGGTCGGCGTCGACGTCCGGAAGCTCGGCGTTCACCGGGAAGATCTCGCTCATCCGCCGCAGCAGGCCCTCGATGTCCCAGTCCTCGACGAAGTCGCCCGCGGTGTACTCCTCGACGACGCGGTCGATCATCCCCGCGATCTCGCCCCGGGCTGCCTCGCTCATGTCGCGCCCCTCGAGGATCTCGTCGCGGTAGGTGTAGATCACCTCGCGCTGCTGGTTGAGCACGTCGTCGTACTCGAGCGTGTGCTTGCGGGTGAGGAAGTGCTGCTCCTCGACCTTGCGCTGGGCCTTCTCGATCTGCTTGGAGAGCATGCCGTGCTCGATCGGCTCCTCGTTGCCCTCCTCGTCGACGCTCCCGAGGCGGTCGAGGATCTTGTAGATGCGCTCGCCGGCGAACAGGCGCACCAGGTCGTCCTGCGCCGACAGGAAGAAGCGCGACTCGCCGGGGTCGCCCTGCCGTCCGGAGCGGCCGCGCAGCTGGTTGTCGATCCGCCGCGACTCGTGGCGCTCGGTGCCGAGAATGAACAGCCCGCCTGCGTCGAGCACCTGTTCGCGAAGTTCGTCGATCCGCTCGTCGATCGCCGGCAGCACCTTCTGGTAGTGCTCGTCGTAGTCGGGCATCCCGTGCTGCAGGCCGAGCTTGGCCACCTCGAGGCGGGCCAGGTGCTCGGCGTTGCCGCCGAGCTTGATATCGACGCCGCGGCCGGCCATATTGGTGGCGATCGTGACCGCGCCCGGCGCGCCGGCCTCGGCGATCGTCTCGCCCTCGCGCTCGGCGTGCTCGGGCTTGGCGTTCAGCACGGTGTGCGCGATCCCCCTGCGCTTCAGACGATCGGAGAGAAGCTCTGAGACCTCGACCGAGATCGTTCCGACCAGCACCGGCTGACCTTTCGCGTGACGCTGCTCGATCTCGCGGGTCACAGCGCTCCACTTGCCGTCCTTGGTCTTGTAGACCTGATCGTTCTGATCCTTGCGGACCATCGGGCGGTTGGTCGGGATCTCGACGACGGGCAGGTTGTAGATCTTCATGAACTCGGTCGCCTCGGTCAGCGCCGTTCCGGTCATGCCCGCGAGCTTGTCGTACATGCGGAAGTAGTTCTGCAGGGTGATCGTCGCGAGCGTCTGGTTCTCCTCCTGCACCCGGACGCCTTCCTTCGCCTCAACCGCCTGGTGCAGACCCTCCGACCAGCGCCGGCCCTCGAGGATGCGGCCGGTGAACTCGTCGATGATCTTGACCTCGCCGTCGATCACCGCGTAGTCGACGTCGCGCTTGTACAGCGACTCGGCCTTGAGCGACTGGATCAGATGGTTGACCAGATGGCCGTTCTCGGCCCGGTACAGGTGGTCGATGCCGAGGAAGCGCTCGGCCTTGGCCACCCCCTGCTCGGTCACCGCGATCGTCTTGTGCTTCTCCTCGAACTCGTAGTCGAAGTCGGCGACGAACTCCTTCTTCATCCGCGGGTCCATCCCCTCGGGCGTCTTGCCGGGCTTGAGCCGGGGGGCGAGCTGGGCGAACTTCACGTAGAGCTCGGCTGCCTGCTCGGGCGCACCGGAGATGATCAGCGGCGTGCGGGCCTCGTCGATCAGGATGTTGTCGAACTCGTCGACGATCGCGAACGTGTGGTAGTGCGACTTGCCCGCCTCGGGCTTGGGCCGCCCCCCGTGCTGGACCTTCTCCTCGAGCGACGTGGCCATGTTGTCGCGCAGATAGTCGAAGCCGAACTCGGAGTTCGTTCCGTAGGTGACGTCGGCCGCATACGCGGCGCGCTTCTCCTCGTAGGGCTGCATGTTCTGGAGGACGCCGACGGTGACGCCGAGCGCGTCGTAGATCGGCTTCATCCACATGGCGTCACGCCGGGCCAGGTAGTCGTTGACAGTGACCACGTGAACGCCACGGCCGGCAAGCGAGTTGAGCACCACGGCGAGGGTGGCGGTCAGCGTCTTGCCCTCGCCGGTCCGCATCTCGGCGATGGCTCCGTCGTGCAGCACCATGCCGCCGATGAGCTGCACGTCGAAGTGGCGCATCCCCATCGTGCGCTTGCCCGCCTCGCGCACCAGCGCGAAGCACTCGTATTGCAGGTCCTCGAGGGTCTCGCCGTTCGCCGCGCGCTCGCGCAGCTCGTCGGCGGCCTCCATCAGCTCGGCGTCGGTGGAGTGCTCGAGCTCAGGCTCGTACCCGTTGATCCGACCGACCCGCTGCTCATAGACCTTGAACTTCTTACCCTCGCCCATGCGGAGAGCGCGGTCCAGGATGGTCATATGGCTAGCGTAGCAGTGGGGTCCCGGCCAACAACGCGTGAACTAACGGGGTCGGCGGCGCCTTAGGCGGCCGAGCTGACCCCCGCCTGATCGCCGGAACTGCTTCCTCCGGCGGCCCCGCCGAGGCCTTCTCCAGCGGCCTCGCCGAGGCCTTCTCCAGCGGCCCCGCCGAGGCCTTCTCCGGCGGTCCCGCCGAGACCCGCCACACCGGCCTCTTCGACGTCTTCGACCGTTGGCCCCGCACCCGCGTTCTGGGCCGCAGTGGCGCGCGCCTCGCGCCGCTTACGCCGCTTGTCGCGATGTCGTTTGACCTGGATGTGCAGCTCGTCGGCGCACAGGCTGATCGAGTGCATGATGTCGGGCGAGGCATCGCGGGCGCGCAATGTCACCCCTTTCAGGTGCAGCGTGGCCTCGGCCACCTGGTTGTCGGCGATCGCGGGGTTGCGCTCCTCCAACACCTCCACCTCGAGCTCGGCGAGCTCCGACACCTGCCGTTCGACCTTGCGAAAACGCTTAGCGACGTGGTCGCGTAGGTCCTCGGAGACGGGCAGATTGCGGCCCTTGACCTCGATGCGCATCTCGACCTACCTCCTTGCTGAGAAGGATAGATGTGCGGTGTGAACCGGTTAGGCTAGCCGCCCGCCGGACGTTTGTCGATTGCTCGCCAGGGCGGCTCCCGGCGCGGAGTCGCATAATCACTTCTCGTGGCTCCGCAGACCTCGTGGTCGTTCGATCCGCCGGTCCTGATCGGGGTGCTCGTGCTCGTGCTGCTGTACGCGGCCGGGTGGCGTCGGGCCCATCGCGCCGGAGAGCGTCACCCGCCCAGCGTTTGGCGCGCGCTCCTCTACGCGAGCGGGATCCTGACCATCCTCGTCGCCCTCGTCTCCCCGCTCGACTCACTCGGCGATCAGCTGATGTTCATGCACATGGTCCAGCACATGCTGCTCCTCGACGTGGCGCCGATTCTCCTGATCCTCGGACTCACGAAGACCCTGCTGCGGCCGGTGACGCGGCGCGTGCAGGCGGTCGAGCGCCGGGCCGGGTTCTTCGCCCACCCCGTGTTCGCTGTGATCTTCTACGCCGCGATCTTGTGGTTCTGGCACGTGCCGGCGCTGTACGACCAGGCCCAGGGCAACAGCGTGATCCACGCGTTCGAGCACCTGTGCTTCTTCGCCGCCGGCTCGCTCTACTGGTGGCACGTGCTGTCGCCGATCCGCAGCCGCGCGCGCCTGGCCGGCCTCGGCCGGGTCGGTTACATGGCCGGCGGCAAGCTGCTGGTCGGGATCCTCGGGATCGCGCTGGCCTTCGCGCCGCGCGTGCTCTACTCCTTCTACGCCCACCAGCCACACTACTGGGGGCTCAGCCCGCTCGAGGATCAGATGATGGCGGGGCTGGTGATGGCGCTCGAGCAGTCGGTGGTGATGGGAATCGCGCTTGTGTGGCTGTTCGTGCAGATGCTGAACGAGTCCGAGCGCACCGCCCAGCGCGCCGAGCGGTTCGAGGTCGCCTGAGACTGGGATTGGGTCCTCAGCGCCTTACGGCGGGGCTTAGAGCCGGCGCCCCCGCGCTCGATCGCGCGAGGGCGCCGGAAATCAGAGCACTAGACGGCTAGGAGCACTTCGCCGAGCCGGTCACCGTGCCCGTCTGGGAGGTGCCGTTCTGCTCGGCCGTGTAGGCCACGCTGTAGGGGCGCTTGCCGCTCTTGCAGCCCACCGACTGGGTGTAGTAGACGGTCTTGCCCTTGACCTTCCGCTTCAGGTTGGTCCAGTGGAGCGTCTCGCTGGTGAGCGAGCCCTCGACTCCCGAGAGCGGGAACGACACGTAGGTCGGAATCGGCGTGTTCTCAACCAGGTTCTTGCCCACGGTCTTGATCGTGCCGGGGAACGGCCCGACATAGCCGGTGGGCACCGCGCCACCCGCGCACAGATGGCTGGGGGCCTGATCGACGAAGAAGAACACGACCTTGCCCTGGCCGGCGTTCCACACGTCCAGCAGCGGATCGCACGGGACGACCGTCGGGTTCGAAGCGCTCTGGTCTGAGACCGGACCCAGCAGCGCGGTGATCGAACCGGTGGCGACGAGGGCGCCCTTTGGGCACCCGGTGTCGCTCTTGGCCGCCGAGATCGTCGACAGGCTGCAGGTCGGGAAGTCCTTGCCGTTCGAGGTCAGACCGTAGAAGGTGGTCTTGATATCGGTCAGCGGTGCGGTGCGGTTGCCAGCCGTACCGTTGGCGCCGAGGACCTCCGTCCAGCCAAGGGCCGATGGTGCCGTGCTGCTGCCCGCCTTGTTGGGCGAGAAGCTGAGCTTGGCGGTGTAGGTGTTGAAGCCGCTGCTGGCCGCATAAGCGGACACAGCGCCGACGAGCACGGCGAGCGCCGTGGCCATTACGACTAGTCGTCGCAACAGACTCCTCCTTTTTGGTTTGTTGCAAGCAGAGCCGGCCATGCTCATGGGATTGGTTGTAGTTGGGGAAATTCTTGTAGCTGTCCTGTCGTTGCCTCGCCGAGCGGCGTCTGCGCCTTACACGGAGGGCCGCTGGGGTCCGACGTGTAGTAGTCGGCGCTCAGCACTGCAGCCAGCGAGGCGGAAATAGTAGGGCCGATCGCCGGCTGAGGATTGTTCGTGCACAGGTAGCTTCCAAACACGGGAAGCCCCCCGGAAAGAGCGGTGTAGCCCCCGGGAACGAGATATGGGTTGCCGCGGTTGCTCGACAGGCGGTGCGCGTAGTTGGTCAGCGTCTCGGGGTTGATCGGGCTCGAGACGCGCACGTAGTGCAGCAGCTTGCTCTGATTCACGAGCGAGGGAGCGGTGGCCTGCGCGGCGGCCGTCCCGTTGGCGAAGAAGCCGGCGATCTCGCGGCGGTACGTGTTGATGTAGTCGATCACCGGGATCACGCCGCCGAGATACGGCGTCGCCCGTGTAAGCAGCGGCACGCTGTCGTCGAGGAACGTCTCGAGCGCCGGCACTCCCGCCTTGGAGGCGTGAGTCAGCGGCCCGATGTTGACGAGCAGGCTCTTCAGCTGCGGCGCCAGGATCGCGAGCGACTTCAGCGCCGGCGTGAGCTGGACGGCGGCGGGGCGGAGCTCGTCGACCAGCGGCTTGGTCGTCTGCGCGAAGCGCGCCACCCGGTCGACCGTGGCCTTGGTGGCGCGCAGGAAGGGCGGGAAGGCCTGGATCGTCTGCGCCAGCGCCGTGCTCTGCGCCGCGGTCGCCGAGAACGCGCCGTTCGCGTTGTCGATCAGCTGCTGGAGGGCGGCCGGGGAGTGGGCGATCGCGGAGAAGACCTGCCCTCCGTCGTTCAGCAGCGTGCTGGTCGCGGCGCTGTCGCGGTTGAGCACGGCCAGCACCGAGTCGACGTTGGTGGCGAACGGGTAGAGCTCGGCCAGGGCCTCGTTCAGGTCCTCGCCGCGGTTGGTGAGCGCGATCCCGTCCTGCTGCATCCAGGTCTCGAACGCCTGGCGGGTGGCGGGGTCGAACGTCGAGAGGATCTGGTCGAGCTGCACCGTCGGGGCGATCTGGCCGCGCGGGAGCATCGCCCCGTCGGGCAGCTTACGTGCGCTCGCGGATCCGGGCGAGAGCTCGATGTAGGTCTCTCCGAGGAGCGTTTTCTGACGGAGGATCGCGCGGGTGTCGGCCGGCCGCGGGGCGAACTGCGGGTCGATCTCCATGACCGCGCGGGTCAGGCCGGTCCGGCGGTCGAGCGAGACGCTGATCACCGTGCCGACGTTGACCCCGGAGATCCGCACGTCGGCCTGGCTGCCGAGCTCGGTCGCCTGGTCGAACTCGGCGCTGATCTCGTAGCCCCGTGGGCCGAGCGGAGTCGTGCCGCCGAACGAGATCCACAGGAACAGCAGGAGGCCGATGCACGAGGCCGCGAACGCGACCATCGTCAGGATCCGCCCGGTGCTCGGCGCCTGCTTGTTCATCGCGCCGCCCCCGTCCTGTTCGCCGCGCTCCGGGTCAGGGAGCCGAGCTGAGCCGGGCAGTAGGACGACTTGATCTGGGTCCAGTCGGGCGCGTTCAGCAGGTCGAGGAGCGGCCCCACCGACGGGCTGCCCGCCTGGATCGTCGTCTCGAGCAGGTTGAGCTGCGGACAGGTGGCCATGAAGATGCCCCGCACGGTTGGCCCCTGGGCGTCCTGAAGGTCGGTGAGGCTGTTGGCGATGTGGGCCAGCCAGGAGCCCCAGAACAGGTAGCCCTGCTCGCCGTCCGACGGCTGGTAGGCGAGCGTGTTGAACAGCGTGTTCACCACCTCGATCGAGCGCGTGAGCGGCGGCGTCGCGCGCGCCAACTGGGTGGCGGCCGGGCGCAGGGCGCGCGCCAGCGGCTGCACGGCGGTTGAGAACGGGCGCAGCTGGGTTTGGATGACCGGCGTGGTGTCGTGGAACAGCGGCCGCGACGCCTTCAGTGCCGGCCCCAGCGCGCGGGCGAAGGGGAGCAGCTGGCCGAGCGCCGGTCCGAGCTGGTTTGTGAACGCCTGGACCTTGCCGAGCGTGGTGTTCGTCTGCGCGAGGGTGCTTGGGAAGAGCGACAGGCCGGCTTCGAGGTTGGCGTCCTGCGAGGAGATGGCGGCGAAGTTCGTGTTCGAGGACACGATCAGCGAGGCCAGCTGGCCGTCCACGCCGCCGAGCGCGGTGGCCACTCGCTGGAGGTTGTGGATGGCCAGGCGGAGGTTGGCGCTGCGCTGTGCGAGCAGGGTGGCGAACTCGCCGGTGTCGCGGTCGAGCGGCGCGAAGCGCTTGAACGTCCCCTGCAGATCCGCCACCGCGGCCGCGCTCGGCGCCGCGGTCGCGCCCGACCCGTCCGCGAAATCCGGTGCCGGCGCGGCCGGGCCGGACCCGCCGGTGGGGTCGCGGAACGCCTGCGCGCCGCCGGACAGGAGGAGCAGCAGATAGCTCCGACTGTCGGCGTCAAGCGAAGCGAGAATCTGGTCGAGGTCGATGTCGGGCGAGGTGGCCGAAACCGGCAGCAGCCCGCCGTCCGGAATGGCCCCGGCCGCCTTGGTACCTGGATCGAGTGCCAGGTACATGTCCTTGAGCGGCGTGCGCGGGCGCAGGAGCACCGTGGCGTCGCGGTAGATCGGCGCGTACTGCTTGTAGAGGTTCATCGTCACGACCGCCCGGCCGTTCTGGAGCTCGACTCCGCCAACCTGGCCAACCTGGACGCCCGCGATCGTCACCGCCTGGCCCTGACCGGGGGTCACCGCGGCGCTCGAGGCGAACTCCGCCTTGACGCTGTAGTAGCTCCGGCCGAAGGTGAAGGCGGGCTGGTGGTCGAGGATGTAGCCGGCGATCGCCACCGCGATCACAACCAGCCCGACGATGGCGACGAAGTCTCGGCGATGGGCGGTTATCGCGCGCCTCACGGTCCGGCCCCCGTGGTCACGTCGTTCAGATCGGGCGCGGCGTTCTGGTAGCACGCCTTGGTGCTGTTGAGTGGCGGCGCCTGGCCGGGCCAGGCCGGACGGGTCCCGAGTGGCTGGATCACGGCGTTCCCGAACAGCGGCCCCTGGGCGCCGAGGTTGCTGGTCTGCACCGGAGTCGAGCCGCCGGCCGGCGTGGAGCGCAGGTACCGCCCGTTGCCGTCGAAGTTCTCTCCCGCGCCGGCAATCCCGACCGCGGACTGCAGGAGCTCTTGGTAGACGCGGGTGGTGCTCGGCAGCGGCGGATCCTGGATCACCTCGTTGCCGGTGGGGACGAGGTTGTGGACGACGCACCGTGCCAGCGCGTCGCTGGCCGAGAGCAGCGACGTCGTCGACTTGATCGTGCTCGCGGTCTCCTGCACGGCCGGCGTGAGGTCCTTGACCAGACCACCCAGCTCACTCGGCGCGACCAGCGCCGTCGCCTGCGCGAGCCATGGCAGCGCCTGGCCGATCGTGGGATCGAGCTGCTCGATCCCGGGCAGGATCGTCCGCGCGAACGCCTTCGTCGGGCCGAACGAAGCGTTCAGCGACGTGAGCGCGGTGTCGGTGGTGCGCAGCAGCGGCGGAAGCGCTGCGATCGTGCCGCTCAGGTCCTGCTGGCGCGCGGCCAGCGCCGACATGGTCGAGTCGAACGTGGTGACGAGACTCGCGAGCTGGGTCTGGCGCGAGGCCAGCGCCCGGAACACCTCCTCGTTGCCGACGACCGACTGTGAGAGGTCGTGTGGCTGTATTCCCAGCAGCGCCTGGTTGACGATCGCCGAGGCCTTGAACGCGCCGGCGGAGTACTTGAGCGACTCGTTCAGCGCCCGCGCGGCCGTCAGGCCTCGGACGCTCGGATCCTGGTTCTGGGCCGCGTCCTGAGCCGCGGACGGCTGACCGTTGAGGGCCGCGCCGAATCCCTGCACGAGCGTCTGTAGGTTGGCCCGCGCGTTCGAGTTCAGCGCCGCCAGCACCCGGTCGAGCTGGACCGGGCCCGAGGTGTTGGCCGCGGGCAGCGTGGCGCCCGAGGACAGCACCGGCGCCTCTGGCGATCCCGGATGCAGGTCGATGTAGAAGTTGCCCTCGAGGAAGATCCGGGTCAGGATCCCGACCGTCGCGTCGGCGTGAATCGGGAGCCCGTTCGAGTTGATGTCCATCGTGACCACGGCGTCCTGCGTGTTGTTGCCGAGCGATTTCACGTAGGTGACCTCGCCCACGTCGACGCCGGCGATCCGCACCGGCGAGGGAATGTGGAGCTGGGTCTCCGTCGTGAACACCGCCTTGAGCACGAACGGCGAGCCCGAGAACGGAGTGGGACCTCCGAACGTGAGGTACACGGCGGCCGCGATCACGACGGCCGCGAGGATCCCGGCGGCGAAGTTCGGGATGCGGGGGCGGTGGCGCCTCACTTCTTGCTCCCGGTGTTGTTGCTCGCGGTCGTCGTCTCGGTCTTGAGGCCCAGGTTGCCCGCTGGGTTTCCGATGACCGCCGCCGCGCCCGAGTACGGCTCGTTGCCGGCGGCGCACTCCGCCGTCTCACCGGGCGAGTCGGTGTTCGGGTACGGGTTGACGTGGAGCGGGCCGTGCTCTGCGGTCGGGTTGGTCACCGGGGTGGTGTAGGGCTGGCTGGACGGGTTCGACTCACCGCCCAGCACGTCGTCGATCGCCACGAGCGAGAACCGGAGCGACGTCCCCGAGGTGGTGGTCTCCGAGAGCAGACTCGCGACGTTGCGCAGGAACAGCGTCACGTAGTTGCACGAGGACTGGACCGGGGTCAGGAAGTCGAGCGGCGCCCGCAGGCTGAACGCGGTCAGCGTGAGGCGGTCGAGCCCCTGCTGCACGGCCGGCGTCTGGCCGTAGCTCTCGAGGTGCTGGGACAGGCCGACCAGACGCTGGTCGAGCGCCGCGGTGCCGGGAAGGTTGCGCGCGCCGGCGGAGAACGCGTCGGCGAGCACGGGCGCACTCGCGGGCAGCGTGGCTATCCCGGGGCGCAGCTCGGCGAACAGCGCCGCGCTGTCGGTCAGGAACGGCCGGGTCTTGGGGCTGTCGGCGATGACCGCGTCGAACGCCGGCGGCGTGTCGGAGATGAAGTCCTGCAGCGAGGGCACCGAGACGCTGGCCAGCGCCCGGAACGTGCTGTCGAGCGCGACGAACAGCGATGCCTGGGTGCCGGCGACGGGTGCGAGTGCACCGGTGAAGCGCTCGAGGCCGCGCAGGAAGCCGGCGAGATCGGTGTGCGGGGAGGCCAGGTTCTGCGCCACCGGCCGGAGGTCTCCAAGTAGAGGGACGAAGGCTCCGATTGCGTTATTGACGTCAACGCCGCGTCCGGCCAGTCCGTCGCTGAAGCCGATCGTGGAAGCGACCACACCGGTGCGCGTGGGGGGCGTGAACATGTCCAGTACCTGGTCGAGGTCGACGGTGGCGCTGGTCTGGCGCATCGGGACCGTCGCCCCGCTCGCGTACGTGCGTCTGGACCTACCGAGCCCGATTGCCAGGTACTTCTGTCCGATCGCTCCCTGCAGCCCGATCGTGAAGGTCGAGTCGACCGGGAGCTTGCCAATGCTCTTGTCGAGCTTTAGGTTCAGGACCGCGATCGGCTGCCCGGACGGGAGGCGGGCGGGGTCGACGCTGTCGACGAACCCGACCAGGGCGCCGCCCATGTGCACCTCGGCGCCGTGCGTCAGCTCGCTCGCGTCGGCGACCTGGACGTGCAGGTTGTAGCTTGGGACGAACGGGAGCCCGTTGTTCGCGTTGTAGGCGAGGAACACGGCGACGATCACCGCGAGCACCGTGACCGCGCCGATCAGGACCGGGTTGGCGAGGCCGCTCTGCCGGCGACGCTGACTCATCCCTCAGGTCCGATCAGGTAGCCGAGCAGCCGCTGGAGCGGCGCTGCCGTGTTCTTGGCGATCGCGTCCCCGGCGAGGGCCGTGCTCAGAAGCGCGCGGTTGCTGGCCGCCTGCTTGGCGGCGGCTCGATCGCTGGCGGCAGTGGCGCCGGCATCGGCCGATCCACTCGTCTCCGTGAAGTTGGCCGAGCAGCCCGGGACGGGCGACGTGGCGTAGCCGGTGCAGTCGCTGACCAGCAGCTCGTCGCGCACGTAGTGGCCGAGGCTGTCGAAGCCGTTGGTGGCGCTCGTGCCGTAGAACAGCAGGGCCATCAGCTGTCCGATCGCACCGGTCTTGCTCAGGCTCGCGGTGAGACGGTCGAGCGTGGTGGCCGCGGGCGCGGCCTGGGTGCCGAGCTGGTTCAGCTGCTTTGCGAGCGGGATCGTGTTGACGAGCGGTCCCTGCGACTTCGCCGCCGCCGCGCCGAGCTGGATCAGCGACGTCCGGGCCGCGGTGGCGAACGGCGTGAGCTCGGTGAACTCGCGGCCGAGCGCCGACGCGCTCGTGCGGAGCTCCGACGCCAGCGGCGTCCCCTGGTCGGCCAGGGTCCCCAGATCGGCCATCAGGGGCTTCAGCTGGCGCAGGAAGCCGGGGAGCAGCTGGATCGAGCGTGAGATGTCGCTGGCGCGAGCGGCGCTCGCCGTGGCGGTCGTGTTGGCCTGGACGATGAAGTCGGCCAGCGCGTTGCGTTGCTGAGCGAGCGGTCCGAGCACCGCCGCCGAGTCGGTGGCGAGCTTGGCCAGCGCGCGGTTCTGGCTGGCCAGGATCTTAAGCACCTGGTCGGTGTTGCCGAGGGCCGGATCGGCGCGGTGGATCACCGCATTCAGATCGGAGCCGCGCGCGGCCAGCCCGGTGCCCAGTTCGTTCAGGATGATCGCGAGCCGCTGGGTGATCGGCTCCTGGTAGATGTCCTGGACGATGTCGAAGTCGACCGGGGAGTTGGTCTGCGTGACTGGCAGGTAGTAATCGCCGGCGCCGGGGCCGGCGGCGAGCCGCTGCAGCTCTGGTGCGGCCGCCGTGCCGGGCTCGCAGTCGACGTACATCTCGCCGATTAGCGACTGGGGCCGGATCGCGCAGGTGGCGTTGGCGTGGAAGGGCGTGAAGCGCAAGTCGTCGATCTCGAGCGTCACCGCCGCCTGCTTGTTCGCGGTCACGCCGAGGCCTGCGATCGATCCGACGGGGGCGCCGGCGATCCGGACCTGCTCGCCCTGGACCGCGAACGAAGCATCGTCGAAGATCGCGCGCACGTAGTACGGATCGCCGCCACCGCTTGACCCGGTCGCAATCGCCGCGACTCCCGCCGCCACGATGACCACGAGCGCTACGAGCGCGATGCGCCTCATGGGCCCGGCGGGCTCGAACTTGGCTGGCAGCCCGAGACCGCGTTGGGCGCGGAGCCGTCGGGCGAAGGCTGGACCGCGCCACCGGGGCACCGGTCGTGCGCCACCTGCAGGCCCTCGTAACGCTCGGACGGCGGCCGGGTGGTGAGCTGCCCCTGACTGTCGGTCCCGAACGCGAAGAACGTGGGCTGGACGCGGACGTAGTGTCCGTTGGCGTCGTAGTAAGCGCCGGTCTGGCCGACGTTGGTCAGCGCCGCGACCACGTCCGGGGTGTACTCGCGCAGGGTGTCGAGCTGCGTCTGCGAGTCGTTCATCGACTCGATCAGATCCGGGAACGCCGTGCCGGCGAGGCGCGCGAGCTCCGGCGTGTCTCGCAGCAGCGTGGTCAGGTCACCCGTGCCGGCCGGGTTGTGGATCAGGTCGCTGAGGGCGGTGACGGTGGGGATCGCCGCCTGGGTGAAGGTTCTCAGGCTCGCCGCGAACGGCTCGAGCCGCCGCGAGGCGATCTTCGACTCCGCCACCAGCGGATCGAGCGCGTCGAGCGTCGAGCGCAGTCCCGCGAAGGTGCTGGTGGCGCGGTTGAGGGTGCTCGGAAACAAGGCAAGCGCCTGCTCCAGGGCTTGGCTCTGGCGGGCGATCGCGCCGGTGGCCGTGTCGGCCTGGGCGATCAAGTCGGCCAGCTGCGAGCTGCGCGACGCGAGCGCCTGCATCGCCTGCGCCCCCTGCACCAGCAGGCCGTCGAACGCCGGCTCGTTGCGGTCGAGCTCGGCCGTCACGTTGCTCGTGCTCTCCAGGCCGGGAGCGAGGTATTCGAGCGTCTTCGATGCCTCGGCGGCCCGGCCGTTGATGCTCGCCGCCTCCCCCTGGATCACCCCGCGCAGGCCGGCGCGGGTCAGCGGATCCAGCGCGTCGAAGACCTGGTCGAGGCTGACGAACGAGTAGGTGTCCTGCTCGGTGATCGTGCCCCCGCTCGGTATCGCCGGGGCCTGGCTCGAGGCCGGCTCCAGCACGACGTATTTGTTGGCGATCCCGGACAGGGAGTTCTCGTAGACCCGCGCCACCGTGCCCTCGTGCAACGGCGCCGCCTGCGAGTCGATCGACATCGTGACCTGCGCCTGACCGTTCGGGGTCAGCGAGATCGACTGCACCGACCCGACCTTGGCCGGCCCCATGAGCACGTCGTTGCCCGCGACCAGCCCGCCGGCGTCCTGGAAATCCGCCTTCAGCGTGTACGACGAGCCTCCACCCAGCACGACCAGCACGACGACGACAATCGCGGTCACCAGCGAGGCGACCGCGGCAACGCGGGCGATCATAAGCGTTTCAGCGTCCGTGCTGTTATCGCATGATGCATCGCCGGGACCTCTCTCCCCTCCTGCCGCCCAGTTCGTCCGGCGGCGCGCTCATCCTGCCAAAGTCGGCGCCTTGCCGCCATAAGGGGATGTTCAGAGCGGGTTAAGCGCTGACGCGGTGGCCGTTGTGCCTAACGCCCAGCGCGCCTCCCGACCATGCAAAATCCACCAAACCCCCCACCCCCAGCCCGACCTTGTGCAGATAAGCATGCCCACGACGCTTATCTGCACAAAGCGCCGCGGCGACGGGAGGCTTGCGACGTTTTACATGGTCCCGCGCCAAGCATCGCGGGGCGGCAGATGTCAGGTCGGCTTCGCCTCGGACGGTTCAGACGGGACGACCGGTCGCCGACGCGTCGGATCCGGTCGCCGGCGCAGACCCATCCGTAGGCCCCGCTTGATCCCCTTCGCCGGTTCGCCGGCTGACCAGCAGCGCCGCCCCCAGCCCGCCAGCGAGGTCGCCCAGCGCCGCCAGCATGATGTCCGGACGGACGTCGTTGAAGAGGTGGGGCCCCATCGCCTTGGTGATCCGGTCCACGAACGGCTGCCCGAGACGGACGCCGAGGCCGCCACCGATCACGATCGCCTGGACATCGAGCAGATTCTGAGCTGACGCGATGCCGGCGCCGAGCGCCTCGACGGCCTCGTCGATCAGCTCGGTGGCGAGCTTGTCGCCATGCTCGAGGGCGCGAGCCCAGACCGAGCTCGTCAGCTTGGTGCGCCCGCGCTCACGCATGAGCTTGAACAGGTCGGTGCTCGTGCCCTGCTCGTACTTCTTGCGCGCCCTGGCCTCCATCGCGGCGCGTCCGGCGTAGGCCTCCGTGCATCCGCGTCGTCCGCACGGGCAGCGGCGCCCGTTGATCCTGACCACCATGTGCCCGATCTCGCCGGCGCCGCCGCGCCCGAGCCATGGCTCCCGGTTCAGGATCAGACCACCGCCGATCCCGGTGCCCCACATCACGCCCAGGAGCGAGCTGTAGGGGCGGCCTGCGCCCAGCTCAAACTCGGCGTCGGTGGCGACCTGGACGTCGTTGCCGACGAAGACCTGTGTACCGAGCTCGTGACTGAGGGTCATCCCGAGCTCGAAGCTGCCCTCCCAGTTGGATAGATTCCGGGCCGACGAGACCACTCCGGTCGCGTCGTCGACGACACCGGGCGACCCCACGCCCACGCCAACGAGCTGATTCGGCTCGACGTTCGCGGCCTGGCAGGCGGCCTTCACCGCCGCCACCATCTCAGCCGCGACAGCCGTCGGTCCCCCGGTGGCCGGCGTCGGGTGGCGCGAGGAGCCGAGCACGGTTTGGTCGGCGTCGACGACGATCGCTTCGATCTTCGTTCCGCCCAGATCGATCCCGCCTCGCAACGGGGTTCTGCCAACCGCCTCCATGAAATCGGATCTTAGTCCGACTCCGGTTAGACGCGGCTCAGGTCCAGGACTCGCGATAGTGCCGCTGCTCGTCGGTCGGCTGGTCGATCATGACCCCGAGCGCCGCGAGCTTGAGCGTCGCCACCTCCTGATCGATCGACTCCGGCACGGGCTGAACTCCTGGCGACAGCTCGGCGCGCCGCCGCACCATATCCTCGACGCACAGAGCCTGCAGCGCGAACGACACGTCCATGACCGCGGCCGGGTGGCCCTCGCCGGCGGCCAGGTTGACGACCCGCCCGCGCGCGAGCAGGTTGAGCCGGCGCCCGTCCTCGAGCGTGTACTGCTCGATCAGCGGCCGCACGTCGCGCACGTGGACCGCGAGCGCGCGCAGCTCGTCGAGGTCGAGCTCGACGTCGAAGTGCCCGGCGTTGGCCAGCACCGCGCCGTCCTTCATCCGCGCGAAGTGCTCTCCGCGCAAGACCCGCCGCGAACCGGTAACGGTCACGAAGATGTCGCCGCGTTCGGCGGCCTCGAGCGCCGGCATCACCTCGTAGCCGGCCATCCGTGCTTCGAGCGCCCGGAGCGGATCGACCTCGCACACCACCACCGCGGCGCCTGCGCCTCGCGCCCGTTCGGCGATCCCTTGCCCGGCCCACCCGTAGCCGACGACCACCAGGGTGTGGCCGGCCAACAGCACGTGACTGGCCTGGATAATCCCGTCGAGCGCCGACTGTCCCGTCCCGTGGCGATCGTTCAAGGCGCGCTCGGTGCGCGCCTCGTTGACCGCGACAACGGCACAGGAGAGGTTGCCCTCGCCTTCGAGACGGCGGAGGCGGACGAGCCCGGTCGTCGTCTCCTCGGTTCCCCCGATCAGCTCGCCGAGCGCATCCCCGCCGCGCGCATGGGCGGTCATCAGCAGGTCGGCACCGTCGTCGACTGTGACCTGGGGCCGGCCGTCGAGCACCGCGCGCACGTGGCCCACATAGGTGTCGACGTCCTCGCCGCGCAGCGCGCGGACCTCGATCCCGTGCTCGTAGACGAGCGCGGCGGCCACGTCGTCCTGCGTGGACAAAGGATTGGCGGAACACAGTGCCACCCGGGCGCCTCCGTCGGCGAAGGCGAGCACGAGATTCGCGGTTTCGGCCGTGACGTGCAGGCACGCGCCCACGCGGACTCCGTCGAGGGGTCGTTCGGTGCGGAAGCGCTCGCGGATGCGTGCCAGCACCGGCATCTGCCCGCCGGCCCACGCGATCCGGGAGGCGCCGACCGGCGCCAGCGCCAGGTCGGCCACATCGTGGGGCGGGAGCCGCGTACGGGCCATCGCGACCCCGGCTGCCTCAGTACCGGTAGTGGTCCGACTTGTACGGCCCCTCGGCCGGGATGCCGAGGTACGCCGCCTGGCCCTCAGTGAGCTCGGTCAGCTTGACGCCCAGCGCGGGCAGGTGCAGCCGGGCCACCTTCTCGTCGAGGTGCTTGGGCAGGGTGTAGACGCTCTTCTCGTAGCCGTCGCTGCGGCCGTAGAGCTCGATCTGAGCGATCACCTGGTTCGTGAACGAGTTCGACATCACGAAGCTCGGATGGCCGGTGGCGTTGCCGAGGTTCAAGAGCCGCCCCTCGGACAGCACGATGATCGAGTGACCGTCCGGGAAGACCCACTCATCAACCTGCGGCTTGATGCCGATCTTGGTGATGCCTTGAATCCTCGACAGGCCGGTCATGTCGATTTCGTTGTCGAAGTGGCCGATGTTGCCGACGATCGCTTGATGCTTCATCCGCGCCATGTGCTCGGCCGTGATCACGTCGCGATTTCCCGTCGCGGTGACGAAAATGTCCGCCGACTCGACCACATCCTCGAGCGTCAGCACCTGGTAGCCGTCCATCGCCGCCTGGAGGGCGCAGATCGGGTCGATCTCGGTCACCACGACTCGAGCGCGCTGACCCCGCAGCGACTCGGCGCAGCCCTTGCCCACATCCCCGTAGCCGCACACCACAGCGAGCTTGCCGCCGATCAGCACGTCGGTGGCGCGGTTGATCCCATCGATCAGCGAGTGGCGACAGCCGTACTTGTTGTCGAACTTGCTCTTGGTCACCGAGTCGTTGACGTTGATGGCCGGGAACAGCAGCCCACCCTGCTCGGCGAACTGGTACAGGCGATGGACACCCGTCGTGGTCTCCTCGGTCACTCCCTTGATCTCGGCGGCCATGCGCGTGAATCGCTGCGGGTCCTCCTCGATCGAGCGCTGGAGCAGGCCGAGCACGATCGCGAACTCCTCGGACTCGGCGGTCGAGGGATCCGGCACCGCGCCGGCGCCCTCGAACTCGACGCCCTTGTGGACGAGCAGCGTGGCGTCGCCGCCGTCGTCGAGGATCATGTTCGGCGTCTGCCCGTCCGGCCAGGTGAGCGCCTGCTGGGTGCACCACCAGTACTCCTCGAGCGTCTCGCCCTTCCAGGCGTAGACCGGCACCCCGCGGGGCTCCTCCGGGGTCCCGTCGGAGCCGACCACGACGGCCGCCGCGGCGTGATCCTGGGTCGAGAAGATGTTGCAGGAGGCCCAGCGGACCTCTGCTCCGAGCGCGACCAACGTCTCGATCAGCACCGCCGTCTGGATCGTCATGTGCAGCGATCCGGTGATCCGGGCTCCGGCCAGCGGCTGGCTGTCCGCGTACTCCCACCGCATCGCCATCAGTCCGGGCATCTCGTGCTCGGCCAGCCGGATCTCCTTGCGGCCGAAGTCGGCCAGTCCCAGATCGGCGACTTTGAAATCTGCCGTGGCAGCGGTCGTGCTCATTATCCCTCCACGTTCGGGGTCATCGGACCGCCGCGCTCAAGCGGCGGCCAGCAGCTTCTCGTGTTTTTCCTGCTCGAACCGCAGCCAATCCTCCGCTCCGACGTCGTCAGGCCTGCGAGCCTCGGCCTCGAGCCAGGCCTGGACCGCGTCGTGGAGATCGGCGCTGTTCGCCATGCGGGCGGCGAACGCGACATCCGAGAGTCCGACGTCAAAGCGGGCGAGAAGCTCCTTGAGCGTTCGCAGCCGCTGAAGCTCGGCGGGTCCGTACAGGCGGTAGCCAGAGGCCGAGCGGGACGGCGAGACCAAGCCCGTCTGCTCGACGTACCGGAGCATCCGCGGCGACCAGCCGGTCGTCCGCGCCGCCTCGTTGATGGTCAATCCTTCCATCGCCTTCCAACCTTACCACGATGTTGTCAAGGTTCTGGGGCGCTCGGGGCTTTTTTGGCGCGGGCGCTCAAGTTCGCTCGGACATTTGTCGACATACGAGCTGTGAGCTGGAGTCACGCCTAGCATGGGACCCAACCTCGAAACAGGAAGTCGGAGGCCGGGCATGGAGCCTTCCCGTGAAAGGGCGCCGATCATCAAGCGCAGCAAGGGAGCGTGCCTTACGGCCCTGGGCATCGCGCTCGTGTGCGCGGTCTTCGGCGTAGGGGGAGCAGCCGCCGGCGACGGCAAGTACGCCCGCTACCTGCGCCAAGAACGTCTCGAGGCGCGCCTCGTCGGCGCCGCGCTGGCCCACCGCACGCCCGAGCAGCTCCTGCTCGCGATCACGCCGAAGACCCACCACCCGGCAGCGTCCGCTCCGGCCTCCACCCCGGCAGCGAGCGTCACCACGCCGGCGGCCACGACAAGCACGCCGGCGACCACGACCACTACGCCGGCGGTCACGACGACCACTACGACGCCGGCCAGCACCCCTTCAGCGACGACGCCGGCTGACACGAGCACGACTTCAAACGACGGTGCGGCGAACCAGCCGACCGGTGCCGACAACGGCACGACCACCACGGGCACGACCACGACCACGACCGGCACCACCACAACCGGCACCACCA
>DASPPG010000130.1:0-5116 GCA_035625625.1 Solirubrobacteraceae bacterium
GGATCAACCTCGTTCACTACGACCACCGGCGCTTCGCTCACTGCCACCATCATGCACTCCCCACGTCGGCAACACGATCGCGAGGAGGATTCGCCGCAAGTAGCGCGAATCCCTACCCAGAAACTAACAAAGCACTACTAGCTACTTTCCCCGGAAATAATCAGGGGGTGTGAGTCGGGTTTTGGGGGTGTGAATCCGACTGACAACCGGCCGTGTGACTCAGGTTTTCCGTCCGACCTGACGGTCATGATTTGCCTGCAAATGAGCCGGTTCATGAGTGATCTCGGAGGTGTCAGTGCTGACGCTGTTCGCGGACGGTGCGGAGTCGTTGTGGGACGAGCTTTTGCCGGAGGAGGTGCGGGTG
The DNA here is from genome assembly GCA_035625625.1 of Solirubrobacteraceae bacterium. Lineage (GTDB taxonomy): Bacteria > Actinomycetota > Thermoleophilia > Solirubrobacterales > Solirubrobacteraceae > Palsa-465. Next base: position 365 of record DASPPG010000130.1, read on the forward strand.
CTGCCCGACGATCTAGCGCGGCTGGACGAGTTGTTGTCAGATCCGGAGCTGCTGGTGCCGATCGCGATCCGGTGGGAGCGGGAGCTTCGGGAGGCCAGCAAGTTCTCGGATCGGGGGCGGCCGTCGTTGGCGATGGAGTCCTACGTGCGGTTGATGGTGCTCAAGCACCGGTACGGGTGGGGGTACGAGACGTTGATGCGGGAGGTGTCGGACTCGATTCATCTGCGGCGCTTCTGCCGGTTGGGGTTGGTCTCGCGGGTGCCGGACGAGTCGACGGTGCGCAAGCTCACCCGCCGGCTGGGGGCGGAGGTGGTGCACCAGCTGACCCGCGAGGTGATTCAGAAAGCCCGGCGGGAGAAGCGGTTTCGGCCGCGGGCGGCGCGGATCGATTCGACCGTGGTGGAGGCCGACATCCGTTATCCGACCGACGCGGGGCTGGCCGCGGACGGGGTCAAGGCGCTGGCCCGGGAGGGCCGCAAGCTCGCCAAGCTGATCGGCGAGAAGAAGCGGCGGGTGCGGGATCGCTCGCGCGCGGCTGGCCGGCGGTTGCGGGCGCTGACGCGCTCGATGCGCCGGCGCTCCGGGCAGGCCAAGGAGGAGGTGCTCAAGCTGACCGAGCAGACCGGCCAGCTGCTCGGTCGTTCGGTCAAGGAGGCGCGGCGGCTGGCCGCCACTGCCAGGCGGCAGGCGCGGGGGCGCGGCGCCCGAGCCAAGCTCAAGGCCGCGCGAGCGCTCGAGGAGCTCGCCGACCGTTGCGAGAAGGTTGTCGAGCAGATCACCAAGCGGGTCCGGGGCGAGAAGATCACCGACCGGCTGGTGTCGCTGTGGGATCCGGACGCGCGGCCGATTCGCAAGGGCAAGCTGAGCCAGCCCAACCAGTTCGGGTACGTCGATCAGCTGTGCGAGATCACCCCCAACACCAAGCCCGGTGCGCGCGGGTTCATGCTCCCGCCCCAAAGCCAGATCGGCAACCCGGCCGAGGACACGCTGCTGCCCGGCACCGCGGCCGAGCTCAAGAACCTCGACATCAAGCTGCGCGAGGTGATGGTCGACGGCGGGTTCAAGCAGACGGCGACCAACACCGCGCTCGAGGGCCTGGCCGCCGAGGTCCACATCACCGGCCGCCAGGAAAACGGGTCGCGGCGCACCCGCCGCCGCCGACAGCGCTACCGCGTCGGAGTGGAGGGACGGGTCAGCCACCTCAAACGCGGCTACGGCCTGCGCCGCAGCCGGCTCAAAGGCGACGACGGCCACCGGATCTGGGACGGATGGGCCGCCTTCACCTACAACGCCGACACCTACACCACCCTCCCGTGAGCAAACAACCCCTCAACCGAGGGGAACGGGCGAGGAGCCCGGAGGGAGGCAGCCGAAAGGATGACCACCCCACCACAACGAGGTCACCCGCGCCGCCATTCCTCACCCGTCAGCACCAACCGCGGCCTTTGTCCGGGGGAAGTAGCTAGCCGATGACATGGCAGCTAGCACCACCGGCGGCCAAGGATACGTTTGTCGCTCAGCCAAAGTTGGCGTGCGCGGATCGCCTGAAATGCAAAAGCGATCGTGCCGAGCTTTAGCGCCTCGGACGGCCCGGGGGACGGTCGAAGCGCGATTGAACCCGTGCGACAGGGTAACTCGACGGCCGCGGGCCGAGACCTGTTTCGGTGTCGTTCGACCGGAGCCCGGAGGGCGGGTAACGCGCTGAGCCAGCGATCGGTCATGGGGCCGACGGCAGTGGTGAGGTCACTCGCGGCGGCGGAAGCTGACACTCTCCCTGCGCTGCGCGACGCGAGCGCGGCGGGTGTGTTGCCGCCGGTTGGTGCGTTGGTCGCCGGATGTGGTGAGCAACTTCTCGTGGTCGGGAGCGTTTACGTTGGCATGGTGCGCACGGGACTGGCGCTCACCGCGGCGGCGCTCGCGCTGGGATGCTTCGCGTGTTCGGCGGTCGCGTCGATGATCACTTGGTCATCGCCGGTGCTGATCGATCAGAGGCTGCCGTTCGTGGTGCCGCTGGGGTTGATCGATGTGGCCTGCCCGTCGGTCCATCTGTGCGTGGGAACGCAGGCGAGTGGCGTTGAGATCTCCACGAATCCGCTCGGCGGCGCGAGCACGTGGGCGATCACCGCGCTTCCTGTGACCCCGGGTACGCCTCTCTCCCTGATCTCGTGCGCGTCTCCGCGGTTGTGCGTGGCGGTGGGCGACTCGGGCCAGGTGTTCACCTCGACGGACCCGACCGGTGGCGCTGGCGCCTGGAAGGGGACAACCGTCGGCTCCATCTTCTATCCCACGGACGTCAGCTGCCCGCGGCTTCGGTTCTGCGTCGTGGTGGATCAGGACGGCGTGCTGGTCAGCACGCGGCCCACGCGCCCGCACTCATGGCGGCTGATCAGGGTCAGCTCGGTCGGGGAGTTGTCGAGCATGGCCTGCCCGTCGCGCAGGCTGTGCGTGGGCGTGGCGAGCATGGACGGGGCTGGTCCTGGCGGGATCACGTGGACGAGCAGGCCGACCGGCCCTGGGCGGGATTGGAAAACTCCCGTTCACCGCGACTACGACTTCGATGAGGGCAGCATCGCGTGTCCTTCCACGCGTCTGTGCGTGGCGCTCACCGGGGGGACCGTGTTCACCTCGACAGACCCGGCGCGCGGGCGGTGGAAGATCGGGGACATCGGTGGAACCTGGCTGGATGACGTTTCATGCCCCTCTGTGCACCTGTGCGTGTCCGTCGGCCCGCGCAGCGTCGCCGTGTCGACCCATCCGGCGGGCGGGGCGCGCACTTGGCGGATCACCCACCAGCGCGCTTTTAGCGCGGGGATTGGTTCGCTTACGTGCGCGTCGGGGCACCTGTGCCTAGCCACGAACAATGAGTTCTCGCCGGGCGGCTTTGGGCCAGGGGGGGAGGTCGGAGATCTGGTATTCGCGACCGCCAACCCGGCCGCGGGTGCCGCCGCATGGTCGTCGAGCTTCCTGGACCAGGGGTACGACCCGCTGACGGCGATCGCATGCCCGAGCGAGCAGCTCTGTCTCGGCAGTGATGGCGCAGGCAATCTGGTCACATCCAATGCCCCGGCTGCTACCGCGGCAGCGTGGAATCTTGCGCCGCTGGCGATCGGGCGCCGGACCTACCCGATGTCGAGTCTGGCCTGCCCGTCGGCGTCGTGGTGTGCGGCCATCTCAAACGAGTCCGGTTTGGCCGGCGGCGTGCTGCTCACATCCGCCGACCCCGCCAACGCGGGCGCGTGGACATCCACCCCGCTTCCGTTCGCGGACGTGTCTTGTCCGACTGCGATGTTCTGCGCCGGCTCAGACTACCTCGGCAAGATCCACATCTCCAGCAGCCCGTCGGGCGGCCCGAGCGCCTGGAGCTCGCAGCAACTCGGCGCCCCTGAGCAGTGCAGCGGGTCGGTCGGGCAGTACTGCAGCTATGACTCGCTGACCGCGGTCTCGTGCCCGTCGATCAGTTTCTGCGCGACCACAGACGGCAACGACATCTGGACATCAACCGACCCGAGCACCCCAGGCGCAGTGTGGTCCAAGTCCCCACTCCCCAAGCTCCTCAACCCCCCCAACCTCCCTGACGGGATATCGGCGCTTTACTGCCCGACCCAATCGCTGTGCCTGGCCGCGTCGAGCGCGACGCTTGAGACCACGAGCGACCCGGCGGATCCGTCACCCATGTGGACCGCCGCGAACCTACCAAAGGTCTTCCCCACCGCTAACTTCGCCTCGGCCGCACCGCTGGGGTCGATCTCGGACGTTTCGTGCGTATCCGTCCAACTGTGCGTTGCGGTCGATCAGGCGGGCGGCTATGCGTTCGTGGGCGACCCGAGCGATCCGAACTCCTGGACTGCGACAAAGATCGACTACTCCTCACCCGCACTCGCCCCCGTCTCGCTCACCGGCGTGTCGTGCACACCCAGCGGGCGGTGCGTGGCGGTCGACGGCAGCGGCAACCTGATCGTCGGCACAACGAGCGGCTGACCCGTTTGCAGCTCCGACCACCTCCCCGGCCCCGCGCGCTCATGCCGAGCGTCTGGTGCGTGTGTACGTGAGAACCATCGCCGCGTTCCGCAAGACGCGACATCGGCATCAATACTCAGAAACGGCCGCCAACATGCCCACGATGCGCTGAAAGCGCGCAGGCCGCTGACGACCGCATTCACCCTCCCGGCTGGAACCCGTCGGACGACTGTGTTGGCAACCCCAATGCATCCTCGGCCACGTCTGGTGCTAGCTGCGACGGCGTCGGTCTGCTAAACCCCCGCGCTTCTGCTCCCGCCGAAACGCGGGCACGGGGGTCGGGTCAGGCCGACTTCCGGAGTGGACGACACGCGAGAGGCCCCGACGGCGCCGGCGACCCGCGACCAGCTCCCGGATTCGTCCGGCCGAGCGAAAGCATCCGTACAGGGCAGAGGGAACTTGCGTCGCGCTCGACGATCACTGCCGCATTGCCGGCCTTATGCGGCAGCAACTCGACCCGCAGCTGCCTCATCCGCGGCTCGTGCTGGTCGTCCAAGGCGGCAGTAATTTCGGAGTCGATCGGCTCGGCTGGGGCTTCGGCTTCCCCACACGTCGTAGGTTTGCCTCGGACTGCTGCTCGCTCGTGACGTTGCGAGAGTGTCGCCGTTCCTCGCGCCGTGGCACCCCCTGTTCGTGCGAAACAGGAGTCTGGTCTCGGCCGCTCAGCGCTTCTGGGATGCCTTGCCGAGCAGTGGTCCATTGAGGGGGATGTCTGGTTCGACGTCGGCCGTGGTG
>DASPPG010000131.1:0-30335 GCA_035625625.1 Solirubrobacteraceae bacterium
GACCATGCCTTGTCGTGGACCGACGGCGTAGCTGTCCGGAGCGTGGAGCTGACGCCCGATCTGGAGCGCCTGCGAGAGGAGGAGTAGCTCCGGCGCGCCAGCCGAGTACGTAGTTACCCCCGACTCCCGGCACGGCCCGGCCCCGATGCGCCTGCGCGCGACACTCGGCAGGCTGGCACAGGCGATGATCCGCACACCGCTTTACGCTTTGCGTTGGCTCGGCCATCTGCTCCGGCCGTCGACTCCGCGCGCACCGGTGGGGATGGTGCATGCGCAGATCACGTTTCACTCATTCCGGCGCGCGGGGCGACCACAACCGGGAGAAGAGCGAGGTAGATAATCGGGTATCTCGCGCGCACCGGTAATGCGCGCACGTGTGCATGGTTTGATGCCCGAGCCCGTCGACGTCGGGCGGGTGCATGCCCGATGGTTGACCGACTTCGTGTCAAGCGGCTGTCGGGGACATGCTCACACGCCGCGCCAGGTCGCGTACAGCCGGGCGCGGGTAACGCCTCCAGGTCCAGCGTGCCGTCGCGTGGCGCTGCGGCAACCAGCGTCGCGGAGACGGCTCGCTGCGCGCATCAGCGCGACGCACCGTCCCAGAGCGCCGGGCCAGCCGGTGCCCTGACTCGGGGCATTTCACCGGGCGAGTCTCTGTCGGCGGACACGCGACGGCGAGTCTGCCCGGCGAGCACCTACGCGGCCAGCGTGCCGATGGGGGACCGCGGGTCGCCGGGCTTACCGCGGTTTGATGACCGCAGTTGTTCAGGTTGACCGCACCGACACAGTGCGGCGTAAGCCCGCCGAGTCCTCGCCATCGCCACCTGCTCACCGACGGTCGAAGCCGGTGTCGCTTTGGTCGGCTTCACCGCCGTAAAGTGTTAGATACATGCGAGGTGCGCCTCCCAGCCGCGTCTCGGAGTCGTCGCCTCGGACGAAACCCACGTGGCGGTAAAAGGCAGCGGCGTGAGGATTCGCGGTCACTTCGATACGACGGACGCCATCCCCGCTAGCCGTCGCCAGTACGGTCTCCACCAAGCGGCTCGCGACCCCAGTGCGCATCCAGTCAGGGTCGACGAACAGGTCCTCGATCTCCAGCACACACGCGTCAAGCAGGCGGGTGGTGATGAATCCGCAGATCTCATCGTCGGCTTGCACCGCGACCCGCGTCCGGCCTTCAATGACCCCCGCGTCAGCGAGCTCCAACACCTCGGGACGCGCGAGCAACAGGTCGCGGTCGCCTTCGTTGGAAAGCGACGACCTCCGAAACAGATCGCGGAGCGCGGGCAAATCGCTGGCGCACGCCACACGGATGCGAACGATCCTCACCGGTTCAGTATGTCCGAGACGCTCCCGCACGTCGGGCCGCGCCTTGCGCCAAAACGCAGCCGCCGCCAACATCGGCTCGTCGAGTCGAAGCGAGCGCTTCGGCCGCCGGCGGGTCGGGATGGCCAGCGCGCACGGCGCTGGGTGCGCGTGATCGCAAAGGAGTCCGGCTGGCCGCTGCGGCACGATCGCTTGCCCCGCGTTGCAATCGTCCGAATCGCCAACCGTGGACGGACGCTCTTTCACCGAAGCACGAGTCCAACGACTCATCGAAGCGATAGTGCGATCGGTCAGGATCGGCTCGAACAGCGGGACGAACGCACACCCAGGACGACGCAACAGTCAGCCGCGCACGGCGAGACTGCCGCTAACGTGGCAAAGGCACAGCGACGCCGGAGCAGCCGCGAGAGCCGAAGCAGGCGCCCTGCTGTAGGCCAGGAAGAGATACGGACGAACCAGACCCCCTCAGCCTGCTTCGCTCGACACACACAACGGCGGGTGACGGAGAGCGAGGAAGACCGTGTCGAACATCGACGTACCGGCGTTGAGCCGCTCAGCGTACACGCGGACGGGTCGGTGCTGCCGCAGCCGGCACTCCGTTCGCGGACTGAGCGCCAGCGAGCATGTCCCCCGACCGCAGCCGCTGTATGCGGCGTGTGACGAGTGCCGTGACCCAGCGCACGCCCGATGTTTCGCTCAGGCGCGCGGACTGCTCGATGCCACAGGTGAAGTGGGCGTCACCGGTCGGATCGTCGTCTGCCGACGCTTCGAGCCACTCGTGTAGACGCTGCCACATCGCAGCGTGGACGTCGCAGACGCTCTGGAGGAACTGCTGCGGAGCTGGCCGGTGCCAGAAGTCGCGGTCGCTGAGCTCGTCTCGCAGTCGCTCGAACTGTCTCACGGGCGGGACACCGGGCCGCAGCGGAGCAGTCGCGGAACCCCACCACCGCTCCACGCGACTTCGGGACGCGGCCAGGGCGGGCTGTCCGGGAAGCATCGGCTGGTTCGGGACGAGGTCGGCGTCGCTCCCATTCTCCTGCGATCCGGCCATCTCTTGGTCGTTGCTGTCGCTACTCCCCGTGATCGGCCCAAGCTGGCCGAGCAGGATATTTAGCCGTTTCTCGTTAAGCGCGACCTCGTCCAGGACTTCCATGCAGAGCTTTTCGTAGTCCTGGTCGCCGTCGTAGGCCATCCCGTTGTCGCGAACGAAGCGAGGCAGCCCGACATCCAAAGGCTCGAAGCCGTATCTGGCGCTCCACTCCTTCATCTGCTCGATTAGCTCGCACCGCGCGGGCCAATGCCGGTAGTCCCGGGCCATGCAGCCGACCATGTGCCACGCGCTGGCCTCGTCCTTACTCCATTGGATGACGACATGCGGATCGATCTTCGACATAACTAGGTCGCGTCTTTGATGCCACACCCCCTCCCACCGGCGCGCGGTATCCGCGAGCAACGCGTGTGTGTAGCGCGACATCTCCCAACGACTGGCGCGGCGCGGGCGACGCGGCGTCGGTGCGGGCGATGGGAAGAAGATCGCCGCGAAGTGCTTGAACGCGAGGCATGCGCGCAGGCCGTCGAGATCTGGATCCTCGCTCAGAACCCAATCGCGCCGCTCCGCGGCGTACGAGCTGGGCGTCGACGACATGGCCCGCTTGAGATGCTCGACCGCCGACCTTGCCAGCTTCTCCCGCCACTCGTCCTCCACTCGCTGGGCCTCCCCTGCTCGCTTCTTCTCGGCGTCACTCAGATCGTCTCCGGCGGGCTGCAGCTTGACTAGCAGTGGCAGCGCATACAAAGTCGCTGCACTGTACTCCTCCGTCCAGGTCTGGAATGATCGCCGCCAGCGACTACCTGTGATTTCGGGCCGAGGTTCCCACTTGAGAGACGAAGTTGGAGTGGGCGTGCCGCCAGGTTGCAGCTTCTCGTCCTTGACGTCGACGTAGCACAAGCGCAGCTGGACGGAGGCCTCGGTCAGTTTCACCGACAGCGGAGTCACCGAGCCCGGCTGGTTGCGGTGCCACCTGACTGATCGCTGCAAATCCCTCAGCTCGCTGGCGGCGAGCCGAGCCAGAAGCCGGCGCAGCTCGAAATAGCGAGGGTCATCGTCATCATCGACACCTGGTGTCCCGCAGTCTCCGAGCAGTGCCACGATCTTGTTCCTTGCCTGAGCGTTATCCGGCGTTAGCTTCCCTTTCGTGGGCGCGGGTGGCAGCAGACCGTGGTGTTCGAGCAGTTTCTGCAGCTCGGGACTGAGGCGCTCACGCAGAAAGCAACCGCTGTGTGTCGCGCCGCGTGTCGTTGTCCGGCTTGCGCCATTGGTGCGCAAATTTGATGCCACCGAGCAGGACCGCGAGACGATACGTCGCGATGCGCCCGCTCGCGTGGCGATTGCGCCGCGCCCGGCGGTTGTAGAGGCTTCGCGACGTCTTGGCTGCGACTCGGCGAGCAGCCGCGTACGTCGCTACCGCGTCCATGTACAGCCCGAGCTTCTCCTCGATGAATCCCTTGCACAAGCGCAGATCCACGCTCTTCGGATCGAGTTCCAGCGCCTGGAAGCAGTACGACAGCGCCTCGTCATAGCGGCGCGCGCTCGTCAGCTCCTGAGCCATCTCGTAGCAGTGAACGACCAAGCTAGGCATTTGATAGCGCTGCCAGCCCGACCACGGCGGCCGATTGCTGAGGCGGGTCCGTGGAAGAACGGCCGCGGTGACCATGTCAGCCGCCTGAGTGATCGCATCGTCCCACGAGTCCGCCCATACCGTTTCGATCGGCACCGCTTCGTTGGGCAGACGCGTCAACTGGGCGGTGACACCGAGGCGCGACTTACCAGGCGAGGCCACGCTCTGTTGTGTCAGCGTCACGCTGACCTCGTAGCCGTGCGTCGGGAGCGCGGCGCGCAGGATGCTCACAACGCTACCGAGCATATTCTTCGCGTCGAGATGCTCTGCGTCGAGTACCGACAGGAGATCTTCCGCCAGAGTCGCTCCGGGAACCGGAGCGGGTGCGTGGAGGCGCAGCTGCATCAGCCGCCCGCGGAACAGTGTGGTCAGATGCGCGATATCGATATCCGTGACACCCGGCGCCACGGCAAGGTCGCGAACGAAGATCGGGCCTGGCTTGAACACCAGCCACTCGAACCTGAGTCGCCGCAGCATCGATGCGATAGCGACGACGATCAGCGAAGCGAGTGGGATCGCAACCGCCGGTTTCGTCAGTGTCGTGATCACGTACTGGACCTGTTTGCTGAACATCGGACCGGCGGCGCCCGGCTTGCCGGCCTCGTAGGCCAGGCCGGCCAGCACCGCGAGCAGGAAGAGGATGGCGACGCAACGCCATCCGACTGGCCAGCGCACGGCTGCCAGCTTCGGCACGTCGGCCCGACCCCGGATTCGAGAGAGAAAACCCGCACGCACACGAGTGCCACCCGTTCCGATGACACCGCCCTCATTTCTACTGCTACGCCGCCCACCGCGGCCCCGCCTCAACGATCCGACCCCACGCCCCGAGGTCTCTTAATCCACAAGAGAGACCATCGGGTGCTCAGATACAAGTGCGATTGTGTTGCCGTGCCAGAACGAGACAAACATGCATAGAACTACCCAAAGCTCCCGACTGACGATTCTCGCCGGCCCACCGCCGTGGCCGTAGTGCATCGTCGCAGCCCCGGTTAGGCGCCATATTTTGACCACCTCGCCGAGCTCAGCGCCGATCCGGCCTGACGCGACCAGAGCCTTTGCGGATGTTCTGCATCTACTGCGGTTCGGCGACCTGTACCCAACCGTGGCCGCGAAGCCGAGCGTCGACAAAACCGGCGTCAGCAATCATCTCGGAAACCGGCGCACGGCCCACGGATCATTGACGTACGCACGCGCAAACGCGGCCGCACCAGGCTAAGGCCGGTCGTCCGCGCCGGTGGCGACGATGAGCGTGACATAGTCGCCGTCGAACGGCGCCAGCCACCCGCCGGGCCGGACAGCGCGGAAGGCCTCGGCCAAAACGCTTTCGGGCTTAGGCACGTGCGAGCGAACCCGGTCCCACACCGGCGGCGTCGAACCCGCACGTCGACCGGAAGATCGCTTCCGTCGCCCTCCTCAAACGACACGTTTGCGAGGTCTGCTGCGAGCTCGCGCGCCTTCGCGATCAGGACCGGCGGCGGGTCGATGCCGACCAACCTTCTTAACCCCTAGGCAATGGCCGATGATCCGGGAGACGCTCCCGTCCCACACTTGATCTCGAGCACCCGCCGCGCGCCCGGGCAACTCAGGTCCAGACAGGTAGGTCAGCGCGGAGCGCGATCGCGCAGCCACGCAACAATCGGATCGGAGGCACGCTTCCCGTCCCAGCCCTCGTTGTGTCGCTGTTAGCAGCGGCGGTATGCAGTTCGCGGGTGACGCTGACGCCGCGATGCGATCATCGCGTTCCGCATGCTGGTTTGCAGGGAGAACGCGCACCAGGGCCACCTGAAAGGCCTAGGAACTGCGGAGCTCCCTCCGGTCTTCGAGAGTCCGGCTCACGACCACGAGCACGACTAGCCTGTTTGCGCCGTGTTGGTCCCGGCCCGCACACGGGGCCAAGGCGGCGTCTTGTGGCCGAGCAGACGTGCGCTGACCCCTAGCAGCCGCTCAACATCGTCGTCGTCATTGTAGAAGTGCGTTGAGACGCGAATGCCACCGACGTTGGACGTGTACCGCATCGCCACGTACACACGTTCGTCGAGTAGTCCGCGCAAGAACGCCTCGTTCTCGTCTCGATTGTCCGATACCTCGAACGTTGTGATCCCCGATCTTAGGTCCGGGTCCGGCCTCGTGACGACTCGCACCCCGAGTCGCGCCAGTCCCTCATGCAGTTGGCCAGCGAGCGCGAGCACGCGTGTCTCAATCGCTTCGATCCCGAGTTCATTGATCAACCGAAGGGAGGCGCCCAAGCCAATTGCCCCCGGGTAATTCGACGTGCCGTTGATCTCAAAGCTCTTGGCAGTTGGGGGAAAATCGTAGGCCCGGATGGGCGTTGCCTCAGGCGCCGCGAAGTAGCGGCCCCAGCCGCCCTCAGGGACATCGAGACCCATGTAACCCCATGACGACATCCGCAATCTCGGCAAGGTCGAGCGGCGAATGTACATAAGACCGCAACCGAAAGGCGCGTTGAGCCACTTGTGGCCCCCGGCAACGATCGCGTCCGCCGCCGTCTCGCGCGCGCTCAGGCGAACTGCGCCCAGTTGTTGGATCCCGTCCACGATCAGCAGCGCATCATGCGCATGGCAAAGAGCCGCCAACCCTCGAAGGTCAACCCTATAGCCATTCGTCCACTGCACAGAACTGACAACAACCGCACGCGTTCGCCTATCAACAAGCTCTGCGAATGCGTCGACGGGCAGCGCACCGCCGGTGTTCCTAGCGAGTCGTACCTCTGCGATATCGCCACGTTCGGCGAGTTTGAGCCACGGAATGGCGACCTGCAAGAACTCGAGATCGCCGATCACGACATTGTCATCAGGTTCGAACGGTAGTGCCGCCGCCAAGATGTTCAGCCCGTGTGTTGTGCTCTCAACAAGAGCGATCTCGTCGACCTCCGCCTCAAGGAGGCGAGCTCCCTCCCGCACCGCAGTCGAGCGTGCCGCGTCGAGTGCAATGTGGTGGGTGGTGGAATCCCGCGAGTAGCACATCACCGCCTCCTCAAGAAACCGATCCACCGCTTTTCGGGATGCGACGGGCGCAAGACTGACGCACGCGGCGTCCAGGAACGTCTTCCCCCGGAGCCCCGGGAATTGCTGCTTGATCTCGCTCAACTTCATGGGCATCTTTCTCCCTGTCAAAGGCCATCTCCGATCAGCACACAACGTTGTGATGCGAAGCTCCTGGCGGTCGCACACCGTCATCATGGGGATAGACGCAGCCGCGCTTGTTGATGCGCTTAATGATCGATGTGCCCGGCGTGTCCCCGAACGCCCGATCCTCGCCCCAGCCTTGGCGGTGATCGCTGACCCACTGGCCCTGCCCCGGAAATACGGTCGCCGGCGCAGAAATATGGTCCCCGGCGCAGGGCCCAGAGCGTAACGCGCTCGCGAGATGCCGGCGAGCGCCACTCCTTGCCCGCACCACCCCTTTCCATGCAGGGCAGCCCCCCCGCCGCTCGGGCGCACTCGCCGCCCGCTGTTGCTTCCGGGACAAACCCGGCCACTCGACCGCCTCCTTGGCGCGCGGCTCCTCCGTCTCCAAGGACTCGCGCGCCAACCGCCCGCGGGGTGAATGAATGCGATCGTCGGCGCACGGACACCAGCAACGATGATCCCACGGAGGAGCGGATCGAGACTGCCAGGCTAACTCGCGTGGAGCCGCCGCGCGTCACACCAGCGCCCCTTAATTCGGCGGGCACACGGCGGCCGGCGCTCTCTTCGCCCGACAATGTGGCTTGGAGTTTGCCCTCATCGCTGGTGGGCTGTTCCTCAGGACACGGCCTGTACGCTGCGCAGTACCGGGACGCGCGTTCCCCCCATCGGCCGCGCTCTCTCGATGTCGGGTGACGAGCTCTTGATCGACAGCCGCGAGTTGGTCGTCAAGGCTGGAAATGAGAACGTCCAATTGACAGAGATCTTCATCGCCTGAACCAGCTCGCTTCACACAGTCAGCACGCTGATCCGCCAACTGGGCTTGGCTCAAGGCGAGATTGCTGCTCAGCTCACGAAGCGCGCTTATCGAGTAACCGTGATAAGGCCGATCAACCATTGCTCTTAGTCCTTCTTGTCCGCCTAGGCGGTCCGGCCCGTCCGCTGCGGCGGGCGCAGCGGCCGAGAATTGCTGTTCCACCAGGATGGCCGAAGGCCCCGGACCGCGCGAGAGTGGTCTGCCCCAAATCGTCTGCATGGAACTACGCTCCGTCGCGTCAGAGGACGCCCGCGGTGGTCCCCCCGCACTTGAGCTGTCGTCGGCGGGCCAACCAGCATTTTAACCGCGGGACCTATGAACAGCGACGCCTCGACAATCGGGCGCGTGGCCGGGTTTGTCCCGAGACCGGTTACGTCCCGCGGACGCTCCGGCCTCCAGATCGGCGCCCCTCCGCATGGAAAGGAGCAGCGGCGACACCAGGGGAGGAACTGCCCCCGGCACGAACTGGACGGCGTGCGCGGCGATCGCCGAGCATCACGACCCTCGACGTCGGCGCACGGCGCGGACGAGGCGAGGTGCAGCGCGGCTTGGAAGACGCGGCTCTCAGGCGAGCGCGCAGGATCTGGCGGTCGCCGCGTGAACCCGGTTGCCAGCGAGACGAGGTACATCGGTTCTTCCCCCCGGCGCGTAGCGCGGTACGGAAGGTCTTTCTCTTGGCGACCGTCCGACCGCCGACCCGCCTCGAAATCTCGCAGTCACGACGCCGCTTCGATCGCGTGTTGCAGCATCGGCACGACGAGTCGGTCCCACAGGGTTGCAAACACGATCATGAGAGGCCGAGCGCGGTGGACTGAGCTGGCGACGCCCGGGGAGCGCGATCATAGAGTCGCACATGGGCCGACCGGGAGGTGCGTGATCGACGCGCTGAATCCCGGAGCGCAACGGCGATTGCTTTCTGGGTGAAGAGCGAGAGGGTCACTGCTCTCCGGATGGCGGGACCGCATCCGTGGCCGGCGTCCGCGCAGCCCGCGCGGGGGCCGGAGCTGTCGGGGCGCCACCGGCGCAGATCCGGGCGGCACCGGCGAGAACGGCGCTGGCGCCATGTAGTCAGTCGAGTCGTCGAAGGCTACGGTCGTCTGAGCTTACGGCGGAACGGACGCCTGCGATCTCTACCGAAATCGAGCTGTTCTGGCCCGGAAAGTGGAGAAGTGAAGCTACGCTCGACGGCAGCTCGCCCGCGGCGTGGATCAGGTGCTCAGGGGTGGTGCTGACGATTGCGTGCGGCCGAGCTTTCTCGCGTTGGCATCTCGGACGAGCTCCATCAGCCGCAGGATCGTGGCGAGGGTCTTGCAATCGCTCCGGGTGTTTTGAGATAGTCGCTCGTCACCGGCCAGCCGCCGATGCGACGCACTGGACCGCTCGAGGCCACTTTCCTTCGGAGTCGCCTTCCCGGAAAGGGGGAGAAGATGACCACTATCCCCGACACGGCTGTTTCGTGCAACCGTCGCGTGCACATCGTGCTGATTCCGGGGTTTGGGGGCTTCGACGCGCTTGGCCGGATTGAGTACTACACGGGGACGACCGAAAGGCTCCAGCGCTGGCTCGCAGCTGGGGGATCCCGCGGACAAGCCGTTGTTCTTCATTACTTTGATGATCTGCCAACTGCCGCGGTGGCGACACGCGCTGAACGGCTGCGCGCCTATCTTGCGAAACGCATAGCACGCCGGGAGATCGAAGACGGCGACAGCATTGCTCTGGTTGGACATTCCACCGGCGGTCTGGATATCCGTCGCCTCCTGTTTCCCAAGGGGCGGCCGCCGGAGCTTCACGTTGATGGTGGCGCTGCAGTGGGTGCTAGGACGCGGGCCACTGCGATGTATGTCGACCACCCCACGATCCTCAACAAGGTGACGCGTGTGGTGTTCATTTCCGTTCCGCAGTACGGCACGAATATCGCGGACTGGGTACGCGGTCATGCCCCGCTTCGGCGTGTGGTCATCGCGGACTTGGGCTGGGGGATCCGACGACGCCGCGGTCCGGAAGTCTTATCCAGTCTCCTCTGTCAACTCGGGAGGCTGGCAAGAGAGCCCGATCTAGTGCTCGCGGCGTGTGATGCCCTCAACGAGACGAGGGCATCGCGGAAGGAGCCGATACGGCGGGCCAACGCCGAGGAGGCCGCGTCACAACTGCGGCTGTGGGTGCAACTGATGGTCGATGACTTCGCGGTCATCGACGATCTCGCGAGCTTCACCAACCCTCAGAAGAACTCCGCGAGCCCAGCCCACTACTCCGAGGTGGACCGTCGCGACGAGCGTGATCAGTGGCAGAAGTACGGGATCCAGACAATGTCGATCGCGACAGTTGGCCGGCGGGCGTTCAAGTTCAAGGCAGGCGAGCTGGCCGCTCCGTTCGATTTCCGAAATCCGCGAACCTGGCCAACCGAGCAGTTGGTTGACGATGCCGGCCAGATGGACATCTCCTACCTTCTCACCAACCGCGCTTGCGCTGGAGGATCTTTCAGGATTCGCAACTCAACCTTTCCCACATCCTTGGTCGAACTCTCTGAAGACATTGCCAACCTCAACAGCTCGCTCTTCGATGACGCGAAGCTCGGGCCATGTGGCCCGAAGCCCGGGGAGGCGTTGGAAGTTTGGGACAACGACGGGATAGTCACCACCGCCTCGATGCTGTGGCCTAATGGAGGAGAAACTCGGCTTGTCGCCGCCGACCACCTCGACATCGTCGGCCACTATGTGCTACGCAAGACTATCCCTTCGCCTGACGCGTCTGGACGACGCTACACCTCCGTCGACGCGCTCAAGTCACATACGGAGTTCGCTCAAGATGAGTTCGATCAAGTCTGGAAAGACGTGTTCGATTTCTGCGTAAGCTGAGGTTTTGGAATGCTTCTCCTCCTGCGCGCGTGCGCCCGCGGCACGCGTTTGGTCGAAGACGACCACGAGGATTTCACTCGTTGACGCAGGTGTGTCTGTGTGTGTCACCACCTGCCGGGTGGACGGCTCGGGGCGAAGCCCACCTCTGGGGCCGGGAGGGCGCAGACCACCGGCGCAACTCTTCCGCTCCGCGCGATAGCTGCACTCACCGGAACGTCCAGTGGGGACGCCTGCCGGTCGCCCGTCGCGAGCGGCTAGTCGGCCTCGATCTTGACGGCTAGTTCCCTGGGGGAAGAACATTTCCCTGCCTACCCAGCAAGCCGGGGCGGCCTCAGGATGTGGTCGGGCCCGCGCTTCTCCTTTCCATGCGGTGGGGCACTCGGCCGCGGGCGGTCGTGGCGGGCGGAGGCCGACCTCTTGGCGTCGGGCAGGCATCATCGTCCCGCGGGAGCGCGGACGGGACGTGGGTTCGTCCACATCTCTGCGATGGCCCGGGCGCTCCCCGGACCATGGAGAGTCGGTTACTGCTCGGGCGTGGTGTCGCTCCCGCCGCTGCCAGCAAGCGACCGCAGTCGGTCGAGCTGACGGCGGAACTGGTCGTTGAGCGCCAGGGCCGGCGAGAACGTCTGAGCGACCGCGCCCATTTCATCGACGACCTCGCCCAGCTCGGTCGTGATCACAGCAACCTGGTCGACGGTCCCGTCGACGCGAGCAACGCTCTCGCCGAACCGCTCGAGCACAGCGGCGAAGTCCACCAGCAAAGATCTGAACTCGACGAGCACGGCATCGAAGTCGCTAAGCGATCGGTCCACGTGAGCCAGAGTTTCGTCGACGCTCAGCGCGGCCGACATGAGCCGACGAGCCTTGCTCGGCGTCAAGACAAATCGCTGGGCCATTTTTGCGGACTGTACCTGCCGCAGGGGGAGCCCAAGCGCCGACGTAGGCATCGGAGCGTCAAGGCCGGTCGCTGCGCATCGCGACGCGCGACGCGGACCAGGGCACTCGCCTTCACACGGGGAGCACTCGCCAACCACACCCGCATGCTCCCTTCCACCCCCGATCCCGGGCCCAGATCCTCGGCGACCGGCGCCAACTGCTTGGCGCCCGATCGTGCACTTTCGCGCCCGCCGCCCGCATCGCGCTACCTCTTCGTCGCCAAGGCGATCGCCGAGACGACGCACGCACGCCGGCCGAAGCGATCGTGCGGCCGGCCCTGGCCGTGCGGTCGCGGGGAAGTGACCGTTGGGGTGCGGCGCAACCTTCAGCGCTGAGTTCAGGCGGTGTCAGACGCCTTCGAGTTCTGGATTTCGAGTCCGAAATGAGATGGAGATGCAGTCGCTGGAGGTCGAGGAGTCTTGACTATCGGGGGATCGGAGCTCGCCGGTTACGCGAAGCCTCGATCCGCGCCCAGGCATGCTCCTCGGCGACGATCTCCGGGATCCGCCGCGTCTGTCGGGCCTCGATGAGGACTGCGCGCAGGCGTCGTTTGGCGTCGGCGACGCGGAGCCTGACCTCGTCAGGCCCGGCGCCGCGGCGCTCGGCGTCCGCGTGAATCAGCCCGCCGCAGTTGGCAAGGAAGTCAGGGACATACAAGATCCCACGGTCGGCGAGCACGCGCGCGGTATCGTCAGTGGCGAGTTGGTTGTTCGCACAGCCGCACACGATCCGGCAGCGGAGCTGTCTGGCTAGGCCCTCATCAATTAGGCCACCGACCGCGCACGGACAGAGCACGTCGAGCTCGAAGCGGAGCAATTGCTCGGTGCTCTCGGCGAGGTCAACACCAACTGCACGGGCCCACTGCGCGGCGGTCGTGTCCGGATCGAATGCAATGACTCTGGCGCCGGCGCGGAGCAGCGAGCGAACGATCGCCGAGCCGACCTTGCCGACTCCGATCACGCCGACCGTGCGGCCGGCGAGGCACTCGTCGCCATCGAGCGTCGAAAGCGCCGCTTCGATCGCGCCAAGCACAGTCCGCGCGGTCTCGGGTGACGGATCGCCGCACACGCCACCGTGCCTGTTTCGCCCGACGACATAGGAGGTATGCTCGGCGATCAGGTCCATGTCGGCCGTCGTCGTGCCGATGTCCTCGGCCGTGATGTAGTCGCCGCCGAGTCGTTCGATCTCCCGGGCGAGCGCGACCAACCGTGGGCCACGCAGTTCCGCCCGGCCGTCGTCGACCACCACGGCTTTGCCGCCGCCGAGATCGAGTCCGGCGGCCGCCGCCTTCAGCGTCATCGCTCGCGATAGACGCAGCGCGTCGTCGAGCGCCTCCGGGACGTCCTGCTCGTAGCGGCGGATGCGCAGACCCCCAAGCGCAGGCCCGAGCGCCGTGGAGTGGATCGCGATCACCGCGCAGAGCCGCGAGTCGGCGTCCCGTATCAGATGCACCCGCTCGTGCTCCCACGTAAGCGATCGCATGAGTGACGCACACAGCGTCGACCTCATCGGGCTCCTCTCATCAATGCGCTATGACAGTGTGTGCCCTGCAGCGAGCCGGGTCATCGCCTTTCCCCCGCACCGGCGCGTGGCGAACTACGCAAAGGGCGTTAGGACGCGTCAGTCCCAACCTGACGCGGGTCCGCTCAGCACGTTGGGATCGCGAGCACGCATGTCTGCACGGGCCCCAGTTCGCGTCCCGGGAGAAGTGGCGGGTGTTCAGGGAGGTCACCTCCAGGGGGAGCTCGTAGGCTCAGTGGACCTGATTGATGGCCAATCCGACGCGCGCCGGCCTCAACTGCCGACGCCGCCGCCCGACGATCGTTGATCAACAATAACTCCCGGTCGGTACGGCCGCACCGCGTCCCAGGATTGCTGTATCGCCCAAGCACTTGCGCGCCATCCTCGGGCCCCTGGGGACGAATGCGAGCGTGCGAGAGGGCCTGCCTTCCGTCCGCGGAGCGGGGAGGCGGCCACGTCGTGGAAAGGCGGTGCGATCACGCGACGATGGCCCTTCGAGTGGGGCACCGACGGGAGCGAGGGGAGCTCGGGACCCCTCGTGTTCGCGTACAGTTTTTGCGCGATGCGGGCTGTCGTGATCACCAAGCGCGGGGGTCCAGAGGTCCTCCAGGTTCAGGAGCGCCCCGATCCGCCGGTGGGACCCGGCGAGGTTCGCATCGCAGTCAAGGCGGCGGGGATCAACTTTGCCGACACGCTTGCCCGAACCGGGCTCTACCGGGACTCGCCGCCGGTGCCGTGCGTGATCGGCTACGAGGTGGCGGGCGAAGTGGAGTCGGTCGGAGACGGGGTCGAGTCGGTCAAGCCGGGTGATCGGGTGCTCGCAGGTACGCGCTTCAACGGTCAGGCAGAGCTGGTCACAGTGCGGGAGGACATGGTCTACGAGTTGCCCGATCACCTTTCCTTCGAGGAGGGCGCGGCCTTCCCGGTCAACTACGCGACCGCCCAGGCGGGGCTTGTCCTGATGGGAGGCCTGAAAGCGGGTGAGCGGGTCCTGATCCACGCGGCGGCTGGCGGCGTGGGAATCTCGGCAACGCAGATTGCCAAGCGCATCGGCGCTGAGGTGTACGGCACCGCGTCAGCCTCCAAACATGACGCGATCCGCGAGCAGGGAGTGGACCATGCGATCGACTACCGCAACCAGGATTTCGCCGAGGAGGTGCGCCGGCTCACGCGTGGCGAGGGGATCGACGTCGCCTTCGACGCCCTTGGCCCGTCGAGCTTCCGCAAGGACTACCAGTTGCTCCGCCCAGGCGGGCGGCTGATCATGTACGGGGCCTCGGAGGTGCAGACCGGCGAAAGGCGCAGTGTGCCGGTCGCGCTTCGCACGCTTGCCAAGAGCCCGTTCTCGTCGATGCCCTGGTGGAAGGGGCTAGGTGTGATGAACGAAAACAAGGGTGTGTTCGGCCTCAACCTTCTCTCCTGGTGGGACGCCGAGGGAAGTCTCGACCGGGTGATTGCGCCATTGCTATCGGGGCTCCAAGAGGGGAAGCTGAAGCCGGTCGTCGCGGCGGTTTTCTCATTTGACCAAGCGCCCGACGCGCACCGCTTCATCGCCGAGCGGCGCAATGTCGGCAAGGTCATACTGGTCCCCTAATCGCGCCTAGCTCGGAGCTTGCAGGGATCATCCCGAGGATTCGGGGCAGCGCTCGGTCTCGTCCCGCTCGCCGCCAAGACGGGCGGCGCGACCGCCCGATCTGGTTGACGTCGGCACGCCCCGCCACGCACATCGAGCCGGATCCCGATGATCCATGCGGCGACAAAGGAGCGCTCCGCCGGCGCCGGCCCGGGGCGATTGCAACGCCACGGCGGCAGTCGTGAGAGCGCGCTACTCCTTCAGCGCGGAGCGGCCGTGGGAAGGTTCCGCCACCGCATCCCGGAAGAGCAGCGGCCCGCCGCCGTTGCTGCAGCCGTGGCTTTGCGTCAGCCCGGCTCGCGTTCGGCAAACACGCCAAACGTCGCCATCGCATGCGTCCAGTTGAGAGCACCCAAGTCGCGAAAGCGAGCCTGGACCAGGTCGGCCCTCACACCCCAACGGTCGCGTAGACCTTCGAGCGCTGGATGCTTGCAGTGGCAGACGACCGCGCCGGTGCCGGCGGTCGGGCGCTTCCCGGCGCGGGGAGCGGTTCGCTGCTGAATTAAGGCGTGAGGCGGTGACGCTGGCGTCGCTGCTCCTTTGACCTGCTTGCGGTCGCCGCCCATGGACAGACCGTCTCCGCGTGAGCGCGTCCGTCGTCACCCGAAAGGGATGAGGTCGGCTCCTCGTCCGTCGGTCAGCATCCTGGTGGCCCGCTAGTCCGGGGCGCCGGCGATGGCAAACGCTTCCCACGATACGATCGCGACGGCGGAGGAGCGGCGCCTCCAGGAGGCGCCAGTCGGCGTGCCGTGGCGGGCGTGGGGTCCGTATCTGAGCGAGCGTCAGTGGGGGACGGTCCGTGAGGACTACGGCGACAGCGGCGATGCCTGGTCGTATTTCTGCACGCGATACTCAACTCCCGCCACATCGAATACGTACGGGTGGGCCTTGCTCCAGCACTACCGCTACTACGGCGAGGAGTTGAAGGTGGAATGCCCGACGGGTTCGGGCACAATGATGACCCTACTCGAGGTGGCTCAGGAGTTCTCGCGCCGCCTCGTCACGACGTTCCTGCGCGGCAGCGACGGCCGCCGCCCGGTGTACGGCGGGAGCAAGAAGTTCCAGGATGATCCGTACTGGCGCGACCTCGTGCTCTTCTACGAGTACTTCCACGGCGATAACGGGGCAGGCCTGGGCGCCTCGCACCAGACCGGGTGGACGGGCCTCGTGGCCAAGCTGATTCAGAGCCTCGCCCAGTTCACGTCCGCGGAGGTACTGGCGGACAACCGCTGGCCGCTGGCGCACCCGTACCGCCGGCTCCAGAACCGGCCGATAGCCGATCGCGCATCGAGCGCTCGAGCCGAGCTCGCGTAGAAGGACATCAGGCTTGCCGGAGGGACTCTCAGCCGCCGAAGTCGGCAAAGAGATCGCCGAGCACAAGGCGCACGCTGCCGAGGGGGGCGACGCCGAGGCCGAGGCCGAGCGGCGCGACCGCTGGATATCGATCCTCGAGGCGGTCATGCTCTCGTTCGTCGCGGTGCTTGCAGCCTACTCGGGCTACGCGGCGGCCAAGTGGGGAACCGAGTCCTCGATCTCGCTGGCCAAGGCGTCCACGCTGCGGACGAAAGCAAGCCGGGCCGACCTCGAGGCAATCGTCACCCGGACGCTTGACTCGGCGTCGTTCAATGCGTGGTTCACGGCCTTCGTGGCCCACAACGTCGTTGCGGAACGCCTGGCCGAGAGACGCCTTCGGCCCGGTTACCGCGTGGCATTCGACGCCTGGCTCGCCACCGACCCGTTGCACAACCCGAACGCCCCGCCCGGCCCCGCGTACATGCCGCAGTACGTGATCCCCCAGCAGGCGGTGGCGAACGCCGACGACACCGAAGCCGATAAGACCTTCGCGGAGGGCGAAAGCGCCGGTGGTGCGGCTGACAAGTACGTGCGAGACACGGTCTTCCTCGCCACGGTGTTGTTCCTCGTCGGCATCAGCGGCCACTTCCGGATCCGCCAGGCACGCTACGCCCTCGTGGGCATCGGCGTGGCCCTGCTCGCATTCTCGATCATCCAGCTGGCAGGCCTGCCCGCGCCACCCTAGGAACGACCTGGGCTGACCCTCGGAAGAGCATTCCTCGCGGCGCGCTCACAGCACGTGGTGGTTCGAGTACAGCCCTGAGATGACCGCTCGCTAGCAAACCCGCTACCACGCGACATCGGTCCGACCCATCATCGGGATCCTTGCGGACAGGAGCACGCGCCGGAGGTCGCTCGCGCTGACGACTCCCTTCATGTCCAGACGGTGGCGGAGGCGTGCTCTCGGTCTTCGGCGACAAGCCAGTCGTCGGCCGGCATCGAGGCCGCGCGAGCGTTTGGCCACGCACTCAGTTGTCTTCCCCGCGGGCGGCGGACGACTGCCTCCCCCCGAGGATCCGCAACAAGCCGTTGCCGCACGAGGCCGACGTCACCCGTCGGGCTACCGTGTCCGTAGGCCTCGGACCACTCGTTCGCGCCGGATCCGATCGCGCCGCGACCGCGAGTGGGACGATCGCTCTTCGATGCCCGCATCACCGCGGAGTCGGCCCCTCGCTTACCGCGGCGGCGTCGGGCCGCTTCTGCTTGCTGGCCGGCTGTCAGCAGAGCCTTCCTAGGGTGTTGCGCCTAGTCGCCACCTCCTCGGTCGCGCGTACCTCTTGCGACCTCACGCGATCTGCCCAACGCGGATCCCCTCTTGCGAACAGGCGGGACGATCTACCCTCGGGACATGGGCATCATCGTGTGTCCGAGTTGTGGAGCGCGCAACCGCGTCCGGCCGATCGCTTCAGGATTCCCTCGCCGCCCGAGATGCAAAGCGGAGCTCCCTGGCTGGTGGAGGCCGACGCGGAGACGTTCGATGCCGAGACGATCGCCTCGGTGCCCGTCATCGTTGACTTCTGGGCCGCGTGGTGCGGACCGTGCCGAATGATCTCGCCAGTGCTCGAGGACCTTGCCCGCCGGCACGCCGGACGGCTGAAGTTTGTCAAGGTCGACGTCGACGCGACCCCGGGCTTGCTGCGCGCTTCGGGGCTCAGTCGATCCCGCTCCTGGTCGTGATCCGCGACGCGCGCGAGGTCGACCGGATCATCGGCGCGCTTCCGCGTGCGGCGCTCGAGCCCCGTGCCTGCGTTCTTGGCCGAGCAGTAGCGCAGGCGTTAGAGCAGGCCGCCGACGTGGCGGCTAGCACCACCGGCGGCCGAGCATGCGTTTGGTCGCGAACTCGATCGTCCGCGGAACCACCTCGAGTCGAGAAAAGCGGCCGTGGGATCCGAGCTGGACGTGTTCCGGAACCGCGACCCCAACGAACTATTTAATTAGCCGGCGTTCGACCTGGAGCGGGCTGAGACGGTCTCTAATGTCGCATCTTTAAAGGGACGGTCCGCCGGATGCTGCCGCAGACGATCTCTGGGCGAGGCGCGCGCTATCAGCCAATGCGAGCATTCGGTTACTCCAGCGCGGAAACGTGGATCAGCTGGGTCGCTGGGGTTTGACCGGCCACCTCTACAGAGGTCGCTCATTGAAAGCTACTTCTGCGCTCCTGTGCGCGTACGCGCCACACGTGGTCTCCTCGCCCGGAGCATCATGAGACCGGCGTCACCTGTGGATGACCACCCAGCGACACATCGCACACGTCAAACCTGCCCGCATACCACACCAGACCACGGATGTCGTTGGGGGGAATGACACGCAACCCATAGGCCGAGAAGTCATTCGGGAGGTACGGTCCACTCGTGACGTACTCGAAGGTGAACGTAGTCCGCTGCCATGGCCGCAGGACGACTGTCTTGACCGTACGTCCTGTGGCTCGCGCGGCAGTCACATTGATCAGATTCGCGTTCACGTCGAGCAGTCCGACACCCGGATAGCCCCGCAGGTGACAGGTCTTGGGCTCGACATTACGCAATCCTATATCCCAGAACTGATGACTCGTCGCGGCCGAGCTTGAGACGAGGTCGAGCCGGAGGTTGCCCGCGGCGCATCTCGGCGTGCGAGCGGCCCCCAGGCTAGTAGAAGGCCCCGCGACGGCGAACGCGGCCAGTGCTACCGGCAACCCCAACACCAAGCCCAGTGGCGTCCGCCAGCGCGGCGTCGCTGCTTCACTCCCGACTCGCTGTCGCGCCGGTCGCGAGCGCGACGGCTGCTGATCCGTCGCTGCCTGCCGCCTGGGCTCAGTTCCGAACCGTTGACGTGCCCGGCGCGGCTTCCAACGGCGTCAACAGCGTGAGCGATTGGGGCATCTTGACAGGCGTGTGGTCCGATCAGATCGCGTTCAGCGGCAACTTGTTCGGGTACATCGAGGCACCCGGAGGCAACCCTCCCGCTCAACTATCCGGGCGCCTACGTCCCGACGCTCCCGCAGACCATCAACGACGGGGGCACGGTCGTCGGCTACTACCTGGACAGCAATAGTGTCCCGCACGGATGGGTCTGGTTCGCCCGGACGCGTCTTCACCCAGCTCGACGATCCCGCGGCAGCTGGTGCCGGCACGCTCGCATTTGGGATCAACGACTACGGGCTCATCGTCGGGCAGTACTACGACCCCTCGGGCGCTTACCACGGGTTCATCGACGACCACGGAACGTTTAGGACCCTTGACTATCCCGGCGCCTCAGGGACATGGGCTTCAAACGTCAACAACACGGGTGCGATCGTCGGCGGCTATACCGACGCCGCTGGGGTGAATCACGGGTTCCTGTACAACCACGGGAGGTTCACGACGATCGATGCCCCGGGCGCCGGCACCACGTCCGGTGCAGGGACGGCCGCACAGTCGATCAGCTCCAACGGCCTGATCGATGGCTACATCGTCAACGACTCTGGCACCTTCGGCTGGCTGCTTCACGGGCACGAGTTCTCGTCGCTGAACGACCCAAACGCGGTCCCAGGCACATCATTCCTGGCCAACCTCAGCTCGAACGGGCGCTATGCAATGGGCTCGTACAACGACGCGAACGGTGTGACTCACGGGTTCGTCGCCACGCTTCACTAAGGGGGACGGTGCGGGGGCGCAGAACTCGTAGGCGGAGCTGGAAAGAGTGGCGTGAGCCGTCGCCGCCCAGGCGTCTGCCCAAGAGCGCGGCCCGGCTCCGCCACCTCCCCCTGATGATCACCACCACCGCCATGCCTGGGGCGAGCGCAACAGGTACAGGGACCAAGCGCCAGGACTCCGCAGAACACCCGCGGAGGCGCGGCGTCAAGGCGCTGGGGGTTGGCCCCGCCGGCAATTGCTTTCACCGTGGCAACGGTTCGAGGTCTAGGAGCGCTTCGGCGACCAGGCGATCACACGCCCCGGGGGTGGCGGCCGAGTTGTTGGCCACGAACGGAATCGTGGGCAGTATCGCGCGCCAGCAATGGGCCGTGGGTGTCCTCGCAGCCTCCGACGGGCGGGCGTTCGTGGGTGTCCCCGGTTGCCGCTGTTGGATCTGGCCGTTCTACGTATCAGCAGCGCTTGCTAACTCCTCTTCTCTATTCAAAGAGGACGATCCCTAACCATTCGCGAGTCCGTACCCCCAGCGAAAGCTGGCAAACGTCGAGTGGCTTGAGATCCCACTCGCGAACGGTGGCGCGGAGGTTTGTCTTGGCGTGAGTGAGCGAAACGAGGAGGAGTGCGTGACCTGGGTGCATTCCGATGTGCGCGGATAAGCGCTGCACGTTCTGCGTCTATTACGCGCCAATCCCCGAGGCGGTTCGCAAGACGGCAGCGCGCGACGAGCTGCCGTCGATCGGATCACCGAGGTGCGGGCCCCGGACCCGTACTTCTACCACTGAATGTCAACCAACAAGTAGAGGAGGAAGTATGGTCAAATCGATCAAGGGGCTGGTGGTCGTGGCGACGCTGATCCTCGCGGCCAGCGCCCCGTCGGTCGCCTATGCGAGGTTCTTCGAGTACGGCCCGTCCACGGGGTCGGCTCCGAGTTCCCATGTGCGAGCTTCGATCGCCCAGCTGCGGGCAGCCGCGCAGCAGCGCCGGCTTGATGCTGTACAGGCGAGCGTCGAGCGGCGGTTTGCTTCGGAGGGCGGCTGGCCTACGACCGCAAACCGTGCTTCGGCCGCGTCTGCGGGTCACCCGGCGGCGCCGTTGTCTCAGGATGGGTTCCATTGGCGCGACGCCGGCATCGGTGCGGCTGTGGTACTAGCGCTGCTCGGCATCGGCGTGGGCG
The DNA here is from genome assembly GCA_035625625.1 of Solirubrobacteraceae bacterium. Lineage (GTDB taxonomy): Bacteria > Actinomycetota > Thermoleophilia > Solirubrobacterales > Solirubrobacteraceae > Palsa-465. Next base: position 21,048 of record DASPPG010000131.1, read on the forward strand.
CGGTGGTCGTAGTCCGCCGCCGGGTGGATCAGCCGGTGGCCAGCTGAGGGTTGACCGGAGTAGTTGAAGAGTGCGGCGCACGGGGGCATGATGTTCCCGTGTAGCTGCGGCCGGCGCGGCTCCGTCGGGACCGTGGCGCTTCCTGGAGCGCGCAAAGGAGCTTTGCGCTTTTGCCCGAGCAGACCGCGGACGTTGCGGCATGCTCACGCGGCCTGGACGAACCAGACGCTCGGATCCACGCCGAAGGGGCAGTCACCGCGGGTGGGGACGGAGCGAGCCCGCTGCCGGACTCGAACCGAGGACCCCTTCCATAATCATGGACCAGGGAGAGGTTGCAAAGGCTCGGAGGGTGCAGAAAGGCGACACATGCGGGCTTCTATGACCGGGAGGACCCGACAGTTCAATCTCAGTGCGGGGCAACGAAATGAGAGGTGCAGAGCAGGGCACTCGCGACGGTCACGGCCTCCAGGCTCGATGGACGGAGCGTTGTAGCATCAGTGATCCTCACGAGCATCTGATCCTTGTTTCAGATCAGCAGCGGCACCTGGGGAAAGATCGGGCTCTCGAGGACGGTGGGGACGTTCTTAGACCATGCCGCGGCCGCGGCCCGTTTGATCGCGTCGATGTCGTCGACGCGAGCCGCGTCGCAGCCATACCCCTCGGCGATCGAGACGTAGTTCAGGCGGGAAGCTCGAGGCCGGGAACGCCGGGGTCTGCTCGACGACGGCGAAGGATTTGAGGATCCTGCACTCGTCGTTGCGAAGGATCACGATCAGGATCGGGAGGTGCAGTTTCGCGGCGTTCCAGATTGACTGAAGCGAGTATGGAAGGACCCGTCGCCGATGATCGCGATGACCGGACGGTTGCGGCCGGTATCGCGCTCGGTGATCGGCCACGCTTTGTGCAGGTCGCTGAGGTTGGACGCGCTCTCCTCGACCAGGACGGCGTGGGCGGGCCGAACGTCGTTCAGCGCGGTGAACACCTGCGCGGCGGACAGGCGCCCGTCCAAACAAACCGCGACCTCGGGTCGTGCAGTAACTCCCGGGCCAAACCTAGCAACGAGCCGCGCGCCGATCAACGCACCTCCGTCACCCTCATACGCCCACATCCGCACCCGATCCATCGCTTGTGCTTTTCGCTCGAGAGCAGGTGCCTCGACACTTTCCTGAGTTTCGCCAGCCGGCAGAGCGGCGCTGGGTCGGCCGCTGGGGCCGGCGTCGCCGCTGTCCATGCCCTGCTGTCGGTCAGGCGTTCGCTTATTAGACGATGATCTGCTTGTCCTTGTGGAGGGCGGCCATCGTCTCGTGGCTTAGGTTGAGGTGGGCTTTGACGAGCTCGGGTGGCGTCAGGGCCATCCACTGGTTGAGCGAGACGTCGGCGAAATGATCACTGCGGAACATCTCCAGGAAGCACAGCGTGTCCTCGCCCGTGTTCTCGACGTAGTGGGCCATCGCAAACGGAACCACGCCCACGTCACCGGCGCGGTAGTCGAACGTCCGCGCCTTCTCGCTCGAGGCGAACACGGTCATGCGCCCCTGGCCCGAGAGGTAGTACTGCCACTCATCGGTCGTGGGATGCCAGTGGATCTCGCGCATCGCGCCGGGTTCGATCTCCACCCGGGCGCACGTGACGGTCTTTGACGCCGGGAAGGTCGTGATGGAATCGGCGATCCGGACCTGCCCTCCGGGGCACTTGATCGGCTCCTGCTCGAGCAGACGATGACTGAACGTCTGGACCACCGACCCCGCGGGCGACCGCACCGCGTCTTGCTCGATCGGGGGCGGCACCTGACCCGCGAACACGTAGCGGTCGTGCACGATGTCAACCGGGATGTCCTTGAAGGCGGCCTGCGGCACCCCGAAGTTGTGGGCCAGCACCTCGAGGGGCAGGTGCTTGAACAGGTCGGTGATCAGGAACGTCTCGTTCTCGGAGAAGTGGCCGTCGTCGAACACCAGCAGGAACTCGCAGCCCTCCTCGAGCCCCTGGATCGAGTGCGGCGTTCCCCCCGGGAAGTACCACAGATCCCCCTCCCCGACATCGTCGATGAAGTTCCGCCCGTCGGGGTCAACGGCAGTGATCCGCGCCCTGCCGGCCAACATGTAGGACCACTCGGCCTCCTTGTGCCAATGCATCTCGCGAATCCCGCCCGGCGTCAGCCGCATGTTGACGCCCGCCAGCTCGGTTGCCGAAGGCAACTCGCGAATCGTGACCTCGCGCGCCCACCCGCCACTCAGCACGCGGTTCCGCGCAGTCGCGAAGGAGAACTTGAGGTTCGGGATCGTTCCGTTGTCGGTTCTAGGCGAGACCAGCAGGTCGGGGTTCTCGCGCTCCAGCGCAACGTTCCGCGGCCCCATGATCGAAGCGCCCTCGCCGTTACGAATCGGCTCCGGAACACCATCAGCCCCTCCCCCGGTAACACCTGATGTTGTCTGTTCAGCCACTCTGCATCTCCATTTCACCGTTGAGGGAGCATCGGACACTTGAAGCATCACAGCGTCTACGGGGAGGCCGGATCACACGCTTGACGTGATTCTGGCAGCGAACTGTTGAAGACACCGAACGCCTCGCTCCACGGCCCCAAAGGACGCTCGGGCCGCCTGGGTACGGATCCGCTTCCGGCGTTCTGCAAGGCGCGCGCGGCACCGCGGGTCTGTCCGCATTCGGCGCCCAACTCGGCGCTCTCACGTCAATCCACGAGAACATGCTTCTCGCCAACGAAGACCTCCTGGTCGGTCTTCTGGTCTTACCGCAGCGGAGCGGCTGCAGTCCGCTCAGGCGCGGCTCGTCCCTGGTGTGACAGTAGGGTCCTGGCCCTGTCGCACACGAGCTGGAGACGCTCGACGCGGGCAAACCACTCGGCTTCACCCGGATGATCGACGTGCCGACCGCGATCGAGACCTTCGAGTACCACGGCAGCCTCGCGGCCGGGTTGGAAGGCGCCGCGCGCCCGACGGCCAATGAGACGTTTTCTTACACGCGCCGGGAGCCAGTCGGCGCGGTGGCGGCCATCACGCCGTTCAACTTCCCAATGATCCTCTCGGCCTCCAAGCTCGCGCCCGCCCTGGCCGCAGGCAACACGATCGTCCACAAACCCGCCGAGGAGACCCCGCTGACCGCGCTCCGCGTCGCTGAGATCCTCCAGGAGGCCGGCGTCCCCGACGGTGTGGTCAACGTCCTCACCGGAGGCGCCGCCACAGGCGAGGCGCTCGTGCGTAGCTCCGGGGTCGACAAGGTCGCGTTCATCGGCTCGACCCAGACCGGGGCCACGTGGCTCGGCTCGCGAGCGACACACTGAAGAAGGTGACGGTGGAGTTGGGCGGCAAGGGCGCGAACATCATCTTCGCCGGCGCCGACCTCGATGCCGCCATACAGACCGCGTTGCAGGCGTTCGTGTTCAACACCGGTCAGTTCTGCATGGCTGGCAGTCGACTTCTGGTAGAGCGTCCGGTGTTCGACGAGGTGCTCGGCGCCGTCGCCGCCGCGTGCCCGTATGTACCGGTCGGCGACCCGTTCGACGAGGCGACCGTCGTCGGCCCGATGGTGGGCGCCAAGCATGTCGAGAAGGTCCGCTCCTCCCTGAACAGCGCGTACGGCGACGACATACAGGTGCTAGGGAACGACCGCGCGCCCGTCCCCGCGGACGGGTTCTACGTCTGGCCCGCGGTCCTCGCGGGTGTCGGTCAGGACTCGCGATACGTCCAGGAGGAGATCTTCGGCCCGGTGCTCACGGTGCAGGCGTTCGACACCGAGGCCGAGGCGATCTCGATGGCCAACGGGACACCGTACGGCCTCGCCGCGGGCCTCCAGACCTCCGACATGGCTCGGGCGCACCGCGTCGCGGACGCGCTCCGGGCGGGAATCGTCTGGGTCAATGGGTGGGCCAAGATGGACGTCTCCATGCCGTTCGGCGGCTATGACCAGTCCGGCTACGGACGCGAGAACGGGCCCGAGGGCCTCGACGAATACCTGCAGACCAAGTCGGTGGTTATCTCACTCTGACCGAGATCGCCAGGTCTGCGTCGAGCTACAACTCGACCCAGACCGTCTCGGTCTCGGTGTAGATGTCGAGCACAGCGTGACCCATCTCGCGTCCCCAACCGGACTGCTCGAAGCCTCCGAAGGGCATCGCAGCGTCGTAGATGTGGTGCGTGTTGACGCACACCGTGCCGGCCTGTAGCGCCTCGGCGACGCGGTGCGCCCGGGAGATGTCGCGCGTCCACACCGCGGCCGCGAGTCCGTGGGGGCTGCCGTTCGCGGCAGCGACGATCTCGTCTTGCTTGTCCACGGGAGTCACCGCCACGACCGGACCGAAGCTCTCCTCACGCATCGCGCGCGCCGTAGGCGGCAGGTCGACCAAGACGGTCGGCCGGTGGAAGTAGCCGGCGTCACCATGTGCGGCACCGCCGGCGGCGACGGGTCGCGCCATCCTCGACGCCACTATGGACGTAACCGCTAACACGGTCGCGCCGGACTTCGGAGATCAGCGGCCCCATGTCGGTCGTCGAGTCGAGGCCCAGGCGGATCTCGTTCGCCCGGCTGACGAGACCATCGATCACCTCCTCGACACTCGGCGACCTGCCGCCGAGCTCGATTGATACGCGCTTGAGATTGCCGCCGCCTGCCCGACGATCAGCTTGCCAACCTCCGTCGAACCGGTGAACGAGATCTCGTCGACACCCGGATGGGCAACGAGCGCCGCACCGGCGGCCTCGCCGTACCCGGTCACAAAGTTGAAAACGCCGTCGGGGAAGCCCGTCTCTTGACTGAGCCCACCCAGGAGCGCCATCGACAGCGGCGTCTCTTCAGCCGGCTTGAGGACGATGCTGGATCCGACCGCAAGCGCGGGCTCCAGCTTGCAGGCGGCCATCATTAGCGCATAGTTCCAGGGGATGATCTGCACGACGACACCAACCGGTTGACGCACGTGTACGTGAAGAATCGGGCGTCAGCCTTGTAGGGGATCCGAACCGGGATCGTGTTCCCCTCGACCTTCGTCGACTACCCAGCCATGTAGCGGAACAGATCGACCGACAGCGGGACGTCCGCTGCCCGCGCCGCAGAAACCGGCTTGCCCTTGTCGAGTGGGTCGAGGCGCGAACTCCTGGGTGTGCTCCTCGATGAGATCCGCCAGAGGCCACACCAAACGACCCGCTCGGACGGCCCCATATGCCGCCAGGCCGGGTCACTCAGCGCCCGGCGCGCCGCTGTAACCGCGCGATCGATGTTGGGGCTGCCGCCCACAGGGACCGAGCCGAGAACGCGACCCGTCGCCGGATCAAGGCTGTCAAGCGTGCTTGCGTCGACGGCATCAACCCACTCCCCGCCGACAGTATGTGACGGGTGTCGCTCGCCTATGTGCCTTTTTGACGGTCACTGTCTTTCCGGGCTGTTCGCTAACGGCCCGCCGGATCTAGCGGCGTGACCCGCGCGGAGCGAGAGCGCGGGGGGCGGTGCGAAGTCGTGCGATCGAACATGAAATCCGGTCCGGGCCGGGACGACGACTTGCGTGCGGCCAAGCGCCGGTCCGGCGTTCGCGCCAGCGGACGCATCCTGGGGTCCACCTTGCGGTCGCGCAGCTCTCGTTACGGAGAGAGCGAATCCGATCGTCCGTGCCGGCCGCTCCGGATAGTGTCATGCCTCATCGCGGTCAGTCGGCCGGTTCGTACCGCCCGGCTCCCCTCGTGACGGCGCGAGGCGACCGATCAGACCCTTCTTGACTGCCGGCCACTCTGCGGCGAGGATCGAATAGAACGCGGAGTCTCGGACTGCGCCGTCAGCGCCAAGCCGCTCAGCACGCCGGACCCCCTCGAACTTGGCGCCGAGACGTTCGACCGCCAACCGCGAGCGAACGTTACGCGCGTCGATTCGGAACGCGACCCGATGCACCCGCCAGGTCTCGAAGGCGTGGGACAGCATCAATAGCTTGGCCTCGGCGTTGCACGCCGTTCGCTGCGCGGACGCTCCCAGCCATGTGTAGCCGATCAGGCAAGCGTCGGGGCCCGGATCGCGCTGTGAACTCTCCAGCGGCGAGCGCCAGCATTCCAGCTCGTAAAAGCGGGTCGAGCCGACGATCCGCTCGTGAGCGAACGAGTACGTTGCAAAGGGGAGCTCGCGCCCAGCTTCGCGCGCGGCCAACGCGTCCCGGACCCACGCCGACATCGCGGCCTCGGTATCTGGTGCCGTGCTGAAACGGAACGACGCTGGTTCCTCGTTGACGGCAGCAACGAGCGCCGGAACGTGCCCGAGAGTCAAAGGTTCCAGACGAACGTGATCGCCGGCAAGGGTCAGAAGGCCAGGAGGCTGCACTGCCATCAGCGTACGTGACCGCCAGCGCGCCGTCGTCGCACTTGAACACGTCGAAATCAACGCTACCGGCTTCGGAATGCCCCGGGGGGTGGCGTGGGAGAACGACCCGCACAACCCGGCATTCCTGGCCGCCCCTCGAGCCGACAGGACCGCTAGGGTCGTGGTCGGTGCCATTCGCCGATCCTTTCCTAACGATCAGGTACCGCGCGGTGGGCGTCGTACGGTCACCGTTCGCGGGGCTTGAGGGAATGCCGCTGCAGTCCGTCGCCGCCGGCGAGGTGCGGGCGCGGGTTGAGATCCGCGAGGAGCTTGTCGCAGGGCTGCGGGATCTCGATGGGTTCTCGCATCTTCACCTAATCACGCACCTGCACCGCGGAGCGCCGGGTGGCCTTGAGGTGCTGCCGTTCCTCGACGACACGATGCGCGGCATCTTCGCGACGCGCTCGCCGCGGCACCCCAACCCGATCGGGATCTCGGTCGTGCGACTCGAGGGGATCGCGGGGTCGGTGCTGGAGATCACCGGCGTCGATCTGCTCGACGGCACACCGGTCCTGGACATAAAGCCGTACGTGCCGGCCTTCGACTCCTTCGCCGCCGAGCGCACCGCATGGCTCGAGCACGCCGCCAGGCGGGTGCACGAGGTTCGGGCCGACCGGCGCTTCGACGAGCGCTGAGCATGCCGCCGGCGGGCCGAAGCGGAGGCCAATCACCACCTGCCCGGGGGGACGGGGCGGGCGCACGCGAGCGTTGGAACCGCCGCTATGCCGAACGCGGGGTGCTCCCGTTCGCGTCCGCGCCCGCGCCATGGCTGGTGGAGAACCGCGGGCTGCTCTCGAGCGTGCGTGGCCGGCGCGCACTCGATGTCGGGTGCGGGGACGGACGCAACGCCGTCTACCTCGCCCGGCGCGGGTTCACGGTCGACGCGCTCGACATCTCCGACGTCGCGATCGACGCACTGGCGGCTGCCGCCACCGAACGGCAGCTTCCCGTTAGGGCCCTGCGCCTCAACCTCGAGACCGACCCGCTGCCGGACGGCACGTACGACGTGATCGTGCAGCTCAACTACGTGCAGCGAAGCCTGTTCGCCAGGCTCGCTGCGGCGCTCGCTCCCGGTGGCCTGGTGCTCGCGGAGACCGTCACGACCGCGCATGTCGACCAGCTCGGCAAGAACTTCGATAAACGGTTTCTGCTCGAGCCGGGCGAGCTGCGCGATGCGTTCGCCGAACTCGATCTGCTCCGCTACCAAGAGGGAGTGCACGCACGCTCCGGCGGGGCCCGAGCGATCGCAAGCCTGGTCGCACGACGGCCCTGAAGCGAAACTCGCCAAAGCGCGTCACGGCGGCTCACAGAGACTCCGATCGTGGCCAAGCGGCGCGAGCGACCTGAGCGATTGCTTACTTAGGTGATTGTGCGCGCGCTCGCGACAGGCTCTAGGTTGCCGCGGCCTTGTCCCTCCCGCCGTCATCCCGATCGCTCCCGGAACGTATTCGCTCGGCCCTACGGACGGAACGCTGACGGTCGGCCAATTCCAAGACTCCTCCGCCTAATGCAAAACCCCTGGAAACAGGTGGAAAGCCCTGTGTCGGACTCGAACCGACGACCCCTTCCTTACCATGGAAGGGTGAGGGTGTTTCGAGCGTTCACGGACGCTCTCGGACGGGCACGAAATCCCTGCAAACAGCCACAATCCGGAGTGTGCAGCTGTTGTGGCCGATTTAGGGTCGTTGTGGATCTAGTGGACGCGGAGTGGACGCGCTCCGCGTGCCCGTCCCGCTTCCATATCTCCAGGGCTGACACGGGCCGCCGCCGGCCCTCCGGCGGCGGACCTCAGGGTCCGTCCGATGCCAGCTAAGTGCGGGTGCATCGCATCACCAGCGAGGGCGCGGTGCTCCGCGAGGAGGCCACGGTGAGCCATCGCGCTGAGTGGCTCGAGGAGTGGTGCCCGACATGTTGTGCGGCCCCGAGTGCGAGATGCCGACAGCCGTGGAGCAGTTGAGCGACAGCCAAGCCGTCGGCGCTCCGCCTCGCACGCGGATTGCGGCTGGCGGTCGATCGACGCTGGTCTGTCCGCCAACTTGAGACCGAGATTGAGAGACCGATGAACCCCATGCCGCGGCGTCCTGAGCCCGAGCCTGACCACCGCGCCGCAGCCACGCGACTCCAGGAACGCGCTCGTCAGCGCCAACGGGATGCGAAGCCCGCGTCACGCCGCACCGAGGCGGGTTCCAGATCATTCTGGACCAGGCCGGCGCGACGACCCTTCTCCGCATCCTGGGTTGCGGCATCCGGAAACTGTGATCCCGCGTAACGAGGGGTCGCTTGTCGGGTGTTCTACGTGGAACACCCGAACGGCCCACCTGCGAGGTGGCCGCCAACGAATGAGGAGCTATCGGGCGCGAGCGCGGAAGGGGTGTTGGGGGACTCAGGGATCGCGAAATGCGCAGAACCCCGGCTCTCCTGCTTTGACCATTGCCGACAGCCCGGACAGTGGCTCTGCCGCTTCGTCTCTGCATGCGCGCGGAGAATCGGCCTCAGATTGCTCGGAACGCCTGGCGTTGCGACGGCCTGATCCCCCGCCGAGATTGCCTCTTCGGACGCTGAACCCGCTGGTGCCTGGCACGCTGCGGCGGGGGCGCTTCGGTCACGGCGGGGCTCCGCCTCGCTCGTTGGAGCGAGCTTCATCGATGCCAGTTTGAGCGTCGACCACGCAGGTGCCGCGATGCGCTTTGCTTCGCCCGGTTTGGGTGATGCGACGCCGCAGGCAGGTCGCTGAACTTGCCCCATGACCAAGGCAATGGCGGCTCGCTCTGCGCGCTGGCGCCGCATCGCCGTCGTGGCCGGACGCAAGTGCTGAGACGTGACTCGCCGGCGCTGGATGGCGCTCTGCTTTGCCCTGGGGTCGACGTGCTTTCTGATCGGCCCGTTTCCGGGCTACGCCAACCTGGTTGGCGACACGGCTGACGCGGTCACGTTCTTGGTCGG